>JBAYFO010000011.1:0-75115 GCA_041667115.1 Ignavibacteriaceae bacterium | reverse complement strand
AGAAATGTAAGCACAAAAACTATCTAAACATTGCTTTTATACTTCCCCACGTTCTTTTAACGCCGGAAATGTTATGTGAGACACTTACCTCTTGAGTAGTAGATACCGCATTATTATTATCAACTATTTTTATACGATACTTAAACATCACATCGGTAACTTTGTAAGCATTTTGATCTAGGAAAGAATAATACGAGTTGGAACCTTTAGGTTTGATCGTCTCTAATGCAACATAATCACTTTGGGGAGTGCAACGTTCAACAATAAATTCTTTAACGTTTGTTTCTTCGGAAGTTTTCCATTCGACCAGAATATTTTCACCGACGTTCCTAGCAGTAATAAAATCATAAAGGACTCCACCGATGAGAGAACTTATTGATAGAAATGTAAAAAAGATAAATAGTTGCTTTTTCATGGGTTAAATATATTACCCTTAAAGGTCTTTGTCAAGAAGTAAATAAGAGAATTTTTTTCATTTTTTCCCCCGAAGTTTTGAAAGAAACGAAATAATCTTTTTCATTTCTAAAGAAAATCTTTATATTTAGGACAAATGGAGAATTAATTATAGAGTTATGATAATATCAAACCTTCACTTGCTTGCTGGATTAAATGAGTTACGAAATTCTGTTACGCATAATATCTCAGAGTTCCCAAATAAACTTTGCGAATTTGTTACAAACGAATTTCAACTTCAATCGGCAATTCTTTTTAAAATAAATAACAATAATAAGTTAGTCTTTCAAGGAAAATCGACTTCCGCGCGGAAATCATTTCTACCAAATGCGCTTTATGAGTGCTCCTCTTGCAAGATTCATCAAACTGATTTTGATAAAGTTTTGTTTAACTCTGACGCAAATTGTGAGATCCAATCAACCGACTTTGTGATCTATGAAAGTTGTATTGCCATAAAAGTCGCAGCTGAAAAATATCTTTTAAAAGTTTCGCAGAAAACCCCATTTACCAAAGGCGATAGAGATTTCTTAGAACAATTTTGCGAAACACTTATTCCTTACCTGCAAACCGTATCCGGCGTTGTTTTTGAATCGGAATTTAACCTAAGTAAAATTGTCGCCGAACTAGCTAACGAATTCCGCACACCAACAAATAGTATTATTGGATTTGCTTCCTTGCTCAATGATGACAGACTAACGTCCAACCAGGCGGATTACGTCCTTACTATCCGGGATAATGCACAAAAACTTTTAGCACTCCTGAATGATTTAATTGATTTTGCACGGGTTGACGGAGGAAATGTAACCGAGACACCAAGCGAAATAAATTTTAAAAATGTTATTTCCGATATCTTAAATCAACAATCAGAAAAATTAAAGAATGCCGGTTTTACTTTTGTTTCGTCTATTTCAGATGAATTACCCGTTAACATCAAGATTGATCATCAAAAATTGCGGCTGGTAGTATTAAATTTTTTATCTTATTTGCTCTATCATTCGGCGAGCGGAGACGTAAATATAACCGCGAGTCTTTTAGACAAAAAACGTGTGACGATTAGTATTTCAAACAAAACTGCTTCAATGCCGGATAGGACGTTTCTCCCCAAAGCACTTGATATTACTGCTCAGAAACAATATAGTTTTACTGCATTAAGTTTTCTCCTTGCTAAAAAATATGTAGAATTAATGCATGGTTCGGTCGAAGCGGCTTCAAACCGTGATAGAGGAACAACTATCCGTTTTAATCTCCCTATCGACGAGGTGAATGATATTGAGACGAAAATTTCCTCACTCCCCAAAGCAACCGATGGGAAAAACAAAGTACTGGTAATTGAAGATGATTATGCAACATCAAAACTTTTAGGCAATTATCTTAATAAATGGGGTTACGAACCGGTAATTGTTAATGCCGGATTAAAAGCACTGGAATATCTGGAACGCGAACACGTACTTGCCATAATTACCGACATTGTTCTTCCGGATATTAACGGGTTGGAATTGTTAAAGAAAATTAGGGAAAATAAATCAACCAAATTCATTCCGATCATTGTTTGTTCGGTTGAAGCAGAGCAGCAAAAAGCTTTCTTGATGGGAGCTGTGGAATACTTTGTTAAACCAATCAAGTACAAAGATTTAGTCGAAGTTCTCACCAGTTATAAACTGAAAAAAGATTCAAACATTCTCTGTGTTGATGATGACGTTCCTACTTTAAATTTAATTAAAGAAGCTATCGCGTCCGTCGGATATAACCCAGTAGCTCTCTCAAATTCCTCATTAGTAATGGAGAAGATAAAAGATATTCCTCTTGATCTTGCAATCATCGATCTGGATATGCCCGAAATCAATGGATTTGATCTGATTAAACTTATAAAATCAAATCCTAAATTCACGAACCTTCCAATAATTATTTATACCGGGAAAGAAAATTTTGAAGGTGACCTAAAGAAAATTGATGGGCTGTTTACAGAACTTCTTAACAAGAGAAGCACAAACATAGAAGATTTAGCAGGCACTATAAATGCCATGATCAATCGCTATGATGAGCCTACGACTCCGGAAGAAGCGGCAAAGCAGACCGACGTGCCAAAGATTCTTCTTGTTGAAGATTACAAACATTCACAAATTATTGTTACAAGATTATTAAAGAAAAATAATTTCATTTCCGTTGTTGTTGTTGAAAACGGCGCTGAAGCAGTTGAACAAGTTGGCAAACAAAAATTTGATCTCATCCTAATGGATATGCAAATGCCTGTTATGAACGGATTTGAAGCTACAGAAAAAATCAGGTTAATGCCGGCTTATAAAGATACCCCGATTATCGCCCTTACTGCTTTTGCTATGAAAGGCGATAAAGAGAAATGTTTGGAATCGGGTGCAACCGATTATATTCCAAAACCGATAGACAGTCAGGAATTTGTTGAGAAAGTAAAGTTTTATACATCCGATAAATTTATTAAAAAATCATAATCTTCCCCTAAAGTTTAAAAAATGATCAGTGAAAAACCGAGAGTCAGATTTGCGCCCAGTCCTACAGGCTACTTACATGTAGGAGGTCTTCGTACTGCGCTTTATAATTATCTTTTTGCAAAAAAAAATAACGGTACTTTTATTCTTCGCATAGAAGACACCGACAGAACCCGTATGGTTGAAGGTGCAGTTGAAAATCTTATTGCATCCTTAAGATGGGCAGGGCTCGATTATGACGAAGGTCCCGGGAAAGATGGCGGATTTGGTCCCTATGTTCAATCTGAACGGTTAGCTATTTATAAAAAATATACCGACGAACTCATTCAACAAAAAAAAGCGTATTACTGTTTTTGCACTTCTGACCGGTTGAAGCAACTGCGAGATGATCAACAAAAAGTCGGACAACAAACAAAATACGATAAGCATTGTCTTAATTTAACGGAAACTGAAATAAGTGAAAAACTTAAGAATGATCAGCCTTATGTAATCCGCATGGATGTACTCCCGGATGAAGTAATCAATATTGCAGATATCATTCGCGGTGAAGTTACTTTCAACAGCAATGTTGTGGATGATCAAATTTTATTAAAAAGTGACGGATACCCGACCTACCATCTCGCAAATGTAGTTGATGATCACTTGATGAAAATTACACACGTAATCCGTGGTGAAGAATGGCTTTCATCAACCCCAAAACATATTTTGCTCTATAAATATTTCGGATGGGAAGTACCACAATTTGCGCACCTCCCTCTCTTGTTGAATCCTGACAAATCAAAACTAAGTAAACGGCAAGGTGATGTTGCGGTTGAAGATTACCGGGCAAAAGGCTATTTGAAAGAAGCGCTCGTTAATTTTGTTGCTCTGCTCGGCTGGACTGCAGGCGACGACAGAGAGTTTTATTCTCTGGATGAATTGTGTCAATCCTTTTCATTGGAACGAGTAAATAAAGCCGGGGCGGTTTTTAATATTGAAAAACTCCAATCGATGAATTTTGCGCATCTCCAAAAGAAGACAGATGAGGAATTGCTCCAACTCTTGAAGGAAGAACTTTCTACATCTTCTTTTATTCAACATTCACTAAGTGATGAAAAATTGATCCTCATAATTCAGGCGATGAAGGAACGGATAAATTTTATTAAGGAAATTATCCTCAACGCTGAATATTTCTTTGCCCGACCGGCATTTTATGATCTGGATGCTTTAAAAAAGCGCTGGACAACCGAAAGTAAACACCTTCTGCAAAAATATGGAGAGGCAATTCAGGCAATCGAAAAACCGTTAAAAGAAGATTATGAAAATGCGTTGCATAAAACAGCCGAAGAAGCCGGAGTTAAAAATGCAGCAGTCATTCATCCCCTTAGACTGGCTGTTTCGGGGGTTAGTGGTGGGCCCGGATTATACGACATTTTTGTCATCCTTGGCAAAATTGAAACCATTGAGAGAATAAATATCGCATTAGAAATAATAAATCCTTGATTTTGGCATTATTTCGCATCTTCCTCAATTATGAAATGACGAAAAATTCAATTATTTTAGCACAAAGAATTATTTCTACTTATTAGGATTTGTTTATCATCTACAGTTGCTCCTCCCCTTTCCCGTCATTCGAGATCGCGAGAACTATTCTTCATGAGTTGAAACATAATTCACGGAAAAATATCAACTACATGAAAGTACATACTACATGACCACTGCCTTTAATGGACTAGGACTCTCCGACGAAATGCTTCAAGCAATTAAAATGAAGGGATTTGAAGAACCGACCGAAATTCAGAGCAAAATAATTCCCTTAATTCTACAATCAGAAAACGACTTAATCGGACAAGCACAAACCGGAACCGGCAAAACCGCTGCGTTTGCGTTACCTATCATCGATAAATTAGAAATCAAATCCAGCCATCTCCAGGTACTAGTTCTCGTGCCTACACGCGAACTTGCAATTCAGGTTGCGGAAGAATTTAACTCCCTTCGCGGACATAAAAATATTCACGTTGCCCCAATTTACGGCGGACAATCCTACGATATTCAATTAAGAAGATTGAAAAAAGGAGTCGATGTTATTGTTGGAACCCCCGGAAGAGTTATGGATTTATTGAAGAGAAAGATTTTTTCTCTCAGTAAAGTTTCTTTCGTTGTGTTAGACGAAGCCGATGAAATGCTTAACATGGGTTTCATCGATGATATAGAAGAAATTTTAAGCGGATCGAATCCCGAACGAAGGACGTTATTATTTTCAGCTACTATGCCTGATCGAATTTCAACGCTCTCAAAAAAATATATGAAAAACCGCGAAATTGTAAAAGCAAAAAACGCGGGACAAACCATTTCTTTAACCGATCAGATTTATTTTGAAGTCCGTGAAGCTGACAAACTTGAAGCGCTTTGCCGTATCATCGACACAACAAACGAATTTTACGGAATTGTTTTTTGCAGAACAAAGAATGATGTTGATTACATTACTTCCAAATTACACGACCGTGATTATGACAGTGAAGGTTTGCACGGAGATATTTCACAAGCTCAACGCGAAAAAATCTTAAATAAATTTAAAAAGAAAAAAACGAATGTGCTCGTTGCGACCGATGTTGCAGCACGAGGCTTGGATATTGACGATCTTACGCACGTTATCAATTTTGCCTTACCGCAAGACCCTGAAGCATATCTCCATCGCATCGGAAGAACAGGGAGAGCCGGCAAAGAAGGAACCGCGGTTACTTTCGTTTCACCTGAAGAATATAGAAAATTAATGTTCATTAAAAACATTACAAAAACCGAAATCCGAAAAGGGCGTATTCCACAAGTAAAAGAAGTAATCAATTTCAAAAAAGAAAAAATAGCATTAGAGATAAAAAATCTTATTACCAAAGGCGTTGCCTCAAACTATATTACTTTAGCAAAAGATTTACTCGAGAACAATTCTCCTGAAGAAATTACTTCCGCATTGATTCAATACGCGTTTCAAAATTCTCTTGAAGAAGGAAGTTACGCAAATGTTCAAGACTTCTTTGAATCGAAGAGACAATCCGGCAGTTATGACTCTAGAGACAAAGGCGCTAGAGGAAGACAGGACAGCCGACGAGGAAGAGAAGACAAGCCACGCGACGGCAGAAGACGGGAAGAAAGCCGTAGCGGTGAACGAAGAGGCAGAGAAGAAGGTAGTTTTAGAAGTGAAGGCAGAGATAGAGGAGAAGGGAGAGAACGAGGTGGAAAAGGGCAAGAAAGATTATTTATTGCTGTTGGGAAAAAAGACGGATTAAGTCCAAAAAAATTAGTCGATATGTTAATGCAAAAAACTAATATCGAATCCCGCAGAATTGACGCGGTACAAGTGATGGACTCTTATTCATTTTTTTCGGTTTCACCGCGTGATGCCGAAGTTGTTTTAGAAAAGTTAAATTCAAAAAAGAAGGGCGACCGCACGGTCGTTGAACGCGCCAAACCTTCTAAATAAGAAATATCCCATGTAATAAAAAACCCGGAACATATGTTTCGGGTTTTTTTGTTTTAAATTTCCGTAAATTTGAAGAAAAGAAATCAGAAGGTTTATGAACGAGCAACACAACAATGAAATTTCAGATGAATCTCTAAAGAAAAAAAATTTTATCTATGAAATAATCGATGAAGATTTAAAAACAAATAAATGGAACGGAAACGTTCATACACGCTTCCCTCCGGAACCAAATGGCTATCTTCACATCGGACATGCAAAATCTATTGTTCTTAATTATGGAATTGCAAAAGATTTCCAAGGGGAATTCAACCTCCGTTTTGACGATACAAATCCCAGCAAAGAAGAGCAGGAGTATGTTGATTCTATAATTGAAGATATTAAATGGCTCGGAGCGGATTTTGAGGACAGAATATTTTTCGCCTCAGATTATTTTGAACAAATGTATCAATTTGCCGTTGAGTTGATAAAAAGAGAAAAAGCTTACGTTTGCGATTTAAATGCGGATGAAATACGGGCAACACGAGGAACATTGACTGAACCGGGATCGGGTAGTCCTTACCGGAATAGAAATGTCGAAGAAAATCTTGATTTATTTTCCCGCATGAGACAAGGTGAATTTAAGAATGGAGAAAAAACACTGCGTGCAAAAATTGATATGGCTTCTCCAAATATTAACTTACGCGACCCTATTATGTACCGCATTGTTCACGAGGAACATCAGCGCCAGGGCAACAAGTGGTGCATTTATCCCACTTACGATTGGGCACATGGACTGGAAGATTCGCTAGAAAAAATTACTCATTCTATTTGTACGCTGGAATTTGAAAACCACCGACCGCTTTACGATTGGTTTTTAAATGAACTTGGAATTTATCATCCTCAACAAATTGAATTTGCCCGCTTAAATTTAAATTATACCGTCATGAGTAAAAGAAAACTTCTTCAACTTGTAAAAGAAAATTTTGTTGATGGCTGGGATGATCCGCGAATGCCCACTATTTCCGGATTACGCAGAAGAGGTTATTCACCGGAAGCGTTGAGAGATTTTGCGGAAGCGATCGGGGTAGCAAAAAGAGATGCGATGACCGATATTTCTTTACTCGAATTTTCAATTCGAAATGATTTGAACAAAAAAGCCCAACGGGCAATGGCTGTTCTGCATCCGTTAAAAATTGTTTTAACAAACTATCCGGAAAATCAAGTTGAAGAACTTGAGGCAGTTAATAACCCGGAAGATATTTTAATGGGCAAGAGAAACATTCCTTTTTCACGCGAACTCTTTATTGAACAAACAGACTTTATGGAAAATCCACCAAAAGGATTTCACCGTCTTGTTCCGGGTGGCGAAGTACGCCTGCGATATGCATTCATCATCAAATGTGATAAAGTGATTAAAAATGAAACCGGAGACGTTGTTGAATTACACTGCTCATTTGATCCGGAGACCAAAAGCGGAAGCGGTATAAGCACTAAAAAAGTAAAAGGGACAATTCATTGGGTTTCCGCAAAACAAGCAGTCCCCGTTGAGGTAAGACTTTATGATAGGCTTTTTACACTTGAAAATCCGGCAGCTGATGATAACTGGTTAGACTTTCTGAATCCAACTTCTCTTGAAATTATTACCGATGCTCTTGTTGAGCCATATTTGAAAGATGCGAAAATCGGAGAGCATATTCAATTTGAAAGAAATGGATATTTTTGTGTGGATTCAAAATATTCCACAGCAAAGAAACTAGTTTTTAACAGAACGGTTACTTTAAAAGATAGCTGGACCTCAAAAAAATAAAATCACAAAAGATGAAATGTCATTCGTGATGTTTCATCTTTTTTCTGAAATTATTTTTTCCTTTCACTTTTAGGCCTTCCTATAAATGGACTCCCGTTTATAGCTTCAAATGTAACCTGCACCTCTTCCAATGTTTCCTCAATTCGTTTTAGAATAGCATCAAACTGCCCTTGTTGTGTAACAAGAAACTCAGAAAAGGTTACAAGTTTAGGAAGAATTTCGTTGATGTTCGTTATAGTTTTACTGATCGGTTCAATAATTAGTTTTTTGTCCGGGTCAATCAGTTTAACAGCAAGCCCCTCAGGCTTGCCATAGACGCTTAACACAGTATCCAACTGCTTTAACGAATGGTTCACCATGCCGGTCATTATTCTTAACGAATCTGTTATGGATGCCGCATTTAAAACTAAGGAAGACAAGGGTCGTTTTCCCAGTTTATCAGGTTGGGAAATATTTTCGAGATCTACATTCAAAGTTGTTGATATTTTTTTCATCGATTCGGCAACGTCTGCCATATTTACCAATGCGCGAAAGATTGCCCCTTTATCAACGTTATTATCTTTATTAATATTTTCGGAGAATGCCGCAAGGTTATAAATAATTGCATTCAACGGATCACCGGTTTTTTGAACCATATTATTAGCGAGAAGCGTCTCTCCTTCCGGGATATCAATCCCCGGGATCATACTTCCTTCAGCCAATTCCGACAAATTATCGGGACCTTGAAGAAACTCAATGGTGCTTGTAGACGTAACCGGATTAACACTTTTAAACAAAGCAGAATTTTTTACAATTTTTTTCCTGTACTCTTCATATACGTTAAGGTCAGCAATAATATAATTGTCTTCCGTTAATTCAAATTGTGAAATAACTCCAATTTTGAATCCCTTAAAATAAACTGGAGTAGAAGAAGATAATCCCACCGCATCGCTAAATTTTGCCCGGAAGGAAAATTTCTTCTCAAAAACTTTTTTGTTCATAATTAAATACCCGGTTGAGGCTGCAACGATAATGATTGCGACGATGATAAATGCGCCGACAATTCTTTCCGAATAGCGTAATTTAAATTTCATAAGTTCCCTTCTAATATTTTTGAAGTTAAACTGTTGACGAAATCAGAATCTGAATTTTTCAACTCTTTAAATGTCGCTGATGATATAAGTTCTCCCTGCTTCAAGAGAATTACCGTATCAGCCAGCTCATATAAATGCGCATCAATACTATCGCAGAAAATCTGAATAGTTTTTTCCTCTCTCAACTTTAAGATTTGTTTAAGGATTGATTTTTTAATTTGCGAAGGACAATTCATAAACGGATCATCATAAAAAATAATTTTGGGTTCAATGAGATATGTTCTAATAAATAATAAAGCTTTCCTCATTGAGAGCGTTAGTTTTGCAGGGCGCTCGGATAATATTCCTCCGGATAGTTCGAAGCTATCCATTAAGCCGGTTATTTTTTTCATTTTTTCATTAAGCGATTTTTCGGGGAAATGAAAATCATATGGAACTAGAAAATTTTCAAGAATGGTAAGATTCGATAGCAGTCCCCCATGCTGAAAAACGAATCCAATTTGTTTCCTAATCGCTTTTTCTTTTTTATTAAACGAAGTATAAACATTTTCCCCTTCAAGGCGGATGCTGCCTCCCTCAGGTTCAATCAACCCGGCTAGAATTTTCAGAACGTTGGTATTTTCATCCTGTTGATCTGTCAATATCCCGATCAGCGGCTTATCAAAAGAAAATGAAAAATCATTTAGTATTTGATTTTCTTTTTTGTAGCTGACATTATTTGCTTCGAATTTTTTCATCATACCAAATACATCATTGCTGTAATAATGATATCTATCAAAATCACCCAGCTAAGCGAAAGCACCACGGCTTTGATTGTTCTCTGTGGAACTTCCGTTGAAGCAAAACTGACTTGAAGTCCTTGATAACTTGAGACAACTGCAATTACGAAACCAAAGAGTAGTGATTTTATAAAACTCGAAGTTATATCTCCTACGGCAATTTCAGAAAATAATTTAGAGAAGAAATCAAGAAGCGGGATCGGGGCAAAAATATAAGCTACCAACCATCCTCCTAACAACCCGGCAACATTGAAATAAATATTTAAGGCTAACATTGAAAGGACAACACCCAGAACTCTTGGGACAACTAAATACAACACCGGAGAAATTCCAAAAGAAACAAGTGATTCAACTTCTTGATGTACTACCATGTTTCCAAGTTCTGTAGCAATAGCAGAACCGGAACGGGCTATAATAATAAAGGCTGTCAGCAGTCCTCCAAGCTCGCGTAAGATTATAATAACAAGAATAGTGTAGAGAAGTTTGCTCTGCCCGAAATTAGGAAGGATTGCACTTCCTTCAAGTATAATTATTCCCCCCACGGCAATTGCGACAAAGGAAATCAATCCTAAGGCTTCAAACCCTGTAAATAAAATTTGACGGATCAGGATAAGCCTGGTAATTTTACGCTGCAGAAAAAAGTTTTTCAGTTCATACATTATTTCAAAAACAAAAGAAACTACCGAGATAGTTTTTGTATAAAACAACTCAGCCCGATTTATTAATGCTAAAGAAATCTTTTGTAACATAAATAACTTTATCTTTTAAAAATAATTCAGAACCCGAATACTTAAATTCCAATCATAGAAAACTACTTTTTAATTTGTTCTAATGCTTTCCGTGCTGCATCAAGAAGAAACTTTTCACTTACCGGTGAACCTGTAGCATGCTTCATCCAAACATCCGGTGAAACGCTTCCGAAAGTTGCCATGCGTTCGAATTCCTTTCCAAGATTCCCTGTCTTCTTTATATGTTCATCAATTTGGAAAGAAATAATATGACCGAGAGGATAGTCCGGCAAATAAAGGAATGAATCGATCATGTGAGAATATATTCCTAACAGGACAACATCCTTTACCTTGAATACAGGGGCGTAAAATTTATTCCAAATAGTTTTTGAGATTTTAAGAACTGCTTCTTTCAATTGCTCAGGATTTGCATCGGGATGGTTATACATCCAATGCCAGGCTTCCATATCAACGAGTGATACTCCCGCTATTTCGTACACTGCCCAAAAATCTTGAAGTGCCTGTAGAGCTTCAGCATCATTATCTTCCGGCTGCAAACCCAACAACAGCAAATCTCTGCTTTGAAAAAGAAATGCAAACGCTTCCGTGAATGCAGTATTCGGAACACCTTGCAGCATGTAATGATCGATCGAGTTGAGAGAAAACGTCTGTTCAACATTATGTCCCATTTCATGAACCGCTATATTATAACCTTTATAATTCATTCCCGATTTATCAACACGGGTACGTAGATGCGCTTTCTCTGAACGCATTCCCGCACCCCACGCATGCCCGGAACCACGAGCAGGATCAACTTCTATATTATCTGCTAAGAATTTTGCTTTATCTTTTGTGAACCCAAGTTTCATCAAAAGATTGGGAATATCTTTTTGGTATGCTTGTGGAGTTGGATATTTTTTTGCAACAATTTTACCTAAGTCGGCTTCAGAATATTTACTCTTTGCCTTGAAACCGTTATACCAGATATCAAACGGCTCAAGCGGTCTGCCTAATCTTTTTTCAATTAATTTTGCAGTCTCTTTCACAAGCGGTGAAGTTAAAATTGTTTCAAGAATTTCTTTCACCCGCACTTCCGGCATTTCACGGTTTTCGTTAAACTTTCTTTCTATCACTGTCTTGGCAGTTGGTGAGTAAGGATCAGCGAGTCTTGAAGCCTTGAAATCATCCAATAACATTTGATAACGGGTATCTGGTTCGGCTTTAGCCGAAATATTTTTATCTGCATTCAAATTTTCGGAATAATCTTTTACGGAAGAAGCTTTCACGTCATTCGTAAATGGGTTCCAATCAACAGCGGGATTATCGATAACGACTTCTGGTATGGTCTGGTCAACGATTCTTTCCATAACTTTTTGAATTATTCTCTGTTTTGCTAATCCATCTTTTCCAACTTGATAATTTGCTTTTAATTCATCGCGTAGATTCCAGTGTGAAAGCAATCTCATTTTTTGTGGGAAGAGCCTCTCTTCTTTTTCGCTTAGTACATGATGCATCCAAATGTTATACCCTGCAATATACGCGGAAGATTTTGCAGAAGCATCACCAATAGCTAAGTTCACTTCTGCAGGTATTCTTTTAGCAAAGCGCTGAGCCAACCGCGTTTCAGCCCAATCTTTACGAGACCATAACTCACTTTTCGATAACCGTTCTTCCAGAGTTGTCAATGGAAAATTTAGCAACACAACGAACGCAATTTTATTTTGGAAGAAGTCATCATTGATGTGTGCAGAAGGATCATACCCGGCAAATACTTCATCAACCGGTAAAATAGGACCTAATTCCAGATCCGCCTGACGGCGATAATCCAAACTCAATTTATTGAAATGTCCATCGGTTTGCTCTAAAAGATATTCGAATCTTTCAAATAGTTGGTTGTGAGTATCGGCATCACCTGCATAATTTGCATTTATAAAATTCTCAAATTCATTCCGGTTGCCGTCGCTTTCGCGCCAAAATTCAGCCACCTGAGCAATCCCTTTTTCGATTCTATCTTTCTGCGATACTCCATATTTTTGAATTAACTGCCCTTCTAACTTTAGTGTGGACTCTTCAATCCAACCCGGTTTTAACGATTGTGCTTTCATAAAAATCATTCCGAACAAAATAAAAAAAGGAAATATTGTTGTAAGCAAATTTTTCATGAGCTTCCTTATCATTTAGTTGCAAGAAATTTTTGAATTTCTGTTCTACATAATTCCATATCACATCCGACCGCCAGATGACCACAATCATTTTTTAGTAAAAGAGTTTTCGCTTTAGCATACTGAGCTAGTTCAAGCGCCGGTTTTGGATTAAGCAAAAGATCCGTTTCCGAAACTATAATGAAAAGCTTAGCTTTAATATGCTTTGCTGTTTCTTCAAATGACGAATGATAATCCCGCGTAATGTCGTGCGTATACATCGCATCGAGTTGCGTCAAATAACATGCGGATGTAAAAATCGGAGAAGTTTTTTCAAACCTTTTTTCAAGATCCGCAAATTTCCCCCCGGGATAGTTCTTGTTTATGTTTGCCGGTGTTCGCGCCAAAAGTTGTATCATAATATTAAGCTTTTTAATAATTTCATCTTCCGGTTCGCCATATTTTTTCCCGGAAACGATGATCTCTTTCATCAACGAAAAAATAATTTTTTCGTTTGAGGTGATTTTAGGAGAAGCCGCATAAGGAATAACTTTATCCATAAAGTCGGGATAAGCGACGGCAAATTCAAAAGCTTGCATACTTCCCATTGAGCCACCGATTACCGCAAACAAGTGATTGATACCGAGAATATTCTTTACCAGTACGAATTCCGATTCAACCATATCCCGAATAGTTATTTGCGGGAATGGAATTTCAGCTTTATAATTTGTTGGCGAGGTTGAGACCCCATTCCCTAAAGCATCAACAACGATAACAAAATAGTTTGTTGTATCTATCAATTTATCCGCACCAAGAAGTCCAACAACATCTTTGCTTACACCGGCAAACCATGTGGGATACAGAATTGCGTTTGATCTTTCTTGATTTAATGAACCAAAAGTGCGGTAGCCAATTTTACACTCGTGGAGAATTTTTCCGCTCTGTAATTTCAGATCACCAATAGCACCATACTGTTGAACGCTTTCTGCAAAATTATATTGAAGAATCAGAAAGATGAAAACAACAAATAATCTTCGTTTCATTTTTTTAACCTTTCACTACGTCCCGACCGATACTATAATAGGTGTAATGTAATTCTTTCATCTTTAACGGTTCAAAAATATTTCTTCCGTCGAAGATCACTTTATTTTTCAATTTGGTTGAAAGAATTGCAAAATCGGGATTTCTAAATTCATTCCATTCGGTAAAAATTAAGAGTGCATCGGCATTATCTAACGCAGCATATTCATTTTCTGCGTAGGTAATTCTGTCCTGGAGGTAAAACTTAGAAGATGAAGCGGCAACGGGATCATGTGCCGAAACAGTTGCTCCATGCTTTAATAATTCATTTATGATAACGACCGAAGGAGCTTCGCGCATATCGTCCGTATTTGGTTTGAACGCTAATCCCCAGGCGGCAAAATGCTTCCCTTTGATATCATTATTAAAATGAGCCAGAACTTTATTTACAAGCACCAGCTTTTGAGCTTTATTTACTTTATCAACTACATCTAATATTTTTAAGGGAGATCCGTTTTCCTCTGAAGTTTTTATCAACGCATTTACATCCTTCGGAAAACAGGAACCACCGTATCCGATTCCCGGGAATAAAAATCTTTTCCCGATTCTATTGTCCGTTCCCATTCCACGGCGGATCATGTCAATGTTAGCCCCAACTTTTTCACAGAAATTCGCAAGCTCATTCATAAATGTAATGCGCATTGCCAAGTAAGAATTTGCTGCATATTTAGTAACCTCTGCACTTGCAGTATCCATAGTTAGAATAGGATTACCCTGTCGAACAAAAGGTTCATACAGCTCTTTCATTTTTTGCATAGAATTTTCGTTTGACGTGCCTATAACAATTCTATCCGGTTTCAAGAAATCATCCACTGCAAAACCTTCGCGTAAAAATTCCGGGTTTGAAACAATATCAAAATTTTTCACGCCGGCTTTAGCAATCTGATCGGAAACTCTTTTTGCTGTCCCAACGGGAACTGTGCTTTTGTTTACGATAATTTTAAAATCTTTGTCATCATTTTCTTTTAAAATCTTCCCGATGCTTTCTGCAACTCCGAGAACATACTGCAAATCAGCTGAACCGTCATCACCCTGCGGAGTGGGTAAACAAAGAAAGATAATTTCAGAATTAAGTACTGCTTCTTTTAAGTTATCAGTAAAGGCTAATCTGTTTTTAGCAATATTTCTATAGAAAATTGTTTCAAGTCCGGGTTCATAAATAGTAACCTCGGCGTTTTTTAATTTTTTAAGTTTCTCTACGTGGTTATCAACACAAATAACATTGTTTCCTATTTCAGCAAAACAAGTACCGGAGACAAGTCCGACATAACCGGTCCCCACAACAGCAAGATTCATTGAGCGCTCCTAATATTTATAATGATTGTAACTGGACGGACTAAAATTAACTAATTTTTGTTGGATTAGAAACTGAACTTGATTTTCTTAATCATTTTCAAAAAGAGTGACTGTTTTTTCGTGCAAATTCAGTAATTTTAGATAAAGGAAATCATAATCTTAGCTAACAAAGGAAATAATAATGAGTATTCTTGTTGATAAAAAAACGCGGCTGGTTGTGCAAGGCATTACCGGCGGCGAAGGCTCTTTTCATGCAAAACAAATGATCGAATACAAAACACACGTCGTTGCCGGAGTAACTCCCGGGAAAGGCGGAACCAAGTTTGACGATACCGACATCCCCATTTTTAATACCGTAGCCGAAGCTGTCAAAATTGCTAAAGCAAATACTTCGGTTATTTTTGTTCCCCCGGCTTTTGCGGCTGATGCTATTTTAGAAGCTGCTACTTGTGGAATAAAAGTCATCATTTGTATTACGGAAGGAATTCCCGCAAAAGATATGACGATGACATATAACGCAATTAAAGATAAAGATGTTGTGTTAATTGGACCAAACTGCCCTGGAGTAATTTCTCCCGGACAAGCTAAAGTTGGTATCATGCCCGGATTTATTCATAAACAAGGCAAGATAGGTGTTGTTTCGCGCAGCGGAACACTTACGTACGAAGCTGTAAAACAATTAACCGATTTGGGTATCGGACAATCAACCTGCGTAGGGATTGGTGGAGACCCGATTATCGGTTCACAATTTATAAACATCATTAAGATGTTTAATGACGATCCGGGAACCGAAGGAATTGTTATGATCGGAGAAATTGGTGGAAGCGCTGAAGAGGACGCCGCTACGTTCATAAAAAAGAATGTTAAAAAACCTGTTGTAGGATTTATTGCCGGAAGAACAGCACCTCCCGGAAGAAGAATGGGACATGCAGGTGCGATCATTTCCGGTGGGAAAGGAACTGCCGCCGAAAAAATGACTGCTATGAAAAAAGCAGGAATCAAAGTTGTTGAAAGTCCCGCTGAAATTGGCATCACCATGAAAAAAGCTTTGGAAGATTTTTATGGCGATAAAAAGCCTATAAAAACTACGGCTCAGAAGACAAAAAAATAGTTTTCAGCAATCTTAAATTAAAATTGATAACGCGTCATTCATGTTACTCCTGGATGACGCAATTTTATATTCACCAGTAATGGAAAGTAAATGACGAATAAAACCTTTGCAATGATAAAACCTGATGCAGTAAAAAAAAATCTAGTTGGACAAATAATAACAAAATTCACCGAAGCCGGTTTCAAAATTAAAGCGATGAAAATGACAAAACTATCAAAGGAATCAGCTCAAGGATTCTATGAAGTGCATAGGGAACGTCCGTTTTATAACGACTTAGTTGCATTCATGATTTCCGGTCCCGTGGTTGCACTGGCTTTGGAAAAAGAAAACGCCGTAGCCGAATATCGAAAACTTATCGGCGCCACTGATCCGGCGGAAGCGGAGGAAGGAACCATCCGTAAATTATATGCTGACAGCAAAAGTGAAAATGCCGTGCATGGCTCCGACTCTGATGAAAATGCTGCAATTGAAATTGCCCATTTTTTCTCAAGACAAGAATTATTAAACAATTATATAGATTAACATTGCTCCACTGGCAAAAAATCTCTTCACAAACCAAATTCCAAAATGATCATTGGAGCTACCGGATCGATGAATTTCAATTAGAAAACGGGAGAAGCGGTGTGTATCATTACGTTCACACGGCCGGTTCATCAATGATTATTCCTGTAACTTCCGCAAAAAATATTTTGATGGTAAAACAGTACCGTTATTTAAATGAACGTGAAAGTATCGAGTTTCCGTGTGGCGGAATGGAAGAAGGAATCTCTTATAACGAAAATGCTTTAAAAGAACTTCGGGAAGAAACCGGATTTTCTGCATCATCAATTTTAGAGATTGGAGAATTTGCCCCTTTTACGGGTGCGGCAGATGAAATCTCTAAAGTGTTTCTCGCAAAAGATTTATTTTCTTCTCCCCTTCCGAAAGACGTAACGGAAGAATTTGAATTATTGGAATTAGCTCCAAAAGAAATTGAAGAAATGATCAATAAAAATATTATTTGGGATGGATTAACTTTAGCGGCATGGTCGCTGGCAAGGAGACATTTTAAAAATGATTTATAAATTAATGCTCGTCGCGCTTTTTCTACTACAAACAAATTTTGGACAATCAACAAAGGTCAATATTGTTACCGGTGCCGATCTTATCCTTTCCGAATATCCTGATTTTGTTGAAGGAAGAAATCTCGGGATAGTTACAAACCACACTGCGGTATTAAGCAACGGGAAACATCTCATTGACGCTCTTTACTCATCAGAGTACAGAATTAAGATTACCGCATTATTCGGCCCCGAACATGGACTCCGCGGTCAAGCGCAAGCGGGAGAAAAGGTTGAAAATTTTATTGATGAAAAAACCCAAGCGCCAATTTATTCTTTGTATGGAAAAGATAAAAAACCTACAAAAGAAATGTTGAAAAATGTAAATTTACTTTTGTTTGATATGCAGGATGTCGGTGCCCGTTTTTACACCTATCTTTCTACCCTTTATTATACTATTCAAGCAGCGGCTGAAAATCATATCCCGATTCTCGTGCTGGATAGACCTAACCCGATTGGTGGAGTTTATGTTGACGGACCTATCCGTCAAGATTCATTAAGTTCGTTTGTCGGAATTGCTCCTATTCCAATCGCGCACGGAATGACATTCGGTGAACTCGCAAATTATTTTAATGAAGAGCATCTTCTGGGAAATAATCTCCACGCAGATCTGACTGTCTTGAAGATAAAAAATTGGAAGCGAACTTATTTTTATGATGATTTAAATCTCCCCTGGATAAAACCATCTCCAAACATTACTGACTTAAACACTGCCCTCCTCTACCCGGGAACTTGTTTGATTGAAGGAACAAACATTTCCGAAGGAAGAGGAACAGAACTACCCTTTCTAACAATTGGGGCTCCGTTTATAAATGGAAAGAAATTGGTTAAAGCATTACAAGTTTATAAATTTAAGGGACTTTCTTTTAAAGAAACTTCTTTTACCCCGCAAGATATTCCTAATGTAGCCGTCAATCCTAAGTATGAAGGAAAACTTTGCAGCGGTATTGCAATAAAAGTAACTGATAAAAGAAAAGTTGAATCTGTAAAATTCGGGATTGCGTTACTTTCGGTTTTACATAAACTATATCCAAAAGAATTTTCGTTTAAAGAAAAATCGATTGATCTTCTTTCAGGAGATACAAAGATAAGAAAACAGATTCTACAGAATGTTGCTCCAACTAAAATTTATAAGTCCTATCAAAAGGAGCTTGCCAAGTTCAAAGAAACAAGAAAAAAATACTTACTTTATTAAAGGATTCTAATGAAAAAACTATTTGTTCTCACGCTGCTCCTTCTTCCGCTTTTTATCGGCTGTAATAAAAATGAAGACCCGAAAAAAGAAGGAAAGACTTTATCTACCGCCTTTGACTCATCAGATATTAAGACTGTTCCGATTACCGACGGTTCTTTTTCTTCCGTTGATCTGAAATATTCCCTTAAAAAAGGAAACGATTATCAATACCGTTTAACCAGCATAACCGATGATAATCAATCAATTAAGGCGGATACTTCCATCGCTCAAATAATTAAACAAACGCTTACGTATTTATTAAAGCTCTCGGTAAAAGATGTTGATAAAGACGGAGTGATGGAAATTGAGTTTACTTTCACCTCCGTTAAACTTGATGCCTCCGGAAATGGAAAAACTTTCACATATCAATCAGGAAGTAAACTGTCGGCAGAGGATAAAAAAAATTACTCCGACTATGAAGCCATCATTAATAATCCATTCACGGCAAGAATTTCTCCAAAAGGTGACATCCTTGAATTTTTTAGAACCGATAGGATCGCAAATAAAATATTGGAATTAAAAGGATTAAAAGATTCTGTTTCGTTAGAAGAAAAGAAAATGCTTCAGCAACAAATTTCTGAAGGAGCTTTACGTCCGCTGCTTACGCAAGTTTTTAGAAAGTTACCCGATCAACAAGTAAAGAAAGATTCAGTCTGGTCGTTAACGAATCCGCCTGCTCAACTTCCTTTCTTTGAAATGACAAATACGTTGAAGTTCAAGATCACAAGTTTTGAAAAATATAAAGACGACAATCTTGCAGTTATTGATGCCGGGTTGGCTTCTCAATACAAAATTTCGGAAAGAGCTAAACAAGCAAAAGTAACGGTAAAATCACCATCGTATACGGGTGAAGGAAAAATTTATTTTAACTTGTCAAAAGGATTGGTTGAAAGATCAAAAACTAATTTGTATTTAACGATAGAGATGAGCATGAACGCTCCTTCAAGAACGGGCGGCATGCAGAAAGTTACCCAAAGACAGTACACAAAGACAACAAACATTCTGGAACTTTTATAGGTATTGTTTGAACCAAACAATAATAATGCTCATTGTATTATAAAAAAGCCTAAGCAATAATTTTGCTTAGGCTTTTTTGTGTTCAACTTTTGTGCGTGATTATTGTAAACCGCGTTTCTTTAATAATGCATCGGTCTTGGGTTCTCTTCCTCTAAACTGTTTGTAAAGAACCATCGGATCATCACTCCCTGCTTTTTCCAAAAGATGTCTGAATGCTTTGGCAGTTGTTTTATCAAACACATCATTCTTTTCTTTGAAAGCAGCGAACGCATCGGCATCTAAAACCGCAGCCCAAACATATCCGTAATATCCAGCCGCATAGCCGTCATCAGCAAAAATGTGCTGGAAATTTGTACTCTGATAACGCGATTCAATTTCGGGGATCAATCCGTGTTTAGAAAGAGATGCTTTTTCAAATTTGATCGGGTCTCTTTCGATGGTATCGGAAATGGTATGCCAATCCATGTCAAGCAATGATGCCGCTAAGTACTCAGTTGTTTCAAATCCTTGATTGAAATGCCCGGCGGTAACAATTTTATTGATCAATGCATCCGGCATCGGTTCTCCGGTCAGATAATGCTTTGCATACATTTTTAAAACTACCGGATCGGATGCCCAGTTTTCCATAACCTGTGAAGGCAATTCAACAAAATCCACCGGAACTCTTTTACCCGAAGGATAAACCGAAGTGGCAATCAAATAGTGCAACGCATGACCGAACTCATGAAACAAGGTGTTAACATCATCAAAGCTTAAGAGCGCAGGTTTATCTGCCGTAGGTTTTGTAAAATTACCAACGTTATAAATTATTGGGGAAATAAATTTCCCATCGATATTGGATTGACTTGTAAACTCACTCATCCACGCGCCGCTGCGTTTACTATCTCGCGGGAAATAGTCAGTGTATAAAATCCCAACGTGCTTGCCGTTAGCTTCTTTCACCTCAAAAACTTTTACATCAGGATGATAAACGGGAATATTTTTTAGCTCGACGAATTGAAACCCATACAGTTTTGTTGCAACACCAAACGCCCCGGCAATTACATTTTCAAGTTTGAAATAAGGACGCAGCATTTCTCCATCGAGCGCATACTTTTCATTTCTCACTTTTTCCGAATAGTACCACCAATCCCACGGCTGAAGTTTAAAATTTCCCCCTTCCGCATCGATCATCTTTTGCATATCGGCTACTTCTTCACCGGCTTTGTGCAAAGAAGGTTTCCATAAATCATTCAGAAATTTGTAAACATTTTCCGGATTCTTCGCCATATTAATTTCTAATCTGAAATCAGCGTAGGTTTTATATCCTAATAAAGCAGCTTTTTCAACACGCAAAGAAGCCATTTTTGTTAGAATCTTTTTCGTATCCAACTCGTTATTATTATTTCCGCGGGTGATGTATGCTTTAAATAATTTTTCTCTAAGCTCTCTTTTGGGAGAATATTGAAGGAATGGAGTAAAGCTTGGTCGCTGCAGTGTAAATGCCCACTTGCCGTCAAGACCTTTTGCTTTTGCGGTTTCTGCAGCACCTTGGATAACACCTTCGGGCAATCCGGCGAGGTCTTCTTTCTTATCTATCACCAAACCGATAGCATTGGATTCTTTCAATATGTTTTCACCAAACTTTACGCCGAGGAGCGAGAGTTCTTCATTTATCTTTTTAAACTTTTCTTTATCCGCTTTATTAAGGTTAGCACCGCCTCGAACAAAATCTTTATAATAATGTTCAAGAACTACTTTTTGTTCGGTTGTAAGATTAAGTTTATCCTTTTCCTGATAAATACTTTTCACGCGATCAAAGAATTTTTCATTCAGATAAATCTCATCGAAATGTTTTGAGATCAGGGGGGCGGTTATTTGTGCAATTTCTTGAAGCTTAGGATTAGTGTTTGCGCCGTTCAACCCGTTAAAGACGTTATTAACTTTGGTGAAAAGTTTTCCGCTCTTTTCAAATGCTTCAATAGTATTTTTGAATGTCGCTTTTTCTTTGTTGTTGATGATTTGTTCAACTTCGGCTACTTGTTGCTTCATCCCTTCTTCATAAGCGGGCATGAAATGTTCATCTTTTATCTCGTTGAAAGGGGGTGTCCCGAAGGGAGTTTTCCATTCGTGGAAAAACGGATTGTCCACTTTATTTTTATCCGATTGCATAGTGAACGCGCATAGTATTGTAAATAGAAAAACGCTGAAAATTAATTTCATGAAAGTGCTCCTTGAGTATTACTGCTTGAATATTATAATAGATAATAAATACCATTCCAATTTTGAAATTACAAACTACCACTTAACTTTTCCCCTAAATTTTTTGAACGACAATCCTCATTCCTTCAACTTTAATAACTTTTATCTGCGAGCCTCTTTCAATAAAATCTCCCGCGGTAACTACATCATAACGCTGCCCGTTAATTATGGCTGTTCCGGCAGGGCGAAGTGTTGTAAAAGCTTCTCCCGTTTCATTTAAAAGAATTTCATAAGAAGGATGTGCGCTAAAACCATTTTGAGATGCATTCTCGTCCGAAAGAACTAATCTATGAAAAGTGGTTGACTTGGGAAGATATTTCACCAACAAAAACATGATAACGACTGAAGAGAAAACGGCTGTACCGAGTTGGATAATTGCGGTAAATAGAATATTCGAATCAAAATAAAATTCCGCATTAAACAGCGAGAAGAAGATCGAACCGATCACTAATATAATTCCCGCAATGCCGGTAATGCCAAAACCGGGGATCACAAATATTTCCAGAATGAGTAAGATTATTCCGATCACAAATAATAATATTTGAAATATTGAAGCGATCTGTAAAATGAAAGAAGAACCGAAGAAGAGCGCCAATGCGATTAGAGAAATGGTTCCCGCGAAACCCCAACCGGGCGTTTTGATTTCGGTGTAAAGTCCAACCAACCCGATCATGATAAGCAAGGAAGAGACAACAGGATTATTAAGAAAACTGACAAATTCCTCCGCCCAATTTGATCTTGCTTCTACTATAACTGCGTTGTGTATATCAAATGCAGCCAACACTTCTGAAAGACTTGCAGCGGTGGTATCGGAGATGTGATACTTTAGCGCTTCGGCAGAAGTTAAGGTTACCAGTGTTGTACTATCGTCAACACCGGGGATAATAACTCGTTCGTCAACCATCGCTTCGGCAATGTCCGTCCTTCTTCCGTTTTTTTCTGCGGTAGAGCGCATTTCGGAACGCATGTAGGATTGATATTTCTCGGATTGTTTCTGTCCGGATTGATCCACTACCGTAGTAGCGCCGATAGAACTACCGGGAGCCATTGCAATTTTTTTACACGAAAGGGTGATTAACGCTCCTGCCGATATCGCACGGTTTTTTACAAAAGCAATTGTTAAAACTTTACTTTCAAGGATGGCATCTTTAATTTGTGTTGCTGCATCAACTCTACCGCCGAATGTGTTAATTTCAAAAACCACGGCTTGTGCGTTTTGCGCTTCCGCTTCGGAAATTACTCTTCTTACAAAGGGAGCTAATCCCAGATCGATCTCCCCTTCAATTTTTGCATGAAATACTTTTTGCGCGCTTGTAAACGTTGAGAGCGTTACAAAGAGTATACAAAAGCTATATAATAATTTTTTCATTTTCAACCTGACTCATATTCACAGTTATTTTCAGGTGAAATATACAAAGAGTTAAGGAAAATAATTCTTTTGCAATATGGCGGCAATTATTCGTCTCCAGTTGAAGAAGCTTAAACCTTATGACCTATAAGGATAATCATCATAAAATGATTTTGAGTATTCAAACATAGAAATTCTGAAATGAGTCGTACTCATTTGAGTAATACCCCATGATCGTAAATTATTGGGAAGAAAAGAATTGTGGGAGATACTACTATAACCACTTCGAGGTTTAATTTTATTATGTTGCATTTATTCTATAATCATTTCATCCCTTCGGGATTTCTCATATTTGTTTTCCCTTTAAGCCCGAAGGGGTATCATAATTCTCCTATCCAACCAAAAAAATATTTTTAATTATTACCAATGAGAAATAGTCTAACCTGACATAAATTATTGACGTCATCTTATTATTTCATTAATAAAATCGATTAACTCTTGTTCTAATACTTCTTTCCATTCGTCTGTTGTTGTTTCCTCAAAAACATTAATATTATTTTTTTCTTTTATGTTAATTAATCCTTTTTCTTCAACAATTGATTTTAAGATTTTTCTTGCATCCGCTTCATCATCTATGAAATCAAAAGTATTAACTGGTAAATCATATACTCTCTCAAAAGCCCTTGGATGATAGTAATTTTCGATACAACTTTTCTTAAGAATATATCCTTTACCCTTATCTTTCTTATTAAACTCTGCAATTCTTCCTTGTTGTTTATTCTGTTTATTTGAATGTTTATCACTATCTACAATAAGAAATAAATCTCTTCCAGATGCATCAAAATAATCTATATTGATAAAACTCTCAATATCCTCACCACCCCCGAATGGTAGAACAAGTATATTTTCATTCTTTAAAAGATTTTTACCAAATATTTTTCTACAAATAACATCATAAAACAAAACATCATTTTTACCTTCAACAAAAACAATCCTTTCGTGTTTGTCCCTTAAATTAAACGACGGTTTAATACCTAACTCCTCAACAATTTTCATTATAAACTTCTGTTTATTATTTTCATCTGCACATTCATAAAATGACTGACCCTCTTTTTTACACAATATCACTGCATCATATTCTGTTGAACCAGTAAAAACCGGAGAATGAGTGGTTATAATTATCTGATTGTCTTCCGATAAATTCTTAAAGGCACTTAATAAATCTTCTTGAGCTGACGGATGTAGATACGTCTCCGGTTCTTCTATTAAGTAGATAATATTATTCCCTTTGTTTTTTTCAGCCAAATATCGAAATCTTGCCACCATAAATAACCTTCTGTATCCGCTTCCTTTATGACTCATTGGTATGGGTTTCAAGTCACCGCTAAATTGAAAACTTACATCAACACTTTTAATTGCATCTTTCCAAACAATCGTTGGTATTATTTCAACTTTCTCAATAGAAGATGTATAATCAAGCATGTATTCTTTTATAGCATCAGCTTCAACATTCATCTCGTACAGAATTTCTTTTTCAACAATTTTCAACTTTTTTGTGTCATCTTCGGTTTCACGTTTGAAGTAATTTTGAATTTCGGAAACAGAATTTGTTTTAAAACTTGTATCCGCTTTTAAACCATAATCTGAGATAAACAATTCGACACTTGGTAACAATAACGATATTTTGTATTCATCAGGGATTGGTCTTATAATCTTAGGAATACTATTTATAATGCAATATTCTTTTATGAATTTAATTTTCTCAAGTTTAGAATTTCTCCCTTTTCCTTTTACAGGGATTTCTATTTTATACTTTTCTAAAATATCACCAAGATCTTCATCACTTTTTGAATAAAGGGAAGATAAATCTTCATGGTCATAATCTTTCATTAAAATATTCTCTGTTTGAATATTTTTACCAACAGAAGTAATAACTTTTTGAAATATTAATGTATCACCAAAAAGTATATCATTCATGAATTCATCTAAACCGTCATTTTTCTTTATTTTGCTCTTGATTTTTTCTTCCAACAATACTTTAATATTAGTATCAACAAAATGACACTCTAGGTGGATTGGTTTTAGGGGATCATTAAAATCTGATTCAACCGTTGGGTAGTTTTTAGGGTCTAAAAATGTTGCTATCGCGTTTAACACGATAGATTTTCCTGAATCATTCTTACCAACTAATGATGTAAAAGAAGACAATACTATTTCTTGTTTCGCTTTTATACCCCGGTAATTTTCAATTGTGATTTTTTTTATTATCATAAATCATCTTATTGTTTATTAACATATTTATAAATATCATATGAAATAAATGCGTCATCGCACTATTCCCCAGTTTTCAGTGTCTGAAAAATATTTATTAAAACTTCATCATCAGCTATTATTTTTTCCTGAAGGGTTGGAATACTTTTGGTTTCTTTCTTTTCTTCCTCCTTCTCTTCTTCTAATTCTGACATTAAACCAACTGCTTTTTCACGATAATTTGCTAATTCTAAGTTGAAATCGTTTTCTAAAATAGAGAGTTCATCAATGAATTCTTCAATTTTATCTTTAGTTAAATAATTTTCTAAATATGAATATTCATTTGATATAGCATTTTTAATTGTTACCGCAATTTTGTTGTCTAAACTCTGTGCAATCGCAGTATATTTATCTGGAAAAATATCTTTTAATCTTATAGCTTCCTTAATATCTTCAAAATTCTCAATCTTCTCTTTTGTAAAAATTTTGTCGATAATGTTTTCCCCATCAATTTTTATTTGTTCATTTATCATATCAACCAACGTGAGATAACTATTTAATTCATCACTACTAAATATTTCTTTTTCTAATTCGATTTGATTGAATTCATCATACAAAAAATCCAAAACATTTTTTGAGACACTTAAATCATAAAATCTTGATAATATTTTTAATCTTTCAATTTTTTCATACTTGTCTCTAGTCCAATAATATTTATAATCCTTTATATCAAACCTTTGGATTAGTGTTGATACCGGGATAGAATAAAAGACCTTTTTTATTTTAACAAAAAGTAATCTTTGTAATGTTTCATCTAAATTAACTGTTTGACGATATTTTCTTGTTGAATATATTTCGAAGAATTGATTGAAGAATATTGAAGCGTTTATTAGGTGTTTAACAAGTTCATGATAATTGTTGAGGTAATTTAACAAGAAGTCCTCTATCGACGGATTTTGAAATTTTATGAGAATTTTATTATTGTAGGTTTTATCAATGATTATAAAAGTTCTCTCACATTCCTTCAACGCTCTATCATATTCAATTTCATTGAGCTTAATTCCGTATTGTTTCTCATTTTTTTCAAAAAAAGAAGATAAGGCTACATATAAATCTTCTTTAAATATGGGTTCCCCAAGGCTTAGAAAAACAATCAATAAGTATCGTGAAATGGATGATATATGTGAAGTAAAAGCATAATTCCAAATATGTTGAGGATTAGCTAAGTTTTCCATAAAAAAGTTGTAATAGCTATTGCTGCTTAAATCGCCCAAGAATTTCTTATCTGTTAAATATTGAATAATTCTTGGATTATAGTTTTGATGATTTATTATTCTTAGAAATCTATTTTCGTTTAATAAATCTTGAAAGAAAAAATAGTCCAAACCTGAATAGAACAAATGATTGTATAATATTTTTCCTTTAATAAGTTTATTATACTTCTTGAGGTCTATTGTACACTTCCCAACTTCCACGGATTTATCTTGTAAAGCTTCATAATTATGGATTGCCTGATTAAGTATATACTCTCTAGTAGTAAGAATAAGTTTTTTATCACTTGATTTTTTAATCCTTTCAATAAATTTTATTATTCTCTTATCTTCATTTTTGGGTATTAATGCTGCGAGAAAATTAGTCCCTAAAAAATCGTCATAATAAAATACTTGAGCTTTTCCTTTCTGATAAACATCTTCAGCTTCTTTAATATCGGCAGATAAAGGGATTAATTCCCAATCATCCAATAAAAACGTGTATAACAACATTCTGGCTAAAGTGGTTTTCCCTATTCCCGGGATTCCAGAAATGATAACATAATTATTTTGATTAAGTATTTCAGAAGCTTCTTTATTACTATCATTTGTTACAAATATCTTTATTTCTCTTTCAATTTCCTCCCTTTCAAAGTCAGATCGGTTATAAATGCTAGTATGTATAATCTTTTCTAACACGTTTGTACTGTTAAGCCACAATTTATAATGGTTTTTCTCAACATCTGGATATTTGCCTAGCAAATTGTTAATATCTTTTTGCCCAAAAATATCCTTAAGAAATAACCTGACATCTTTGAAGATAGTTTTGATATCGTTTTTTTTTTTAGTTGTGAGATTTACCGATGTTACGATAACATACCTTTTGGGCGAAAGTTTTCTAACTTTTTTAACTTCATTTTTAAGATTTTTTTTCAGGTTAGCAATAGAAGAATAACGTTTGCACTGCACTATTAAGGTGTTCTCATTGTCATTAGAATACCTTAAATCAATACCTTGATCTGGCCCTTCCTTAAAACTCTCTAGAAACACTCCATAATGTTTTTGTAACAGATCTCTTGATAATTCTTCGAAATCAACAGGTGATAAATCAATAAAATTATAGTTTGGCATTATTTTTTTCTCTCTTCATCATTTACAAACATCGGAACTAATCTATTTCATCATTTTTCGAGTATGCGTTATTGTTTATAATTTCCATTTCTCTTTTCCAATACTTAATTAAATCCATAACACATTCTAATACGTTTTTTAGTCATCAAACAATGCCGGTGGATTCAAAACAACTAACAACTCTTCAAAACTATCCGGATGCAGTTGCTCAAATTCTTTTTGCGGTACTTTGATATACTTCCAATTTTCTTGCGTCAATTCAGTTGCTGTTCTACACCAGTTAATTGCTGCGTTGTCTTTCAACCGCACTTCAATATCTTCTCTCCCCTTCGTTTCAACTATCCAATTTGTTTCGTCATCTGCAATGGCAATGAAGTCTGGATAATAGTTCCTAATGTTTGCAAGTGTATCGGTGTATTGAATACAGAAACCAAATTGCTCGGGAAGTTTTGCAAATGCTTCTATGTCGTTTGCCTTCTCAAGGAATTTTGCAAAGTCATATTCAAAGTCATTGTCACATGGTGTGTAATTGAATATTGTCTTTTTAGCTGCTAAGATTTTCTTTGAAGTTGGAAAGGGCGGAGTAGTTGCAAGCAAACGATTCGCTGAAAGCAACTGTGGCTCCTTCTGCTCAATTACAATTTCTCGTAAAACTTTTTCAAACTCTTTTATTACAACATAACTCGCTACGTTACTACTAATTGCAAGAATTACATTCTTGTCGCTCAAGTCAACTGTTTGCCCAAATGCTTTGTGTTCAAAAAACTCTGTTAGCTTTGGAGCTAAGACGGCAAACTGTGAAGGAAGTTTTATGTTTTGCGTTATACGTCTTGCATAGTAACCAATAACTTCTTGTGCCGTCTGTGCTGGTGGAATTGAATATTCCCTTTCCAATAATTTTTCATCTGTAAGAATATCCCTCCCTTCGTAAATAAAAGTCTTTGTCTCGCCAACCTCTTTTCCAATTAATGGAAGCGTGTTAATATTAAACTTCATCACATCAATCCCTCCAATTTCCTCTGCTAAGGATTTTTTTCTGGTAAGTATTGGTGAGATATCTGGGATTCCTATGTCATATTTCTTCTTATCTTCCATCGGCTGAACAGTGAGTATTTTTAATTTATCTTTCCCTACCTGGAAAGTATCAAACTTCAAATCTTCTAACTTTTCTAAGTCTTCAACAAATTCCATAAATGCTTTGTTGCCGATTATATCAACTCGTTCTGTATAATCCCCTGCAAGATTACGAAACATTAGCCGCAAACCTCTCCCGATCGTTTGTTCGGGAAGAATATTTGCTTTCGCTGTGTAGGGACGTAAACCAACTACCACCGTTACATTCTGCACATCCCAACCTTCCCGCAGCATTAAAACGGAAATGATCGCATTCACCGGACTTTTATCATCATCCACATCTCTTGCTGTTTTTCTTGCAGAATCCAAATCTTTTTTTGATACTTCACCGGATTTGTCTGTATGGATTACAAGTGTTTTATCTCCGCCAAATTCTTTTGGATATTTTGTTCGCAACCAATCGCCAATGTCATCTGCTTCATCAGTATTATTCATCATCACAAAGAGTATTGGTCTTTTCTTTAGCGGCGCTAGTTGATCCGTGTATTCCCTCCATCTTTCAACACCGGCAGTTAAAAATCCTTTGTAGCGAACGCTGGAAATGTCTGACTTTGCCTCATCAATTTTTGAAATACCTTTTATCGGTCTCTTAACAATTCTGTCAAGTATTGCCTGCTTTAGAGGATAATCAAATACCGTCCATGCGAACAAACTTCCTTTACTATAACGTGGAGTTGCGGAAAAATCAAGTTGTGCTGAAAGTGGTTTTGCAGTATGAAGTTTGCGGATGAATTTATTCCATTCACTTTCTTCATCATGGGTATGATGTGCTTCATCATTTAGCACCATCAATAAACCGTCTCGTTTGGCAATGCGTTCATCAAAATCAGATATTTCTGATTTACTTGATGGCGGACGCGAGCCTAGCATCGCAGTCATTGCGTCACTTTCTTCATCGTCCCCTTTATTTGCTCTTTCATAAAATTGTTGAATGTTGGTTAGGTATAAAGAACCCTGACTGTTTGTCCTTTCCGTGTCACCCCGCATATAATATTCCATTTCCCACCACCACTGAAAATGTTTTGGTATTAATGGATCAATCCGAAATATTTTTCCGCTCTCAAAATCACTCCTCAAACGGTCGTACACTATAACGTTTGGTGCAAGTATTAAAAAGTTTTTTGCGAATTGGGTATCATCTTCTCTAACTGCATTTGCAAACTGCCAGACAACCGCCATAGCCATTACTTTTGTTTTTCCGCTACCTGTTGCCATCTTTACACAATATCTTGCAAAATCATCGTAAGGAGGTAACCGTAAATCTTGTGTCGTAAAAGCGAAACTTTCCAACAAATCTTTTCTGTTTCGAATTTTCTTTACTTCAAAAATAAAAATCAAAGTCTCGATTGCTTCGCGCTGCGCTAAGTGATAATGGAAATTCATTCCGTTGTATAGAACATGGTCGGTATTAAACCAAAAATTCAGTAATTCTCTCGTTGTTTCAGTGATGCCTTTGTATTTATCCGCGCGCCATTCTTTTACGGCTTCACGAATTGCCGGTACACAAGCGGCGGTACTCAACTGCTCTTGAATATTGAACATATCTTTCTGAGAGGAGTCTGTCTTTCTTTTTCCCATTTGTCTGAACCTTGATTTACTTGATTTGCAGATTACTTGTTTTCAATAGTTTATTATTATGAACTCTTTTAAACTCTAGACTTTTTGCTCCAAAGTTTATTAGTAATCCAATTTCCATTTTATAAGCTTCCAAATAATTCATTGCTTGAGCTAAATGCACATCTTCCAATTTTATTAGTGCTTTCAATTCCACCATTATTTTGTCTTCTACAAAAAAATCAACTCTCCGTGTCCCAATTTTTTCATTCCTATAATAAATCGGCATTTCCATTTCTCTCTTAAAGGTTAAATTCTCAAACGGCAATTCTATCTCCAATGCTCTTTGATAAATAACTTCCTGAAATCCATTCCCTAATGTAGAATGCACTTTCATTGCAGCCGCTATAATTTTCCTTGTTATATCTTCATAAAGAATCATTTTATTCTATTCATGCTAATCATGGTCAATCATGGTCAATCATGGTTCAGACGTTTATTTGAATTGCTTTCGTTGTGTCATTCCCTAAAATATCAATCACTTTAACTAACACTGTGTATTTCCCCCCTATTTCATAAATGTTGTTTACGGTTAATTCAATTTTAGGATTTTGTTTTGTTCGGTAACTCTGCCACACGTTATGAAAAGTATCATCTTTGTAATTCCAATCAACAGCCCAATAATCTATCCATTGGCTCCAATGGGTAATTTTTCCTTGCACTTCCTGCGGAACATCATCGGGTGGTATAATAAAATTTTCCAACTCGACTTTTACTTTCAACTTTTCTCTTTTAACTTTTATCTTAAGTGAAGCCAATTCATAAAATTTTATATCGCCTTGCTCTACTGCTTTCTTCTCTAAAACTTCACGGGGAATTTTTTTGAATGAAACATTTACTTTGTTCTCCGCCGCAAATTGTTTTGCTGTTTCGTTTACATCAAACGCAAAGTCCCAACCTAAAAAATCTATGCCGTTTGTTTGTACTCTAATTTCCTTTATAACTTGATTATCTCTTTTTTTTGTTTTGTCTTTTTCTTCACTCAAGGAAATCTTTGTTTTGTCTTTTTCTTCACTCAAGGAAATCTTAGAATCAAGTGAATCATGGTTCAGACGTTTTCCCACTAATTGCCAAAACTCTTTTATTGTTGCCTTTATGTCCTCAACTGTTACCGGGGCTTCTACGCTTCCAACGTGGATCATCTTACCGGCTTTTGCTCCGTGCAGCCAGGTATAACCCTCCAAAGGTTTTGCGTGGTAGAGTTCGATGATGAAATGCTTATAGGTGCGTTCTTGTTTCAACCGGTCTTCGGTGTTATCAAACTCGGCATTCATCCATTGCTGTCTTTCGTACTTACCGAGATTTTGAACTATGAACGGTTTTACATTTTCTATCCCCAAAAATCTTTTTCGCGCTGTATGTATGGCAAATCTTCCCAAGTCGCACGTAATCCATCTGCGGTTATTTTTTTCTGCTACTGCTGCAGAAATTCCGCTTCCACAGAAACAATCCAATACCAAATCGTTTTCATCGCTGCTTCCTTTAATAATTCTTTCTAATAGCGGCCAAGGTTTTTCAGTTGCATACCCAGTTCGTTTTACTCCATCAATTGGATACCTTGCAGCAATTCCTATTTCCCACCAACTTTCTGGTATTTTCCCTTTTTCATCCAAATCATATGTATCAGAAATAAAACCTGAACCGACTAACCCTTTTTTGAAATTATCTTTTGTTTTCTCATTGTGTGGTATTCTAATTACTTTGTCATTAAACTTCCACTTTTCTCCTTTCGAATACCAAAAAATTGTATCGTGTTTTCTATTATACTGTTTCATTCCCGGTGAACCCGGACCAGTATATGCCCAAACGATTTCATTTCTAAAATTTTCATATCCAAAAACTTCATCCAAAACAGCTTTAGCATAATGACCTATATGCCAATCAAGATGAACATAAATACTTCCATCTTCAGTAAGCAATTCTTTTAAAAGTAAAACGGTTTCATAAAACCATTGCATATAACTGTCAAGTCCTTTCCCCCAGGTGTCACGATATGCTTTCTGTTCAATGATATTTGGTTGCTTAACAAATTGTGTTGTTTCATCTTCTTCGGTTTCGGGGTTGTCTGCAATAGTTGCGGTAAAAGAAAAGTCAGAGCCGACATTAAAAGGGGGGTCAATGTATATTAGATTCACTTTGCCTGCAAACTCCGGCAGTAAACTTGGCAGCACGTATTTTTTATCTCCCCAGATAAGCCTGTTACGCCATTCTTTACCGTATTGTGTCATTGGTTCAGATACTAAAAAATCTAAAGTCTGTTGTCGCTGTTGTACACTTTCGTTTACCGTCTCAATGGTTTGAAAAGGAAGAGCAATGCGAATAGGGGTAACTTTTTTCCCGTCTTTATACTTTCCGTCCCAAATTAATTCTGTCATAACACTCCGTTGTAAAAATTAATATTCAAAGATAAAGAAATTATAGAGACTTGCCACGGCAAGCCTCTATAATCATAACTGCTTAACCTTGCCCGGTGAAGGCGTAAGGTAAATATTTTAGTTGTTTTCCTCTTCTCTTCTTTAAGGTCACAATTTGCGACCTTTAAGATTCATTTTTTGAAGCGCCAAATTGGGGTCTTAAAAATTCCCAATTATTTTCCCAAACAACATTAAACCGGCAACTATTCCGGCAAATTTGCCATTATGTTTGCCGGATTCTATTTTTATAACTGCTATAAGAATGATGTCGGCAATTATTCCGGCAATCATGCCGGTATGTTTGCCGGAACTATTCCTTTAGCTTATAAATAGTAGATTTTCCGGCCCCTTCAGCCATCAATAAACCAATGTCAACCATTTTCTTCAAATGATATCGGGCAGTTCTTTCAGCAATATTGAGCAATTCCTGATATTCAGGTGAAGTAATACTTCCTCGCTGGGTAATTATATTAAATCCTCTTTTTTCTTCAGCATTTAACTCTTTCAATTTGTCTTTAACACCGGCACTATATGCACCGGGTTTAGTATAGAGAGTAGTAATAAAATACTGCCCATCCATTCTAAAGGAAGGTCTAGGGAGAAATTTTTCATCCGCAATTTTTTTCAATTCTTTCATTCCTAAACCCAGTTCCTCTACTACATCAATCTCGTTAAAAAGATAAGCGATTTTAGGATTTCGGCTTTCCGGGGGAACATTAAAATTCTTGAATTTTTCCAGAGAGTGTATCGGTACACCGGGACTAAAAACTTCAACCTTGTCATCGTAAATATAAATCTTAATTGTTGCACCAGTAATAGAATAATCGCGATGAGCTATTGCATTGTTGATAGTTTCGCGGATTGCTTCAATCGGGACATCATAATACTCCTCTCTTTGCATGGTTCTACGAGAAATATATTTTGGATAAATAATATTAAGATACTTTTGAATTTTTCCAGGCTGTAACAACACCGGCCCATTAAAATTTTCCGTTATATCATCCGAGCCGGGTTGATGAATAAAGAATTGAACTCTTGCTTGGGTAAATGTAAACTGTGGATTCTTGCCGAGCAATAATAAGCCAAGTCCCGTTGGTTTGGTAATGTTAGTTTTTAAATTAGTTTTTACAAGATGAAGCTGGAGTAAGTATTTATTAAAATCTTTTGAACCAATTTGAATTTTAGTTTTGCACGTTCGATTAGTTCTTCTTGTGCCTCAGGTAAAAAATCGTCTAAACTTATGTTTTCCAATGCGTTATCTAGTGGATCAATACTTTCTTGAATTTCACCATCCAGGACTTTCTTAGCTTCTTCTTCAGCATATTTAATAAAGTCAGTGTTTGCTTTTCTTATTTCTTCAGCAAGGTTAGCATCAAAAAATTCTACCTCAATACCATTCTTCTTTAATATTTTTATTCCTTCACCTCTTACCGAAGGATGGGGGTCTTGTATTCCAATATAGACCTTCTTAATTCGTGCATTCACTGTCCTATTTACACAAGCACTTTTGGGGGGATTTCTTTCAACACAAGGTTCAAGAGTAGTGTAGAGGATATAATTGGTTAAAGGTTTGGTCCTATGCTTTTTATCCAACAAAATAAATTCAGCGTGATCACCGGAACGTATTTCGCCACGGTGTGCTTTTTCAATGAATTCTCTTCCATCGGGCGAAACCAGAATAGCACCAACTTTAGGATCAGGTTTTTCACTATGTTCTGAAATGGAATTTTTCATTTCAGAGACTGCCATTTCCATAAATTCTCTGTGCGTATAAATCTTTTTTTGTTTACCCATTTTTATAACCTCTTGCTATCATATTGGATTAAAAGTTCAAATTACTTTAAAGCAAAAGACGCGCCCTTGGACACTGATCTGACGGGAAGTGTGGCGCGTACTGTTAGTGCAAAAATAAAACTCTTCTCAACCAATTCCAATATTTTATATAATTTTTTCGATTCCATTTAATATTTTTTTTAAGTCTGTTTGCTCATGTTGTTATTCTATTTAATCCATTAACTAGAACTAACAAGTAAAAGCTAACCCAAACCTTCGGCGTTTCCAAAACGCCGGAGGTTTTTTATATTGCTTATAAAAACTTAGTATCCGCTAAAAATCTCTCTGTTATTTATAAATATCTTTTCTATGCCCTACTCTAAGAACAATAATTTTATTTTCTTCTATATCAGCAATTACCCGGTAATTGCCAATCCTAAATCTATACGCTCCCAACATTGCATCAGTTAGTTTCTTAGCGTGCAAAAACGGATTTGTTGAATACTCTTTTAATTTCTTGGCAATATGCAAACCGGTGTTAGGACCAAGTTTCTTGAAATCTTTTTCAGCTTTTCCGGTAACAACAATTTCAAACATTGAATAAGTCTTCTAATTTGGTTGTCTTTCCGGTTTTATATTCTTCTCTCGCTTCATGTACGGAATTGATAAAGTTTTTACTTGCGAGCGCTTCCATATTCTCAATAACTTCTTCCATTGTTTCTTTTACAGTTTCGGAAATTAAAGTTTTCAACTCACCTATTGTCAATTCATTTACATGTTGCTGTTGGCTTAACGGCTTTTCCATAACGCGACTCTTCCTTCTTTTATAAAATTCTTTCTACTGGTTAGAATCATTTTAATCTTTGCTTATAAAATATCTAACACAAAGTTATTTTCAAACCAATGAAATTTTAACTACAAATCAAAACCTCCGGCGTTTCCAAAACGTCGGAGGTTTTAGAAATTAACTATTTATTGTACCGGCGGTGTCGGCTCATCCGGCGGGGGATTCTCTCCCTCGTCCGGTCTATGTCCTCCGCTCATATCCTTTATTACCCTTGCCGAGATATACTCATTATACATCTCCGGGTTAGCCTCGCGGGGAATTTCCATCATCCGGTCAATATCCCCTTTCAAAATATCGTCCGCAGTTGCAAAGGCTTCATCCATCGCTATGTTCGCGCTCGACTTTTCATTGCCGCTCCCCTTATGCGCTTCTTTCGCACCGTTGTAGGCGTCGATGTTCACCTTAACCGCGTCAACCTTTGCCGCCGGTGTTCCGTAATCGCCAAGGCTGTCTTTGTTCGTCTCAAGCAGATTGTAAAGGATATCAACCTTCTGCTCAAACTCCGTCTGGTTAAGTTTATTTAACGACGCACGCGTTACCTTATACGTAAGCTTTTTCATCTCTTCAAGTTTATTTTTCCTTGCGTATGAATGTAACGCCCCGGTTGCCGGAACTAACGAAGTTACAAGCGCTATCTTCGCTTTCCCCCTCGCTTCTATCTTCCCTGCTACTACCTCCTCCTTTTTTTTGCTCTTGGACTTTATCAGTCCCACGGCTTCGGCAAACTTTACAAATGCCGCCGCCAGCGCCGGTATCGCGCCGATTATTTCCGTAAACCGCTTCTCAAAAGCTATTACGGCTCCGTACATTACTAACTTGTTCTCCTGATGGGGTGTCATATTGACTCCTTTTATTTTGTTGTTTGAAATACCGGGTAAGCCGGTTTTTCCGGCTCCCCGCGTTTGGTAAAGTTTTTACCTTTTTCAATCTCTTTTGAAGAAAAACAACAAATTCAGCCTAAATTCACAACTTTTTCCCTTTTCGCACGATTTTCAAAATGCTTCGCACGGTTTTCAAATAATATCGCTCCGGAGGCTAATCTAAACCATGAGGGGTGACATTATTCGTCCACCTCCGGGACAACCATTATTATCGAGACGCTTCCCTCGATATGTCTCTATAACCATAACTTTTTACCGCGCCGGAGGCGCCGGTTAATCCGGCTAAAGATTCCCTCATTATCCGTTTTATACCCCCCGACCGAATCCTTAATTAACCTGGCGGAGAGAAACTCATTATATATCTCCGGATTATCTTCCCGGAGAATTTCCATTAAGCAGTCGATGTCTCCTCTTAAAACGTAATCTGCAGCTGAAAAGGCTCTATTTAGCTCTATATAAGTGCGTGATCTTTCAGAACCACTCTCTTCATGTGTGTTTATGGCGGTATTAAATGCATCTATCTTTTGTTTGAGATTAACAATTTTTGATGCATCTATCCCGTAATCTCTGAGATTTGCTTTATTCTCATTAAGCAGTTTAAAAAGAATAGCTGTTTTCTGTTGAAGATCCGTTTGGTTTAGTTTGTTTAACGAACCCCGCGTTATCTTAAACGTAAGCCTTTTCACCTCCGCAAGGTTATTTCTTCTTGCATAGGAAGATAGCGCCCCGGTTGCCGGAACTAAAACAACAATTAATGCAAACCTTGTGTCTTGTTTTAATTCGAAGGTCCCTGCAACAGCCTCTTCCTCATTTTGACTTTTGAACTTAATCAAACTTACTGCTCTGGCTAAATTACTAAACGCCCTCTCAAGCGCCGGAATTGCTGATACCTGCTTTGCAAATCTTTTCCCGAATTTGTTTACAGCCCCGTACATCGCTAACTTATTTTCCTGGTGTGGTGTCATTCAGACCTCCCTTTATTATGGAGTTTGAAATTATGGAATGGCGGATTTTTCCCGCCTTCCCTATTTGTAAAGTATTTATTTCCTCTATCTCCTTTGAAGAAAAACAACAATTTTAGCCTAAATTCACAACTTTTCCCGTTTTCGCACACTTTTCAAAACACTTCGCACGACTTTTAAAACGCTTCGCACGGTTTTCAGTTTGCTTCGCATCACTTTCCAAACGCTTCGCACGATTTTCATTTTGCGTCGCATCACTTTTCAATCGCTCCACATGACTTTCAAAACACTTCGCACGATTTTCAAAACGCTTCGCACGATTTTCAGTTTGCGTCGCATCACATTTCAATCACTCTGCATGACTTTCATTTTGCGTCGCATCACATTTCAATCGCTTCGCATGGTTTTCAAAATGCTTCGCATGACTTTCAAAACACTTCGCATGACTTTCAAAACACTTCGCACAACTTTCAAAACGCTTCGCATGACTTTCATTTTGCTTCGCATCACTTTTCAATCGCTTCGCACGACTTTCAAAACACTCCGCACAACTTTCAAAACACTCCGCACGGTTTTCATTTTACGTCGCATCACTTTTCAATCGCCCCGCATGACTTTCAAAACACTTCGCACGGTTTTCAAAATGCTTCGCATTGCTTACAAAATACTTTCCATCATTTTCAACACACCTCGGGTGGATTTCATATTACCTCCCGTAACTACAAAGTTGATTCGCGGGTTTGTAATAATTAGACTCCTTTATTTTCTTTTTCATCCTGCAAAATATGTACTGCATTTCATCAGTTTTAAATTCCAATATGCGGCAAATACTATTTAAATCTTTGAAAGTACTTTTTGAATTGTAAGAAGTGAGTTTTAAGTTTTTGGAGAATTTATTGTTCGGAATAAAATGATGAGAGACTGAACGGAATATTATTTTACCAGCTTCATCTGCGGATGAATTTTTTAAAAAGGGATAACTATCGTTAGTCCATTTTGAAAATCTTTTTTGTAACCAACCTAACAAATAAAACATACCACCCAGTCAAATTGTTATTCTGATAAGCGAAACTAAGAAAATTTATATGTGATGTCAAGAACTAAATAAAAAATTTATGCACCTGTTATTTTTCAGTGAGTAACGTGACCTGCAACCAAAACTTTTTTTTGACGAATCAGAAGTATCGCGTAGAGGGAGAAATATTTATTCACTAGGGGAATGTTAATCACTTGCGGTTAATTTTTCTACAAAGATTTAACCCCAACGGTGTCACGAAAGAATTGCAAACAATTTGATTTTGGATAAAAGAATAAAACAATCCCATCAGGATTCAATGTTTTTTTTAATTTTGCACATACAAGAAAAGTAGAAGTAGAAGTCAGAATAAATTACATTCTGCCTTCTCTTCCAATCTTTCAATCTTTCAATCTTGTAATCTTGCAATCTTGCAATCTTTATCTGTACTCTTCCACCGGAGGACAACTGCAAACCAAATTTCTATCTCCGAATGCATTGTTCACTTTAGCCGTTGCGGGCCAGAATTTATATTGTTTCGTCCACGCAGTCGGGAATGCAGCTTCTTCGCGCGAATAGTTGTGCTTCCATTCTGTTGCAGATACTGCATGCATTGTGTGCGGCGCGTTTTTAATTACGTTATCTTCTTTATCGGCAGAACCGCTTTCAATTGCATCCATCTCTTTTTTGATAAGGATCATCGCTTCGCAGAAACGGTCTAATTCTTTTTTCGATTCGCTTTCCGTCGGCTCTATCATTACCGTTCCGTGAACCGGGAAAGAAATTGTCGGTGCGTGAAATCCGTAATCCATTAAACGTTTTGCAATATCTTCCACTTCAACATTCGCTGTCCTTTTAAAATCACGCATATCAAAGATCATTTCGTGCGCAACTCTTCCCTTTTCACCGGTGTAAAGAATTTTGTAATACGGTTTTAATTTTGCCGCGATGTAATTCGCGTTGAGTATAGCGTATTCAGTTGATGTCTTCAATCCTTCGGCGCCCAACATTTTTATATACCCGTAAGAAATAATTAAAACATTCGCGCTGCCGTAAGGTGAAGCGGAAACCGCATGAATTCCTTTTTCTCCGCCAACAGGAACAACCGCATGTTTTGGTAAGAACGGGACTAAATGTTTTGCTACGCAGATTGGTCCAACTCCCGGTCCGCCGCCACCATGCGGAATTGCAAAAGTTTTATGCAGATTCAAATGGCATACATCTGCACCAATACTTTTCGGACTCGTTAATCCTACTTGTGCATTCATGTTTGCACCATCCATATACACTTGTCCGCCGTTCGTATGAATGATCTCGCAAATTTCTTTTATGCGCACTTCAAAAACTCCATGCGTTGAAGGGTAGGTAATCATCAAAGCGGCTAAATTATTTTTATGCTCTTCCGCTTTCTTCTTTAAATCGTCAACATCAACATTTCCCTTTTCGTCGCAATTAACTACCACGACTTTCATCCCCGCCATTACAGCGCTTGCGGGATTTGTTCCATGCGCGGAGGAAGGAATGAGCGCAACATTTCTGTGGCTTTCGTTCTTATCAATAAAATATTGGCGGATAACCATCAACCCTGAATACTCCCCTTGCGCACCCGAATTCGGTTGAAGTGAGACTCCTGCGAATCCGGTAATTTCAGCTAATGCTTTTTCCAATTCCGATATTACAATTTGATACCCTTCCGTTTGTGAGTGCGGGGCGAAAGGATGGATGTTTGTAAAACCGGGATGCGTAATGCCAAGCATTTCTGCTGCGGCATTTAACTTCATCGTGCAAGAACCAAGCGGGATCATTCCGTACGTTAACGAAATATCTTTATTCTCCAACCGCTTTGCGTAACGCATTAATTCTGTTTCAGAATGAAAAGAATTAAAGACCGGATGCTGCAAATAAGGTGAAGTTCTCTCCACCTCCGCCGGATACTTCTTAGAAACGATTTGAGGAAGTTTTGCATTCTTCTTTCCAACTGCTTCCGAGAATAGTTCTATAATTTCTTTAATATCTTTTTCAGTTGTTTCTTCACTTAAACTTATTCCGATAATATTCGTTTCAGCATAACGGAAGTTTATTAATTTATTTTCCGCAAGTGTTTTTATTTTCTTGAAAGTATTTTCATCTTTTATTTTAATTGAAAGAGTATCGAAGAAATATTTATTCTTTTGCTCAAAGCCCAACTCACTCAGCGATGCTTCAAGCTGAGCAGTTAAGAGATGAATGGTTTCCGCTATGTCGTGTAATCCTTCAGGTCCGTGATATACTGCATACATTCCCGCCATTACCGCAAGCAGCACTTGAGCCGTACAGATATTGCTTGTAGCTTTTTCTCTTCGTATATGTTGTTCACGCGTCTGTAGAGCCATACGCAAAGCGGGATTCCCATCCGCATCAACCGATACGCCGATAATTCTTCCCGGAATAATTCTCTTAAATTCTTCCTTCGCCGCAAAGTAAGCTGCGCTCGGTCCGCCAAATCCCATCGGCACACCAAACCGCTGCGTTGTTCCAACGGCAACATCGGCACCGAATTCTCCCGGCGCTTTTAACAACGCTAAACTTAAAAGATCGGCTGCAATAACCACTTTAATATTTTTTTGATGAGCTTCGGTGATAAAACTTTCGTAATTGAAAACTTCACCATCACTATTTGGATACTGTAATAAAGCCCCGAAATATGTTTCATCTAAGTTTATCTTTTCAAATTCACCAATTACAATTTCTATTCCGTTTGGATTCGCTCTGTTTAATAAAACATCGAGTGTCTGTGGAAAAACTTTTTCATCCACAAAAAATTTATTCTTTGCAGAATTATTCCCTGAGTGAAAAAACATCAACATCGCTTCAGCAGCAGAGGTTGCTTCATCGAGCAAAGATGCATTCGCAATCGGAAGTCCGGTTAAATCGCTCACCATCGTTTGAAAATTTAAAAGCGCTTCTAATCTTCCCTGAGAAATTTCAGCTTGATACGGTGTATACTGCGTATACCAACCCGGATTCTCCAAAATATTTCTTTGAATAACCGCCGGAGTGATTGTTGGATAATACCCCATCCCGATATATGATTTTGCAATTTTATTTTTTTGCGCAACCGAATAAATGTAATCTAAAAATTCCTTTTCCGTCATCGGCGGATCAAGTAGGAGTTCTTTTTCTAATTTTATTTGCTGCGGGAGTGTTTCTTCAATTAATTGATCAAGAGATGCGGCGCCGATCTCTTGTAACATGCTTTTTGTTTCTTGTTCTGATGAGCCGATGTGGCGTTGTAAAAATGATTTATAAGAATGTGTGTATGGCATAAAAAACTTTACTTTGTTTAAATAATAAATTCTTTGGTATCAATAATAAATAAAATACATTTGAGAAAATAGAAATGATGGTCTGTAGTTCATTGTTGCGATTAATTTGAGTCCAACTTGTGTAAATATTTTTGATTTTCAACCGGAATAGACTGCAAAGCAAGTTTTGCAGCTTCTTGTTCAGCGGCTTTTTTACTTTTCCCTTTCCCTTCTCCCCAAATTTTATCACCGATCACTATTTGTACGGTAAATTCTCTATCATGTTCGGGTCCGCTTTCACCGGCAATAATATATTTAGGATTTTCTATCCGTACTGCTTGTGTATATTCCAAGAGTTGACTCTTAAAGTTTTCATCAATCAAATGCATCCCGAGTTTCAAGTTTGGTTCAACAATATATTCTCTGATAAACTGTTTTGTTTTTTCCATTCCGCAATCAATATAGATCGCCCCGATCAAGGCTTCCACACCATCCGCCAAAATGGTTTTTAATCCATTGCGAGTTCCGGTATTCAACTCTGCGCCGACAAAAATAAATTGTAATAAGTTTATTCGTTTGGCGCAATCATAGAGAGCAACTTTGTTCACAAAGTTTGAACGGATTTTAGTCAGATATCCTTCATCTCTTTCGGGATAAGCATTAAAAAGTGCTTCGCCAATTATAAAACCAAGGATGGCATCGCCGAGAAATTCTAATCTTTCGTTTGATGCTTTAAATGTAATATTGTCTACAACCGAACGGTGGGTAAAAGCTTCAACAAATATTTGAGGGTGGTTAACTTTCGTGTTGATTAAACGTTCAAGTAATTTTAGATTTTTTTTCGTGAGTACTTTGATGGACTTTCGTTTATCAAAATATTTTGAGAGAAGAGTAATCACACTACTCCGAAAATTTCTTGAAAAGAAGTGACGCATTATGCCCGCCAAATCCAAACGTATTGCTGATAGCGGCATTAACAACTTTTTTAGTTGTCACTTTTGGACTATAATTCAGATCGCATTCCGGATCGGCTTCATCCAGATTTATTGTTGGAGGAATAATATCGTTCTGTATCGAGAGGACAGTAGCAATTGCTTCAATGCTTCCCGCTGCTCCCAATAAGTGCCCTGTCATTGACTTTACCGATGAAATGACAAGTTTGTAGGCATGATCTCCGAATGCAGCTTTAATTGCTTTAGTCTCGATTACATCGTTATAAGGCGTAGACGTTCCATGGGCGTTAATATAATCGATGTCGGTAAAAAGTAATCCCGACTCTCTCACCGCTTCTTTCATTGCACGCATCGCTCCGTTGCCCGATGGTTCCGGTGCAGTAATATGATGTGCGTCCGCCGTTAATCCAATCCCGGCAAGTTCAGCATAAATTTTAGCGCCACGAGAGATTGCGTGTTCCATATCCTCTAATAACAAAACGCCGGCTCCTTCTCCCATCACAAAACCATTCCGGTCTTTATCAAACGGACGCGAAGCTTCTTTGTACCGGTCATTCCACGTTGATAACGCCCGCATTGAATTAAATCCTGCAATCGCCATCTCTGAAACAGGGGCTTCAGAACCACCGCAGAGCATTAGGTCGGCACTTCCGCGCTCAATCAGCATAAAGGCATCGGCAATAGAATGTGAAGATGTTGCGCACGCCGAAGTAGTTGCGTAATTCGGACCTTTTAATCCAAATCTAATGGATATTTGTCCGGCAGCTATATCTGCAATCATCATCGTCACAAAAAAAGGACTGATTTTTTGAGGATCTCTATCTTTAAAAAAAACGAAATGTTGTTCGGTAAGAGTTTTAATTCCGCCAATTCCGCTTCCAAAAACCACACCAAATCTTTCAAGATCAGTTTTTTCTAGATTGATTTGAGAATCAAGAATTGCTTGTTCTGCTGAGGCAAGAGCAAATTGCGCAAAGGGGTCAATTCGCCTGACAGCTTTTTTATCAATGTATTGAAGCGGATCAAAATTTTTAACTTCCGCAGCAAACTTTGTATCAAAAAGCGAGGTATCAAATTTTGAAATAAGTTCAACGCCATTTTTCCCTTCTAATAAAGCATTCCAAAATTCATTTGCGGTGTTCCCGATAGGTGTAACAGCACCTAATCCAGTTACAACAACTCTTCGTTTTTTCATACTTTAGTTTCCCGGGAAAAATGAGGGGAAAAGAAAAACTTTTCCCCAATGTTAATTAACTTACTTTAGTTTTTAAGTAGTTCACTGCATCACCGACGGTGCCGATTTTTTCAGCATCTTCATCGGGGATCGAAACATTGAACGCGCTTTCAAATCCCATTACTAACTCTACGATATCTAATGAATCTGCACCTAAATCATTGGTAAAAGAAGCTTCATGTGTAACTTGAGATTCTTCAACACCAAGTTTATCCATAATGATTTCTTTTACTTTTGCTTCAACATCCATAGTAGGACTCCTCTTATTATTGTTTGTGATAAATTACGTTAACTAAACTTACATTGTCATTCCGCCGTCTACACAAAGTACTTGCCCGGTAATATAATCTGCATTTTCAGAAGCAAAAAATAGGGCGGCTTTAGCAATAACGTCGGGTGAACCAATTTTCTTTAAAGGAATGACAGAAATAATTGCTTCCTTTTGTTTTTCATTCAATTTTTTTGTCATATCTGTTTCAATAAAACCCGGCGCTACCGCATTAGCCGTAATATTCCGGGAAGCCAGTTCTTTTGCAACAGATTTAGTAAATCCGATTACACCGGCTTTAGCAGAAACATAATTCGCTTGACCCGGATTGCCTGAAATGCCAACGACAGAAGAAATATTAATTATTCTTCCGAACTTTTGCGAGATCATTGGTTTGACCGCACATTTGGTATAATTGAAAACACTTTTAAGATTTGCACTGATAACCGAATCAAATTCATCTTCGGACATCCGCAAGAGTAAATTATCTCTAGTAATTCCTGCGTTGTTTACTAAAATATCTAAACGGTTGAACTTTTCCAAAGTAAAACTTATTGATTTTTCGGCATCGCTAAACTTTGAGGCATCAGCTTGAATGCCGTAAATTTCGTAATTATTCTCTTTTCCCCATCGCTCAATTTCAAGTGCTGCTTCTGCAGAACTATGATAGGTGAATATAACTTTTGCTCCGTTGGCGGCAAAGATTTCCACGATACTTTTCCCGATCCCTCTTGTGCCCCCGGTTATCAATGCTACTTTATCTTTGATCATCTTACTTAATTTCCTTTCTTAAATAATCTTCACGAAATTGAAGTAATGTAGCATACCCTTCTTCACCTAAAAAGCGGGTCAATTCATCTTTACAAAAATCAATGATTGTTGTTCCGTCTCCGTTTGAGCGGTTACATTGCTTCAATCTATTAATATGGTCATCATCCAGCGTCAAGGTTTTTTCATAAATGGTAATTGGGAAGAGGTAGCAATAAAGAGGTTTATAATCCCACGGATGTTTTCCTTCATTTATTGCAAGAGACTGAATAACGCATAATCCGTTTTTATCAAGGAAGGCACACTTGCCGTTAATAACTTCCGTTCCGACTGCTATTCCCGAATCAAAATCATCATCTTCTTGAGGTTCTTCAAACCATGCGGTAATATCTTTTGATTGCGTTTCATCCATCAAAGGAATGAGTTTATCCTTAAGAGAAAGAATTTTTTCGTGTTCGGCTTTATCAGTATAAACGCCGTAATAACAGCACTCGCCGTTACATTGGCAACCAAATTTGTAGGTAAATAATTGCGGATCAATTTTTAATCCGTTTATTTGATAAATATTTTCGGGTGATGTCATAAATATTTCTCAACTTCCGAAAATTTATCAATTCCATAACAGGTAACGTTTGCATTAATTCTTTTTACCAATCCCTGTAAAACTTTACCGGGACCAATTTCTACAAATTCATCAAATCCATCAGTAATCATATTTCTAATTGTTTCTTCCCATCGAACCGGTGAAGTCACTTGCTCGAATAATAATTTTTTAATTTCATCTTTTTGCTGAACCGGGAACGCAGTAACGTTTGCATAAACAGGAAATTTTGCATCAAAGATATTTGATTTTTCTAATTCCAGATAAAGTGAATCTTTTGCAGATTGCATCAACGGCGAATGAAACGCGCCGCTTACTACCAATTCCTTTACTATTTTCGCTCCGTTTGCTTTAGCAAGTTGCATTGCTTTTCTCACACCTTCAGTTGAACCTGAAATTACAATTTGTCCAGGTGAATTAAAGTTCGCACATTGAACAATTCCATCCACGGAAGCATCAGCACAGATAGTTTCTAACTTATCTCCGTCAAGTCCAATAACCGCAGCCATAGTCCCAGGTTTTTCAATCCCTGCTTTCTGCATAGCAACACCGCGAGCTCTAACCAATTGAACGGCATCTAAAAATTGGATTGCTCCTGCAGAAACTAATGCTGAGTATTCACCTAACGAATGCCCGGCTGCACCCTGGCAGTCAAGAGTTCTCAATAGACTTGCTAAAACAACGCTGTGTAGAAAAATTGCAGGCTGCGTGTACTCTGTCTGTTTTAAATCTTCTTCAGGTCCTTCAAACATTATTTGCGAAAGGTTAACACCCAAAACTCCATCAGCCATACGGATCATTTCTTTGGCTTCAACAGAATTTTCAAAAAGGTCTCTCGCCATCCCGACATATTGAGTACCTTGACCCGGAAAGAGAAATGCGCGTTTGCTCATTAATCAATTCCCCAAACAAGATACGTTGCGCCCCAGGTATATCCGGCACCGAACGCTGACAAAATTAACTTGTCTCCTTTTTTCAATTTTCCATCTCTATAATATTCGGTTAAACATAAAGGAATAGTTGCAGCGGTGGTATTGCCGTATTTATCAATATTGATCATAACTTTTTCTTTCCCGATTCCCATGCGCTGAGCAGTGGCATCAATGATTCTTAAGTTAGCTTGATGGGGGACAAGAAAAGCTACATCCTCTCCTGTAAGATTATTTTTTTGCATAACTTCAAATGAAATGTCTGCCATCCCAACAACTGCTGCTTTGAAAACGGGTTTACCGTCTTGAAAAATATAATGCATTTTGTTATCAACAGTTTCGTGGGTAGCCGGATTCAAACTTCCGCCGCCTTTCATATAGAGATAATTTTTCCCTTGCCCATCACAGTGCAAAAGAGAATCTTGAAAACCTATCGAGGAATCTTCAGTCGGTTCAATTAAAACTGCCGAGGCTGCATCACCAAATAAAATGCAGGTGTTCCGGTCGGTATAATCCGATATCGCGCTCATTTTATCTGCGCCAATAACAACAACTTTTTTATATCTACCGCTTTCAACTAATGAGCATCCTGTTTGAAAGGCGAAAAGAAAACCTGAGCAAGCCGCGGATAGATCAAATCCCCAGGCGTTCTTAGCTTTAACATTATCTTGAACAATACAAGCAGTAGCCGGAAAAAACATATCGGGTGTAACGGTGGCAACGATAATAACATCAATCTCGTCCGCTTTGAGATTATGTTTTTCCATGAGATCTTTAAGTGCGCCGGTAGCAAGATCACTTGTAGCGCCATTTTCAATAATTCTCCGCTCTCTAATTCCGGTTCTCGTTACAATCCACTCGCTTGAAGTGTTAACGATTGACTCGAAGTAAGCATTATCTAAAACTTTTTCCGGTACGTACATTCCAACACCGGTAATGGTAGCATTTATTTTTTTATTTATAGACATTCTTTATTATTCCATATTAAGAGATTTGCCCGTGCAACGTAGGCATGTTTACTTGTTCATTTCCTGGGCAAGTTTTGCTATTAATTTATTGTCGTACATTTTTTTTGCGTTCAAAACCATGTTTTTTATTCCATAAGCAGAACTTGAACCGTGCCCGATAATGGTAATGGCTTTTACTCCAAGAAGCGGAATTCCTCCATATTCATTTGGGTCGAAAACTTTGAAGGTTTTTCGAATTGCATTTCTTGATAAGGCAATTTTTATTTTGTCGAAGAAATTTGCATCGGCGGTTTTCTTCAACATCGGTTTCATAATTTTAAGGAAAGATTCTCCAAATTTGAGAAGAATATTTCCCACAAATCCATCGCAGATAACAATGTTAACTTTTCCGGTTAATACATCTCCGCCTTCAACATTGCCGAAAAAATTTAAATTAGAATTTTTTAGCAATTCAAAAGTTTCTTTTGATACTTTATTTCCCTTCTCATTCTCTTCACCTACAGATAACAATCCGATAGTTGGATTCTGTATCCCGAACATTTCTTTCAAATAGACGTTAGCCAGATGAGCGTATCCAACAAGATGTTGCGGCTTCGAATCAACGAAAGCCCCGACATCAAATACTGTTGTAATACCGGTTAAATTCGGTATGTAAGTTCCGATTGTCGGTCTTTCTACTCCCGGTAATCTGCCTATGATTAAGGTACCGGCAGCAGCAACCGCACCGGTATTTCCGGCACTCACAAAAGCATCCGCTTTGCCGGCAGCAACTAATTTTGCTCCGATAACCAGTGAGGAATTTTGCTTTGTCTTGAGCGCCGTAGTAGGAGAATCATTCATCGTAATGATCTCTTCGGAATGAATAATTTCCACTCCATCCAGCGATAAATTATTTTCCCTGGCAATGGCTTTTATTTTTTCTTCATCACCAACAAGGATCAAATGAAAAGATTTGTTTTCGCTAAATGCAGAAATCGCACCCAGGACTTCATGCAGAGGGGCGAAATCGCCCCCCATCGCATCAACAAGTATTCTGCATTTGGGAAAATCAGAAGGAGGTAAAGACATTTAATTAAGAACTAATTTTTCGGAATTAACATAGACCGGCCATTATAATAGCCGCAGCTTGGGCAGGCGTGATGAGCTAATTTCATTTCGCCGCAATTTGAACAAGCACTTAATGCCGGAGCTTCAGCTTTATAATGCGTTCTTCGTTTATCGCGTCTTGTTTTAGACATTTTTCTTTTAGGATTTGGCATTTGCTTCCCTATTTTACTTTAGTTATTTGGTCCCGCCTGGCGGGATGTTTTTTAATTTCTGTAACGGTAACCATCGGTCATCAATTTCTTCATCTTTACAGCTACAGGTAGTTACGTTTAAATTTGTTCCGCAATGGGAACATAACCCTTTGCATTCTGCGTTGCAAACTTTTTTTAACGGAATTGCTATTTCAGCATAATCATAGAGTTCGGGAGAAATATCAACCTTATCAGCTTCAAAAGAGAGATACGTAACCGACTCATTCTCATCTTCCGGCGCTTCTGTTCCAAAGAGATAGACGTGTTGAAATGTTGTCTCAATTGGTTGAATAAACTCTTCAAGACATCTATCACAAGTAAACTTAGCCTCAAGTGCTAGCGTTACATTAAGCACAATTTGATTATGCCGCTTGTCCATTCTCAAATCCATTTTGTATGAATTTATGAATGGCTCAGGTAATCCGATTTCACCCGGTTTCCCGTCAAAGAACAGTTCGTGAATTCCTTCACTTAAATTTGCTATTTTAAGAATCATTTTACAAAAGGATGCGTAAAAAACTTGCCAAATATAACTATAGAGGTATTGATAATCAACATTTCCGGTAGAGGAATTTTAAGTGCGAATTTCAGTTTTTTACTGTTTTCTTTCCAAGACAAAGTCAATTAAAGAAGATAATGCCGCCTTCGAAGGATTTTCCGGGAAACTTTCGAGACATTTTTTAGCTTTATCTGCATAATCTTTAGCTATTTTTTCTGCGTATGCAATTCCGTTTTTATCACGAACAAAACCGATCACCTCATGTACCGAATCTTTTTTACTTCCGGCTTTAATGATTTTTTTTATTTTTGCCGCTTCTTCTTTTGAAGCCTGTCCAAGCGAATAGATTAGCGGAAGAGTAATTTTCTTTTCTTTTATATCACCACCAATAGGTTTACCGAAAAGTTTTGTCGATCCTTCGTAATCAAGGATATCATCTTTTATTTGAAAGGCGATCCCTAAATTCTCACCGTAATGACGCATCGCTATATGAAACTCGGGATTATCGGATGAGCTTCGCGCCCCAATCTCGCAGCATGTTTCAAATAGTGAGGCAGTTTTATCTGCAATAATTTTGAAATAGACTTCTTCATTAATATCAAGTTTGCGGGTCTTCTGAATTTGTAACAATTCCCCTTCCGACATCCGTTTTACCGTGTCGGTCATAATTTTTAAGAAATCAAAATCTTTTCCGTCAACCGCAATCATCAAACCGCGCGAAAGCAAATAATCTCCCATCAGTACCGCAATCTTATTTTTCCAAATTGCATTAATTGAAGGAAATCCTCTTCGCTTATCTGCATTGTCAACCACATCATCATGCACAAGAGTCGCGGTATGTAATAGTTCAACCAACACCGCTCCACGATAGGTTCTTTCGTTAATGTTTCCGGAAATTTTGGATGCAAGCAGCACTAACAACGGACGAATCTTCTTCCCCTTTTGTTTCAAAATATATTTTGTAACTAAATGAACTAAACCAACTTTCGATTTCATCGACTCGCCAAAAACTTCAGAGAATTCTGCAAGCTCGGTTTTTATTGGTTTACTTATATTAGAAAGCGAAACGTTGTTCAATTCTTTTTCACCGAAAATTTTGAGATAATAATACTAACTTCATAAAGCACAACAAGCGGAACCGCCAGAACAAGTTGAGACACCGGATCGGTACCGGGAGATAACACGGCAGCAAGAATCATGATAATAACTATTGCATGCCGTCTGTATTTTCTCATAAATGATGGTTTCAAAATTCCAAGTTTTGAAAGGAAAAAAGAAATCATCGGCAGCTCGAAAATTAATCCTGCACCGAGCATAACACTGAAAATAATCGACATGTACTCGTCGATTGCAAATTGATTTTTGATTGTCGATGACCCAAAATGGGCCGCGAAGCTAAGGGTTAACGGCAGCATCACAAAATAGGCAAAAACAATTCCGGTCAAGAAACAAAGTGAAGAAAAAATAACGATAGCCAGGATATATTTTTTTTCGCGTTTATGCAGGGCTGGAGAAATAAACCGCCATAATTGATAAAATACATTCGGGATACTTAAAATAAGTCCGCCGACAATTGCAACTTGAAAATAAAGAAAGACCTGCCCGAACGGTTTTAGATTCTGAAGTTCGGCACCAACTTTTCTTGCCGGATTTAGGAGTACCATATCGACAAGAAAATCAATAAACACACCACAGATAACAGCGCCAACTATAATTCCGATCAGTGAATAAATGATCCGCCAACGCAGCTCTTCGAGATGATCAAGAAAAGTCATCTCAACTTCATGCTCACCATTTCCAATTGTTTTATTCGAATTATCTTCCACTTAATTTTTCTTCTATCGGCTTAATTCGGGATATAATGGAAAATTTTTGCAGAAGATTTTTACTTCATTCTTTATTTTTTCAAGCTCTGTGTCATTTTCCGTATTTTGTATAGCACGGTTGATTAACCCGGCAATCACATCCATCTCCGCCTCTTTCATTCCTCTTGTAGTCATCGCCGGTGTACCGATACGAACGCCGCTGGTTACAAATGGACTCTTCAGGTCGAACGGAATCATATTTTTATTAACTGTAATTCCGGCTTTACCAAGTGCAATTTCTGCAACTTTTCCGGTAACATTCTTTTTTGTTAGATCAACAAGCATTAAATGATTGTCGGTTCCATTCGAAATAATATCAAAATCATATTCCATTAATTTTGCAGAAAGTGATTTTGCATTTTTAATTACCTGTTCGGCGTAAAGTTTAAATGAGTCTTGTAAAGCCTCGCCAAACGCTACGGCTTTTGCCATAATGATATGCATCAAAGGTCCGCCTTGAATACCGGGCATAACATTCGAATCTAAAATCTCCGACATCATTTTTGTTCGGTCTCCTTTTGGAGTTTTAATCCCCATCGGGTTCTCGAAATCTTTTCCCATCAGAATGATTCCACCGCGGGGACCACGTAACGTTTTATGCGTAGTTGAGGTAACAAAATGACAATGCGGCAAAGGATTATTCAGCAATCCTTTTGCAATTAATCCGGCAGGATGAGCCATATCGCAAAACAAAAATGCACCGACGGAATCTGCAATTTGGCGGAATTTTTCATAATCCCAATCGCGTGAATAAGCGCTTGCGCCGGTGATAATTAATTTTGGTTTTTCCTTTTTCGCCAAATCTTCTATCAAATTATAATCTAACAATCCGGTTTCTTTTGAAAGTGAATAGCCGGAAGCATTGTACAAAACACCTGAAAAATTTACCGGTGAACCATGGGTTAAATGTCCGCCGTGAGCAAGACTTAATCCTAAAAATTTATCACCCGGTTTCAAAATCGAAAAGAAGACCGCCATATTTGCTTGCGAGCCGCTGTGCGGTTGGACGTTTACATATTCGGCGTTATATAATTTTTTTAATCTTTCGCGGGCAAGCTCTTCCGCCATATCAACAAACTCGCACCCGCCGTAATATCGTTTACCGGGATATCCTTCGGCATATTTATTTGTTAAAACAGAACCGGCTGCTTCAAGCACTGCCGCACTAACAAAATTTTCGGACGCGATCAATTCCAAATTAAATTGTTGTCTGTCTAATTCTAATTGAAGAACTTTAAATATTTCTGGATCATTTTTTAAGAAATTCATTTTCTATCTTGTACTTATTATTAAAAATCTTGTCTTACAAACCAAAGTTCACCAAGGCTTAATGTAGCGCCTAGTTTAAAGATGTTTTCCTTTAACAACCCCGCATCGGTTGAGCCTCTTGAAATATACTGCAGCGAAAGATCTAAATAATTCTCTCTGCTGAAGGGCAAGGAGACACCCCCGCTCACCGAAAACTCGTTAACACTTTTCCCGTTGATCTTGTAAGGAGTAGTTCCAAAACTAAAACCGCCGCGCCAGACAATTAAATCTGAAAGAGAATAAGGCTGAGTGCTATTTTTATATTCAATTCCTAAACTAACTTTAGTAAGATTTTGTAAATTCTGATCTGTATTTCCCGAAACAGCATAGTCTGACCAATTTTGGAAAAGATAATCAGCATAAATTTGTGTTTGAGGATTAAGTCTAGCCGAAGCGCCGAAAGTAAATCTTGGGGGAATCTTCATTGTAGTGATTCCACGGGATAAAGTATCCGTTGCGTAATTTCCTAATTTTGTGAAAGAAGTATCAGAGGAGAGTTGGGAAATCATTGAAACAGAAGCACCAATCCTAAGATCTTGCAAAAAATTAATTTTAAAAAAGTCTTTGTTAATATCTTGAGAAATCAATCCAAACGTTCCGCCAAGCCCTTTAACTTTATATTCTGTCTTGAAGGAAGAACCCGCAGAAGTATTTGACGGGTAATCTAATTTTGAATGATATCCGAACGTCCCGAAGTTATAATCTAATGTAGCGCCGACACTCATATCAAACGGTAATGTGTAGGACGTTCCTAGATAAAATTTTGACAGTCCGCCATCGCCGGAATAAGTAGTAGAATAATCTTCTGTTTGTGTTGAAGGATTAAGCACTACTGTTTTCGTTTCATAAGCTATTTTTGAAATCGGGATTAATCCCATCGCCACTGAAATACCATTGTCCTTACTAACCGGTATTGCGAAAGAAAAACCGGAAAAGTATCCGCCGGAATAAAAACTTTTTTGATTTTGATCTTTTACAAAACTTCCGTTGAAATAGGAGGAAAATTCAACCCTTGTTAAGTTGATCGAATGCCATGCCGCAGGATTCAACATCGAGATAAAAGAATTATCTTCAACGGCAACACCCAGTCCCCCCATACCGGCTCGTCTGGCTGAATAAGAATATTCAAGCTCTCCGATTCCATAGCGAGAGTAAGGCGAATTAACCTGTGCAAAAAGCGGTAACCCTAAAGCAAAAAACAAAACTATTTTTTTTAAATATTTCATAAGATTTCTTATTTCTTTTTCTGTGAATAAGTTATAGCCAATCGTGGTTTAAACTCCCCATTCACCGGATTGCTGTTAAATAATGCAAAGTTCTCGATTCCTTTAATCTGATAAGAAGGCATGATCAACATCCCATAATTGTTCTTCGGAAAGATCGAATTATTAATAATATTTGCAACATCACCGGTGTAAGTATTTCCTGAACGGGAGAGTGGAATTACAAATTGTGAGTAGGTTGAATCGGTGGTTGAATCCGCAATTTGATAAACCAACAGTCCATCAATAAAGGAAGAGCCAACTTTCGTATTCAGTGTGTCGAGGCTTAATGTTAGTATTGCAAAATCTGCAACTGCGTCGCTCGGAAGTTTTGAAAGATCAAACCAAAGTCTACCCTGAACACCGGTTCCGCTTTGGATAGTCAACGTTTTGTTTGTGGCTTCCGGAAATGTCCCCTGAATAATGTGAACGTCAACCGAACCGCTATAAGTTAAGGTATCTTGATATGTTTCGTACGCCGTTGATTTCTTAACAATAACCTGAAAAGTTGGAACATCTGAATTTAATGACGAAGAAGCTGCGAATCCGGAAAATCTACAAGTCCCGGTAGGTTTAATTAAAATCCCGAAATTTTTCCCAAGCGAAGTATCTTTTGCGGCTTTAAACCATTCCGTTGCCAAAGAAGTATTAACATCGAAGGAGTAGACACTGCTCGAAACGTCTGATGACTGCATCAGAGATGTTTGGTTATATGTTAATTTGGAAAGTGAATCGGCAGTGAAAAGTGAATTCCACGTTGAAGTAACTTGATAAATCCCAACATTAAAAGGCTGCAAAGTATCTCCAAATGAGTAAACTTTGTTAAGGGAAACCTTTGCGGAAACAATGGTAAGGGAGTCAAAGTCTGCTAGATATTTATCGGCAAGAGCAAATGAATACGCAAGAAGAAGTTGTGATTCTACATTTGCATCTTTCCCAACAAGAAGAACATCGGAAGAACCTAACGATAACACGGCATGATGCGGATCAAATTTTTGGCTCAATGTATCCGTATTAGAATCTAATTTTGAAATGATAATAGCATCCTGACTTAATAAATCACTTCCAACAGATGAGGGATCATCACTGCAAGCGACAAACAAAAAAGGCAAAAGGATTAAAATCAGCCAAAAATTCATGAGTTTCTGGCGCACAAGAAAAAATTTTTTCTGATAATTCAACTAAATATCTCCATTATAATCGTGAATGAGGAAGTCTACAGCTTCCCGGAAATTTTCGGCAGCAAAGTTGGGGATTTTCTTTTCTTGAAACAAGAGAGAAAGATGTTCCTTGCCATAACCGGTTTTAACAAGAATAGATTTCACCCCGGCATTCATAGCACATTCAATATCGGTTTTTGAATCGCCTATGAAATAGGATTTTGTAAGATCAATTGAAAATTCCTCGGCAGCATCAAAGACCATTTTGGGGGAAGGTTTTCTACAATTGCAATCTTCCGTTGAAGAAAAATCAGGATGAGAAGGACAAGAATAAAACTTATCTATCTGCACATTAAAAGGAAGAAGCAATCCATTGATCTTAGCATTTACAGCAGCTAAAGCTTCTTCGGTAATAATTCCGCGGGCAATCCCGGATTGGTTAGACACAACAATAAGTTTAAAATGAAATTCATTTTTTAAAATTGCTAATGCTTCACCAACATCATTAAAAAGTTTTACCTTAGATGGGTCATCTAAATAGCCCGGATCTTCGTTAAGGGTTCCATCTCGATCAAGAAAAACGGCAATGTTCATATTTTAGATTGAGAGTACCGTTTTATATAAATCAATATATTTTTTAGCAGAAGATTTCCAACTGAAATCAGATTTCATTCCGTTTTTAATTATCTTAAGCCACAAATTCTTTTCATCGAAAAGTTTCACCGCTTTTTTCACTTCTTTGAGTAAAACCGCGGAATCATATTTCTGGAAAACAAATCCGTTTCCTTCTCCGGTCTTCTCATCAAAAGCAGTAACCGTATCGCCCAAACCACCAGTCTCCCGAACAATCGGAATCGTTCCGTAAACCAAACTGTACATTTGATTCAATCCACACGGTTCAAACTGCGATGGCATGAGCAGCATATCGGAACCTGCTTCAATTAAGTGGGCTAAATCATCATTAAATCCAAGATACGAAGCAAATTTATCTGAATGCTTTTTCGTTAATTTTTCGAATGCAGTTTGAAATTTTCTGTCTCCTGCTCCAAGCAGTACAACCTGAATTTTCATTTTCATTAATTCTTCAAACGCATCAATAACCAGGTCCATTCCTTTTGTATCGTTCAACCGGGAAATAATTCCTATCACCGGAGTTTTCTCATCAAACGGAAGTCCGAAACGTTCAACTAAAATTTTCTTATTATCAAGTTTCTTCCCTATCGTTTCAAAAGAAAATTTATGGGGAATAAATTTATCGGTTTGCGGATTCCAAACAGTAGTATCAATACCATTTACAATTCCGCTAAGTGTATTTTTTCTTTTTGCTAAACAAGGTTGTAAATCCAATCCGACTTCTTTTCTCGAGACAATCTCTTTTGCATAGCCCTCACTAACTGTGGTAACATAGTCGGCATAAAGAATACCGTTTTTGAGGAAATTAAATTCTCCGTTAATTAAAGAATTTTTATCGTTATCCATTGTTTTCGGCAATTCTGTTTTAGCAAAAGTTGATGCAGGAAAAACGCCCTGATAAAATAAATTATGGATAGTAAAAATGTTCTTTATTGAGTCGAACGGAGCTTCCGAGCCATAAACATTTTTATGGTAAGCGGGAATCAATCCACATTGCCAATCGTTACTATGAATAATATCCGGAACCCATCCCAATAGAGTGACCAATTGAAAGACCGACTTCGCTAATAAAATAAAGCGCTCATCGTTATCTTTATAATCTGCCCCCGATATCGGATCGGTGTAAAGGCTTTTTCTGCTTCCAAAATATTCTTGATTATCTAAAAAATAGATTTGCACACGAACACGTTGTGAAGGTAAAAATGAAGAGCGGAGTGAAAAGACAACATCCTTATCGCCAATTTTTACTGTGATATCTTTTAACCTTACAACTTCGTGGATTTTGTACTTTCTACTGTCTATAGCCCCATATTTGGGAACTAATATTCTTACTTCATGCCCTAATTCGGTAAGCATTTGAGGGAGAGCAGCCGAAACATCAGCTAACCCACCGGTTTTCATGAAAGGAAAAAGTTCTGAAGTTACGAAAAGAATTTTTAATCTTTTTGAAGATGTCATTGGATCCTGCGTTTTATGTAGTGCAAAAATAACTAATTCTAAGATTTTTTCCTAAACAACGTATTTTTGCTGATGAACCCCGGATTGAGAATGGCAGTTGCACAATTGATAGTCTCACGCAGCATCTTGGGTGTCGCACACATATTGGTTAGCTGGAAAATCCACGCAGCAGAGAAATTTACCGGCTGAAATCATATTTTATGTATAGCTGTCTAATTTTAAAATATTATCTTCCGAAGAATTATTTTTATATTTCTTTATCTTATTAAGAAAGTTTATGAGAAAATTTACATCAATAATTATTTATCTGTTGACCGCATTGTTAATTGCTTCATGCGGGTCATCAATTGATTCAACTGATAATCGTTACAAGCACGCAACGGACGAGGTTAAGACTGTTGCGGACAAACCTGCTTTAACTTTAGTTGAAGATTTTGATTTTACCCCATACCAACTTCAAATTAAAGATGAAGAAACAAAAAACGTTGAATCAAAAATGAATAACGACAGTTTGTGGTGGGATTACCCTCAAGTCGATAATTCAAAAAAAGTTACCGTAAGAGAACCGGGATATCGGGTACAGGTTTTAGCAACCGACGATTTGAGTCAAGCACAACAAATGCGTTCTGATGTTTACTTTAAAACAAATAAAAATGATATCTATATTGCGTTCCAGCCCCCTCTTTATAAAGTGAAAGTAGGTGATTATGAATCTCTTACCGGCGCTAACAATATGGCTTTTAAATTAAGCCAACTTGGATTTTCACCTGCTCAGGTTGTTGCGGACACGATTAATATTCAAAAATAAGTATGAGAACACTCCTTAAAAATCCCGCCCAAATTGTTACGGTTGCAACCACCGGAAAAAATTTTAAACGCGGAAAAGACTTACAGGAAATATCCGTTCTCGAAAATCATTCGTTAATTTTTGAAGATGATACAATTAAGGATTTAATCCCTAACGCTTCAATTATAAACGAGTCCGGCTACAAAATAATTGATGTGAAAGATAAAATTGTTCTACCTGGATTAATTGAATGCCACACCCATACTGCTTTTGCCGGTTCGCGTGCAAACGAATTTCGTTTAAAACTTGCCGGAACATCCTATGAAGAAATTGCAAAACTTGGTGGAGGTATCAACACTACGGCCACAGCTGTCCGCAACGCTTCCCTAATTGAATTAGTGCAACTCATCTCCCCCCGCATCAAATATTTTATTGCACAGGGAATTACTTCGTTGGAAATTAAAAGTGGTTACGGACTGAATTTTGAGAATGAAATTAAACTCCTTCAAGTCATCCAACATTTACAGAAAATTTTTCCGATCACGATTATTCCAACTTTTCTCGGTGCGCATACTTTTCCAAATGGAACAGAACATCTGCACGATGTATATCTCGAAGAGATTAATCAAAAAATGTTGCCTTTCATCGCCGAACATAAATTGGCAAAATTTTGCGACGGATTCTGTGAGTCGACTGCCTTTTCTGCTGATGAAATTGACATTGTTTTTTCGAGAGCAAAAGCTCTTGGATTAAACTTAAAATTACATACCGATCAATTCAACACGATCGGAGGAATTAACATTGCATTGAAACATCACGCCGTTAGTATTGACCACCTTGAAGTTATTAAAGAAGAAGATATTGCTAAAGTTGCGCAATCAGATACGGTGGCAGTTTTACTTCCCGGAGTTTCCTTCTTTTTAAACTACGAATATGCCCCTGCGAGAAAATTAATTGATACCGGCGCTATCGTTGCACTTTCAACAGATTACAATCCCGGCTCTTCAAACATTGCCCAACTTAATTTTATTATGAGTCTTGCCGCAATAAAAATGAAGATGTCAATTGAAGAAACCATTTCCGCTGTAACCATTAATGCGGCGCATGCGCTTTCTCTTAGTAAAGAAGTTGGAAGTTTGGAGGTCGGCAAAAAAGCGGATCTTGCCGTTTTTAATACAAATGATTACGCCAACATCGTTTATAATGTCGGGCAGAACCTAAATGAAATGACAATTAAAAACGGTAGCATAATTTTTCAAAATAAATTTCAAGAAAGTTAACACAGAATTCTCTTATGAAAATTATAGAATGCGTACCCAATTTTAGTGAAGGTGCAAACACAGAAACATTTGAAGCAATAAAAAATGCTTTAACTACAATTGAAAATGTAAAGCTGCTCAGTCTTGAACCTGACAAAGATTACAACCGCGTTGTTGTTACATTGGTTGGAGATGAAGAAGGAATTGTGAATGGAGCTATAGCCGCATCAAAAGCCGCTGCCAAGCATATTGATATGAGACATCACAAAGGAGAACATCCGCGTCTCGGTGCAATTGATGTTGTCCCCTTTATTCCTGTAAAAAATGTGTCAACCGAAGAGTGCGTTAAACTTGCGGAAAAATATGGCGAACAAATTTCAAAAGAATTAAATGTTCCGGTTTATTTGTACGAAAGCGCCGCACGAAAAGCTGAACGAAAAAATTTATCGGACATCCGCAAAGGTGAATATGAGGGATTGCAAGAAAAATTAAAAGACCCCGCATGGTTTCCCGATTTTGGCACCAATAACTTTAATCCGCAGCTTGGCGCAATTGTAACCGGCGCCCGTTTTTTTCTTATCGCTTATAATGTTAACATCAAATCCACAGATGTAAAATTCGCGAAAGAGATCGCTGAAATTTTGCGCGAATCCGGCGGACCTAAACGAGATGATAACGGAACAGTACTAAAAATTGACGGGAAGACAATAAAAGAACCGGGGCGTTTAAAATGTTTCAAAGGGATGGGTGTAAGTTTGGAGAAATATAACCTCACGCAGGTTTCCATTAATCTCACCAACTATACAATAACTCCGATGCATTTAGCTTTTGAAGAAGTAAAGAAAGAGGCGGAGCGTTTGGGTGTTGAGGTTGAAGGGAGCGAGATCGTTGGGCTTGTTCCACTTGATGCGGTTTTACAAACCGGTAAATTTTATGCTGATGGAAAATCTCTAAATGAAAATGAACTCGTAAATCTCGCAATAGAAAAATTAGGATTGAGTGCGTTGAATAATTTTAATTCAAAAGAAAAAATAATTGACTATATGATTTGATAATTGTTGGTTAACAGGTTTTAGTAAAATAATTTTAAGGAATTAAAATGGACTTAAATAAAACAGTTGGGAATTACTTGGAAGAACTTTCATCCAACTCCCCTACGCCGGGAGGTGGAAATGTTGCTGCGTTGTGTGGTGTACTTGCATCATCACTTGGAACAATGGTTTGTAATTTAACCATCGGGAAAAAGAAGTATGCCGATGTTGAAAATGAACTCACCATCATAAAAAATAAACTTGGTTTATTCAAAAACAATTTTCTCCAGCTTGCGCAAGAAGATAATGCAGCCTTCGATAAAGTTATGCTTGCGTTTAAGATGCCGAAAGAAACCGATCTGCAAAAGACCGAACGCGCTGCTGCTATCGAAGAAGCTACCATTGAGGCTGCATCGGTTCCTTCTAAAGTACTTGCGACCGGAATGGAAATGCTCCCCTTACTTGAAACGATCATTGAAAAAGGGAATCAAAATTCTTTATCCGATGCAGGCGTTGCTGTTTCACTTATAAAGACGGCTATTGAAGGCGCTTTCCTAAACATCGCGATAAATTGTGCTTCACTTACAAACCAAACCATTGCCAACGAAATTCTCATCCGCGAAGAAATTAATTATAATGAAATGAAAGAGAGAACCGATTATATAATTGCTTCCATTATCAAAAAGATGAGGGGAAATTAATTAGGAATTAGGAATTACGAATTAGGAATTAGGATTGCCAATATGAAAAAATCTAACATTGTTTTATTTACCTTGCTTTTTCTTTTTTCTTCAAAACTTCTACTTACTCAACCTCAAGTAAAACTTGGGATTGATGTTCTAAAAGAAAGAAATTTTGATGTACTTAAAGGAAAGCGGGTAGGATTAATTACAAATCCAACCGGAGTAGATCAGAATCTAAAATCTACAATTGATATTTTGTTCGAATCGAAGGAATGTAAATTGACAGCACTTTACGGACCCGAGCATGGTGTGCGCGGCGACTTTTCCGCAGGAACAGAAATAGATTTTTATACTGATTCAAAAACCAATCTTCCCGTCTATTCCATTTATGGCAAAACGAAAAAGCCAACTCCCGAAATGTTAAACGATATCGATGTACTTGTCTTTGATATTCAGGATATCGGCTGCCGTTCATACACCTTTATCAGTACACTTGGGCTGGCTATGGAAGCTGCCGCTGAAAATAATATTCCGTTCGTTGTGCTCGACCGTCCGAATCCTTTAGGCGGAATCAAAGTTGAAGGCAATCTTGTTGAAGATGGTTTTGTTTCGTTCGTCAGTCAATATAAGATTCCTTACGTGCATGGATTAACGCTCGGAGAATTTGCAACGATGATTAATGAAGAAGGAATGCTACATAAAGATTCCCTTCGGAATGAAAAAAATAAATGCAACCTCACCGTTATCCCGATGCAAGGATGGAAAAGAAAAATGAATTTTGCCGCAACCGGCTTAGAATGGGTTCCATCTTCACCACATATTCCTTACTGCGAAACGCCAGAGTATTACGTCGCGACCGGAATTTTAGGCGAGCTAGGATATATTTCAATCGGTATTGGCTATACTATCCCCTTCCAAACCTATGCAGCGGAATGGATAGACGGTGAACAACTCGCAAAAAAAATGAATGCACTTGATTTAGAAGGAATCGTTTTCCGCCCGACTTCATTTAGACCTTATTACGGAAAACAAAAAGATACAACACTTCACGGTGTACAGTTGCACATAACGGATTATTCAAAAGTGAATTTGATGAGTTTGCAATTTTTGTTTATGGAAGTACACAACGAAATGTATCCGGATAAAAATCCATTTACCGGATGCGATACTTCACGCTTAAAAATGTTTGATAAGGTCTGCGGCACCTCAAAGATTAGAGAACTTTTTACGAAACGAATGAAGTACGAAGATGTGCGGTCTTATTTAATGAAAGACGTAGAAGCTTTTCGAAAGCTTTCTTCAAAATATTATCTGTACTACTAAATTAGCAGTACTCTCTTCAAGTTACTTTGAAAAGATGTAAGCAAGACTAATATCAAATACCTGGCGGTTGGAAATTGAATGTGGATTAAACTTTTTGCAAGAGATATGTAATTTTATCTCTAGTGGCAAACAAAATCGCTTTCATTTTATTTTTAAAACCTCGGGACATGAATTCTTTTTTCCAGGTCGGGTAGTATCCTACTCTTTGAGTTTTTATCAGTTTTAATTCATTCAAACTAAGTATTCGAAACAAATCATTTTTTGAAAAAGTAAAGGGATGCCCTTTATCAATCTGAACTCTTTCCATTAAGTATCTCACCATCTGTCCCCAAGCATGATAGGTGTTTTGTTTGAAATAAATTGTCCCTTTATCTTTTATCACTCTTGTCACTTCTGCCATAACCTTCACGGGATTATCGCAATGATCTAATACATTATCCATAATGATCAGATCAAACATTTTATCCTCGAACGGTAAATCTTCCCCTTTTGCTGTAAGATATTTTATTTGTTGATCTCGTTGGTTCACAAACTTTGGTACGGTTGCATAAAAATTTTCAAGTGGATCAATCGCGTATCTATTTTTACTCTCTGTTAAATATGTTACTATCCCTCCCGCACCGCTCCCAACTTCTAAAATAACAGTTTCATCAGTGATTTTAAGATACTCTTTTCCAAATTCCAATAACTCTCCGGCAAAGTTCTTGTAAAACTCAAAATCTACCGAATCACTTCTTTTATCCCACCATTCTTTTTCATATTCCTGTGCTATTGCCCAGCGTTTGTCTTTGCTCATAAAACTTCCATTAAAATATTGAATAAAGTTTTTATCTTTAAAGTAATAAATAAGTTATAGTACCGCTTCCACGGGATTAACAACAGTATCTCTATAAGTTACTACCGCTATCAATCCGATGAGAGAAAAAGCTACCATTAACACCGCCATCGGCATTGCGGTTCCATTGAAAAAAATACTTACGAGCGCCGAGGCAGTTGCTCCGAAAACCATTTGAAAACTTCCAAGCAAGGCGGATGCACTTCCGGCATTTTTTGAAAACGGTTCCAGCGCAAGAGCATTGGTGTTCGGGTTCAAGAAACCGAGCCAGAACAAATAAATAAAAACCAAGACCATTATGAAAATATAAAACAATCCGGCAGTGAGCGAAATAATTAAAAAGACTGCCGATAAAAGTTGAAGTGACAGGGTTCTTACGGTAATTTGACGGCTGCTTTGTTTATCGAGCCAAAAGCGGTTGAATTGACTCGCAGAAATCAAGGCAAATGCATTCAATCCGTAAATCCATCCAAATACCGACTCCCTGATCCCGAATAAATCCATGTAAACAAAAGGCGATGCTGATATATATGAAAACAATGAAGCGGACGCGCATCCGCTGGCGATAGCAAAAACCAGAAAAGTTTTGTTCTTAAATAAAAGTAAATATCCTTCTAAAATCTTTACGGGGTGGAGAGATACCGAATGATCTTTCCCTCTGCTTTCAGGAAGATATTTATAAACGGTGAAAAGAATAAATGCTGCTATAAGCGTTAGCATTACAAAAATATAACGCCATCCGAGTAAAGTTACAATAATTCCTCCGATGGTCGGAGCGATGATTGGTGCTATCCCCATAACCAGTGTAAGCATCGAAAAAACTTTTGCAATTTCGTGTACCGGGAAAAGATCGCGGACAACCGCACGGCTTGTAACCATCCCTGAACAAGCTCCGAGCGCCATCAAAAATCGTAAACCGATAAGCCAATAAATTGTTGGAGCAAAAATGCAGCCGATCGATGCCAACAAATAAATTGTTAATCCCCAGAGCAGTGGTTTTCTTCTTCCGAACCGGTCTGCTAATGGACCGTAACCAAGTTGTCCGATAGCAATCCCGACAAAATAACTCGTTAAAGAAAGTCCCACTAATGAAATATCGGTTTCAAGTCCTTTAGCTATCTCAGGAAAGCCTGGTAGATAGGTATCAACCGAAAATGGTCCGATCGCCATTAAAATACCGAGGATGACTATAATTCTATTTTTATTAAACGACAGGTTGCTAGTGTTCATTAAAATTTTATTAATCGATCATAAAAAATATTTTTTGTGCTTCTCAAAATAGTAATTAGCTGAAGCCACACAAAGTGAAGAAGCATTATCAACCAAGAGGTTACCATTAATTGGGAAACACTTTTTCCAGATGTTACAAACTAACACAGCAAGCATTTACCTTAGCAACACCATCTTTTTCGTCTGTACAAAACTACCGGCACGTAGTTGATAAAAATAAACTCCGCTGCTTTTTTCTGAATTCTGACTTCTGAATTCTACTTCATACTTACCTGCCGGTTTTTCTTCATTCACTAATGTTGCGACTTCTACCCCGAGAATATTGAACACTTTTAAAATTACTTTGCTGTTTTCTGATAATTGATAACTAATAACTGTACTCGGATTAAACGGGTTTGGATAATTCCGACCGAGGGAGAATGTGTTAATGTTTCCCGGATCATTTTTATCTATAGCGGTAACGGCATTCTTTATGGCAGTCATTGCTTGCTTTGGTGTCACATCATTGTTAAATAATCCGTATACACCGAGCACCTGATCAATTGCCGGCTGATAATCAGGATAGAAATAAAATATGCCGAAAATATTTATATCGGATTTACATAGCTCAATAAAATCTCTTACATACGATGCTTGCCCTTCTTCCGTAAATGGATAACCGGGATAATTAGTCCCCATCCCGTCAACAAAATAACTTGGATATGAAAATTCGGAAATAATTATTTTTTTATGCGTCTGAGTTTCGAGCGAGGTACACAATTTAAAAAAATCATTAAAAGTAACTTGAGTGGTCGGAGGTGTTCCCGGTGGAACACCGGTTGTGTAATAGCTTAACCCTATAAGATCAAACTCAACGTTGTTGTTCATCATATATTCATAAAATGCCTGGTGTATTCCATCAAACCAACCGACTGAGCCGATATGAAGCGCTACTTGTGCTGTTGAGTCGGCTCTCTTCGTTCCGCTTATTGCCGCTTTTAATAACGTTACTTCTTTACTCCAAACACTATCTTTCAAATAATCTAAGTATAATCCCTGCCCATTCCATTGAGTTACTTTTCCTCCGGGATAAAAACCACAAAGCCCGTATTCAATTTCATTCCCCATTTCATATACCTTAACATTTAATCCTTTTGCATTAAAATAGTTTACTGTTTCAAAGCAATGGTTATCCATAGCAGCTGCTGTCTGTTCTAAATTATAAGTTGTCCAGGCAACTGGTTCTTTCTGTTGCCCTGCATAAGTGGCTTTATCACTAAAATAAAAGAAAACATCCTGATTCAAATTATTTTGCCCCCCTTCATACAATACTCTTTCCGAAAATTCTCTACTGCACCAAAATTCATCATGCCAACCAAGAGACGGCCAATTAGCAAATGGAGTAGTAACCAACAAATCACTTGAAGTGGTTAAGATTCCAGTTCGCATCCAACTGAACCCATTCTCCTTCATAACTTGAAGTGGACTTTCGGAACGCCAATACGTACTCCATTCACGGTACGCCAGATAATCATACACTGTTCCGCCGAATTGCAGCGTTTCATTTGAAATATTTTGATTGGTTTGAGCTGAGGAAGAGTTGCATAATTCTAATAGCATGACAAACAAGAAAAACGAATTAAGATATCGCATATATTTTCCCTTTCGACCTATTTGAGAAAAACAAAAAACACAGTGCTAATATAATTATGTTAAAGCTGTTAACTAGTGATGCGAAACAGATAACTTCTGTTTTTTGTTTTCTCTGCAAGCCATAAATATTCATTCATGACTTATCTCTCCCTTACCCGTCTTAAAAAATTTTGCAACTTCGAACTAGATCGATTTCTTATAACAGCGTCTTCGCTTGTGCTGTCTATTCTCGAAGAAGCGCCATTGCGCTTGAATCTTTGAATTTTCCTCCAGTTCCCGGTTGGTTTCAACTCTCTGAATATTATTCTTAACATAAACCCGGTGCATTTCATTCATAAGCATTGCGTTAACGCCTTTGTTCTGAAGTTCGGGACGCACAGCAGTTAAATAGAGATCAACATCCGGATTATTTTTCATTGCTCTAAGAATATGGATGAATCCGAAAGGGAATAACCTCCCTTTGCTTTTTTGAATTGCGGTGGAGAGAGAGGGCATTGTAATTCCAAATGCGGCAACTTTATTTTTATCGTCTAAAATGACCGGGACATAATCGGGCTTTATAAAACCGAAATATGCTTTAACGTACATATCAATTTGTTTGTCTGTTAATTCAACAAAACCAAAGAGCTCTTTATATGCGTCGTTTATTAGATAAAAAATTTCTCTCGCATAAGGGAGTATCTCTTTAGCTTTTTTAACTTTTAAGATATGTAACTTGTTCCTCTCGGCTACGGCTTCAGCTATGCGGGCAACTTTCTCCGGACCCGCAGCGTGCGCATCAAATTTAACAGTGAACTCTATCCAGTCGGCATCTTTTATAAACCCAAGTTGCTCAAGATGATTTGGATAATACGAATGATTATAGATAGAACCGAAAGTACTTAACTCATTAAATCCTTCCGTCAGCATCCCTTCACCGTCAAAATCTGAAAATCCAAGTGGACCGTGAATTTTCTTCATCCCTTTCTCTTTTGCCCAGGCAATAACCTTGTCAATCAGAGATTTAGAAACTTCCAGATCATCTATAAAATCGATCCAGCCGAACCGTGCGGATTGCTGATTCCATTTCTCATTGTATTTATGATTGATGATACCGGCTATTCTTCCAACGATCTTTTCATTTTTATATGCCAGCCAATATTTGGCTTCACAAAAGTCGAACGCCGGATTTTTTTCCTTACTAAGTGTTTTGAGCTCATCAAAAATTAATGGCGGGACCCAATATTTATTCTCCCTATAAAGCGTGAATGGAAAGTTTATAAATTTCTTCAGACCGCTTCTTGAGGTTACTTCTTTTAAAGTAATATTCATTTTATAGTTCTCAGGTAATAAGTTAACTCACTTCTAAATATAAACATTTGCAGCAAAATTATAAGGATGAGGTAACTGTACCCCAAAGAGAGGAGCTACTTTGGCATTAATTTAAACTGGATTTTTTATTTCATAACACATGATTAACGTTTATAAAACTTTTTCAATAATGCCGTCAAGCATTTGATATGTATCCTTGGAACCTCCGGCAGCATTATAAATTATTTTGTCGTTTTTATCTAAAATTATATGCCTTGGAAATTTATTGCCAAATAGGAATGAGAGATCCACATGGCTGTATCCATGCAGGTAATTGAATGGATTTTTTTTCAAGAACTTTGCAAGATTTTCTTTGTCACTTATGATAGCTACAAATTCAATATCTCTTCCTTTATACTTCTCAACAAGCATATTCAAGCCGGGTATTTCCTCTTTGCAGGCAACGCACGTAGTTGCCCACCAATTTATTACAACGATCTTGTTTTTATCTTTGTTGGTCCATTCCCCTTTTTTTGAATTGAGCTTTATCGTTGGGAATGTTTTTCCAACTTTCAGATCACTCTCTCTGATAATCGTTGGATTTGCGAATGAATCTGTTTTTTCATTTTCCCATCTATAGCTGATCTCTCTTTTCTCCAGATTCAGGACCAGTTTTAATGGCGCTATTTCATCATTATCCTCTGTAGCCAAATTAACCGTGCACTCCTTTCTCTTATCCATTGAAAACACAACAGGACTAACCGCATACCCCTCTTTTTCGTTAACAACTGACCAACATTTACTTGAAGTCTTTAAAGAGTCACGTGAGATTATGTAGATGGATTTGAATAAATCGCCGGAATTTATTTTTACATAGGAGGTGTTCTCCCATTTGAATGGGAGTTCTTTTGGAAGACCACCTTGAAAAGGAGCTGTAATAAACGGCTTTTCCTGCACTTGAGTGTATGAAAAAGCAGTGAGTAGGATTGTTATAATTATATTTTTCATATCTCTCCTAAATTTAGAATGGTGTGTTACTGATCGTTGCGTTACAATTTGATGAACTTACGCGTTCCATAAAATATCTATAGGCTTTCTCTACGGTCCAGACGGTGAGCCACCATTGAAGAATAATGATGACGGTGCCTCCACCCAAGATGATTCCATAGATCATCAACAGTGTAAAATGTAGACCGAACATTCCTTGTAAATCAGAAGCCGTAGAGAAACTGACCAGAGCAATTGTGGCTGACGCGGAGCAAATAAAGGCGAGAATAGTTGTTGTGAAATGAGCTGAATATCGTGCTGCTTTTTTCATCTGAGCAGCATCCGCGCCATTATGGACCAGCCATCCGCCGATGAATAAGCCAGCCGGAAAAGCAAGCCCCAGATTGAAAACCGGGATTCCCATAAAGAAGCCGAACATTCCAACTGAATAGAAAAGATAAATCATCATCCAAACAATTGGTCTCATCGAATAAACAGTTTTAATCCACGCTCTTAGAAAGAGAATATCGATAACTACTCCAACAAAAAATCCGGCAAGAGCAAAGAGAAATATCTTCGATTCAGGAACAAAGGGAATGCTGATCCACCACCCGGCGAGAAAACAAATAATGATTGGAACTGCCCCCAATAAAGGACCTATAGTCATAGTTTCAATCTTTAGCATTATATGTCCATTTTCTATAAGTTGAATTCAATGTTCGAGCACCTAAAGGTGTGTTCTAACACCTTGCGTTACAGGTTGTTAAAACCCAACACTACTGTTTTAATTATTTAATTACTTACCTTTAACCAATATCGTGTCACTTTTTGAAGAATTAATTCTGTACTTTAAGATTTCTTGATATTCTTTTGAATTATACCATCGATTAAAATCAGATTCAGTTTTAAACTCTATTATTACGACTCTTGAATAATCCCAATTTCCTTCCAAATTTTTAGGGTTATCATCAACTGCTAAATATTTACCATTATATTTTGAAAATACTTCGTCAACTTTATCGACATATTTTTGATATTCAAGCCGATTGTTAATTTTTATATTTGCTATAAAATAATAACTCATAATTTATTCTGCTACCTAACGGCGTGTCATCACGCCTTGCGTGACAGGTTGTTAAAACCCAACACTGCCGTATTAATTATTTAAAGATTTCCATTTCAGTTAATTTTATTGATCCTCTACGAGGATCATCTTTCTTGGGTACATTTTTCTACAATTATTAAACATCTACGATGTTTTTGTGTTTATTCCATAAGTCTTGCTGTCTTGTTTTCTTCTTCCGTATTAACTCCACGGTTTTTTATGACCTCGGAGAGGTCATATTATTGTAAAAAAACTTCCCATGCAATCTTAAATCCTCGTAGAGTCCGCCCGCCTCTGGCGGGGATTTATAAACTCTTCATCTCAACAACAACATCTTTTTTGTTTGCATAAATTTACCGGCTCTTAGTTGATAAAAATATATTCCGCTTGCCAACTGCTGACCGCTCTGCCTAAGGTGGTCCGCTTCAAATTCTACTTCATAACTTCCCGGTTGTTTTTCTTCGTTAACCAAGTTTGCAACTTCTCTTCCCAACGCATCAAATATTTTAAGTGAAACAAATGACTTTGATGGAAGACTAAAGGAAATATTTGTTGTTGGATTAAAGGGATTTGGATAGTTCTGAAACAACTTATATGAGTTATTTATTTTATTGTCATAATTTTCGTCTATAGATGTTAGAATTGAATATGTGTTAAGAAGAAAATCTTTTATACCAACAATATAATCTGCGACATATTTCACTTTTCCAATACCTTTTGCAAACCAGGTGTCGTATATACCGGCATCCATACAATTTATTCTATGTTCAAAATGATAACAGTTATAAAATGTACCGGCGGGAGTAATAATTGTGTCGCTTTTACTTACAAGAAATATTTTACGTCCAAATGAACACTCATAACCCGAAGGTAATTCTATACTATCACCAATATTGATTGTAAAGTCAAATAAGATAAATTCTGTGCTATCTGTTAAATTAAGGTAATAAACTCTGTTACCATATTCACGAAGCCAATATTCTGGTTCCGTCACGGACCGGGTAAACCCATAATATAAAACTCCATTCTTTCGCAATGTGTCAACAATTATTTCTGAATGAGGGTCAAAATCTGAATGAAATCCCCATTCATTTCCAATTGACATTGGGAAATAAGATGAATCAGCAAGTGGCGAAGAATATAAATAAGAGGATGAAATGAACAAGCAAAGCCAAAATAACTTATTTAACTTTTCCATTTTTTTGTCTCCTAAATTTAAACCATCTAACAGCGTGTCATCACGCCTTGCGTGACAGGTTGTTAAACTCCAACACTGCTGTATTAATTACTTAAATATTTGTTTCACTTAATTCTTCTTCAGTCCAAAAAAGATTATCCGTTAATAAATCACCTATTAAGAGGTCAAAATATTCAGCTAACTTTAAAGATTCATCAGTGATTTGATTTTCAATTTTATTGTAGAAAGCAGATACTTTATTATTTATAAAAAATGAAGAAAATTCATCCATTAAATAATTCAATACAATATCATCAGTAATAGAAAAAAACATATCTTTAATTTGTATAGAAGTACCAAAAGCTATTAAATGTTCCTCTTCATCAAAATCAATTTTATCTATGGTTCTGGTTATAATACCCTTATCAAAGTGGAAAACAATTTTATCTCGAAGAGTTTTAAGCAATCTAAGAAATTCGTTGTTTTCAAATTCTTTTAAATCGAATCTCTCTTTATATAAGAAATATTTCTGTCTATTCGTCTCATGAACTAAACATGGAAGTATTTTAATTTCAATATCTTTTTTATAAGTTTTTATTGACTCATATAGAATAGAAGCAAGTAATAAAGTTATATCAAATCGATTTTTAAACTTAATTATGTCATCTTCATTTTCTGATTCAATAATAATTTTTCGCCAAATCCTCATTTGGCTCCTTATAGCATTCGAAAGCCTTGTTAATTGAAGTGCTAAAATAAAAGCATCTTTGTTTTTAGCTAAAAGATTACTATAACTTTTAACCTTCACATTTATATATTTTTTCATTTACTCACTATCAATTTGACTTATAGATTATCTGACTCAGTTACATAAATACCGAAAAAACTAACTCAACTTTAACTGCAAGTTCCAAGAACGATAAGATTGTTCCACTTGAACCTGTGTTACGTAACACTTATATCTTTGGGGAAACGATATTACGTTTCGGGAGTTTCTTTGCTTTTAATGGTAAAAGGTAAACCCCTTCAAGAAGATGTTCTACAACATCGAATGCAATATCCAATACTTCTTGTGATGCTGGTGCAACTTCATGAGCAGCTTTATTGCCCATAATGCGGAGGGAATGTAAAATATCGGCACCATCATTTGTCAATATTCCATTCTTTACGAGATCGTCTATTTTTTTTTCAAGATCTCTACCTTTGGCCTTCTTATCTTTGCAAACAACTTCAATCAAGGCTCTAATCCCAATACCTGTCAAAATTGATAGATTATTACACAAAGCAGAATGTGTTTCATCATAAATTTTCTCAATCGGATCATCGAGATACCCACAATTTTTTAATTTATGTCGCCCAGCAACACGACCTGGGAATAATTGAACATGATTTTCTAATTCCATCTCACCTTCTCTATCAAAGACATAATCTTCAGAGCATTGATTGTTTTGTCTGAAACTAATTGTTTTGCAACCTTGACATTGGACTATTTCAAACATTTCCCAATATTGAATTCCCTCATGATCGTCACTCACAGTCTCTATGGAGGTTAAAACTTTATGATTTGTTTGACCAGTGCAATCAGAACATGCTAAGCAATATTCTTTATCTTTTGTATCGTTAAAAGTTACTTTGTCAAATCTGTTCATAATACTCACCTTGTTAGAATAATTTTTTTTGTTGTAAAACATTAACTCGACTCCAAAATACCATATGGTAATTATGGCAGTTCGTTTAGTATGGTTTCATTTCTTCCACTTTCTTTTTCCTCCCCCAAGAATGATAGACAAGCGGGATTGCCTATCATCCTTTTTCGGGGGATTAACCTTATAGGAGGTTGTATTATTTTGTTTTCGGTTTCCTTACCGGTTTCTTCCGGTCGGACTTTCGTATGCCGCCAAGCTGTTCATACTCGTCGGAGTCATCTCCAAAATGACTGATAGACCCGGACAACACCGTTTTAGTCATCTCAGCAAGTTTCTCTTCTTAATCGTTGCTTTTCTCATCAGCAGCTTTTAATGCCATATTGTAATCCGCTCTTTTGGCTTCCACAAGGTTAATTTGGGCAGTCATTTCTGCAACCGTAAGCGGAACTTTGGAATTACCGTAATTTACCGGTGATTCCTCTTTCTTATCTATCACCACCATTCCATTACGCCGATTTTCGGCTTTTTCTACTACCGGTGATTTTGCTTTTTCTCTAAATGACATATTTCACCTTTTTAATTTGTTGTAGATTATTGATAAAAGGCATCTATTTTGTTAAAATGCCTTGTTTTTACGTCATAATCAAGGTTTTGCTCATTTTAGTCTCATTTCGATTCATTGCAAACTAAGATAGCAAGGAGTTAAACTTAGTTTTGTTCCTTCCGAACTAAGATAGCAAGGAGCAAATGTTAGTTTTGTTCCTCCCCAACTAAGATAGCAAGGAGTCAAACTTAGTTTTGCTCCTTCCGAACTAAGATAGCAAGGAGTCAAACTTAGTTTCCTTTCTTCAAAACTTAGACGGAAAAGAGTTTTTTCCCTTTTTACAATCTATTAAAGAACTACTCTTCGTGCGCCTTCGTTAAAATCTTCGCGGCGCTTCGTGAAAGAATTTTGTTACACAAAGTCACGCTCCGCAAAAGAGCGGGGCAAGCTCCGAAAACTCAAAGCATGCCAAGGCTTGCCATGGTTTCACGAAGGAAATGCTTTATCGCAACTTCAGGTATTTTGAATAATTTGTTGTGATTTACTTGGTTTGGGTTTAGAACTAACTGCCCCTGGCTGAATGTGTACTTTCGAGGATGTATCGGCTTCTGCAATTAGTTCTTTAGCTTAATGAACTTGTTATTACAGTTTGTAATTTTTAGGTGTATGGACATCAAACAAAACCTCGGTAATGTTTATCTGAAAACCATTTGTTTTTTAACCCCGCGGTTAAAATTTCTTTTTGACTGCGGTTGTTGAGAGCAAAATTAAAATAATATTTTATAAAAACAAAACAACATCTAGTAGATAGGTTTCATTGTAGACGTCCGGGGTTTTTAAAACCTTGGAGGTCCTGGTGCAATCGGATATAATTTTTTTAACCATGCAGCAAATATAACTGCGCTTTGCGATTTATGATAAAATTTCTACATTGTAGAAATAGTTATAACACAACACCAATGGCAGAAGTAACAGAAATATTCTTAAAGGCATTATAACTCACATCAATTCTAAGAAGTCCGAATATTCTTGATATCCCCGCGTACATTTCCCAATACGGTTTGTTCATTGAACTCCCGGGCAAATAGCCGGAACGGTTCCAAGTTTTTAACACACTGCCGCCGGTAATAAAATCGAGATACAGATTGGAAATAAAATCCAACCCAAGCGCCTGAAATGGAATTGAACGCCAGTTATGTTCAAGGTGTAAAGCCGTCATTTCACTCCCGGTATAGTAATAGGGCTTCAATCCTTTAAATGCTCCCGGCGGAGAAAAGAACCCCAATGCTGTATTCGGGTTAAATAAATGCTGCGGTCCATATTTTCCGGTTACCATTCCTGCGTCAACAATCATTTCTAAATATGGAGCAATAAACAATTCCTTGTAAATGGTTTTTGTTTTAAACAAGCCTGTAACCCTGAATCTTTTATAGTTGAAATCACTCGCAAATCCCGGATTAGAAAAATCTACCTTCGCACGGATTCCACTCTCCGGTATAAATTGAATTTCCATCGGGTCTTTTCCCAGAAGAACTTCTAACGAAACTTTCCTGTCGTTCCCTTCAACTACTTTCGGATTTACTTCCGGAGTCCTGTTCGCTTTAAAAATACTTTGATACTTCATCGCAGGCAAAGAACTTTCTTTTTCAGAAACAAAATTGATCTTAGCTGAAAAACCTTTACTGAAATTTCGCGTCATCCCAAGACTTATTCCTTGCGTTAAATAATAATTAAAATGATCGTTGAAACCGAGAGTTACTGCTATTCCGTTTAGAATATCCGGGTAAGGAGTATATTCATCCCACGGTTTTGATTTATTAAAAACATTAACTTCAAATGCACTGATGTATAAATCTTTTGGCTCAAAGCGAAGCGACAATTCCCCTTCAACTTTTTTCCTTCGGAAAGTATAACCGCCGGAAAGATTGATAGAAAGAATTTTTTGAAAAAAAGATGTATTGATTTTCGGTCCCAGAAGTATTCCCGTAACGCGGTTATTCCCTAAAGTGATATGCTTAAATATAAATCCGGACACAGATGAAAAAACACTTGTTGAGGTATCCTTGTCATCATCCGGAATGAGTGAAGAAAGTGCTCCTTTTATTTTGATAATCTTCTCCAAAGTTTTGGTGCTGTCCAAAGTTGCATAAGCTTCAGTTTCACTTTTAGTTAAGGGAATGGGTTGCAGCGCTTTAATTTCCTCCCTGGATAGTTCATACGGCTTTGCCCCTTTGCCCGAAGTGTCCGCAGTAAAACCGCCGTACTTGGAATTCACCGCATGCTCTATTGAGTCCGGAATAGAAACGTTAATTTTGTATCCGGTAATACAGCTAACTTCTTCCCATTGCATTTTATCTAAGGCGAGCAGTCCTTGAAAACTAAACTCAAATCCCGATTTTGTTTCAATGTAATTAGGGAACCAGTAGCCGTTGTACTTTCCAAATTGCTGAACAAATTTTACGGAAAGATCATTCACAAAAGGAAACCGCACTCCTTCATTTATCTCAAGGTTAACGCTGTT
>JBAYFO010000010.1:0-76278 GCA_041667115.1 Ignavibacteriaceae bacterium | reverse complement strand
GTCTCTTTATTCTCCCATCTGTACTGGAGTCGTTTTTCGTCAAGATTTAGAATTAACTTTAGTGGAGATAGTGCATCTTCTTCTTGAGTGGTTAAAGATAGGCTGGCTTCGTATATATTTTTTCCTTTCAGTACAAAGGAAATATTATTATAAAAAAATCTGTTTTGGGTTATTAAAAAGAGGAAACAGTTTTTAGCTGTGTTAAAAGAATCGCGGGATACAATATATAATGCTTTGTAAAACTCTCCGATATCTATCTCTGAATATGAGGCATTCTCCCAATTGAAAAATATTCCCTTGGGCATTCCTTTCTCAAATGGGGCAGTAACAAACTTTTCATTCTGATCTTGACAAAACACAAATGAAGAAAACAGGAAAACCAACAGCACAAAGCGCATATAACCTCCGAACATTTTAATGTTTATCCATCCACCAATCTTATATGAACCACCTTTTATGTTCTGCTTATTAAATAACTCATGTAACTTAATTCCCGCCAAGTATTAAGGGCAAGCCATCTTTGCCGGAACCGATAACAACAATTTTGGAGTTGGTTGATTCTGCCAGTTTTTCCGTTGCTTCAATTCCTTTCCATTTTAATAATTGGTCGTTCAATCCGGTTGAAACAATTTTCTGGAAATCAGCAATACCTTGTGCTTCAATTCTTTTTCTATCAGCTTCCTGTTTTTCTTTTAAAAGAATAAACTGCATCCGCTGACTTTCCTGTTCCGCTTTAAGTTTTTCTTCTATTGAAGCGGTTAACCCTGCCGGAAGAATAATTTGACGAAGAGGCGAACTTTCCACGGTAATTCCACGTTTTGCCACAAGCGTTGCAAGTTCGTTTTCGATTTCTTTTGATAATCCCTCACGTTCGGAAGTGTACAAGCTTTTTGCTTCATACCTTGCGGTTACTCCGCGAACAACGGAACGGAATTGAGGAATTAAAATTATTTCCGCATAATCTTCTCCGACGGATTTATAAATATCGTAAGTGTTTTCCGGGTTTAAATGATAGAGTAAACTGATCTCAAGTTGAACGCTTAATCCTTCTTTTGACGGCACATTCATTACTTCTTTAATTTCCTGTGTCTTAATGCTAAACTTGATTACGCTGGCAAGGGGGTTAACAAAATTTACGCCCGACTTTAAAGTGTTTTCGCTAACCTTTCCGAAGAAATCTATTACCCCCACCGAACCCGCCGGTATCAAGGTAAAACACTGCATAAATGAAATTACTGCAGCTACTATAAAACCGATAAACGCGAAAGTAGATTCTGATTTATTAAATCGCTTTTTAGCGTTAAAATAAACGACTAAGGCAATTATTGCCGCGGCAAATGATACTAAAAATAACATACATACCTCATTTTTCTTATTTCAATTGTAAATATAGGTGTAAATAAAACATCCCAAAAATGAAATAAGAGGGTTCTTGTTAATTCTTTCAACCCCAAGAAGACTGTTTCTATTATGCTTGCACAAAGCTTTGCAACCAATTTGAAAAAGAAGAGTAACCCTTCAACAAAAGAGGCTATGGAACGGTTGAACACAAATATGAAAACTTTTTACTATTTTGCACACAAAAAAGTAAACTGTCCTTATGCTTTCAGATCAGGTAAAAAAAGAAAAACAAATAGAGAATACATCTGCAGCCGTTTTATTGGAAGCGATGCCAGTTGGTGTTCTTGTTTTTGATGAACAATACAACATCACCTATCTGAATGCATGCTTTACAAGCTTTGGGATTTTACAACCGCAATTTCGTGAAAACCCAATCGGGAAAAATCTTGTAGCCGAGCAACTTTTTCTTTCCGGCGATATCCGCCCGGATATTCAGAATATACGTGACCAATTCTTTTTTGAAAAAGAGCTTGGAAATCAAAAAACTTCAGGTGGCGAAGAGATATCCATCTTTTTAAAAGGTACTGTACTTTTTGAAGGAGAACAGTTTTTGGGAGGAATACTTGTTGTTGAAGATTTAAAAGTTATTGATCAAGCTCGGAATGCTGATCTTTCTTTACACAATGAAAATTACAGTGATATTTTTCAAAACTTAGAAAATCTATTGATCCTTACAGATATTAATGGAACTGTGAATTATTCCTTTGGTAATTTACTTAAGACTGCGGTTAGAAGGAAAAAAAACTTTCTGAATCATCCCATTCACGACATTTTTCCGGATACGTCGCTTGATGAATTAGATAAATCATTAAAAGAAGTTAAAGAGACGAAAAAAAAATCTTTTTTTCGCGCCGCTCTCAGTTTTGATGATGAAGAATTTGTTTTTGATGTCCAAATTTTTCCTCTATTTACAAGTCGAAAGGAAATTCAGTTCGTCTGTTTTTATTTTGAAGACATAACCCGCCACTTAAAGGAACATGAATATTTAAAACAGCAAGTTGATGAATTGCAGTTTTATGAATTGATCACACAAAAGGCTACAGATGCCTTACTAGTCCTTAATGCTAACGGACAAATTTTTTTTTGGAATAAAGCTGCGGAGAATCTCACCGGGTATACCAAAAGCGAAGTTTATAATAAACCGCTTGAAAAATTTTTTCCCACGTTTGATCACAACGGGCTGCTTTCTGTTTTTTCATATTTGGCAGATAAGGAAAAATACAGCATTAACGTTCCCCTCCTAACAAAAAAGAAGCAAAAGAAGGAAATTGAACTTTCCTTTTTTGCAACAAAAAACCGGGAATCCTCCTCGTTATATATTGTTCTTTGTGACGATATATCAGAAAAAGTAGAAGTAGAACGTGCGTTGCGGTTGTCGGAAGAGAGGTTTCGTTCTATTGTTTATAATGCCACAGATTTAATTTGTAATTTTTCCGAAACCGGAAAGATCATTTATGCAAATCCTTCTTTTCTGCTGGAGCTTGGTTTTAGTGAACAAGAGATTGGCGAAAAAAAATTAACAGATCTACTTGATGCCGGTTCTTCTCAACAAAAAAAATTTTCGATAAAGCAAGTTGTACAAGAGAAAATAAAATCGGCTGAATTGACCTTCGTGAAAAAGAACGGTGAATTTATTGAAGTGCTCGGTACTTTTTCAGTTACGTATGATGCACAAAAAAGAATAAAATATATCGGTGGAATTTTTTCCGATATCACTTCCAAAAAAGCATTTCAACAAGAACTTTTACTGATGCGCGCAATTTTTGAAGCCTCAAATGACGGGATCGCCGTTGAGTCAAACAACACTTTTGTTATTGTGAATAATTCGTTTGCCAAAATTTTCGGTTATGAAAATGGTGAAGAACTGGTTAACACAAACGCTTTGGACCTTGTTGACGAAACCGATCTTCCGAGAATAAAGAAGTACAGCGAAGCAAGAGCTTCAAAAGAATCGGCGCCTAATCACTATGAATTTCTTAGCAAACGAAAAGATGGATCACATAACTTTATTGAAGTTTCAGTTACTTCTTTTGAATTTAAAGACAGTATTTTCTTTGTTATTATTTCGCGAGATGTTACCGAACGGAAACGGGTTCAACAAGCCATAAAAGAATCCGAGGAGCGTTACCGGACCATTACAGACAACCTGGATGATTCGCTTTGGACGGCTGAACGAGTCGGCACAAATATTCGCTTTACGTTTTTCACCTCTTCAATTGAAAAAATTACAGGGTATTCGCAATCCGAATTTTTGCACGATGCAAAATATTTTTTCAAGATTACGTTTCCTGATGATTTCAGAACAGTTAAAGATAAAATGAGAAAATTTGTTAATAATTATTATAAAAACTCAGAAGAACTTGTTTTTAGAATTATTCACAAACAAGGTCATCTTGTCTGGATCAAAAATAAAATTACCGTTACCCGGAATCAGCAAGGGGTAGTTCTTAAAATGTTTGGCTTGGTAAGTGATGTTTCATTACAGAAGAAAGCTGAAGATGAAGTACAAAAAGCCTCCGACAATTTAAAAAAATTAAACGACACAAAAGACCGGTTCATTTCTATTGTTTCGCATGACCTGAGAACACCGTTCAGTTCAATTCTAGGGTTTACGGATATTCTGTTAAATGATGATGAAATCACTACCGAGGAATCTAAACAATACATCGGCTTTATACAAGAATCGGCACAAAGCATGCTTGCCCTTGTAAACTCTCTGCTGGATTGGACGAGACTGCAAACAGGCAGAATCCGTTTTGAACCGGCAAAAATAGACCTAACTGATCAGGTTAAAAAAGCGATGGATACGCTTGCCGGCTTTGCAATGAAAAAAGGAATTACTTTGCAGAATCAGGTTACGGACGAAATAAATGTCTTTGCCGATAAAAGCTTGCTCGCTCAAGTTTTTAACAATCTTCTTTCGAATGCTTTAAAGTTTACTAAGGGAGGCGGATCTATAGCTATCAACTATGCACAATCCGATGTACCAAGGTTTATTGAAATTTGGGTTAGCGATACCGGTACCGGAATAGCGAAAGAAAATTTATCAAAAGTTTTTGATGTTGACGCTAAGTTTACTTCCGAAGGAACCGCAGGAGAAAAAGGAACCGGTCTGGGGCTTTCTCTTGTAAAAGAAATAGTTGAAAAACATGGTGGAAAAATTTGGGTAGAGAGTAAAGTCGGAAAAGGAACCACGTTTAAATTTACATTACCGAAAGCTTCCGCAACAATTCTCTTAGTTGATGACAGCAAAACAGACAAACTTCTATATTCAAAAATATTGAAAAGTTTTGTTCCTGATTATGAAATTCTTCTTGCCGATAATGGAGAGGAAGCCTGGCAAATAATCAAAGAAACCTCGCTGGCGCTTATCATCAGCGATCACAATATGCCTGTAATGAACGGGATTGACTTAGTGAAGAGGCTGAGAGGTTCTGCCATAAAAGGAAAACCACAGATACTTATTTTAAGCGGTGATGTAGGCAAGGCAGAATTGCTTGCCTACAATGATCTCGGCATCGAATACGTTTTTCAAAAACCGGTTAACCTCACCCAGTTTAAAGAAGCTATAGAAAAATCCCTACGCAAAATTTTTAACTAAGACATAAAAAATCAAAGCGAACAACGGACTCTTTCTACTTTTGATTTTTCAAAACATATCCCGTAGTTGACGGAACAACTATTTTTCCGGTCATCACTTCAAGTTTCTTTATTCCGGCAACATCTGCATTTACTAAAACCTCCCAGGTTCCTTCCGGCAAAAGAAATTCTTTACTGCCGTTTGGATTAGCGTTCATCAAAACCAAGAATTGATCTTTTTTATAGTTAATAGTATACCCGAGGGAAAAATCATTTTGATCGTTCGGGAAAAATGTAATATCATCATATTCTGCTTTGCGGAAAGCATTATAATTATTCCGCAAAGAAATTAATCCCGTGTAATAGTTGAGCAGCTCTTTATTAATCTCTGCGTGGTGATAATTGATGGCGTTTACCTCGTTATCTTTGTCGTAAGTGTTGTGGTCAATTCTTCCTTTGTTTGTGTCGGGGGCATCAACAGAAAGAGGAATAACTTTTGTGCGGGCAAACTCTTGACCGGCGTGGATCATTGTTATCCCTTGCGAAGTAAAAAGAAAAAGTGCGGCAAGTTTGTTTAATTTCATTTGCAAAGGAGAAAGTTTTACAAATGAATCGACATCTTTTATTAATTGATTTTTCCCGGTTTCTTTTGTTCCCAGCCGGATAAAATCTCCAAGGGTGTAACCGTCATGGGATTCAAGGTAATTAACAGAATGTTCCTTCTTCTGGAATAATCCAAGTGAATCACAAATAAGCGTTCCGTTTACATAGCTTTTAATGCGAGTAGCGTTGTTGTTTCCATACCACTCCCCAAAAATCCAGCCGAGACCATCTTGGGGATTTTCTCCCTTAACTCCGTTTCGTATTTGATCGTTCCAGCTTGCAATTCCGCGCAGCGACATTCCTTGCGGATCATAGCCACCGCCCCAGGGCTCAGCAATAAACACAACATCCGGATTAATTTTTTTTGCTTCATGAACAATATCTTCGAGTGTAACCCAATCAATTAATTTGCCAAGGTCAAAGCGAAACCCGTCGATGTGATATTCTTTCATCCAGTACAAAATATTTTCAACGATAAGTCTTCGAACCATCGGGCGCTCGGTTTTTAGATCGTTTCCGCAGCCGCTTTCGGTTTTGAAATTTCCGTTTTCATCAAGTCTGAAATAATATTCTTTATCTATTTCTTTAAGATTACCAAGTTCATATTCGGAAAGATGGTTGTACACAACATCCATAATAACAGCAATGCCCTCTTTGTGGAAGCCTTTAACCATTTCTTTAAAATCATTTATTTGTTTACCGCTTGTACCATCCCAATTTTTAAACTGAACCGGTTTATCGCTTACCGAATAATATCCTTCCGGAGCAAAGAATGCAGCGGTCATATATCCCCAATGATTCCTTTCATACGGATTCCATGTGTTGATCTTTCCCTTAAACTTTTTTTGAAAGGGAATTTCAATATTCGCAAATTCTTGTGAAGGAAGCAGTTCAACAGTGTTTATGCCAAGAGATTTTATGTAACTCAATCCGCCCGGTTTTCCTTTTTCGGTTAGACCGAGATAAGTTCCGCCTTTATTCACGCCGGAAGAAGCATGAGACGTTTGATCTTTAATATGCATTTCGTAAATGATAAGATCACGCCAATCGCGCTGAATCCATTCATCGTTTTCCCAATCGAAATCATTTTCTTTCGTTACGATTCCGAGTCGTTCACCCATATAAGTATTATAGGATGCAACGGCTTTGGCATAAGGATCAAGGCAGAGTAAATCGGTTTTTTTTATTTTTTTGTTGTTCAGTACTTTGAACCCGTAAAATTCTCCGTAAAGTTCACCGCTTAAAACAACCTCCCAAACACCGTCGGTGTCTTTTACCATAAGGTATTCTTTATAGTTTTTTTCAGTCACTGTTTTTTTTACTACAAGCGAGATATCAAACGCCCGAGGCGCAAATAACCGGAAGACGGTGGTTCCGTTTTCTACAAATGCTCCAAGCTTTTTGGTAGAGTAGTAGCTATCTAATTTTCTATTTTTTTCAAGAAATATTTTTTCGCCGGCAGATATTTTTTTTTGTCCAGTAGTTCCAGTCATTAGTAAACCCAAAGAAATTATAAAAAAAACAAAAAGGAATGTTCTCGCTTTCATGTACGGGCAGCGTTTGTGAATAAGTGCTCAAAAATAAGGAATTGTCTCTGGATGAAAAAAGAATTTCCCCATTTAAAAGATTATTTCCTTAATTTTCTTCCAATGAAACCGAGGATTTTGTGACTCTTATTAAAACTTTTCTTTGGATCGGAAGATTTCTAGCCGTGCTGCTTTTTATTTTGTGGGGCGCTTTCTTTATAGAGCATCTTACAGAATGGTTCAAAGACAGCGGACACCTTCCCCCACTGTCTGTTTTTCTCATTCAGTTCTTTCACTTGCTGATGCTGGTTGGATACATCGCCGCGTTTAAATGGAAAGCGGTCGGAAGCAGTATGATTATTTTAGGAGCGCTTGTCTTTTTTGGTTCTCTTGGTGCTAAAGCAATGTTGGCGTTTTTTGCTATTTCAATTTTACCGGCAGTGATTTTTCTTTTTGTCTTCTTTTACGAAAAGAAATTTCAGCAGCTACATTCAACCGATAATTTACATCAATAAAAGATTAAAAATTTTATGGAAATTTCTATAACCGTCGTTCAAGTTATTCAAGCCATGCTGGCACCGGGGATTATGATCTCCGCCTGCGGTTTACTTTTGCTCGGAATGAATAACAAATATTCTCTTGTTGTGAACAGAATCCGCTTACTTGGTGAAGAAAGAAGAAAATTTTCGATCAAGGCTTCTCATGAGGAATTTTTGTACCAGGACGAGATTCGCCTCAAAAGTATTTCGATTCAACTTGAAAAGTTAATCTACCGTGTTAAACTTGTTCGGAATGCTGTCTTAAGTTATTCAATCGCTGTCGGATTATTTGTAATAACATCAATGCAGATCGGATTTTCATTCATTTTAAAAGCACCCGAAGCCGAGTCGCTGATTATTAGTTCGTTTTCGTTAGGAATGCTTCTTGTCTTTATCGGTATCTGTTATGCCGCCGTTGAAACCATTAAAGGCTACGAAATTATCAACTATGAAATTAAAGCACACGAATAATTAATTAGCAGCTAAAAATTAAAACCGAGGCAGTAAATTGGCAGAAAGTAATAGTTCTCAGGAAGAAGTTCTGCTGATTCCCGAACAAATGATTAAGCTCTACGCAATGGGAGCTTTTCCTATGGCAGACAGCAGCACCGGAAAAATTGAATGGTTCTTTCCTGAAGTTCGAACAATTATTCCTTTGAATGATTTTCGCATTCCCCGTTCATTAAAAAAAATATTGATTGAGAATAGATTTAAGGTTGCATACGATACAGATTTTCTCTCGGTTGTTCATCATTGCGCTGCCCGGAAAGAAACATGGATTTCCGGTACGTTGATTGAGGCGTATTTAAATTTGCAAAAACTTGGACACATCCATACGGTAGAAGTTTATGAAGACGAAAAACTTCTCGGCGGACTTTACGGTGTTTCTTTTAAGGGTGCATTCTTTGGTGAATCGATGTTCTCGCTCGTCAGCCAGGCGTCTAAAGTGGCATTGGCTCATCTGCTTAATCGTTTACGTGAAAAGAATTTTGTTGTGCTTGATGTTCAGTATATGACGGAACATTTAAAGATGTTCGGTGCAAAAGAAATCTCATTTGAAGCGTTCTCTTCTCTTTTGTGTCAAGCCTCTCTCGTTGATGCTGAATTCTAATTTAGATTTGAAAAATTATTTTGAGGATATTATGAAACCATTACAAGAATTGACGCTAAAACAGCTATTGGAAAACAGCGCAAACGAATACAAAAACAAAAAACTGTTTGGTTTTGTTGACGGAGGAATGCTGACATATGTGGAGTTCAAAGCTCAAGTTGATTTGATCTCCACGTTTTTGCAAAATCAAGGAATTGTGCATGGGGATCGGGTTGCCCTTCTAAGCGAAAATTGCCCCCACTGGGGCGTTGCGTATTTTGCCATCACTTGCATTGGCGCTATTGTGGTTCCTATCTTAAATGATTTTCACACTTCTGAAATTCATCACATCATTCAACATTCGGAGTCGAAAGCAATTTTTGTTTCGGAAAAATTATATTCTAAAATTGAAGAATATAAAACCGAGGAGGATCTTAAAATAATTTTGCTGGATAATTTTTCCATTGTTCAAAAAAACATTCCCAAAGACACGCTTAAAAAATTAATTGCCGATGGGAGTAAAGAACTTCAAAAGATCAAAAATCTAGTATTAAAATTTACCGGACTTTTAACTGAAAAAATCTCTGAAGAAGATGTCGCTTCCATCATTTATACCTCCGGCACAACCGGGCACTCTAAAGCTGTGATGCTTACGCATAAAAACATTGTATCGGATGCTATTGCCACAAGGAAATATGTTCCTTCTGAAATTGAGTGTAGAATGATTTCGCTTCTTCCGCTTGCACATGTTTACGAATGTACTCTTGGAATGATCTTTCCGGTGTTAATTGGAGGAACCGTCTACTATTTACGGAAGCCGCCAACAGCAGCAGTGTTGCTTCCACCATTAGCTGAACTTAAGCCGACGGTGCTCCTTTCGGTTCCTTTGATTATTGAAAAAATGTTCAAAGGAAAAATTCTTCCTGAAATAAACAAAAAGAAACTTGTAAAATTAGCATACAAAGTTCCCTCATTAAGAAAAAAGATAAACAAAGCCGCCGGAAAAAAGTTACTCAAAACTTTTGGCGGCGAATTAAAACTTTTCTGCATTGGTGGGGCGGCTCTTTCTCCCGACGTTGAATTATTTTTGCGCGAGGCTGGGTTTCCCTATTCCATCGGATACGGGTTAACCGAAACATCGCCATTAATTGCAGGAACCGGCGCGAAAGACTCAAGATATTTATCTACCGGACCGGCTTCTATCGGTGCCGAAATAAAAATTGATGCACCTGATCCTAAAACCGGTGAAGGGGAAATTTTGGTGCGTGGTATAATGGTAATGAAAGGCTATTACAAAGATCCGGAAAAAACAAAAGAAGTGCTTTCAAGCGATGGCTGGTTCCGAACCGGCGATTTAGGCTGCTTCGATAAAGACGGCTATCTCTATATCAAAGGACGATTAAAAAATATGATTGTTGGTCCCAGCGGTGAAAATATTTATCCCGAAGCGGTTGAATCAATAATTAACCGTTCCGAATATGTACTTGAGTCGATAGTCTTTCGCCAGAACGATCAACTTTTAGCGCGTGTTTTTTTAGATTATGAAAAAATTGATGCTCAGTTTGAAACACAAAAAAAGAATGAAAAAGAGCAGCGGAAAATTATTTCCGATCTTTTGAATCAAGTTAGGGAAGAAGCAAACAACAATGTTTCCTCATTTTCAAAGATCAGCAGGATGATCGAGCAGGTAAATCCGTTTGAAAAAACTCCAACACAAAAAATTAAACGCTACCTCTATGTTTAATTAGGAATTACGAATTGGGAATTAGGAATCAAAGGTATGAATAGCAACGGATTCCTAACCCGTAATTTCTAATTCCTAAATTTTTTCAGCTTTTGGCAAAGTAAAAGAAAAGGTTGTTCCCTTTTCAAGTTCACTTTCAACAGAGATGTTTCCACCGTGACGTTCAATCATTTCTTTGCAGAGCAGCAGTCCAAGTCCGGTTCCTCTTTCATTTTCAGTTCCCAGGGTCGTAACCGTTGAATCGGTACGGAAGATATTTTGTAAACTTTCTTTGCTAATACCAACTCCAGAATCTTTTATAAAAATCTTCACCATGTCGTTATTCTGTTTGGTAGATACCTGGATATTTCCCCCTGGCTTTGTGAACTTAATAGCGTTAGCAATTAGATTTTGGAGAATCGACTGTAACATATTCGTATCAGCAAAAAGAATAACACCCGGCAGAACAAGATTTATTACGGTGATATTTTTTTTCAGCGCATTTCCCGCAAGCAGTGCAATAATATCACTCACCTTTTCAGAGAGGTTAATTTTTACCGGGGCATATTGCACTTTGCCCGTCTGTAACCGGGACCATTCTAAAAGATTTTCAAGCAACTTGAACTGGTTTTTCAAACTGTTGTTCATTTCCCCGGCAAACTTTTTAATCTCTTCTCTTGAAAATTCATCAACCTCAGTTGCCAGCAAGTCGGACATCCCGAGCAGCGCATGGAAAGGGCTGCGTAAATCATGTGCAATAATCGAAAAGAATTTATCTTTACTTGAGTTCAATTCTTTTAATTGAATCTCGGAGGCAGCAAGGTCATCCGCAGCTTTTTTCTTATAAATTGCCATAGCCACTTGAGAAGAAACGAACACCAAAATATCCTGTTCTTTTTCAGTATATCGTGTGCCCGGGGAATAGCTTTGAACAACAAGCACGCCTATAATCTTGTCTTGAATAATTAATGGAACGCCAAGCCAATCAATAGAATTTGTTCCAATTTTTTCAACTTCACCAGCATCTTCAATTTCTAATAATTTTTCAGGGGTTGCCAGCAACGGATGTTTTGTTCGCAATACGTATTCAGTTAAACCTCGTTTGGGTGGCCGGGTTATTGGAGCTTCATCAAATTCATCAACAAAATAAGGGAAGCTGATCTCGTTTTTCTTCTCGTCATATAACGCAATGTAAAAATTGATTGCCGGCATTAAGGTTTTTACCGATTCGTGAATCGTAGCATATAACGCCGCAAGATCAGTCGCTGTGCTTGCCGATTCCGTAATTTTGAAAACAGCCGTTTGTAATTTCTCGGCGTGTTTCCGGTTAGAAATATCATGTACTATTGCTTGAGTGTAATTTTTTCCGTCAAGTTCAATTTTTGTTAAAGTTACTTCACAGTCGAATTGTTCACCGTTTATCTTTTGATGCTTCCATTCAAAGGTTTGAGGTGTGCCGTCAAGTGCCGCAGAAATTTTTTCAAACGCTTTTTCTTTGGAAGATCTTCCGTCATCTTGAACTTCCGGAGAAATTTCGTATGGTTTTAATTTTAATATCTCTTCTGCCTTTCCCCCGAACATTATTTCTGTTGTTGGATTACAATCAATAAACGAGTCACCATCCATTAAAAAAATAGCATCTGCGGCTTGTTCGTAAAGCGTCCGGAACTTTTGTTCGGAAAGGCTTATTTTATCCTGGTCTTCTTTGTGCTGGGAAAAATCTCTAAATACACTTAAGAGATACGTTTTCTTTTCAATTTCAACAAAAGAATTTGAAATCTCAAACCAGGCAATTCTTCCGTCATCAAATTCTATTTTTCGGAGAGTCGCATCTTCAAACTCTTTTTTTTCAAACCGCTTTTTATAATTTTCGATTGAAGGTTGATACATTTTTTCTTTATAAAAAATATAGAACGGATGATTTATAACTTCTGCTTCGGTTTTATTGAAAAAACCAAAATACGCATCGTTTGCCATAATGACGATGCCGGCTTCATCCGTTAAACGAAAACCATCGCGCGAGTGCTTCCAAATTGTCTTAAAGCGAGCTTCCGATTCCTTTATTTTCCTCTCGTCTTTTTTCTTTTCGGTAATATCATCAAAACTCCAAACCCTTCCGCGAATATTCTTTCCAAGTTTTTGCGGCTGGGAGTAGCGTTCAAAGATTCTTCCATCCATAAATTCAATTACATCAAAACTTATTTGCTCGGGAGATTCATAAAGCTCTTCAACTTTTTGTAAAAATTCATCCGGGTCTTTTAGTTGAGAAAGGACGTGTCTTAATAATTGTTTGTCGTCTTTCGTGTTAACAATTCCTTCGGGAACATTCCATAACTCAATAAATTTTTGGTTATAGGTTACAATTTTTCTTTCTTGAGAAATTACCAGAATTGCGTCGATTGTTGATTCGAGCGTGGCTTGCAAAATGGAAAGCGTTTCGTTTAAGTCTTGCTCAGCTTTTTTGCGTGCGTCAATTTCGACATTGCGCTTTTGTAAGTTTTTTTCGTAACCCCTTGCAAAAAAATGGGAGATAATTGCCGCGAAGATACTTGCGGAGATAATATTGACGAGGTGAACTTCTCCTCCCTGTGCATGAGGAAAGAGTAAACTCTTCATCCATTCGCCAAGCGTCATGATCACAATCATTAGGCCAAATGTAAAACCTAATATTAAAAGCGATCGTTTTATTCTTTTTAACCGTGTTGTCATAGTTTTTTTTTGACGTCAAACAGTTTTTAGCTACATGAAAGCCGTTATTACTAAATCTTCCCGAGCTGCGGTAGTTAATTTTAACCTACTGCTAAATTAAAACAAATAAGTATTGAAAAAAATAAAAAAAATTGATTTTTCTCATGAAGACTCCACCGATTTGCAACACCGAAACCCCTTTCGGAGTTGCGGTGTTGTGCTTGTTAAAAACAGAGATAAGGAAAACTTAAAAATGATATCCTACGGAGATGTTCCAATCTCTAAAAGAAGCAATATCCTCATCGAAGGCAATTTGCACACGTAATCCGGATGGATGCTTTAATTCAAGACCAAGGAATGTTGATTTCATTGATTGGAAAGTTGAATTATCGTTTTTTGAATTCATAGAATAGGTTTGGGACGATGAAGAACTCGAATAAAAACTTGTTGAGTTTCCCGAAACCTCTTCAACCCGTTTGCTATATCCGTAAGAGTAATTCATCCCACCCCAAATCGAAATCCACTCCGCAGGTGAATAATTGATATAGACCGGGAGAGCCAGCGTAACAAACTTTAAAGTTAAGGTTGAATTTAAAAACGTTGGGGCTTGAGCGTAATAATCTGATGGATAATAATAATTCATTTGAGCAGAGGTCTGTTTGTTGTAGCCGGTCTCAAGTTTTAGTCCCGATAAGAGAAAGAGATCCGAAAAACTTTTTTTAATAATAAAACCGGGAGTAAAAGAAAAGCCCCAGCTCTTGTTATCATAGTTTCCCTTAGAAGCATTGCTTATTGTTCCGCTTGAGGTCCAGGTTCCATTATAATAATTTCTGTTATTTGAGAAAGAACTCCCGCCGGTTTTTCCATCGCCGTTTGTGTAGTTTACATTTGCGGAGAGAAATATGTTCCCATCCAAAGAAAAAATAGTTGTTTTGCTTTGGAGATAGTTTTCAAAAGCGAGCGTGTAAGGTTCGGATTGATTAAAGTTTTCATAACCGGTTGTTCTTTCCGATTTGGAAGTTGACGAAACGGGGTTTGAAGAAGAACCATTGTACGTGCTGTCAACCGATTGTTGGTTTGTGGTGTTCGAGTTTTTAAAGTTGTACGTTGAGCTTTGATAGCTTGCTCTCGCAATATAATCCCACCGCTCATTTGTCGAAGTAAATTCTAAACCAAGGACGTAATGAGAATTTTCCTCGTTTAACTTATTTATGGTATTGCTGAGCGAGGAATGAAAAAAGAGAGGTATTGTGCCGGAAATATTGAGCGAACTGTTTGCGCTGTTTCCAATCGAATTATTCAGTGTTGAATTAAAGATTGCAAAAACTCCAATTGATTTCTTTCCGGTTCCGGTGGAAAAAATATTTGACAATCGAAACGACGTTACCCCTTCTTTCGTTTCTGAATTGCTGCTCGAAGAATAAAATGATATGTTTGTTTGATTATAACTGTCGGGATAATTATTGCTCGATGAGTAGTTAGAGGTTCCGTTTTGGTTAGCGATTCCATTCGTAAATAAAAAGAGCCATTTTGAATCGAACGCGTTAAAAAGTGTGGCAACGGCAACCGTAGGATTTTTGCCCGAACTATATGTTTCGGTGTTTCCGGGAGAATAGAATGACGGCTGAGGCATTTGTTGTGGTGCCGGCATTCGGTCTGTTATATAAACCGGATCATAAATATAGACTATAGGCAAATAAATATTTCTTTTATAATCAGTTGCATAGGTTGTGTACACAAAACTGCCGGAATAATCATTTGCTCTTGCCGGATTGAATAAAATTTGCGTTGCCGTATCGGGTACAAAAAGTAAGAACTCGTTCGGCAACCCTTGTGAATGAACAAGGATGTTTGGATTGAAACTGGTTGGACTTAATTGTCCAAACGATAAGGTGGAAAGAATGACTAATAACAGAACAGAACCAAGTACGGTTTTCATAAGAACCCCATTTTTGTTTGTGAATGAAAAACTCTAATCCATTATCAATTTTATCATTTTTTGTTTTTTCGGTTTATCCTTAGTAATAGTTAATGCACTCATTATTCTTTTTTCCGCCGCAGGAAGCATGTTTTTCTTATCGGTAAAAAGTTCAGCTATAATTTCTCCTTTTGCCAATTTATCTCCAAGTTTTTTGTGGAAGATAATTCCTGCCTTCGGGTCGATGACATCTTCTTTCTTTAATCTTCCTGCGCCAAGTTCTAAAGCTGCAACGCCTATTTGATAGGTGTCTATTGCAGAGACAAATCCTTCGCTCTGGCTTACCACTTTCAACATGTATTTTGATTTTGGATATTTCTCCGGTTCGTATAAATAGCTAATATCACCGCCCTGGAGTTTTACAAGCTCAACAAATTTTTCAAAAGCTTTTCCATTTGCGATAAGTTCTTTCGAAAGTTTGATTCCTTCTTCAATCGATTTTGCTTTTCCGCCGAGATAGATCATTGCGCCGGAAAGGGTAAAACTTACTTCGCATAGATCGGGAACAACTTCTCCGCGCAGTATTTTAATTGATTCATACACTTCAAACCAATTACCGATATAATTACCAAGCGGTTGATTCATATCGGTTATAAACCCAAGGACTTTTTTATCAAATGCTTTTGCCGTGTTTATCAGTGATTGAGCAAGTTCTTTTGCATCAGAGAATTTTTGCATGAACGCGCCGCTTCCGGTTTTTACATCAAGCACAAGTCCGTCAATTCCTTCGGCAAGTTTTTTACTCATTATGCTGCCGGTGATAAGCGGAATTGATTCAACGGTTGCGGTAACGTCGCGTAAGGCATAGATCAATTTATCTGCCGGAGCAATTTCTTTCGTCTGTCCGATCAAAACCAGTCCGCATTTTTTCAAGACTTTTTTATAATCGCTCAACGAAAGATTTGTACTGTACCCGGGAATCGCTTCAAGTTTATCGAGCGTTCCACCGGTATGTCCAAGTCCTCTGCCTGAGATCATCGGCACATTAACTCCCGCCGCAGCGGCTATGGGCGCAATGATGAGGGAAGTTTTGTCGCCAACTCCGCCGGTAGAATGTTTGTCAATCTTAATTCCTTTTATAGAAGAAAGATCAATTACTTTTCCACTGTAGAGCATAGATTCCGTAAGGGCGGCAGTTTCGGTTGTGTTCATTCCTTTTAAATAAACCGCCATAAGAAATGCGGAGAATTGATAATCGGGAATTTTATTTTTTGTGTAGGATGAAACCAAAAAGAGAATCTCTTCTTTAGAAAGAGATTCTCCGTTACGTTTTTTTCGGATAAGTTCGATTGTGTTCATTTAGAGAGGGCAATCCTTACTTGGAAAACTTGTTTAAAATATCTTCAACCATATCTTTGTGCACACAGAAATCAACTATTTTTAATTTTACGTAATCTTCCGAATAGTAATAGTAGCCTTTATCATCAACGTTATAAGCTCCGGCACCGGAATCTTTTATCAGGTACCAATCTTTTCCGTTTTTATTTAAATAACCAACAAGATGAATCCCGTGGTCATCTGTCGTTGTTTTGTTTACAAAGCGGAATTCTCTTGCGTTCTCATCAATATATTCGGAGGGAATATCAAACGTCGGGATCATTGCAACTTTTGCGTGCGATTCAATTCCCGGTTCCGATACATCTCCGCCGATAACCATCGTATATCCTTTGCGGATTGCATTTTTTATAATGCTCATATATTCGTCCAGCGGAACATTATAATAAGAACTGTCAAGCCACCAGTTGTCCGGCACATTGTACATCATTTTGGTGTAGTATGGTTTTTCCATTAATGAAATGATATCAACGTAGTCGTCAAGTTTTAAGTTTACAACTTTGTCTAAAAATTCTTTTGGTGTGAACTCTTTTCCTTCATAGGTACATTTTGTTGGAGGAACACCAAGGTAATGGTTAAGAATAGATTTGATTGTCGAAACCGCTTCGTCTTCATTCCACGCATTAGAGGTTTTTAACCCTTGTAAATAAGCGGTCATCTCATCAACCAATTTGCTGTGGTCGTGGACTTTTTGTCCCGGCAGCATTCCGCCATATGCCGAGGCAGGAACAACTCCGTACTGATTCCAAATTCTTTTTACAGCGTTGCCTTCAGAACCTTCGGCAAAAGCTGAGTTACCTCTTTCCTGAACGAAGCGGCGGGCTTTTTCTACATATTCCCAATATGCGGTATACATTTCGGAAAGTTTAACTTTCTTTTTGTTGAGGCGGTAAATCTCAGATTCAAAAAATGAAGTTGTTGAAAAATCCCAGCACGTGCCGGTCATCCCTTGATTGATCGGATCGTTATGCCACTGATAAGTAAATTCACTTTTTGCTTTTGGTAAATCCAATCCGGTAAAATCAACCTTGAATGCTTTGTTTTCCGAAGCCGGTTTTTTGTTAAACTCTTCTACAGCTTTTTTATTTGCTTCATAATATTCACTTTTGGGTTTTACAAACACCCCTTTATTTTTAACTTGAGCATAAGCGCTTGAGATAAATGCGAGAGCGATAAGGAACAAGACAAATTGTTTCATAAAAATACCTTTCATAAATGAGTAGCTTAAAATAAGAAGAAATTTTTAAAAGAAGGAAACGGAATCATCTTAAAGCATACGCGGAATTTGAGATGAATGGTGATTCAGAATCGGGTTTGCAAGTGATGCGTCAATTGTATAGCTGAACCGCGCTTCAAAAGTAAATGATTCCCTGTCGATCGTCAGCTTCCAACAATAAATACCGGATAAACTATAAATATCATTTCTGATTAATTGAATGTTCAAAGTTTTGTCGTGCAACGAGACACTAAGCTCATCACGGTTTCCGAGTTTAACAAAATAATCCCGAATATCTTCCGGAGTAGTTAATAGCTTATTAGAAAATGTTGGAATCAAGACAGCATTTTTATTATAAAAAGAGAGAAGTGTTTCAATATCTCTCTTATTTACGGCTTGCATCCATTCAGTAAGAATTTGTGTTGGGGATTTTGTCATAGTTTATTCCGTTTCTAAATTTATTTGTCTTTTTACTTCGTCAAGAGTTTTCCCGTTTTTATATCTCCATTCAATCCAACCATTTGCTCTTCTAGCTAAAACGGCACCGGCAGCTGCACTTGGAGAGCCAAAAAGATAATCCGAGATAAACTCATATACATTTCCATTAACTTGTAGAATCTTTTCTTCAAGAAGTCTTTTCCGCATATTAACAATCCAAGTTCCTGCTGTTTTTGATTCTTTAAGATTACACTTTGAACCTGAAAGGACAAGGAAGCCCTCGTCGGTGAGTTGCCCGGCTGCAGAGGCCTCTTTTCCTTTACAATAAAGTAATTCAGTTTTTTGAGCGGTCTTTATTTCATCAAATATCGGGAATCCAAGTGTTGAAACTAAAATTTTAATTGTCTCAAAATTATCTAACAAATCTGCTTCCATCCATTCTGCAACATAAGGTGTAGTCGGATTTGTGCTATTTTCTAATTTGTACCGATTTATACGCATAGCTTCCTTAAACATATGCGATTCAAGAAATTTTATATGCGTTTTGGTGAAATAGTGAGTTTTTGAAATTATGGCTATGGCATAATTCCAAAAATCTTTCGTCGAATTATGTTGTTTGAGACGAATTTTGCAATCCTCAGCTTCTCCAACATACAAAAGCGGTTTTACCTCTTCCTCGGGATTACCAATAAGAAGATAAACGCCTACGTTGTTTAATTCTTCTCTAGTAAAAATCTCTTCAAGTTTTGTTCGAGGAATTAATACTGCTTGAACTGTTCTACTAGTTATTTCGGCGATTTTAATGCTTCTCGGATTACCATCAGGAAGAAATATTTGTATTGTTTTACCTACGTTCATATATGCCTCAATATTTTTAAAGAAATAAGTAGTTAGAATTATTATTTCTTTTAACCCTCAACTTAGACTTCTTTCATAAAAATGTCAAATGTAACTAAAATGGTTGAGACATTTATTTTTTTAATATTCCCTATGCTTTGTTATGATCTTAAAACATCCTAACCAATCTTAACAAATCTGCGTCCAATTGTTTCTCTCAAATATGCAATATCAAAAAAAACAAAATTGATTTTCAGCCTAAAAACAAACATTTCCACTCCATTATTTCATTTGTGTAGTGTATTTCGTCTCATTACACAAGAATTATCACTCATTACTAAATAATATTATCGGAATGATAAAGAAAAATTTCTCATCGCTAAAGAATATCTTCTCATTACTACAGAATTATATTCTATCACCGAATAATATCATCTTATTACTAAAATTACTATCTCATTACTAATGAAAAACATCTTATTAATAACTTGCATTTTCCTATTACGCGATATATTTTTCCCATATCGTAATAATAAATTGTTATTTACACACTTACAATCGAGGTTTCTATGCTTACGTATAACCTAAAGAAACTCTTCAAACTGCGCGGAATAACCACTCCCGCGAGTTTTTTAATGAAAAACGGATTTGGCAAACAAGCGGCGTATAGAATTACCGGCAACCGTTTCAATGCGCTTCAACCGGAATATCTAGAAAAACTCTGCATCGCGTTAAACTGCACGCCAAACGATTTAATGGAGTGGGAACCGAATAAAAATATTGAGAAACCGGAAATACTGGGATTGAATAAACTTCGCCCGGTTCCCGTTGGCGACTTGCGCCATTTCGCGAATGATATTCCGGTAGAAAAGATGAGTGAGTTTATCTCGCAAGTTGAAGAACTAAAAAAGAAAATTAAAAATGTAGAATGATAGTTAAAAATAGTAATCCAGCAATGCATGAACTAAATAACTTGAGGTGATTGATTGAATGTTTGCATGAAAAAAGCAAATGATTCTAAATCAAAGTCATTCATCCTTAGCACGGCGAAGCCGCCAACCAATACTTTTTTGATCTCAGAACAAGGATTAACGATTTTTGATTTTGGAAGTTAAAAATAAAATCAAAAATCGCTATTCGTTAATCCTTGTTCGTAAATCGTGTCCCCCAAAACAAGAATTTAACTGAGGATACTATTCATTTTCATTCAGTCATGCTTCAATCAACAGTATCTCTTTTGCTGAATATTAAATTTCCTTTTTCTCCCTGCTCAACTAAAATAGTATCGCCGCTTACAAAAGTTCCTAACAACAATTCCTGCGATAGGGGATTGATCAAATACCGTTGGATAATTCTCTTAAGCGGACGTGCACCATACGCAACATCATAACCAAGTTCCGCAAGCCAATCTTTTGCATCATCGCTTAGTGCCAAGCTAATGTTTTTATCATGCAACATCTTTTGAACTTTCTCTATTTGAATATCAACAATTTTTCGCAGTTCTTTTTTCGTTAATGGTCTGAAAAGAATAATATCATCAATACGGTTAAGAAATTCAGGGCGAATGGTTTTCTTAAGCAAATCACTAAGGAGCATGCGAAGCTCTCCCATTATCTGCTGAATATTCTCTTCGTTTATCCGTTCAAGATGTTCGTGAATAATATGCGAGCCGAGGTTGGAAGTCATGATTACAATAGTGTTTTTAAAATTTACCGTTCTTCCCTGGTTGTCGGTTAACCTTCCTTCATCCAACACTTGCAGCAAAATATTAAATACATCGGAATGCGCTTTTTCAATTTCATCAAGCAGAACAACAGAATATGGTTTGCGCCGGACAGCTTCGGTTAATTGTCCCCCTTCTTCGTAACCAACGTATCCGGGAGGCGCACCGATCAATCGCGAAACGGAAAACTTCTCCATATATTCGCTCATGTCAATCCGGATCATCGCATGTTCGTCATCAAAAAGAAATTCCGCAAGAGTGCGTGCGAGTTCTGTTTTGCCAACACCTGTTGTTCCCATAAAAATAAATGAGCCGATGGGGCGGTTAGCATCTTGTAGCCCCGCGCGTGAACGCCGGATTGCATTGGCAACGGAGGCAACGGCGTCTTCTTGTCCCACAATTCTTTTATGCAGTTCTTCTTCTAACCGGATAAGTTTACTTCGCTCACCTTCCAGCATTTTGTTTAAAGGAATACCCGTCCATTTTGCAACGACTTCGGCAATGTCTTCAGCATCAACTTCTTCTTTCAACATTTTTTTATTTATTTGAATTTGCGAAAGGAGAAGGGTTTCTTCTTTTAATTTTTTTTCAAGAGAAGAGATGGTTCCGTAACGGATTTCTGCAACTCTGCCTAAATCTCCTTCGCGCTCGAATTTATCGGCATTAGTTTTTGCATGTTCAATTTCACTTTTTATTGAACGGATGGATTGAATTTTTTCTTTTTCTAAAATCCAATGTTGTTTAAGTTGATTTTTTTCTTCAACGAAATCACTGACTTCTAATTCTAGCTCTTCCAATCTTTTTTCCGAAGCTTCATCTTTTTCCCGCTTCAACGCTTCGCGTTCTATTTCAAGTTGTTTAATTTTTCTTTCGAGCGAATCAAGTTCTTCCGGCATCGAATCAATTTCAATACGGAGTTTAGATGCCGACTCGTCTACAAGATCAATAGCTTTGTCTGGAAGAAAGCGGTCCGAAATATACCGTGCAGAAAGTTGAACAGCCGCAACGATAGCACCATCAGTTATTCTCACTCCGTGATGGACTTCATATCGTTCTTTTAATCCGCGCAGAATTGAAATAGCGTCTTCTTCGCTCGGCTCATCAACGAGAACCGGTTGAAATCTTCTTTCGAGTGCGGCATCTTTTTCGATATGTTTTTTGTATTCGTCAAGCGTTGTGGCGCCAATGCAGTGTAGTTCGCCGCGTGCAAGTGCAGGCTTCAAAATATTTGCTGCATCCATTGAGCCTTGTACAGAACCTGCGCCAACAAGTGTGTGAAGTTCATCGATAAATAAAATTATTTCGCCGTTTGCATCTTGAACTTCTTTTAACACGGCTTTCATTCGTTCTTCAAATTGTCCACGGAATTGTGTGCCGGCAATAAGCGCCCCCATGTCAAGTGCAACGATTCGTTTAGTTTTTAAATTTTCCGGGACATCGCCGGAAATAATTCGATGTGCAATTCCTTCGGCAATTGCGGTTTTTCCAACGCCTGGTTCTCCAATTAAAACGGGATTATTTTTTGTTCTTCGAGAAAGGACTTGCAGCACTCTTCGTATTTCTTCATCTCGTCCAATAACCGGATCAAGTTTGCCGGCACGGGCGAGTTCATTTAAATCTCTTCCGAATTTTTTAAGTGATTGATAAGTATCTTCCGCATTTTGATTGGTTACGCGCTGGGTACCGCGAACATCTTTTAAAGCTAATAAAATAATATCGGCAGTTACTCCGTTATCGCGAAGCAATTGTCCTACTTTTCCAGAGTCTTTAGCCAGCGCAAGAAGTAAATGTTCGGTAGAAATAAATTCATCTTTTAAGTTCTTCGCTTCTTCGGAAGATTGATCAAATAGTTTTGCAAGATTGTTCGACATCTGATGATCGCCAATTCCAGCAGAAGCGCCGGAAACTTTTGGCAAGCGTTCAAGTAATTCGCTTACTTTTATTTTTATTCTGTCGGAATTTCCACCGGCTTTTTGGATGATTGTGTCGGCGATACTTCCTTTTTCTTCTACTAATGCGGCAAGAATATGTTCCGGTTCCAGAATTTGATTATTGAAACTTTGTGCAATTTCAATTCCGTTTTGAACTACTTCCTGTGCTTTTACCGTAAATTTGTTAAAGTTGAAAGCCATTGATTAAAACCTTATGCAATTAAATTTTGTGATGTTAGCATCGGATAATGTTTTGTATTTAAAGTCCAAAGTTTTAAATTAAACGTAAGTGCTGAAGCGGCTATTAAGGCATCACCTAATTCAACATTATGACTTTTTGAGTATTTATTTAAATATTCACCTGCGAGACAGCCGATATCATAAGTAATAGTGCTTATGTTCAGTTGGTTAAAAAATTCTTTAATCATTTTGGATTCGTTGGGTCTAAGCCCCGCAAATATTTCAGCAACAGAGACCGGAGTTGTATAAAGTGTTTCTTCTAAAAAAAATTTCTGAAGTTTTTCTTTTATGTCAATTCTCCCTCTCAGAAACCAGATGATAACATCTGAATCAAGCAGGACACTATTTTTCATATAAAGATCTTCTTCTTTTGTTTGAGCGTTTTTCGCGGACATAATCATCTACATCAAAATCTCTATCTTTCCAAATCCCCGCAACTTTATCGATTACCAGTGCCTTTTTTTCTTGAACTGAATATTTTTCTCGCAATGCTTCGCGGATCAAACTGGAAATTCTTGTTTTTTTTAATTTGCTCTCAACCTTCAAAACAGCAAAGATTTCAGCGTCAAGATAGATTTGAGTTCTTTTCATAACACTTCCTTTTTCAATGTACAAACATACATCGATAAAGTTTTTTGTGCAATTCAATTTTTGCTGGCTCACCGGAGATTTATTGCAACCATTAAAATTCTTTGTTACTCCCTTTCGCTTTCCGTATTTTTGCGAACTATGATTTTACAAAACCTGGATGATACTATCGCCGCAGTAGCCACACCCGCAGGTGTTGGTGCTATTTCAATTATTCGCATCAGCGGAAAAAATTCTTTTGAAGTAATTGATGCGGTCTTTTCCGGCAAAATAAAAATAGCCGATGCAAGATCACACACAATTCATTACGGAAAGATCATTGACGAAAATAAAAATCTTGTTGATGATGTTTTGGTTTCAGTTTTTCGTAAGCCACACTCATACACCGGGGAAGATAGTGTTGAAATAAGCATGCATGGAAATCAATTTATTACAAAAAAAATTATTGAATTATTGCTTCAACGAGATGTGCGTATTGCGGAACCGGGAGAATTTACGAAGCGCGCTTTCTTAAATGGTAAACTTGATCTTGCACAAGCAGAAGCGGTTGTTGAGGTTATTAATGCGCGTACGGAGGCTTCTCTGAGAGGTGCAAGAAATCAACTTGATGGAATGCTTTCAAAAAAAATTCATGAATTGCGAACACAGTTAATAGATACATCTTCGCTTGTAGAGCTTGAGTTAGATTTTGCCGAAGAAGATGTTGAATTCGTTGCTCACGACAAACTACTACTTATGATTGAAAGGATTATTTCGGAAATTGATAAATTGCTTGGAACGTATTCGTTTGGCAAAGTTATTCGCGACGGAGTTAACGTCGCTTTGGTAGGCATTCCGAATGTAGGGAAATCATCATTACTTAATTATATTTTAAAAGAAGCGCGAGCAATTGTAAGTGAAATTCCTGGAACAACCCGCGACGTTATTCGTGAAGAAGTTTCAATTAACGGAGTTTTATTTCGACTTTTTGATACAGCCGGAATTCGCCCAACAAAGAATGAAATTGAGATAGAGGGTGTTTTACGCAGTAGGGAAGCGGTTAAGAACGCTGATGTTGTTTTATTTATAAATGATGTTCAACAAAAAATATCAAAAGAATTACGGGAAGAACTCCTTCAATTGACTTCCGGTGATAAGGTTATTACTGTTTTAAATAAAGTAGATCTTGAAACCCTTCCCGAAAAGGAGGCAGATGTCTATATTTCCGCTTTGACGGGCTATGGGATAAACAATTTATTTACCAAACTTCATGCTAAAGTGTTTAGTGGAAATTCATATTCAGAACATTCGGCCGTTGTCTCCAACTCTCGCCATTTTGAGAATTTGAAAAAAGCCAAAACATGTTTGCAAAACTCAATAGATGCTATAAAGCAAAAATTGAGTGGCGAATTTATTTCTGTAGATTTACGAAATGCGGAAAATTCACTTGGAGAAATTATTGGTGAAGTCACTTCGGATGATATATTGAACAACATATTTAGCCGTTTTTGTATCGGCAAATAAAAAAGTTTCACGTGGAACGGCATGGAAATTATATTTAATTCATATAAAATTAGAAATCTAAAGCAGAATGACGCTGGTGACATCTTTATTTATCTGCAGGATTTTGATATTGTGAAATATTTAGCAACCGTTCCTTCTCCTTACTTGTTGGAAAACGCCATTTCCTTTATTCTTTTCGCAAATGAACAGGAAAACAAGAAAACAGAATTTCACTTTGCAATTGCAAATGCTTGCGATGATAAAATGCTCGGCTTAATTGGAGTGAAAGAAATAAATTATCAACTTGGAACTTGTGAGATTGGTTATTGGTTGGGGAGAGAACATCACAACAGGGGAATTATCACTAGATCAATTGAAATAATATCACAATTTTGTTTCAAGGATTTGGGGCTTAGTGTTATTAAGGCGATAGTTTTTGAATCAAACATTGCTTCCATAAAAGCTTTGGGAAAATCTGGATTTTGTAATTCTGGATTTTCAGAAAAGGTATATTTTAATACTTTTTTGAAAGAGAAGATGTATGAATTTCGTTTATTAAAAGAAAATCTTGTTTCACGTGGAACCGAAAAATAATCCGTTTTATATTTGAAAGGAAATCGAAGTTAATTGAATTTAGGTTATGATGTAGTTGTCGTTGGTGGTGGTCATGCGGGAATTGAAGCTGCTTGCGCTTCTGCAAAAATGGGTTTGCAGGTTGCGTTAGTTACAATGGAGAAAAAAGCCATTGGTAGAATGTCTTGCAATCCGGCAATTGGTGGAACAGCCAAAGGACATTTGGTAAGAGAAATTGATGCCCTTGGTGGAGTAATGGGAATTATTGCGGATCAAAGTGGAATTCAATTTAGAATGTTGAATCGCTCTAAGGGTCCGGCTGTTTGGTCTCCAAGAAGTCAGAATGATCGAAAGTTATATTCTGAAGTAGCAATAAAGGTTGTTGAATCATACAAAAACATTGATATTATTGAAAAATCTATTGTTGAAATTTTGGTCGAAAATAAAAAAGTCACAGCAGTTGTTACTTCGGAAAATGAAAAGATTCTTTGCAAAGCTGTCGTCATTTGTTCCGGAACATTCTTAAATGGATTAATGCATACAGGGTTAAAAGCAATTTCTGGTGGAAGATTTGGAGAAATGCCATCAACAGGATTAACTGAGTGTCTGGTTCAACTTGGTTTTGAATCTGGCAGGTTGAAAACTGGAACACCACCGAGGTTAAACAAAAACTCGATCAATTGGGATATTCTGGAAGTTCAAGCTGGAGATGAAAATCCACAACCTTTTTCTTTTAGAACCGATATTTCGAAATTTCCTTATTTGCCGCAAGTAAATTGCCATATTACTCATACCGATGCCTCTGTTCACGGTATTCTCGAAAAAGGATTTAATGAATCACCAATGTTTACAGGATTAATTAAGGGAGTCGGTCCGCGGTATTGTCCATCGATTGAAGATAAAATAGTTCGATTTAAAGATAAAGAAAGACATCATCTATTTCTTGAACCAGAAGGGTTAGATTCCGATCTAATTTATTTAAATGGATTTTCTACTTCGCTGCCTGCAGAAGTCCAATTGGAAGCCATTCATAAAATTAAAGGATTAGAAGAAGTTGAAATGATACGACCCGGCTATGCGGTTGAATATGATTTTTTTCCCCCTCATCAAGTGGATTTAACGCTTGAAACAAAGTTAGTTGAAGGACTTTATTTTGCCGGTCAAATAAATGGAACTTCAGGATATGAAGAAGCAGCTGCGCAAGGGTTGGTTGTCGGCATTAACGCAGCTGCAAAGATTTTACAGATGGAAGAATTTGTTTTAAAAAGGAGTGAGGCTTATGTCGGCGTAATGATCGATGATTTGGTAAATAAATCGACGGAAGAACCGTATAGAATGTTCACTTCGCGCGCAGAACACCGGTTACTACTAAGGCAGGATAATGCCGATCTTAGGTTATCTTACTTCGGGCACAAATATCAATTAATTTCAGACGAACTCTTTGTGCAGATAAAAGAGAAGAAGAAAAAAATATTAGCGGGAAGAGAATTGCTGGAAACAATAAAAATTCCATCAAAAGAAATAAATCCTTTGCTGGTTAAAGTTGGTGAAAATGAAACAGAGGCTTCTGAATTTATTGCCAAACTTGTTAAACGACCGGAGTTAAGGTTAAAAGAAATACTTCAACTAAAATCGGAGAACGATTTTGTGCTTTCCGAAATAAAGAACAGCGATTACTTCATTGAACAATTAGAGATCGAATTAAAGTATGAAGGGTATATTAAGAGACAAGAAGAAGTGGTAAAAAAAGTAGAAAAATTTGACGCATTGAACATTCCTTCGAACTTCAATTATTTAATCTTAAACAGTCTGTCAACTGAAGGAAGAGAAAAACTCTTCAAAGTAAAACCTCGTTCAATAGGTCAAGCCTCCAGAATATCGGGTGTCACGGCTTCAGATATTTCAATTTTATTGGTATATTTGCGCAAGTAATTTCAAACAATTTGGATCCCGTATGGCGACAAATAATACTCGAGAAAAATATTTTCAGCAGATTACATCTTTTTATTGGGAAAACGGTTATAATCCCGATTCAACACAAATGGAACAATTAGCTTATTTTGCGAAATTGGTTGTTGAAAAGAATGAAGTTGTTAATCTTATTTCAAGAAAAGATGTAGATGCAATTGTTGAAAATCATATCTTTATTTCATCCTACATATCAAAATATATTCCCGAGAAATGTACGCGGTTCCTTGATATCGGAACCGGCGGTGGTTTCCCCGGAATTCCCCTTGCAATTATGCGTCCGGATTTGCAGGGAGTTTTAATTGATTCAACCGGAAAAAAAATTGCTGCGGTTGAGGAATTTATCGACAAATTAATGTTGAATAATATCAAAGCAGAAAACAGCAGAGTTGAAGACCCGGAATTTATTGCTAAGTACAAAAACAGCTTTGATCTGATAGTGAGCCGTGCGACCGAGCCATTAATTATTCTCCTTCGTTATGCTTTGCCGCTTATTAAAGATAAAGGACATCTGTTTGTACTTAAAGGAGGGGATTTAACGGAGGAGTTCCAAAAAGCAGAAACAAAATATAAACCACGAATAAAAAAATCAACTATTTATGATCTTCACTATAAGCCTACCAACCTTAGAAATGTGAAAGAAAAAAAACTTGTTCATTTGGAAATTGAAAAGTAATGGCTCATATACTCGACACACAAAAATTTTTCCATGAAATAGCCGGTTTAGCAACCGAACAACGAAATCCGCATTCAATGGAAATCGATGCTAGCCCAACTTCTGAAATATTAAAAATTATAAATGAAGAAGATAAGCTGGTTCCTTTGGCGGTTGAACAAGAACTCCCATTTATTGAAGAGGCTGTTGAACTAATTGTTAAAGCATTTAAAAATGGGGGAAGGTTGTTTTACTTTGGAGCCGGAACAAGTGGAAGGCTTGGAGTTGTTGATGCTTCAGAATGTCCGCCAACTTATGGAACTCCTCCGGAATTAGTACAAGGATTTATTGCCGGCGGAAGAGAAGCAATGTTTGTTTCTCAGGAAGGAGCTGAAGATCATGAAGAAAATGGTGCCGCTGATGTTTTAAAAGCATCGGTTACACCGAAAGATGTTGTTTGTGGAATCGCTGCCAGCAAACGCACTCCGTATGTTATCGGTGCAGTAAAAAAAGCAAAAGAACTTGGTGCAACAACGCTTTACGTTACATGTAATCCCAGAAGTAAGTTTGATATTAAAGAAGTTGATGTAGCAATTTGTCCCTACGTTGGGCCAGAAGTTGTTATGGGTTCAACAAGAATGAAAAGTGGAACTGCGCAAAAATTAGTTTTAAATATGCTAACTACTGCCTCTATGATCCGGATGGGAAAAGTCTATGAGAATATGATGATAGACTTGCAGATGACGAATAAAAAATTAATCGAGCGAGCAAAACGAATTGTAATGACAATAACCGGCGTTGATTATGAGACCGCAACCTCCTTTTTGGTTAAAGCTGAATGGCATGTTAAATCTGCATTAGTTATGATCAAAGCGGAAGTCTCGGTTGAAGAAGCTCGCAAAAGATTGGAACTTGCTGACGGATTTGTCCGCAAGGCAATCGAAATAAAACTCTGATACTCCCATCCCCAAAATTTCTGAACTACTAAAAATAAATATTGACTTTCTAAAAAAGATTAGTTATGTTTTCAACGTTTGAAATATTTCAAATGTAAAAAACATAATATATCTTATCGAAGAAGAGAAGAACTATGAAAAAAGTAGTCATCACTCATGCCAAAAGAACAGCTGTTGGAACTTTCAACGGAAGCTTAAGCAGTTTTACCGCTCCCCAACTCGGAAGTTTTGTTATTAAAGCATTATTAGATGAATCGGGACTTGATAAAAATCTTGTTGACGAAGTAATAATGGGAAATGTATTATCGGCAGGATTAGGGCAAGCTCCGGCACGACAAGCCGCCATCTACGCAGGGCTTCCTGAAAAGACAGAATGCCTAACAATAAATAAAATGTGCGGTAGCGGATTAAAAGCAGTTATGTTAGCCCAACAAGCGATTGCCTGCGGTGATGCAGATATAATTATTGCCGGCGGACAAGAAAGCATGACGAATGCTCCATATCTATTAAAACAAGGAAGAAACGGTTATAGATTAGGAAACGCAACAATCTACGATTCCATTTTAATTGACGGCTTAACAGATGTTTATAACAATATTCACATGGGAAATTGTGCTGAGTCTTGCGCGAAAGATTTTCATTTTACCCGCGAAGAACTTGATGCATTTTCAATTCAATCCTATAAAAAAGCATTAGCTGCAATTGAAGAAGGAAAGTTTAAAGATGAAACTATTGATGTTGCTATAAAATCAAAAACCGGTGAGATAATTTTTAATAAAGATGAAGAACCGGGGAAAGTGAACTTCGATAAAATATCTTCACTTAAACCTGTGTTCGATAAGAACGGTGTTGTTACAGCGGCAAACGCTTCCAGTATTAATGATGGTGCGGCAGCTTTACTTATTATGTCGGAAGAAAAAGCGAAAGAACTTGGACTCACTCCTATAGCAGAAATTGTGGCGCAAAGTTCCGCGGCAAAAGCTCCAATTGAATTTACAACTGCACCGGCAGATGCAATCCAAAAAGTTTTAGCAAAAGCCAAGCTTACAAAAGATAAAATTGATCTTTATGAGATTAACGAAGCCTTTGCAGTGGTTTCATTAGCAGTGAACAAAATTCTTGATTTACCGGTTGAGAAAGTTAATGTTAACGGCGGTGCAATAGCAATCGGACACCCTATTGGTGCAAGTGGAGCGCGGATTTTAACAACACTGCTTTATGAAATGAAAAGAAGAAATTCGGAATATGGGTTGGCTTCACTATGCATTGGTGGCGGTGAAGCCTCTGCTTTAATTGTTAAAAAATATAATTGATTTTTATGCCTGACGAAGAACGCGTTCGTAAAGAAATGATTCAACGGTTCGGAGATGCTTACAAAGCCTTCGGATTAAACAAACTGATGGGGCACATCGTTGCACTTCTTATTTATTCCCCGGAACCTCTTTCGCTTGATGAAATAACAAAACAACTCGGGAGGAGTAAAGGTCCAATAAGCCAAATTGTTAGGCGACTTCGTGACAAAAAATTAATTCGCAAAACATGGTCGCCGGAAAATAACAGAAAAGATTATTACGAAGTGGAACCTGAAATTTTTGAAAACGCATTCCGTAACAACCTTGAGCTCATCAAAAACAATACCCGTATCGCAAAATTCCTTAATGAAAAAGTAAAAGAAATAAACAAAAAAAATGTAGAAGTAATTCAGCAAAGAATTATTGAGATGGAACAGTTCTATATTTTCATGGAAAAACATTACCGGAATTTCTTAGCTGAATGGATTGTAGAGCGGCAAAAGCTAATTTCAAAAAATAAGAACAAGAAAAGCAAATAATTTTTTAGTATAAACGTTTGAAATATTTCAAACGATAAAAACGCAAAAGGAAAGTAACTATGAAACGTCTCCAAAATAGAGTTGCTGTAATCACCGGAGGAGCACAAGGAATCGGGAAAGCTACCGCGCTAAAATTTTCGGAAGAAGGTGCCTCTATTGTTATCTGGGACGTTAATGAAGAAAAAGGAATTGCTCTGGCAAAAGAACTTTCCGACAGAGGAACGAAAGCGCATTTCACAAAAGTTGATGTAACGAAACTTGACTCAACAGATAAAGCCGCGAAAGAAGCTGTAGAGATATTTTCAACGATTGATATTCTTATCAACAATGCAGGAATTACCCGCGACGCCTCTCTAGCCAAAATGACCGCCGAACAATGGCAGCAAGTTATTGATGTTAACTTGACCGGAGTTTTTAACTGTACAAAAGCAGTCATGCCCTATATGATTGAAAAAAAATACGGCAAAATTGTTAATACTTCCTCTGTTGTTGGATTATATGGAAATTTTGGGCAAACAAATTACGTGGCAACAAAAGCAGGAATTATCGGAATGACGAAAGTTTGGGCTCGCGAACTTGGTAGAAAAGGAATTAACGTAAACGCCGTTGCGCCGGGTTTTATCGCAACCGAAATGGTGAAAACTGTTCCCGAAAACATTTTAAAATCACTTGAAGAAAAAACACCTCTTGGCAGACTCGGTTTGCCGGAAGATATTGCCTACGCCTATCTTTTCTTATCAAGTGAAGAAGCAAATTTTATAAACGGAATTACATTAAGTGTTGATGGCGGATTAATTGTCTAAGCCAGTCTGGAAAAATTTATGAGAAACTCCTTAATTGTTGGTTCTGGTTCGTATGTACCTGAAAGGATTATTCCAAATTCATTTTTTAATGAACTTCTGGGAGAAGACGTAGATACCTGGCTAAGAGAGAATTTGACAATACGCGAAAGAAGATGGTGTGAAGAAAATCAATCAACCGCTGATCTTGCGGTTAACGCAGCGTTGAAAGCTTTGGCGTCGGCACAAATCCCGGCTGATCAAATTGATCTTTTGATAGTTGCGACAGATACGCCTGAATATATTTCTCCATCGACCGCCTCTGTTGTTCAATACAGAATTGGAGCAAAAAAAGCAGGAACTTTTGATATCAATACGGCTTGTGCAGGATTTGTTACAGCGCTGGATACAGCAGGAAAATTTATTCAAGCCGATGAAAAATATAATTACGTTTTAGTCATAGGCGCTTATGCGATGAGTAAATATTTGGACTTAACAGACAAAAAAACCGTAACACTATTTGCCGATGGCGCCGGTGCAGTAGTTCTAAAGTCTGAAGTAAATTCTGAAAGCGGATTTTTAACGGGATCACTTTTTACCGATGGACAGTATAGCGATTGGATGGGAATTTATGCTGGTGGAACACACATGCCCGTAACGCATCAAGTGGTTGAAAACAAAGATCACTTACTAAAATTTGTGAAAAAATTTCCGAAAGAAATTAATCCTACGATCTGGACAAAAATGATAAAAGAATCATGCGGGAAAATAAATATTCTACCTTCGCAAATCGATCATTATTTCTTTACACAAATTAATATCAACACAATCTGGGAAACTCTTGCTAACCTTGGAGTTGAAAAAACAAAAGCGCACACAATAATGGATAAATATGGTTATACCGGCTCTGCCTGTATCCCGATGGCTTTTGATGATGCAGTGCAAAAAGGAAAAGTAAAAAAGGGAGATGTGCTTTGTTTCATGGGGTCGGGCGGCGGATTGGCTTTTGCAAATGCAATATATAAATATTGAGAAACAATATTATGACAGCTGAAAAAAACAACGAAACAAAATCTTCAATACCGATATATGCCTGGTATGCGCTGCTTCTTTTAACATTAATTTATGTGATGAATTTTGTCGACCGCGTTTTGATCTACATTTTATTTACTCCGATAAAAAAAGAATTACAGTTTAGCGATCTTGAACTTGCGTTGCTTGGGGCAACGTCTTTCGTAATTTTCTATACCGCACTCGGAATTCCGTTTGGAAGAATGGCGGACAAAGTTTCGAGAAAAAAGTTAATAGCATTTGGTTTAGCTGTATGGAGTATTTTTTCAGGCTTAACAGGTTTTGCAACCGGATTTTGGACAATATTTACGTGTAGAATGTTAGTTGGAATTGGAGAAGCTTCGTTAGGTCCGGCAGCCTTATCATTGCTTAGTGATTATTTCCCTTCGAAGATGAGAGCTACTGTTCAGGCGGTTTTTTCTTCCGGAATTGCAATTGGTACGGGCATTGCTTTTTTCTTTGGCGGATGGATTAGCGATGCGCTTAGCTGGCGATACGCATTTTACTTTTTAGGTTTTCCGGGATTAATCTTTGTCATTTTAGTTTTGCTTTTAAGAGAACCTGAAAGAGGAATTAGCGACGCACCAAAAGAACATCAGAAAAAAAATTGGAAGCTTTTATTTCAAAATGTTCCGCTTAGATACATCTTGGTAGGATATGCATTTTTTGCGGTTTCAGCCAACAGCGTTTCAATCTGGATACCGACTTTTTTAGTAAGAACTCAGAAAATGGCAATTTCTGAAATTGGATTGTTAATCGGTATCGGAACATTAATTGGCGGACTTCCCGGAACGATTTTAGGAGGATGGTTTGCCGATAAATTCAAAGCAAAACGAATCGGTGGAAGACTACGGTTTACAAGTATGATCGCATTTTTATGTATTCCTGTTTGGCTAACCCTATTAAATACTTCAATACTTTCCTTGCAAATAGTCTGTATCACTATTCTTCTTGCACTAACATTATCATGGCTTGGACCTGCAGCCGCAGACGTGAACGACATCGCTGGTCCTTACTTACGTGGATTAGCAGTTGGATTATATTTCTTTACCGTTAATGTAATTGGATATGGCATTGCTCCGCCAATCTTCGGAAAGATTAACGATTATTTGCATGTTGCTCTTCAACCTGAATTGATGCGAACCACTTTATTGTTGGCTCCGTTAGCGGCACTTATAGCAGCGATTATTCTTTTCTTAGGAAGCAAACGTTTGGAGACCTCAAAATGATGCCGACTGATTGGCTTGCTAAATGGGCTTACTATACACCGAACAAATTATTTCTGCGTGAATATAACAGAAATTTGGAATGGACGTTCCTTCAGTTTAATGAGCGCACTAATGCGTTGGCGAATTATCTCACTAAAGAAATTGGAATTAAAGAAGGAGAAAGAATCGCCGTCTACTCTAAGAATCGCGCCGAATACGTTCAACTATTTTTAGCATGTATTAAGTGTGGAGCAATTTTAGTTCCGCTAAATTTTCGCTTAACCCCGCGCGAGCTTGATACATTAATAAAAGATGCGGAGCCGAAAATCTTTTTTTATGAAGAGGAATATTCCAAACAGATCAAAGAACTTCAAACGGTAAAAAATATTCCGGTTCAAATGAAGATTGAAAGAATTACTTCTTTTTTAATTGATGAAGTAACGGAAAAAGATTTTTCTCCCGTAAGAAATTATACGAACGACGATCTAGTGATGATTCTTTACACCGCCGGGACAACCGGGCTTTCAAAAGGAGTAAAGATCAATCATCAAATGCTTTTCTGGAACGCTATCAACACAGGCTTACGGCTTGATTTAAACTCGCAAGACCACACGCAAAGTTATGCGCCGTTTTTTCATACCGGCGGATGGAATGTATTGTTTACACCATTCTTATTGCATGGTGGTTCTCATACGCTGCTTCAAAATTTTGATGCGGAATTAATTTTGAAACTGATGGAAAAAGAACGCGCGACAATTATGTTTGGTGTTCCCACAATGCTGCAGATGATGTCTGACCTGGAATATTTTAGGCAAGTTGATCTTTCTTCCGTTCGTTACGCAATTGTCGGTGGCGCTCCAATGCCGATTCCTTTAATAAATACGTGGCATCAAAAAGGAGTTTACATCCGGCAAGGTTACGGATTAACTGAAGTTGGTCCAAATTGTTATTCGCTTCATCAAGATGATGCAATCAGAAAAAAGGGATCGATCGGTTTTCCGAATTTTTATGTTGAACCGAAAATTGTAAATGAAAAAGGAATTGATTGCGGTAATAATGAAGTTGGCGAACTCTGGCTGAAATCTCCCGTTGTTACTCCCGGTTATTGGCGAAAAGAAAAGGAAACTATTAACGCCATAACCGATGGATTTTTTCATACCGGTGATTTGGTAAAACGTGACGACGACGGCTACTATTTTGTGGTCGACCGCAAAAAAAACATGTTCATCAGCGGCGGAGAAAATGTCTACCCTGCAGAAATAGAAAAATTTCTTTACACAAATGATTATATAAAAGAAGTGGCGGTGATAGGCGTTCCCGATGAAAAATGGGGTGAAGTTGGCAAGGCGTTTATCGTTTTAAATGATGAAAATTCTTTAGACGAAAATGCTGTTCTTGATTTTTGCAAAGGAAATTTGGCAAAATATAAAATCCCGAAATATGTTCAATTTCTCAAAACTCTTCCGAAAACGGATGCGGGAAAAATTAATAAAAAGGAATTGTTGAAAATTCATCAACAAACAATAACATAATAATATCAATAAAAGGAGTTCGTATGAAAAAGTCTCTCATGCTTTTGTTCTTTTCTGTCGCTGTTCTTTTTACATCTTGTAAAAAAGATGACACAACAACCGCACCTACAACCACAACAGATCCAATAGTTGGTGTTTGGGTTTCTGACGGCGCAAACGTAGCGTATGGATTAAAACTCGCTCCGTTCAAAGTGAAAAAAATTGTTGCAACATTTAACGAAAACAAATCCTATATAGTTGTACAAACAGACAGCTCTGATGTAACAACAACTTTTACCGGAACGTATTCAAATCCTGTTTCAACAAATTCGGATACCCTGTCAACTTCGTTCACAAAGGGTGCAACGATTTATAACATTGTTGCTAATCAGGCAACTCCATCAACGGTAACGGCAACAGGTATTTATGCAATTAGCGGAACAAATATGTCGTATGAAGTTATTCAAACTTCACCTGCATTAACCGGTGTGAATGCTCCAACTGCTGCGGGCGGATTTGGAAGCACAACAATCGTTGGTGTTAAATATCCTATTTATATTCAAAAGTACGTTAAGCAATAAGAACATAAACACTTTATTAATCATAATCTTTTTCTTGTTTGTTTAGGAAATGAATGAAGATTAAGATTATGATTAAGATTTTTTTAGGAGACGGGAAATGAAATTTAAACTGCTTCTCTTTTTTATGTGCATGCTTTTTGTCGTCCCGAATAATTTTGGACAGGATGCACAAGTAAAAAAAATTCCGGACGCAAAAGCACCGGAATTTAAATTTATCGGTTATTGGTTTAGCCGCGGAACCGCTTCTAATATAGCCCCGACGAATGAACTACTCCGAGGGCAAATCATCGGACGGTTATTCGGACCGAACACAACAAACACAAGCGAAAAAACCGCGACTTATTTTGAGCAAAGATTTGTTCCGATGTTCATTTATACTCCTCAAATTCTTGATGGAGTAGCAACGTTCAGGAGTTTATTTAAAATTGATATGACATGGGGAGACGCGGCGTACGGTGTTGGCGGAAATAACGGCGGCGGAATAAACGCCGGACAAGTAAACTTGCAAACGCTTCTGGCAAACGTTGATATAAAACCGAAAGACAGTGATTGGAATGTTGTTATCGGTTTGCAGAGAATGTTTGATAATGTTCGTGATCCCAACCAAAACGCAGTAAGCACTTACCAAAACAGTTCCTACAAACTTTCCTTTTGGGGAACACAGGCAACCGGTATCAGTGTTTTCGGAAATTTGAATGAAACTACACAAGCGCGCTTCGGTTATTTTCAACTTTATGAAAATATCATTCAAGAAAATGATGATGTGGCGCTGTGGATGTTGGATGTTGAATCACGAGTTCATCCTTTGGTTGAAGTCGGAGCCGATGCCTGGTTCGTTTGGGATAGAGGAAAAAACTCCGGTGGAATTTCTGTCCTTGGACAAGGTTTAAACAGCGGTCTCGCGCAATATAACGGTGCGGTTCGGCTTAGTTTTCCTTCACAAAAATATGAAGCAAACATTGTCTGGCTTGGAACGCACGCAGCTTACAACCGGGAATTTCTTGCCGGAAGATGGTGGGCTGATGCTTATGTAATTGCAAACCTTGGAACTGTAGATACGGTTAGTGATTATTCAACAGCAAAAAAATATGCCGACATTTTCGGTATTGCTACAAACGCTTCGGTAGCATACAAATATGGACAGACCGCAAATGACAAAATTTCTGTTGAAGCTCTTTACACAACGGGAGATGAAAACGGCGCGAGCGATAAAAAAATTAATTCCGTAATTACCGGAAATGTTTGGGGCTCGCCCACAGGCATTTACAGTTCGCATAAAGCATTATTGCTTTTTCCCGATCCGCAAGTTGTGAACAGATATTATTCCGCTGTACACGATATTTCAAATATGGGGATGGGTGTTACGGCTGGATTTTTCTCCGTTTCAAAAGATATTATCCCGAATAAATTTAGCGGTAAACTCGGTTTCGCTACGGCGATCTCTAATGTTACTCCGAACGGCGGCTCTTCTTATATCGGTTCGGAAGTTAACGTGGAATTTAAGTACAACATCAAAGTTTTTCTAACGCTTGGATTAAGCGCAGGGTATTTACAATTAGGTGATTTCTATAAATCTCCTACCGTTAAGTACACAAGCAGTTCCGAGAAACCGAAAGACCCGTTTGTAATTTTTACTTCACTTAGCTGGCTAATGTTTTAGGAGAAACCCATGAAAAAATTATTTGGATTTATACTTATGACAACTTTTTTGTTCAGCGGATGTTCGGGTTATCTTTATACTAAAATGTCCCCTCTGGAATTTTCCGATTTCGATTACGGATTTCCAACAAAAAAAGTTTTATCAAATCCTTCCATCTCCTTTATTGATGAGGGACAGGGAAAGCAAACGATAGTACTTGTTCATGGTCTTGCGAGCAACGCCGGTTTTTGGCGGTACAACATTGCAGAACTTGCCAAGCACTATCGCGTAATTGCGGTTGATCTGCCCGGTTACGGAAAATCGCAAAAAGATTATTACTTGTACAACATGAGTTTCTTCGCCGATCAAATAAAACGGTTAGTTGATGAATTAAAGATCGATAAATTTATTTATGTCGGACACTCAATGGGTGGTCAAGTAGGAATTAATTTTGCTCTACGTTTTCCGGAACGGCTGGAAAAACTGATTTTAGCTTCTCCCGCAGGCTTTGAAGAATTTGAACAAGGCGAAGGCGATTGGCTCCGCAGTGTTATGACTGTTTCCGGAGTGAAAAAAACTTCCGAAGAAGGAATTAGAAGAAATCTTGCTATGAACTTCTATACGTGGTCTGATAAATGGGAATGGATGGTTGAAGAGCGCGTCCGTATGGCAAAGGCAAAAGAGTTTGATGATTTTTCTTACGCGGTTGTTCGCAGTGTAAACGGCATGCTTGACGAACCGACGTGGGATAAGCTTGATAAAATTACGGTTCCTACGTTAGTTATTTACGGAAAGTATGACGGGTTGATCCCGAATCCATATTTGAACCCCGGGTTTACCTCTTGTGTATTTGAAGCAGGAGCAAAAACCATGAAAAATTGCACCCTCCATCAAATAGATAATTGCGGACACATGCTGCAGATAGAGCATCCGGAAGAGTTTAATGCAACGGTTTTAAATTATTTACAAAAGTGAGGATGCGCTTAAAAGCATTGATAATAAAGGGGCAACGCTGTTGCCCTTTTTATTTGGAACAACGTTTGGGAGTGAGAAGCTGTGTTGGTTTTTTGATGGGCAAAAAGGTGTTTTTGGCATTATTTTTGGCAAATAAAAAAAAGTAAAAAAAATTATTTAAAACCGAAAAAAAGACTTGCTTTTTAAAAAAAAGTACTATAGTTTTGTACCCATGATTCATTATGCTTACCCCCCATAGTGAATCTTCCCACGCCCGGTAGCCCTCCACCGGGCATTTTTTTTGCCTTTTCGAAAAACCTTCTTAAAAACGTTAAATTTGAATAAAATGTGATTATGGGCTGATTTCCCGGTTTTTAGAGGGAAAACGCCATTTTATGGGTGGGAATTTCCATTTTACAGAGGCTAGTTTCCTATTTACAGTCGGGAGTTTCCTAAATACAGTTGGTTGTTTCCTTTCTGTAGGAGGAAGTTTCCTAAATGCAGTCGCCTCTTTCCTTTCTGCAGTCGAAAGTTTCTTAAATGCAGCCGCTTATTTCCTTTTTTCAGACGCGAGTTTCCTAAATACGGAAGGCTGTTTCCTTTTTATAGTGAGAAGTTTCCTAAATGTAGGTGGCTATTTTCTTTTTACGGAAGCTTATTGCTAAAGTAGAGAAGCCGCCTTTTTAATTGAGGCGGCTTTTCTCATATAGCTTAATTCTGGAGATTAATAAATTTTAAGCCGCTTATTTGTTTGTACTGCGGATTTGTTGCGCCGAAAACGCTTTTTACATATTTTTTTACACCGGCAGCTATATCAACGAGTCCCGTTTCCGCTTGATAGAGAATATTATTTCTCTCGATCCTGGTATTGCTTAAAGGAGTATAGGCGTTAATTACCGCGGTGTTAGCAGCTTTCATGTTTGTGAGGATTGTTGTTAAAGCTGTTGTTGTTAATTCTGTTTCGTTTGGAGCGTAACCGGTTTGGGCTGATAAAAGTTGAATAAGTTTGTCCAGATTATCAATTCTATTATCAAAGCCCATTTGAGAAGCAGAAATGTTTTTTGCACTTTCTTCATCGGGAACTGCAGGGTCTGCGGGAGGCGGAGTGTTTTTAGGAGTAGCCCGTTTTCCTTGAATTTTTCTTGCAAGGGTTTTAGCGTTATCAACCACTTGTTTAGGAACCTCGCTTGCATCGAGCGCATTAATTACGCGGGTGACAAGCTTGCTTAAAGGCTTAAAGAGGATTTCACGCGCGGCAACCGCGTTAGCCCAGGGAGTTTGTGCCGCGTTAACTTCAGCCAATTTAGTTTTTGCTATAGCATGAAGGGTGTTTAGCGCCGGGAGTTTGATTGAATCTTTAGAGGGGTTGTAGCTTGCGCCGTAGCCGACGCAAAAGGAAATAAGGTCTTCAAAGTTAGCTACATTCTTTGCATGACCTGTTTCTTGTACTGGCATTGCATTTCTCCAGAGAATGTTAATAAAAATCAGAACTTATTTGTTCTGCAAAAATAAGCTAAAAATGATTAACAAAAGCAAGGAATTTTAGGAATATTTTTTAGCTGATAAGAAAAATAAGTTGTTTTAAATTGCGGCAAATAACTGCTTAATAATTTTCAACTCATTTATTTTTATAGGACGTAAATTCGTTAAATCGGATTTATATTTAACTTCCGAAACTTCGTTTGGAATATTGATTTCTTCAATCTTATTAATATCTTGATGACGGTAATACAGCAATGAAACTTTTGCGATGTTGTAGTCAAATTTTATTTTTATTGATTGTTCTAATGAATTACCCAGCGTTTTAAAGACTATACTATTTAGTTTGTAGGTAAGGTCTATATCGTTTTGAACCATGTCTGTAATGCTGTCAACAAGTTGCTGAATATTTATACCGCTACTATGTTGTCGAACAAAAATTGAAGCAATCAAAACCTGAGTTCTAGGTGGTGGATTTAGCTGTTCTGATGAAAATATATGAATACGCTCAAAGTTTGAATTGCTTTTCACTTCAATTTTTTCTTCACCTGAATTAAAATCAAACTTTTCTTCTGGTAGGTTGTGCCAGTAATTCACAAGGGTTCTCGGATTTGTTGAATTGGCAATTAAAAACAATTCTGACCAAAGGCCATGAACTGTGTTTGTTGGTGTATCTGTCAAAGAACGAAAAATTTCAACAAATTTGTCTAACGCTTCAATTACTTTTTGTTGTGAGGGTCTATTGCTTAATGTTTTTACAAGTGTCTCAGAAATCCTTAAAAAATATTCTTGTAAATTTCTGTCTGAACATGTGAATGCAATTATTGTAAAAGTTTGGAAACAACTATTACCTTTCTCAGTAATTTTACACTCAACATTCTGTTTAAGTTGTAAATACTTCAACCTAAAATTTTTCAAACCAGTGTTCTTGAAAGTATCGACAACAGATAAAAGCAAAACGGGATTCCCCTCAATATCAATTGCAATTCTGTGTTGCGGATAATCAGAAATTGGAAGAGCGTTGAAAGTATTTATATTTTCTTCTTCAGGGAAGGAAAGCGAATCGTATAACTCAATTAAATTCATACTTGTCTTATAATATCTCTTCCAATGTGTTCAGGTACCCAAATAGCAAGAGTTGGTACACTTGTTAGTGTAGTGTCTTTAATATCAAGCAAATGAATTTGAACAGTTAATAAACTATTATTCTTTATTTCTGAATCACCAGGGTAGATTATTTCACCATCTAGTGGGTTTCGCCCTTGAAAAAGTTGTTGTATTTCGTCATTCCTATCTAACCTACGAGTTCTTCTTTTCCAATCTGTCAAACTGTTTGCACTCATCAGATAAATTAGACACTGCTCAGTGGTATGTTCCTCTAAATATCGTTTCAAAATTCCCCTCAAACTTGAATAGGTTGCCGAATCACTGTCTCTTGTAAATTTAAATTTATTCAGTAAATTTTCTAAACAATCTCGCATAGAAATTCGCGCAAAAAGATGTTTTTGGACATCAGTCCTATTTTCGTGACCTTCATTTTCTGTAAAGGTTGCTTCTCTTTGAGATAAATAATCAAACAATGCTATTCGATTTGTTGCAATGTATGCTTCAGTGTCATGTGGTGCATTTATTCTGTACCAGTCATTACCGAATCTATCTCTGTCTAAATCATCGTAAAGAACGTTTGATCGAGTGAGATTAAGCATTTGGTCTAATACGGCCTCCCTGGCCCAAGTGTTCAGATGTTTATTGTTTATGTCAAATTCTACTAATCTTTCTCTCACATCTTCTTCGTGTTCGATAATTGCATTAAAAGCATCTATTGTTACTTGTGGAAGATAGACACGACAGAAACCTAAATAGCCTCTCTTATAACCAAAAAATCTTGCTCTTTGTAGGATTGTGTCAGCATTGTTAACTCCGAGATTTCTTGGCATATAAGTCACCGTCAACCCCTCTACAGTAAACCCTCTGTCCATCGATTGACCCCCTATGAGTATCCATGAATACCAGTCGTGCCAATGAATTTGAGGGGTTGGGCCTTGTCGTGTATTTACTTCAACAATTTGCGTGTATTGTATAGAGTGAATTAAATTGTGATCTGTCAATTTTTCAAAAGATGGTAATGAATCCCCTGAACTAGCTAGTAATTCATCATACGCGATGCGGAACTCTGCAAGTAATGACGCTTTTTCTTCCTGATCATTTCCTGAAAGCAATCTTTGCCAACTGTGGCAGATCTCTCGTACCCATCCGATATAAATGTTATGATCCCATTGCAGGCGTGATGGGTGTACAAGCATAGATCGATTTCTTTGATTTTTAATATAGACATCGTCGGCAACAACGCCAAGAAAAAATATTTGCAATGCTCGTAATAAACTACCAGGTACTTCATTAAACGGTTGGCTTGGGACTGGAATGTCTGCTAACGGAATCTCTACTATCAATTCTGGGTTTTGCTGAAAAAATTGTATACCTCCAATATAATCTTCACCCGGAGTAAGCAGTTTAATAAAATTTGGAGAAAGTCGATCTGTTATATTAATGAACAGATTTGCTTGAGGTGTTGCAGTGTATTGTAAGAATGTGTGGTGAGGAAAAATTGATCTTAATCCTGTAATTCTGCGGTAAACGGTTGATACATCGTTTTCAGTTAAATCATCTATATCTATTCCTCTTCTTGCCGCTCTCCTTGCAGCTGTGTTTAGACTTGCTTGATCACCTTCATCATCAATAATTAACACTGGGACACCCACTAACTGTAAACCCGAAAAAAGATTTCTCAAATTTAAGAGATGATCCTTTTGTTTCATAACTGTTATAAGAAGCGTTCTGCAACGGTCTTCTGAAAAGGTTTGGTCTGCCCATTGGGCTAACGTTGTTTCTATGGTTTCTCTATCCTCAGTTCTTCTTGGATTTTGTAACAGTGTCCATTTGCGGTCGAACCTGCTTTCTAATCTCAAATCACTTCGTAGGCGTTTAGTAGATTGGTCTAGTAAAAGTTCAGACGTCCCTGCAATTAGAATGACTAATTGATAGTTATTGTCTCTGGCCAAAGCGGTAAGAGTAGTAAATGAAAGTGTCTTTCCGCTTTGAACGAAACCTATGACAATTCCAGTTTCGTTGTTTGTTGAAATATTTGGATTTCCGCACAATTTCATTATGCGATAAGCTTCATCACGTACCCTTTGGCCTGCTATGTTCAAATTTCTATTCACATCTACAAGTTTTGAGTTACTCCGCAGTAATTCATTTGTTTCGTCTCCAACAAACGGAATCCAATTTCCGTTGTTTATATTATTTTGAATTTCTATAACTTCCGTCATATTATACTCCCTTTGATAAACTTGAAATTAGCTCGTTAAAATTTCTTCTCACTTCCCCTTGTGTTTTTATTCCACTTTCTTTTGCAATTACCTCAGATAAGCCTAATGCAGCCATAATCCGGAGAACAGGTTCAATTTTGGAATTATCAACACCAACAAACTCAACCATGAATGGATGTGTAAGTGATAATCTAATTCCTATTTGTTTAACCGAGGTTTTGTTCGTTTTTGCTTTAATTAAATGATTGCCTATCTCTATTAATTCTTTTAATGAAGGATCATAAGATAGTTCTATTGAAATTCTCCAATTAACTTTATTGAAACGAATTTCGAAATCACGGTGGATAAGTTTATCTGTTATCGTCAATTCTTGTTGTTCAGGTTCTGCAACCCTTGTCGAATTGATTACTTCTTGAATCGCATATGGGGCTTTCTTTTCAAGATCATCTACAGTTATATCTAATGCTTTTTTTGCAATTTTATATTCTGTTTCCGTTGCACGAGCCCTGTATCTATCTATTTGCTTGAGAATAGGAAAGTCATCCCTCTCTAGTTCTTCCTTTAAAAGTTCTAAAAACACATCAAAATTATCATCCCACTTAACTCCCTTTTTTGTAAAAATAACTTCAAAACCCTCAAGATGTAATTCGCCAAAAAGCCGTTGATAACGAAAACTATTTGGATTACCAAAAATATATTCAGGCCTGAAACCATTATCAAAACTGCCTTCAATTACTCGACCTTTGCGAAATAAGGCAAATCCAGCTTCGGAAGTAGACCCCGTTTCCCTAATGGCCACAAAACCGTGTACACTTAATCCTTCTTCTACCAGAAATTCAATATCCTTTTTCCACAATATTGGTTCTCCTTTTAAGTCATCATACCTTGCAACATTAAGGACTTTTGGGTCGTGATATTGAAGTTTAACATTATCAACGTATAATTTCAAAATGCCTTTACGAATAAATTCCCGATAAATACTAGTTAAATGTGATTTGACCTTGCCAAGTCCTCTTCCTCTTGGCATTTTGTGTACATTACAAAGTTCAATGATTGTATAGTGATGTTCTTTTTCGGTTGTTTTAATTTCAAAGTCTAGCTCTTCAATTTTTTCTTCAAATATTTTATTCATATCAAACTTCACAGTCTTCTCTGTCGCTTCTCCTAGTGCCGTGGTTCTTACGCTCCATAAATCAGAAAACCAGCACGCAGCTGATTTCATCCCCATTCCAAACTCCGAAAGCCCCGAAGTGTCAGGAGGTATTTCAGCCGCTCTAAATGCTCTTGGATAATTTTCCTCATCGATTCCTGCTGCATTGTCTCTTATAATGATTTTATTCTCAGAATCATTTATTTCAATGTAAACTACCAGTTGAAAGTCTTTCCCATGGATTTGTTTAAGTTCACCTTGATTACTTTGAAAACTTGCAATTGCATTGTCAACAAATTCAGCTAAAGCAAACCATGTTTCGTATTCTAGAAACTTAAGAACAGAAAGCATGGTCACATTCGGTCTAATATTTACTCTGTTATGCTGCATCATTTTTAATTTCTTCATTAATGAAATCTTGTTTGCTTATATTTAATTCTTTTATTAATTCAGATGCGATGAGTTTTACTATAAAAGCATTTACTGCATTTCCCAAAGCTCTGAAAGCAGCGTTATCGTTAGTGGGCAAAGTCAGGTTTTCCAACGATTGAAGTTTTAATCCTTCCCCTCGCGTTATATATCGCTTTTGCCAACCAATAATTGGGATTTGCGTACTTGAGCAAACAAGAGATGGGAAGAAATCGGCCTTTTTAATTCTAATTCCTGAAGCTCTAAATTGTATTATATAATCAGTAATTTTTCTTTTGCTATCTCCAACATTCCACTCTAATTTTTGCCAACTCTGAGAAGGATATTTGGCAATTTCTCTTATCACTTCTTCCACATACTCTTTATTGTCTATGTAAAATTCTCTACTTTTTTTTATGTAAGTACGTTTCCAGGATGGGAAGGCGCTTTTAACTCTTGCATAGCTTGGTAATTTGGCTTTTTGTTCTTCTTTTGAAAGTCCATGTAAACTATAACCAAAATTTCCTTTGAATTCTCCCAACTCTTTTACTGAAAGTTTTAATGGATAAGATTTTTCAAAAGGATATGTTGCGCCAAATTCCATTCCCCAAATTGGAAAACTCGGGAGTTTTGTTTTCTTAGGAATTAAGTCAATAAACTTTTGCCAAAGTTTGATACATTCTTGGTTTGCTCTTGGTAATGACTTAAAATTTGTCGGATTTTCTTCAATGAATTCGTGAATGCCAACTAAAGATGTCTTTTGTTTGTCAATTTCTCTGAAAGAGAAATGCTCAAGCCCCATGATTGAACCAACTATAAAAATTCGTTTCCTGTTTTGAGGAATTCCAAAATCCTGCGGTGAATAAATTTCATGATCAACCTTATAACCTAATTTAGTTAATTCACCATGCATGTAGTTCCAAGTTTCCTCATTGTCATGTTGTCTTATGTACGGTACATTTTCAAGAATAAAATAATTTGGAGTTCTGTGCTTTAGAATTTTTACGATTTCATCAAAGAGATTTCCCCTAACTTTGTCTTTCCTACCCGCTTGATTACCAGCCTTCGAGAATGGTTGGCACGGAAAACCAGCGCATAAAATGTCATGGGGAGGTATCATATCAATTTCGTTTTCTACGATATGTTTTATGTCTCCTTTAGCTACTACACCCCAATTATCAAAATATAGCTTTTGTAATGTCGGGTCTAGTTCACTGGCAAATACACACTCATGTCCTAGTTCGTGCAACGCTTTGTGAAAACCTCCGAGTCCCGCAAATAAATCAATAAATTTCATTTATAATAAAATTCTCTAAATTAATCGTATTGTAAAATTACCTCACCCGAAACTTAACAACACCAGTTCCTTTTATCAAGGAATAGTTCATAGTCATAAAATAAAAAGCGGCAACCATAAGATTAAGATTGCCGCTATAATTTTTACCAGATCTTTACACGTTTGTTTTCAGGTCTATACATCGGTTGTCCTTCTTTTACACCGAAGGCTTTATAGAAATCGGGGAGATCACTTAGTGGACCATTGACACGCAAAAATTCAGGAGCATGAACGTCTGTCATAATTTGCTGGGCGAGGGATTCGGGTCTTTTGTGTCCCAGCCATGCATACGCATACCCAAGCCAGAAACGCTGCTGCGGAGTAAAACCGCTGATCAATTTTCCTTCTTTAAATTGTTCTGTTTTTTTGAAAGCATCGTAGCCTAAAACCAAACCGCCGAGATCGGCAATGTTTTCTCCAAGCGTTGCTTTGCCGTTAACGTGCATACTATCCAGCACAACATAATTATCAAATTGCTCAATCATAACGGCGGCTTTTTGTGTGAACTTTTCTTCGTCTTCTTTCGTCCACCAATTTGTTAAATTTCCTTTGGCGTCATACTGTCTTCCTTCGTCATCAAAGCCATGCGTTAATTCATGCCCGATAGTAGAAGCTCCGGCGTAGGAATAAACAACAGCGTCATCAAGGAGAGAATCAACAACTCCGGGAATAATAAAAATTGCCGCGGGTAAAACAATCTCGTTATTTGAAGGGTTGTAATAAGCGTTGTAGGTTTGGGGAGTCATGTTCCATTCGGTCCTATCTACAGGCGTACCAAGTCTGCTGATATTTCTTTTAAACCAAAAAACATTCGCGTTGATGGAATTTCTCAAGAACGAAGTACGGTCAACTTTTAAGGAAGAAAAATCTTTCCACTTATCCGGGTAGCCGACTTTTTTTGTAATGCTGTTTAGTTTGATCAAAGCTTTTTCTTTAGTTGATTCGGTCATCCAATCAAGATTTTTAATTCTCTCGCGGTAGGCTTCAATAATATCATCAACAACTTTTTCGTACCGTTGTTTTGTTTTGGGTGAATAATATTTCTGCACGTAAACTTGTCCGAGCAGTTCGCCCATAGCATCTTCAACGGCATCTTGAATTCTCTTCCAGCGAGGTCTCTGTTTTTGTACGCCGGACATAACTGTTCCTCTGAAATGAAATTTTTCGTTATCAAAGGGGGTGCTCAAACGGTCGGCAAACGCGTTAAACAGATGCCACTTTACGTAGGCTTTCCAATCACTTAACGAAAATTTAGTTAGCGCAGCATTTAGTTGAACAAAAAATTCCGGCTGCCCGACAATTACACTATCAATTTTTTGAATGCCGATTGTTTCGAAGAAGTTTTGCCAATTGATATTGGGAGTTAGCTTCTGCAATTGAGCGAGCGTCATTTTATTGTAGTTGGCGTAAGGATCGCGTAAGTCTTCCAGCTTGCGTGAAGAATCGGCGAGGAAGGTTTCAATTTTAAATATTGCACTTCCCTTTTCGAGAGAAAGAGAATTATCGTCTCCTGAAAGAGTAAGCATTTTAGAAAGATGTTTTACATATTCTTGACGGATGTTTTCCGTGCGGGCATCATTTCTAAAATAATAATCACGCTGGCGCAAGCCCAAGCCGCCTTGCCAGAGATAGAGCGACCAGAGATCGCTGTTCATCGCATCCTGTTCCACAAACGCACTAAACATTGCAGGAACTCCGTATGTTTGCAACAAAGCGACCGCAGCAAGCAGATCGTCCTTTGTTGAAGCATTGGAAATCATTTCGAGTTCTTTTTTGAGATATGAAGCGCCTTGTTTTTCGATTGTGGCGGAATCCATACCGGAAAAATAAAAATCACCAACCTTTTGAGCGTTGCCTCCTTCAGGCGATGTGGTTTGGGAAGCTTCCGTTAAAATAGTTTTTAACTGGTTGTAGATTTCATCTTCAACAAGATGCCCGATGGTCCAGGCTTTTTCTGTTTCAGGAATAGGATTATTTTTCATCCAGGTGCCGGTAGCATACTTAAAAAAGTCAACGCCTGGATCAACGGTTGTATCAATTCCTTTAATGAGGAAATCGTTGTTCTGCTGCCCGAGTATTGTTGAGTTTGCTGAAACAAGCAGCATCAAGAGAACAAATAGAATTTTTGAGATTGTTTTCATAGAGTTTTGTTTTCGTAATGAGTTTAAAGTTATTTATTCGTTATCTAAACATAAAAAATTTTTATTTACTAAGGGGGATAAATTGGAAATCACAAAAAACAATTTATAAATTTCAAATCTCAAAGGTCAAATCTCAAAAATCGAGGTAACCGGTAAATTCTGGGAGTGATTAAAACCGGTCTAATGGTAATGCGATTATAGTCTGCAGTGGAAAAATTTATTTTCGATTTGAAGCGAACGATATCGTTAGGTTAGTTCAGACACCAACTTCCCTTCTTTTATATAAAGTATTCTTGGAGTTAGTTTTTTCAGAACATTAACTTGATGCGAAATGCAGATCAGTGTTATCCTTTTTTCAGAATTAATTTTTTTGAGCAGCAGGAGTAAATTCAATTGAGATTCAACATCCTGTGCAGAGAAAGGTTCATCTAAAATTAGTACTTCCGGTTCAACGGCTAAGAGTCTTGCCAGAGCAACGCGTTGCCTTTGTCCACCGCTTAATTGAAAACCGTACGTGCCGAGCAAGTTTTTGTTAACATTAACGTCACGCAGTAATGCGGTTAACCGCGCTTCGCTAAAATCAGTTTTTTCTTTTTCCTGCCGCAAAGCCTCAAGAAGAAGGTCTTTTGTTTTTCTTAACGGATTAATTATCTCTTCAGAATTTTGAAACAAGAGTTGAACGTTGTTTGCGGTACGTTGTTCTGTTTTCAAAAAACTCCAAACAACTTCTCCCTCTGTCGGGTCAAAAATTCCTGCCAGAATTTTTGCGAGTGTGGTTTTACCACCGCCGGAAGGACCTGCGATACCAAGGATTTCCCCGCTCTTCACTTCAAAGGAAATATCGGTTAATATTTTTTTCTTGTTTCTTTTTCCAAGAAAAGAATGGTTGTTAACGGAATAAGAGATGTTTTTAACTGTTACTAACGAATTCATTATTTAATTGTTTATAAGCGTTGAGAAAATTTTTAATTGATCCTGATTCTTCGTTGAAAAAATCTTGATAAGAAACAAATTTCGAAAGGGTTCCTTTTTCCATATAGGCGATAGAATCCGTCATGTTCTCGGCGAAAGATAAATCCTGTGTAATAACAAGCACAACGGCGCTGTTTTGTTTGACAAAAGTTTTCAACCGCTCTTTTATAAGAGAAATAGTTTCGGCGTCAATTCCGGAAGTGGGTTCATCGAGCAGCAGAAAGTTCGGTTTTTTTAGTAACGCAAGGATGAGGGCGATTCTTTGCGCCATTCCGCCGCTCAGTTCATAGGGGTAAAGTTCATAAATTTTTTCCGGCGCGGGGAGATTAAAAAACTCGAATTCCTTTTTTATCTCATCTTCATTGAACGGGCTAAGCCCAAAGTAATATTCCATCTTTTTTAACGGATCAAAAGAGTTTACGGGGTCTTGAAAGAGATATTGAATTTTTGCTTTACGGAATTCCCTCAAGTTCGCAAACGGAAGAGACAGGAGATCCACGCCATCAAACTCAACAGACCCGGCAGTTGAGAAAACATTTTTATCTAAAAGGTTGGTAATTGATTTTAGAAACGTTGATTTCCCTTCGCCATTCTTGCCAAGGATTGTGTAGATGTTGTGTTCTTTCGTTGTAAACGTAACATCCTTCAGTAGAATTCTTTTTCCGGTTATCACAATCAAGGTAACAGACTTAATATTTATTTGTATCATTAATTGTCAAATATTTTGTTTATTAAATTACAAAATAATAATTTGGATAAAGTGGTTTCAGTAAATTTGCGAGGAAAAAATGTCTTTTGCCCGGAAAAATATTACCATATATTTTTTAATCCTGTTGTCAATTTTCGTCGGCTGTAAAAAAACCTCAACCGTCAACAACTCTCAAATCGTCATCGCAATTCCCTCCGATGTAGAACGGATAAATCCGCTTTTTGCATTCAGCATTAACGAAGCGAATATAAACGAACTCATCTTTTTATCTCTCGTAAAACATTCCTGGGATAATAAAACCGGTGATTTAAAAACCGAACCGATGCTTGCAACTTCATGGGAATGGAACGGCGATTCAAGCGCTATAACCCTTGATGTTCGAGATGACGTGAAATGGTCAGACGGTGTGCCGCTTACTCTTGATGATGTTATTTTTTCGTTTGATGTTTATTCCGACCCGTTAGTTGAAAGCTATTTGTATGGTTCGTTTAAATGCTTTAATACAGATAAAGATGAACATATCATTGCTTCAAAAACATTTGAAGAATTATCCAGAACAAAACTGAAGATTACCTTTGCGCCGGGTTCGGTTCCTTCATTATATAATCTCGATTTCCCTATCGTTCCAAAACATATCTTTGAAAAAATTCCTCGCAAAGAATTTGCGACGGCAAAGGAAAACTTTGCTCCTGTAACCAGCGGTCCATTCACTCTGGAAAAATGGGAAAAGAATCAGGCAATTATTTTAAAAGCTAATCCGAAATCATTTTTATACAAAGAGGGAACAATTAATCGTATTATTTTTAAAGTGATTCCTGAATATAACGCCCGGTTAACGCAACTAAAAAATGGAGAAGTTGATTTAGCCGAATATCTTAAACCTGAAAATGTTAGTGAGTTGAAAAAACTTGGCACTTTAAATATCGCATCTCTTAAAGGAAGGGAATATGATTATCTCGGCTGGAATAATCTTGATCCTGCGCTCTATAAAGCAAATCATAAAATTGTACCAAATAAATTTTTTGGATCGGTAAAAGTCCGGCAAGCGCTTTCAATGGCGATAAACAGGAATGAGATTCTTAGTGAATATTTACGCGGCTATGGAGAACTTGCCAACAGCCCCATTTCTCCAATTTTTAAAAATGCTGTTGATGAAAACCTAAAGCCGTACACGTTCGATTTAGAAAAAGCGAAGTCTCTTTTGGCAGAAGAAGGTTGGGTCGATAAAGACAATGACGGTATTCTTGAAAAGAACGGAGTGAAATTTAAATTTACATTAACGATCTCTTCAAATAATCCGCGCAGAATATTTGCGGCAACATTAATTAAAAATACGTTCAAGCAACTCGGGATTGCGATGAATATTGAGCAGTTGGAGCTGGGAATGTTGATTGACCGGATAAACACTAAAAGTGTTGATGCATGGATGGCAAGCTGGATCATTCCTATTCCGCTTGATTTAAAGTTTTCGTGGTACTCAAATCTTGCAACTACTCCGATGAATTTTCCATCATATCAAAACAAAGAGCTTGACGCGCTCTTAGACAAACTGGAAACAAAAATTTCCCGTCAGCAAAAAAATGAAATCTATAAAAAGATTGAAGCCCTGCTCTACCGTGATCAGCCGGTAACATTTCTTTATTGGATTGATAATATTGTTGCGTATAACAAAAAAATAAAAAACATTGACGTTACAACTCTGGGGACGATCCATCACTGCTGGTTATGGCAGTAAACGAATGAACCCATGAATCGTTTTCCGCTGTTTGTATCTCTTACCAAAAGACTAGCGACATCTGTTTTTGTTTTGTTTCTAACCGTAAGTTTTCTTTTTGTTTTGGTTAGGATTGCCCCCGGTGATCCGAGCCAAAAATTTTTGTCGCCAAAATTAAGTCCACGGTTAGTTGAAAAAGTAAAAATCTCATTTCAGTTAGATAAACAGATACACGAACAGTATATAAGTTTTTTAAAAAATGCAGTAACCGGAGATCTGGGTTTTTCTTATTCGTTCCATCGTCCGGTGAGTGATGTAATTTTTGAAGTGCTTCCCTTTACTGTTTATTTCTCGTTGTCTGCCTTTATTTTACAACTAGTAGGCGGTCTGCTGCTTGCAGTTTTAGCTTCTCATTACAACAAAAAATTTTGGGATCATTTCCTTTCGGGTGGAAGCATGTTATTGTATGCGGTTCCTTCGTTTGTCAGCGGATTGTTTTTCATCTATATTTTTTCTGTTCAGCTAAAAATATTTCCTTCATCAGGAATTAAAACAGTAGGAGCGCTTGAGGATAATTTAATTTTTCTTCTTCTTGATTATGCGCAACATCTCTTCCTTCCGGTACTTGTCTTGTCGTTAACGGGCTTACCGGTATATTTCAAATATTTTCGAGAAAACTTTGAAGAGAACGGGCACAAACTTTTTGTTACCTATCTTCGGGCAAATGGAGTATCGGAAAAGAAAATTTTATGCAGTCATATCATTCCCAATTCGTTGAACTCGATCATTGCTTATGCCGGTGTCGATTTGGGAATTTTATTCAGCGGAGCTTTAATTACCGAAATGATTTTTGGTTTGCCGGGGATGGGTAGGTTGGTTGTTAATGCAATCCTTGGTCGCGATTACCCGTTGATTATTGGATGTACGTTAACTGCGGGAGCGTTAATAATTCTTACGGGTTTTCTTGCAGATTTAATCCGTATGAAAATTGACAAACGGTTAGTTAAGGGACTTTTAAATTGATAAAAATCCGCTTTTCCGCTCTCCATTTTTTCTTTTTACTGATGCTGGCAACCATAGCTTTTCGCTTGCCGTTGTTGGGTAGTATAGCACTGCTGCTGATTTCTTATCTGCGATTACTCGTAACCGATTATCATACTGCGTCGGCTCAATTTTCATTAAGCATGGCGGATTATTTTTGCTCTCTTTTTTTGATGCTCTCTTTTTTTGTGTTTCTTTTTTTGGAAAGGAAAAAACTAACATCACTAAAAGTCTTTTCTTTTTCTCACTACGTCATGGCTGTCATTCTTTATGCATTCCTTTTTGCCCCGGTGATAGCGAATAGCAATTCTGATTTTCAAAAGGATATCTCCGTCACAAGACTTCTCCCCCCTTTTAGTTCTGTTAAGGTTCTGCATTTAATTGATCCGGTGGAAAAACCCGGACGGTTAAATAATTTTCTTGCTTTGAAAAAAAAGATTGTAAAAAATTCTTTTGATGAAAAAATAGTTTTCTTGGATAGCCTGCAAAAAAGGGAAAGCGGGTTTTTCTATTATCAGAATGGAGTAGAACATAGATTACAAAATTCTTCAATCGAAACGCTTGGTGGAAAACCCGACATCTCTCATAAGTTTTTTCTTCTCGGCAGTGATGAATTTGGAAGAGATATTTTTACACGACTAATTTACGGCACAAGAATTTCACTCTTAATCGGGCTTAGCGCAGTTAGTCTAGCCTTGATTGTCGGTATTCTGCTTGGCTTTTTAGCGGGATTTTCAGGAGGATTAATCGATGTTTTTCTAAGCCGCTTAACCGATATGTTCTTGTCGTTCCCAATAATTTTCTTCATCATTCTTATTCTTGCATTTTTTGGCAATTCATTTCTTTCGGTAGTTGTCGTTCTCGGATTTTCCGGCTGGATGAGTTTGTTTCGCATCGTTAAGGGAGAAGTGCTCTCATTAAAAAATAAGGATTACTTTATAACCGCACAACAACTTGGGCTTTCGAAGACAAAACTATTATTGAAAGAGGTGCTGCCCGTAATAATAATTCCGGTAATCATAAATATGGTTTTTCAATTTGGGAACGTTGTCCTTTCAGAGTCGGCGTTAAGTTTTTTAGGACTCGGAATAGGGAACGAATTTCCAACGTGGGGAGGCATGTTAAACTCAGGGCAAGAATATCTTTCGCAAGCCTGGTGGATGATTTTTTTCCCCGGTGCCGCAATCGTTTTATTACTTGTAACTATAAATGATTTCGGTAGAAAATTGGCTGAATATTTTAATCCACGGTTACACCTATGATTAACGGACGAATTACTCTTCTCAAACTTCTTGGTGAAGGACGCAACAAGGTTTTCCTTTGTGAAGATAAATTTTTTCCTTCACAACAGTATGCAATTAAGATTCTTCCATCTATAATAAGTAAAGAGGAAGAACGTGCTTTTTTTCAAGAATACGATCTTCTAAAAAAATTTTCTCATCCAAACATTGTCAAGGCGTACGAAGCGGGTAAAATTATTGGAATGAATGCAGAGGATGAAGCGTTTGGAGTTGAAAAAGGAAACCACTTTATCCTTCTTGAATATTATGAGGGGAAGAGTTTACTGGAGATAGACTTCAAAGCCAATCCGTCATTACTCCTCGAAGTAATTGGACAGATCAGTTCGTTTCTGAGTTACCTTCATCTTGCAAATTATATTTATTTCGATTTAAAGTTCGAGAACATCCTTTGCTCACAGCGCGGAAACTATATCGAAATAAAAATTCTTGATTTCGGTTTCGTGCAAAGAACAGATAACGGCTCACAGAATATTCGACGCGGAACAGCGTATTACATAGCTCCGGAAATTATTCAAAATCAACACATTGATTCTCGCGCCGATCTCTATTCATTTGGAATCCTGCTTTATCGTTTGGTGTATGGAATATTTCCGTGTTCGGAAGTTGATGAATTAAAAATTTATCAATCTCATCTGGAAGAAGAATATAAATTTCCCGCTTCATCATATTTTTCAGCGGCAATTATAGATGTTATATCGCAGCTTCTTAATAAAGTTCCCGCGAAGAGAATTCAGTCGGCTTTGCAACTCTACTATTTGTTACATCTTCCTCTAGAAAATTATTATCTCAATTTGATTTCAGCAACGCAGTTTATTGGAAGAAAAAACGATTTTGCGGTTATCGTTGAATACATTGAAAATAAAGAACGAAACGATATTCTTGTTTTGCAGGGAATACAAAATAGCGGGAAAAGTTTATTGGCAGAAAAAGTGGCGGGTGAATTTCAAAATACCGTGCTTCTTGATAGATTACCTTCTCAAAAACCAGGTTTAGTTCTTCAATATATCGCATCGAGAATGGCGTTTAGTTCTTTTATGCATGACGAAGAAGTTGAGAAGGGCGTTGATCTCTCTCATCTGGTTAATGAGAATGTAGATTTGAACCGAGAAACAGTGATTTTCATATTCACTGAAATTTGTAAAGCAAAGAATTTTATTTTACTTTTTGATGATTTTAACTTACTTGATGAAGTAGTAAAAGAAATGCTTTATCATGTTCTTCCTGTTTTGCAAGTGAATGGCTGCAAAATTATTATACTCGAAGATCAAACAGGGGTCTCGTCTGTTGAAGCAATACCGAACAGAACGGAATATCAAGTGAGTGCTTTATTGCATGAAGAAATTCCAATTTTTCTGAAAAAGAATTTTGCCGGATATTTTCCGCAGAAGCAAGTAGCGCCGCTTATCGAAAAATTTGCAGATTTATTTCCCGGAAATATTTTGCTTTTTTTGAATGAACTGATCGCAGAAAGGATTTTAATATTTTCTGCGGAAACTATTTATATCGATACAGAGAAAGCCAAACTATTTTCCGGTGCGTCGCAAAGTGTAATCTTTGAAAAAAGAATTTCTCACTTATCCAGCAATGAAAAAGAAGCGCTTGCATTGCTTTCTTGTATTGAAGTTGAGCTAAACCTTGACCAAACGAAAACAATTCTTAAAGAGTATAAGAATGAGGCAGATAAAATCCTTCTTGGGTTACATAAAAAAAATCTAATCCGTATGCCAAGCCGTAATTCGTTTACACAATTGATTGCTTCGGGATTAAAATTATATGTATACTCCAACATAATGGATAAAGTCATTCTGCATAAAAAGATTGCCTCGCTTCTCAAGCATCTTCCGCATATTTCTCCAAACGAAATCTCACGTCATTTTGAGTTAGCGAAGGAATTTGACGAAGCGTATCTTTGTCTGAAAACCGAAATAGTCCGTGCATCCGAACTCTCCGCGTATATTTATCTAACCAAAATATTAACGCGCTTGTTTAAGCTTCCTCTTTCGAAAATATTTGCGATAGAAGTACGGAAAAAATTTGTGCAAATCCTGCGGCAAACCGGAAACAACGAGCTGGCGCTGCAGATCATAGACGAATTAGAGTCCGTTTATAAACTTAAACTCGATAGAGAACTGATCACACAAAAAGGGATTTTTCTTATTGCTTCCGGTGAAGTTGAAACGGGAAAAAAATTGTTGATAAAGCAAGCAACAAAATTAACGGACGGCAACGATAAAACAGAGATACTTCTTGAGATTGCAAATGCAAATCTTAATAAAAACCTGTACAACGATGTGAAAAAGATTTTGGATCGACTTCTGGAAGCTGATGACTTAACGCATGAGCAAAAAGGAAAAGTTTTTAATATGAACGGTCTACTTGAGTTGTATAAAAACAACAATACCGGCAAAGCTTTTTCCTTTTTCAGTATGGCGCTGAGTGAATTTACAAACGCCAATCTTAAACAACGCATCGCAAGAGTACAAGTTAATCTTGGAAATATTTGCAGCATGAAAGGAGATCTTGCCGGAGCGGAACAGTATTGGAGAAAGTCACTTTCCATTAATAATGCGATTGGCGATTTAGAGCAGGAAGCCTTGGTTTTGATGAACTATGGAATTTATCTTTTTGATACCGCCAATTATGAAAAAGCAATTGATTTATATAAAAGCGCGAAAAATATTTTCCAGACCATTGGAAAGAAAAACGGCTTGGGTTTAGCACTACTCAATTCCGGTGAAACGTATTTAATTACCTGCGAATATTCTTTTGCCATAGACGAATTTCTCCGGGCGGTAGATATTTTTCGCTCTACAGAAAATGAAGAGGAAGAAGCTTCGGCGTATTATTTACTGGCTAAAACGTTTGCCGTCATCGGTGATTTTGAAAAAACCGGCTATTATACCCGGCAATATCAAAAATCCATAGCTGATGCAAAATTGGGGGGAAAACATCTCATTCAGTTGGAGTTTATAATGGCGCTTACGGGCTATTATTTTGATGACGGAACTTCCGAGCCGAGCAACGCCAAACTCCTCTCTCTTTGTTCTACTTTGCTTGAAACCGATAACAAATACGATACGGTTTTGACTTCGTTGATATATATTGATAACTGCATCAAAACAAAAAAATATAAATCCGCACATGCATTTCTTATGAGTGAAAAATATGTTGACCTATGTAGAATGAACGAAGTCTATCTGGCAGTGCGCATCTATTTATTGGGGAAAGTGGCAATTCATTTCCAGTTGGGTGAGAAATTGTTTATCGATTATTTCAATGATGCCTATAACATTATCAAAGAACAAAATATAACGGAATTTACTTGGATTATTCTAAACGCGATAGCGAATGTTTATTTTGAAAGAAATCTTTTTTCAAAGGCGGAAGAATTTTTTAATTTAACGGAAGGATTAATCGTCTTTTTTTCAAAAAATATTTACGATGAATCCTTGAGAACAGCGTATTTTTCAAAGAAAGAAAGAAGAGAAGTGTTACAATTTATAAAGAATTCTTTTCTCATACTATGAACGAAAAAAAAGTGACGATCCATTTATTCTCCGAAAAAAAAGATATTTCAAAAATTGCCTCTGAATTTATCGGCTACTCTGTGGTCTATTATAACCTGTCTGCCGATACCCAAAAGGAACCGGATTTATTAAAAGACGACATTATAGTCTTTTACATAACTTCATTAAATTCCAGCATGTTCCACAAAATTGTAGACTCAAGAAAATTCGCTCTTAATCCTATTGTTTTTCTTGTTGAAAACAAAAATCCGGTAATTATTAGTACCCTGGCAAAACTTGGGTTCAATGAAATTTATCTTCTCCCGGATGAATTATTTAAGTTCACCACCTATCTTAAAGAGAAAGTCGAAACCATTTCCGACGAATCTGAAGAGGGACCAACATTTAATGTTGATGAACGGGACAACGTGTTTCGCTCTTTGCTAGGTGAATCGGATGAAGCTGAAAAGCTAATCGCAGCAGCAAAAACAGCTGCTGAAAATGCATCGGTAAATGTTTTAATTCTCGGGGAAACCGGAACCGGAAAGGGGATGCTGGCAAATGCCATCCATAATTATAGCAACAATAAAAAATCTCCGTTTATAGAAGTTACCTGCTCGGCAATTCCCGAACAACTCCTGGAATCGGAACTTTTCGGACATGAAAAAGGTGCTTTTACAGATGCCAAATCGCGCAAGATTGGTTTGTTTGAACTTGCGGATAACGGAACAATTTTTTTAGATGAGATTGGTGAACTGAGTCTCAACTTACAGATTAAACTTTTGCGTGTCATTGAAAAAAAAATTATCAGAAGAGTCGGTGGTACACGCGATATTCCAATAACTGCCAGGATAATTTCTGCCACGCATCGAGATCTGGAGCAACTGATTGAAAAAAATCTTTTCAGAACAGACCTTTTTTACCGGTTAAATGTAATTACCATTAAACTGACTTCTCTGCGTGAAAGAAGAGATTTTATCCTCTCTCTTATCGACCTTTTTATTAAGGAATTTAGCGAAAGCTATCACAAAGTAGTTAAAAGAATAGAGAATGATGTCTTAGCGTTTCTTACATCATACGATTGGCCAGGCAATATTAGAGAGTTGCGAAACGCCGTTGAGCGGGCGGTTCTTTTATGTGAAGGTGATGTTTTAACCTCTAAGTATTTTGATAACATCATAAACCGAAATCAGGAGAAAGCTTCGCATCCGGATAAAAGCTTTGGTCACCTGCATTCAAAAAAAAAATCCGGGGACATTCACCTTGGCATTTTCTACTCTGCAACAAATTTGCATCAACTAACCCTTCTTTATACACATGAAGTATTAAAAAAAGTTAACGGAAACAAGTCTCTGGCTGCAAAAGCCTTAGGAATTTCTCGCCCCAAGCTCGACAGAATGCTTGCAGGAGAAAAGAGTGAATAACAGCGGTTAAACCGAATATAGTTTGTAACGTTTGATCGTATCCGGAAGCTTACACTCCGATTTTTTTGATAAAATAGAATTGTTTTACAAAGCGCAATATTATTTTATGTGTCTCATCAATTATCTTTTTTTTGAATAGCGGAGATTTCAGCCTTGGTTCATTCTTAATTCATAGAATACAAGTTCATGATCTAACAGTTTGCAGTTTTTATCAATGATAATTGATCCACGAGAGGGAGGACGACCCCCCAAAAACAAGCAGAAGTTAAGCGTTCTGAAAAAAATTTCAAGTAGCGCTGAGAAATATTTTTCTCTATCTGCCCTGTATTTCCCCAAATCTTTTTATTTTTGTTTTGCAAATAATTCAGGGAACGCATGTATAATTCAATTGTATTAGTTAAGCAAGTGCCGGATACCGCAAATATTTCGGGCAAGGTAATGAAGGAAGACGGAACAGTCAACCGCTCAAAACTGCCGGCGATATTTAATCACGAAGATAAAGTCGCGCTTGAGTTGGCGCTTCAAGTTAAAGAAAAATATGGTGGCAAGGTTACCGCTATCACCATGGGACCTCCGCGAGCTTCCGATATTTTACGCGAATGTTTGTATATGGGAGCCGATGAAGTCTTTCTTATAAGCGATAGAAAATTTGCCGGCGCAGATACGCTGGCTACTTCCTACGTTTTAAGCGAAGCGATAAACAAGATCGGCAATTACCATTTCATTTTCGGTGGAAGACAGGCTATTGACGGCGACACGGCTCAGGTCGGTCCTCAAACAGCCGACAAACTTAACATTCCGCAAGTTACCTACGCAGAACAGATCATTGATATTAAAAAGGACAAAGTTACTATTAAAAGAAAAATTGACGGCGGACATGAAATTGTTCAAGCGACTTTACCCGTGCTGGTAACTGTTATTAAAGAAGCCGCCGAAACACGTCCGTTTAGCGCAAAAAAGGTTATGGCGTATAAAGGGGCTAAGTCTTTAACTGATCTTGAAAAATTAACTGAAGGAAATTCTCTTCTCTACACCGATACGCTGATCCACGAATACAAAGAGAGAAATTTATTTATCTCTACATTAACAATGGACGATCTTCAACTTGATGTTGACCGCTGTGGCGTTAAAGGTTCACCGACGAAAGTACATAAAGTTGAATCGGTTGTCCTTGCAGGTGGAAATCAAACAAGAGTAGAACCAACAAAAGACGGCATCGGAATATTGATCGACAAACTTTTGGAAGATCATATTCTTGGATAAAAAAATGGGAATAATGTCACATTGAAAGTATTTATATTTGATAAAATGATTTATTGATTAATGGTAGAGAAAATTTATGACGATGCAAAAAACAATTAAAATTGACAAACAACACGTAGTCAAAAGAGTTGATGATTGGAAAAAACGTGTTTCAGACCTTTATTCAACAATAGAATTGTGGTTAAAGAGTAGTGATTATTACATTAAGCGCGGTTCAAAATTAAAAATGTATGAGGAATTAATGTCTGAATTCAGTGTCCGTGCAACGGACATAGAAACTGCTGACATCTACAAAGACAATAAAATAGTATTAACACTAAAGCCAAAAGGGCTCTGGATAGTCGGAGCTAATGGAAGAATTGATCTATTATCGACCAAAGGCAATTATATGCTTGTAGATTTTGCAGAGCAGTTTGAGTCCCCGCATTGGCAATTATTTAATGGCGATAAAAAAAATGGAGTTGAATTTACTAAACAATCATTTTTTCAACTGCTAAAAAAATAATCACCTATGAATATTTTTGACGAACTCGGAACAATTTATAATGAGATTGATAATAAATATGCAAGCATAGAAGTTCAAGCTCGTTTAAGAGGCCATCATAAAAAAGAAGCAGAATATTCAAGGAAAAGACAACTAAATGACCAAGCCTATTTCCTTTTTATGTTTACACGATTTGAGGGTAGAGTAAGAGATATTTCTGATAGCCTTATTAAGAGTAAAGCGACTAACCTGGTGGATTGGAAAATAAATAGAGCATGGGATATTATTAATAAACAAAAATCAAATGACTCATTACATTTTATGAATAGAGTTGCTTTGCTTACTCCGAAAGGTCAATTCGACTACAACTTGATTAAGCAATATTATGATCAAAGGAACAATATTGGTCATGGTGGGTCTTTCACCATTGCAATTAGCATCCCAACTGTTGTTGCAGATATGAAAAGACTTAATAAAGAATTAAAAGGGTAAGTATATTAACGAACGATGTTTTCTACTATCAATATTAATTTACAAAACCGTTGAGTTAATCAGCTCGAAACGTGATAGAAAGTCCATAGCAAGAAGATAATTCAGACTAAAAACAAACAGAAAAAAAATTATGCAAAATCTCTCAAATGAAGTTTGGGTTTTTATTGAACAACGAAACGGAAAAGCTGCGGATGTTAGTTTAGAACTTCTTTGTAAAGGAAGAAAATTAGCAGAGCAACTGCAAGGACCGTTGAAAGCTGTAGTTATTGGTGAAGATGTAAAATCTATTGCCGCCGAAACTTTTAAATACGGCGCGAACGAAGTTTTGTTAATTCAACACAAAGAATTAAAAAACTACCGAACGCTTCCTTACAGCAGAATATTAAATGATCTCATTATAAAATTTTCTCCACGCATTGTACTGTTCGGTGCAACAGTTATCGGAAGAGATTTGGCTCCTCGTGTTGCTTCCAACACAAAAAGCGGATTGACTGCCGATTGCACCGAGTTACGGATCGATACAATCACTTATCTTGGAAAAGAATGTAAAGATATTTTACTCCAGATTCGTCCCGCTTTTGGCGGCAATATTATTGCAACGATTATTACTCCCGATAATCCCGTGCAGATGGCGACGGTTCGCGAAGGGGTAATGGAATTATCTCCGCTTGAAAAACCGAACAAAACAAAAATTACAGAAATTCCTTTTCTTCCCGATCCAACCGATGCATTGGTTGAGATTATCGAACAATTCCATCAGGAAAACAAAGTAAACTTAAAAGGTGCGCCGGTAATTGTTGCCGGCGGATACGGTCTCGGCACAAAAGAAAATTTTAAACTGATCCACGAACTTGCACACGTTCTCGGTGGAGAAGTTGCCGGAAGCCGTGCCGCTGTTGATGCAGGCTTCGTTCCGCACGAAAGACAGGTGGGACAAACAGGGATTACCGTTCGCCCAAAACTTTATATTGCAGTCGGAATTTCCGGCGCAATTCAACACCGTGCCGGAATGCAGGAAGCAAATAAAATTATTGCTATCAACACTGATCCCGACGCACCTATTTTCCAAATTGCGCATTATGGAATTGTCGGTGATGCCGCCGATATTATTCCAAAATTTATTGATGCCTATAAACATAAATTGAAATAGAGGAACTATGCCAAATTTCTTTTTAGATAACAGCGATCTGCAATTTCATTTTAATCAACTTGAGTTAAAAGAAGTTGTTCGCATAACCGAAGATAATTATGAAGAAGCAAAAACATATAATTATGCTCCGGTGAATTATGAAGACGCCATTGAGAATTACAAAAAAGTTTTAGAAGTAACCGGTGATTTAGCCGGAAACTTTATTGCGGACAGAGCCGCCGATGTTGATACCGAGGGAGCAACTTTTTCGGAAGGAAAAGTTACTTACGCAAAGGGTACTCAAGATACTCTTAAGCAACTTGGACAAGCTGATCTGATGGGGATGATCCTTCCGCGCAAATACGGCGGATTGAATTTTCCTTTCTCTATTTATATGATGGCGGTAGAAATACTTGCACGCGCCGACGCTTCGTTGATGAATGTTTTCGGCTTACAAGATATCGCCGATACTATTAAAAAATTCGGAAATGAAGACCAGCGCCGGGAATTTATTCCTAAGTTTTGCACCGGTGAAAATACAGGCGCGATGGCGCTCACCGAGCCCGATGCCGGTTCGGATCTGCAAGCGGTAAAACTGCAAGCTTATCAAAATGAAAAAGGAGAATGGTTTTTACGCGGGGTAAAAAGATTTATCACCAACGGAAACGGCGAAGTTCATTTAGTGCTCGCCCGTTCGGAAGCCGGAACTAAAGACGGTCGCGGTTTAAGTATGTTTGTTTGCCGTACCGATAAAACTGTTGTGATTAGAAGAATTGAGCATAAGCTTGGCATTCACGGTTCACCGACATGCGAATTACAATTTAACGATACTCCGGCGCAGCTTGTGGGACAAAGAAAATTCGGCTTAATAAAATATGTCCTTGATTTAATGTTCCGCGCACGTATGGGAGTTTCGGCACAAGCGCTCGGTATTTCGCAAGCCGCTTATGAAGAAGCTGTAAAATATGCACGCGAACGTGAACAGTTCGGTAAAGCGATTTACAACATCCCGGTTATTACCAACATGTTAATTGAAATGAGAGTGCTGCTTGAAAGTAACCGTTCACTTTTTTACAGCGCGGCAAAATCGGTCGATACAAAAGAGAAACTCGAAGAGCAAGTTGAAAAATTAAAAACCGAAGGGAAATCTTTCGTCGAAGAAAACAATCGCTTGAAACAAGCAACAAAGATTGCAAACTTTTTAACACCGATAAGCAAGTACACGTTAACGGAATCGGCAAATAAAATTACCTACGACGCATTGCAAATACACGGTGGAACCGGATACATGAAAGAATTCAAAGTTGAACGCCTTGCACGCGACGCACGCATTACAAACATCTACGAAGGAACTTCGCAGATGCAGATAGTTGCGGCTGCCGGGGGTGTTATCAACGATGTGATGAAAGAATATTTTGAAGAAAAAGAGCAACGCGAATACAAGGGCGGTTTGACAAGACTTGCAAACCATTTAAAAGAAATCCGCGAAATTTATCTTGATTGCCTCAAATACGTTCTTGATAAAAAAGATACCAGCTTCCAGGATGTTGCAGCAAAGGATTTAGTAGAACTTTATTCTTATTTGTACATCGGCTATTTGGTTTTGAATGAAGCAGAGATTGAATCGAAAAAAATCTTTATTGCTAACCGTTATATTATCAACTCGCTTGCAAACGCCAGAAAAAATGCGGCTTCAATTAAGAATGAGTTGTTCTCCGATCTTTTACATGCAGATAAAATCTTAGTTTAACAACATATTTACACGGGAGATATTATGAATAAGAAAATTTATTATTACCGGGCTTATGACGACAAGGAAGAAAAAAATTATTTCAAATGTTCGTTCGATCACGTTGCTATTGAAGCTTTGGTAAAAGATTTTGAGCAAACGCATCAGGAATACTATAATTTTGATTTTGTGAATTTCCTGAAAGAAAAAGACCCTGAAGCAGAGTTAATTGAGATTACGAATATCTATTATTAATCCTATTTTTTTCTTAGTGAAACTAAGTGTTCTAAGTGACTTAGTGGTAAAGAGTTTTTCACCACTAAGACACTAAGGGCACAAAGAAACACTAAGTATATTTTTTTGTGTAATAAAACTTACCAAGCCTGCCTCAATTAAATATCTATTGTTCCTGTTAAATACAAAACCGCATTACCCGCAATTTCCACACGGTCGCCAAGAAGTTTGCAAAACAATTCCCCGCCGCGTTTAGAAATTTGACCCGCGAGTAATTCATTTTTTCCAAGTCGTTCAGCCCAAAACGGAATGAGGGTGCTGTGCGAAGAACCCGTCACCGGGTCTTCGTTAATTCCTTCTTTCGGCGCAAAGAAGCGGGAGACAAAATCAACTTCATCTCCTTTTGCAGTTACGATATAGCCGAAGCAATCTATTTTTTTTAGCAGTGTAAAATCGGGTTGAAGCGAAAGGATCTCTTCTTCCGTTTCATAAACTAAAAGAAGATCGCGTGATTGCAAAACCTCTTTTGGCTTTTTACCAAGAGCTTCAATTAAGCCATCGGGAATTTCTGTTTCAACCGGTTTACGAGAAGGAAAATTCATTATCAGCAATTCATTCTTTTTTGTTACTTCAAGTTTTCCACTTTGCGTTTGAAAAGTGATTTTTTCACGTTCACTTTTTAAAACATTAAAAATTACAAAAGCGGAAGCGAGTGTTGCATGTCCGCAAAGATCAACTTCTGCTTCGGGAGTAAACCAGCGGAGCTCGTAATAATTTTCTTTCTTAACGAAGAACGCTGTTTCGGCAAGATTATTCTCCGCGGCGATGAATTGCATAACGCTCTCTTCCAGCCAGGATTCAAGCGGACAAACAGCCGCAGGGTTTCCGCCAAATAATTTTGAGGTAAAAGCATCAACTTGATAAATCGGTAATTTCATTTTTAAATACTCTTTGTGATTGACTAAATTAAACTACAAAATATTTTAGATATTCACTTTTACAATTATGAACATTGAAATAAAGCAAATTGCATTCGGTGGAACAGAACACAAGAAAGAAATTGAACTCCGCCACAAAATTCTCCGCCAGCCGCTAGGCTTGAAGTACACTCAGGAACAGCTCAATTCAGAAAAAGACGAATTTCATTTCGCCGCTTTTGAAGGAGACAAACTTGTTGGCTGCCTACTAATGAAGGCGATCGATAATAAAGAAATAAAAATGCGGCAGGTTGCCGTTGATGAAGACTATCAAGGGAAAGGTGTTGGTAAAATGCTTGTTCTTTATTCGGAAAAGTTTGTTTCGGTAAAAGGCTTCTCTCTTATCACGCTTCACGCAAGAAAAACGGCGGTTCCGTTTTATGAGAAATTGAAATACGAAACCGTTGGCGATGAATTTACAGAAGTCGGGCTCCCTCATTTTATAATGAAGAAAGACAAACCATTCCTTTAATTGAGTGGATGGATAATAGAGAGGATGAACGGCTCAATTAATATTTTGTCATTATTTATATTTGATCGGTACTTTTAAAATAAAATTATTTTTTGCAAGGGTATGGTATGGCTAAGAGATCCTCACTTATTTTTATTCTATTAATGTTTTCGAGTCTCATTTATTCACAAAGTAAAAACACATACAAACTCTCCGGCGGTGTAGTAGATTCTGAAATAGGAACCGCGCTACCGGGTGCTAACGTAACGGTCATTTCCCGGGTCGATGGGAAAATCCTTGCGCAAACAACATGCGACGCTAAAGGATATTTTACCGCAAGCAACATTGCTGAAAGTACCATAAGGGCAAAATTTTCGATGCTCGGATACCAAACATTTGTTATCGATTCAATTCCGTTAGAAAAAACTTACCGCTTAGGAATAATCAAGCTTCGTTCCACTATGATAGTAATGCCTGAAGCCGTTGTCAGCACGGTTAAACCGATGATTGAATTTCATGTTGATAAACAGGTAATAAATATGGATCAAGTTCCCGGAGGATCCGGCACGTTAACCGACGCTTTAAAAAACACCGGGTCTGTAGATGTTGATCCCCAAACAAATGCAATTACCGTCCGCGGCCAGGCGGTAAAAATACAAATGGATGGACATCCGTTTGAAATGTCAAACGATATGCTTGCGCAACTTCCTGCTTCCATGGTAGATCAAGTTGAAGTTGTTTTATCTCCTTCGGCTAAAGAAAGCGCCGACGAAGGGGCGTATATTCTTAACATCATTTCTAAAAAGGGAAATCCGGATAGCTATAGCGGCTCTATCAATTTAAACTCATCAACAAACAACAGAACATTCGGCGGCTTAAATCTGAATTATAAAAGCGGAAAGTTCAATTTGTTCGGTTCTTTCTCCGGTGGGTTGATGAGCTTTGTCAATAATTCCTCCTCGGAGAAATACAATTACAACAGTGATAATTTATATTACTTAAATTCGGATGGAAGAAATGATGTTAAAGGGAATATGCAGTTTTACAAATTCGGTTTTGACTACACAGTGGATGACAATAATTCGTTTACTGTTTATGGAAATGTAAATAGATTTAAATATAGTGTTGACGGAATAAGTAGCACCAATGCTGAAAATAATTTACAGGTTTTACAGTATGGCTATAATAGCAACAATGCTACACTTTTTCGTTCGAACAATTATTCGCTGTATGGTTTTTATAAAAAGAAATTTGATGCGAAAGGACATGAACTTACTTTTGATGCCTACTTTACGAACATGGCAAACCCTTCCAGTTCGGAACTGAACACTGCATACAGCTATGATCCCTATTATCCACAACTTCATAACACGTCAACCGATGAAAAAGCCAATACGTTTATTAGTAAAGTTGAATATGTTGTCCCTTCCACACTCGGCAAATTTGAAGCCGGCTACAATTTAACTTTGAGAACTAGAGAGAACAATTATAACAGCATGGATTTTTCTTATACAACATTTAATTGGAGTGATAGTTTACTCCTGAGCAATCTATTCAGTTACAAAGAAAACATTCATGCGATATATGTAACCTACTCTAATAATTTTGGTAATATTGGCATAAAAACCGGTGTTCGGGTTGAGGACCTGAACACGAACGGGGAACAAAAAACAACTGGAGAGAACTTCTCCGGAAGTTACCTGAACTTTTTTCCGAACCTCAATCTTTCTTATAAATTCAATGACTTGTTTCAACTAACGTTCAACGTGTTTCGACGTGTACGGTATCCGCAAATGTATTACGTCAATCCATTTAAACAATATAATGGTCCAAATAGTTATCGGGAAGGAAATCCTGCCATCAAACCTTCGTTTATAAATTCCTATGCTCTCGGGTTATCACAATACCTCAACGTTTACTATAATTATACAACCGATCAATTTGAAAATGTAATGGCTAACAAGAACGACAGCGTTACGTTCAGCAGTCCGGTAAATCTTTCTTCAAACAAGACGTACGGAGTTGAGCTGACTTTGCCCTACTATAACGGCCCGATGATGCCGTTTCATCTTCCCGATTTTATTAATATGGTTAATGTTCAGTTGGGATATACGTACACAAAAAAAATCGGTCAATATCTTGCCGAAGATCTTTCCGATTGGGGTTACAGAAAATGGATGAATGTCAACTTAGGGCTGAAACTCTGGTGGGAAGTTGATGCCAATTTCTATTTTAGATTTGCTCCCAAAACCGAAAGCAAAAAATATGTAAGCAACCGGCAGACCGATCTTTCGGTCTATTTAAGCAAGTCGGTGTGGAATAAAAAATTGAAAATCAATCTTTCGGTTTCTGATCTTTTAAATACGAATGTTTACGATAGACAAACCTTTGGCACCGACTTTTTCTACCACACCGTTTACACCCCTTACCGGAGCCGGAGTATTTCTCTTGGAATTACTTATATGATTAATGATTATAAAGATAGAAGAGACAGAAGTCTTGATGACGGAAGAGACGCAAGTAATCAGGGGTTTTAGTAAAAATGATTTAATAGGAAGAAATAAAAACAGAAAACACTGTATCTACGCATCCGCTGAGGTGGAATGTCAGCGATATTTGTTTTTCCGTCCTATCACGCCTTGGTGTAGATTCTTTGCTGGCAAAGAGGTTCTGCGTTGTTACTGGTTTATTTTTTTTCTCCATATTGTTTTTGCTGTGGCACAAACCTTATTACTATCTTGAGTTTTTATAATATGGATAAAAGAATTGTCATTAACATCCTTCTTAGTTAAAGATATAATTGACTCACCATTTTTAGCTTCTGCAACAAACCGTCCTTCTATAGAAGCCAAATAATAGGTATCAACAATATCTTCGTCAATGGAATCGATTACCCATTGTAAATATCTAATATTATTTAAATGCTGATACATATCTATATCAAACCGGTTAACCGCATATTTTTTAACGTGACTTGCAGAATCTGGTGCTTCTATATTTTTAGCAATATTCTGTTTTATTGATTCTTCACCGCAGCAAGACCACTGCTCTTTTATTGAATCAAATATTTGAACCGGTCTCCTCCTTTTAATATCAAAGAAAAGCCATAAACCTTTAGCTCTTCCTATAACGTTCGCCAGTTCATCATAAATAATATTTTCTCTAATTCCTTTTATAAATGAATAGCTTGACAACCATGTTCTAATGGTTATCTTTTCTTTATAAATGGGATAGCGCTCCATTTGAATAATCCCGGAAAGCAACACCCATCCCAGATCTTGTTCTTTTAGGCTATATAAACTAGTATTTATTGAATAACAATGGTCCGCAGCCGTTTCCTCTAGCAGCGTTAAGATGGTGGTTGGTGAAGCCTCTCCGGATTTATCCATTTCAGAATATCGTAACTCAAATGTTTTATCAAAATAATTTTCCATAGTATCTTTTTTTATTGTCGAAATATTCGGTTTAGCCTTGTTGATCTGTAAACATCTAACGGTGTTTTACCATGCTTTGTGTTACAAGTTGTGCATATTCAACACCGCCTTAATTATAAAAGATTATCGCTTTCGTTTTTCTTGCCAGCCACGACTTAGCGTGGATTTTTATTTATCGAAGAGGTTAGATACTATTTTATATCTTTTTTATTTTTCATATACGTGTGAATAAATTTACCGAATTTTTTGTCCTTCTGTCTCTTTTCAAAATATGACATTTCGTTATACAAGGATTCTTTATAGATTTTTATATAATTATTATATCGCTCGGTTGTTATTTTTTCCAGTTCAACGGCTTTTAAAATTGCACACCCCTTCTCAATAGTATGGGTACAATCTGCATAGCGGCACTGTTTTGATAACTCTGCAATTTCATTAAAGGTATCATCAAGTCCCGAATCAAGAGACATTATTCCAAGTTCACGCATTCCGGGATTATCAACAACAATCGATCCGTTTTCTAAAACGATAAGTTCACGGCGTGTAGTGGTATGTTTCCCTCTTCCGTCTTTCTCTCTTATTGGTTGTGTTTTGTATAGGTCTTGATGTATCAGGTTGTTTAATAAAGTGGTTTTCCCAACCCCGGATGATCCAAGCAAACAAAATGTTTTCGAAGGAGTAAAGAGTGTTTTAATGTTTTCTATATCCGACAAATTGTTGTTGCTGAATGCCGCTATTTTAATCTCTGGTAAGATTTTATAAATATCGTTTTTCTTGCTTTCGATCTCGCCGCTACTTATAAGATCACTTTTACTTAGGAAAATAACCGGAGTAATGTTACTCTCGTTTATCATCACTAAGTAACGCTCCAGTCTCCTTAAATTAAAATTGGAATCAAGTGATTGCATAATTATTGCCGTATCTATGTTCGCAGCAAGTAGTTGATATTCAATTTTTTTACCGGAGGTCTTTCTTTTCAATAATGATTTCCGGGGAAAGATATCGTGAATAATAGCTAACGAATCGTCATCGAAGAATTGCACATAGACCCAATCCCCAACAGTCGGTATATCCAGGGACGAATCGGAATTGAATAAATATTTCCCGGTTACTTCGGCATAAATATCCTTCTTCCCGTTTGATACAACAAAACTATTTTTATTCACACTTATTACTCTTGCAATTTGATAATCGGTCATTTTAGATAAATCAATCTTATCTTGAAACCATTTATCAAAGCCAAGTTTTTCAATCTCATTCATATTCTTTTGAGTTCCTTACGGCGTGGTTTTCCACTGAGCTTGTCCCGCAGTTTTCTTGCGGAATCAACCCCGAACCTGAATGACATAATGAAAAACCATTGCCTATAAATTTTTGAGCATGTGGCTCATCAGCCTTTGGCTGAAATAATTTTATTTAAGAGTACAACCTTAAATTACAATGCCTACCTCTTTAACCCAACCCAAGAACTTGAACAATGCCGCAATAAAAACAGTTCACCACGCCAAGGTAAGGCGGCCGGGTGGAAAAATCATTATGGATTAAACATCCTTATATCAATATCTCCATTATCTTCGGATGAATAGAGAATCTTATAGATCCCAACTCCAGTTACATCAGCAAAGAGAAACTTCTTCTCTCCCTTATCAAAGTTATTCCCTTGCGAAGGAAAAGAGTTGTTTTTGCCCGGACTCATGTAAAGCCAAATCTCTATTGATTTCATTCTCGAAAAAGCCCCAATCCGATTTTCCGTAGATGCATATCTCTCGATATAGTCCGGAGGTCCATAAACTAGATAGATTCTTTTGCGGTCTGACCTCCCCCAACCCCGACTATCAGGAAAATGTTCATTAGCATATTTTAATCTTCGCACGTATTCAGTTTTATATTCATTCTCACTTGTACATGAAGTTGAATCAAGATTGTGCCAATATGTATCAAGAAAGTTAGTTAATTCCTCATCACTATTAAGTGTTTTCATCTCTTGATATTGTTCATCCGTTAAAATTGGGTACATATCATCAAGTGTTGTTTCCTTAAAACTTTTGGGAACGATAGAACATCCGGGAAAAGCAATTACCACAAAAATCATTACCAATGAGTACAGCAATAAAGATTTTATCATTTCTCCTCTTTCATATTATTTGCATAACGGTATGTTATCACGCTTAGCGTGATAAGTTGTTAAAATCCTGGTATAAGCATAGAAAGGTAATATCTCATTTACCCCGCATCGTAGCGCCTTGAAACCATGTAAAACTATTTCAGAAATAAAACCCATCCAATCTCTCAATAATTATTATAGACAAAACTAAACCATTTTTTTTTGTTCACCAAAAAAAAACAAAAAATCTTTTCAATTCATTACAGGCCCTGCCATGCTTGTAATTCTGAAATTTTCTCATGTTCCTCGATCTCATCGTCTTTCCATGTAAAGTCGAGGGGCGTCTTCATTCTTAAACTTGTGGCGCTTTAGCGGCATTCGCAATTTCAAATTACCGAAGTTCCTAATGCATTTCTCTCCTCTTGTCGCATCATAAAACAGTCTACCCCGCCTTATACATGACCGTCCGAGTTGAGCAGCGTTTTATATTCGCTTATCGGTTTTTACTTTTAAATATTTCTTCTTTTTTCAATAATTGATGTCCTTCAAATACTGTAAGAATATCTACCGAGTTTTTCTTAACCAGGTAAACGATACGATAATTTTTATGTAACAACTCCCGGATATTCTCCAACGATAATTCAGGCACAATTCTACCTTTTCCCGGATTCTCTAGTAATGTTTCCGCAAGCGATATTAACTTCTCAACAAATTCAATTGCTATAACTGGATTATCTCTTGAAATGTATTCTTCAATTTCTTGTAAGCGAAACAATGCTTCTTTGGTCCAGAATATTTTCATCTTTCTTTCACGGCTCTTGCTTTTTGCATTTCACTTCTAAGCTGTGAAGTAGATAATAGTTCTCCTTTTTCAGAAGCAGATAAACCTCGTGAAATTGAATCGATGAAAAGTTTTGTCTGTCTCAAATCATCAAATTCCGTTGGAGAGATTAATACTCCGGCTGGCTTTCCATTTTGCGTGATTATCAAAGAATTACGCTTGTTCTGGATTTCTTTTAGATATTTTGCCAACCCGGTTTTGAATTGACCAACCGGGATTATATCATTTGCAACTAAGATGTCTTTCATTTTTGTCTCCTTTTATTGTCTTTATTCTGGACTAAATATAAGCCCATATTACGACAACATCAAGACTGTTTCCTAAACATATAACGGCGTGGTTTTCCACTGAGCTTGTCCCGCAGTTTTCTTGCGGGACCCGCATTGAATTTATTTGCTGTAGCGTTTATCTAAGTAGTATCATTTTCTTAATGTCGGAATAATTGCCGCTCACTATTTTATAAAAGTATATTCCGCTTGCAAGATTACTTGCATTAAATGCAACGTTGTAAATACCGGGCTCTTTTGTTTCATTCACCAAAGTTGCAAGTTCATTTCCTAACATATCGTAAACTTTTATTGATGTTTTACCGACGACTGATAACTGATAACTGATTACTGTATTTGGATTAAACGGATTCGGATAATTCTGTGCTAATGCATACGCAGTTGGAGTAATAAAATTTACTTCTACTTCTTTACTGTAGGTATGTTTCCCATCATTATCCAATTGTTTTAAGCGGTAGAGATATTTTCCGGCACCAGGGTTATTATCAATAAACGAATACTCTTTAGGAGAATTACTGTTTCCGTTTCCCTTTACAAATCCAACCCTTTCCCAATCGTGCAATTTTGAAATCTTGCAATCTTGTAATCTTTCCACCTCAAATCCATAACTATTAATTTCCGTTGCAGTCTGCCAGTTAAGTATTATTTTACTTCCATTTATTGATGCATTAAATGAGGTCAGTTCTACCGGCAAAGGGTCGATTTGATTTACAGTATATTTCATTACTGTTGCTTTAGATGAATTTCCACCATCCATATATGCAACAATAGGAATACTATTCGGGGCTATTGCGAGTGAGGTGTACTCTGCCTGCCCTGCAGAGAAACCGGCTGAACCGACAACCACCCAGCTGCTGCCGTCAAATTTCATTACGGTTGCTTTATTTGAATTTCCATAATCCCTATATGCAACATAAGGAGTGCCGCTTCCATTAATTGCGATTGAGGTGTAGTCTGCCTGCCCTGCAGAGAAACCTGCTGAACCGACAACTTGCCAGCTGCCCCCGTAAAATTTCATTACGGTTGCTTTATTTGATTTTGCAAAATCCTGATATGCGATATAAGGAGTGCCGCTTCCATCGATTACTATTGAAGTGTAAGTTGCTGTACTATCAGAGAAACCTGCTGAACCGACAACCACCCAGTTGCTGCCGTCAAATTTCATTACGGTTGCTTTATTTGAAATTGCATAATCCAAATATGCCACATAAGGAGTTCCGCTGCTATCTATTGCGATTGAGACGTAACCAGCTGCACCCGCAGAGAAACCGGTTGAACCGACAACCACCCAGTTGCTGCCGTCAAATTTCATTACCGTTGCTTTGTTTGATTTTGTACCATCCTTATATGCCACATAAGGAGTTCCGCTGCTATCTATTGCGATTGAGGTGTTAGCTGCTGTACCGGCAGAGAAACCGACTGAACCGACAACTTGCCAACTGCTGCTGTAAAATTTCATTACGGTTGCTTTAAATGAATTTCCATAATCCATATAAGCCACATAAGGAGTTCCGCTGCTATCTATTGCGATTGAGGTGTACTCTGCTGTATTGGCAGAGAAACCGGCTGAACCTACACCCACCCAACTGCTGCCGTCAAATTTCTTTACGGTTGCCTTAGATAAATTTCCAGCATCCTGATATGCAACATAAGGCGTTCCGTTTCCATCTATTACAATTGAGGTGTAATATGATGAGCTATCAGAAAAACCGGCTGCACCTACAGTCCACCACTGCTGTGCGATCATCTGGTTTGTTAGTAGTAAAACAAACAAATAAACAATACGAGTAATTGTTTTCATTATTTTTCCATTTTTTGATTCTGTAATAAGTTTTAAAGTTACATTTTGCCATATACCGCCGTGTTATCTTAAACTCCAACACCGCCGCATTAATTATTTATAGATTTCCATTCTCATTTTACGTAAGTAAAACAAACCATTTAATTATTAAAATTCTCCACACCCAAAATGACGAAATTACTCTCCTCTAAAATCGGGATATCATTCTTCCTTTTTTACAAAAACAATATCTAAACGTTTCGCCTTTTACTCTTCCTCCGCAACTGGTGTGAGTTCATTAGCCGCAGCGGATTATGTGTGATTATCCTATTCCTTGATTGCTTTTTCTTTTTGAATTCTTCCATAATCATTCAGAGCCAGCCTAATGCTTGTGATAATTGTTTCAGGATCGTCTGTGGGGATATAATGCCCCGAATTTGATAAATAAATTAGCTTCCCATATTTAAGAGGATTTAATAATTCAATCCAGCGCTTCATTTGAATATTATTATTAATTCTAAACAATTTCTTTTTATCAAAACTAGTTTCTCCCCGATCATCGGGTCCTTTGGGATATTCACCCGCTTTAATAAAATGAACCGGAACATCAGGCAGGGGGATGCTATCGCAATCTTTAAAATCATTTTTGGTTAACTGACTGGATATTTTCACTTCCTCAACATAAAAATTCGGCATTTCTTCATAAAGCTTTTCTTTGAATTTAGTATACGGTTTTGCAAACATAGAATCGATTTGGTGCTTTGTTAATCCAATTTCTAAATAGGGAAGATCACCGTCATCTCCCTTTTTAGTGAAGTCAATTGGATCCACAAAAATTAGCCCGGCAATTTCTTCCGGGTGTTTTGATGCAAAACTTCTGATGTATGCACCGCCGAATGAGTGACCAACTAACAGATATGGCGGGTTAAGACCCTTCTCTAAGAGCATTGATTTTAAGTTACGATTAATATGTTCTACTGTTGGAGGCAGGCTGTCATTTTCAGATTCTCCAATTCTTGGTCGGTTATAGGAAAAAACAACGGAGGTGTTGGAAACTTCATTAATTATGTTTTTCCAATAATCATATTTAGTTGCCATTCCATTTTCAAAGACAATTACAGGTTTACCGGGTTGATTATTTTCAAGTCCGGAAATAAAAACCTCTATTTTCCTTCCGTTCACTGTCATAAATTCTTTTTGTCCAAAACCATAATCGCTCAATCCCAGAATTATTACAATTGCTGATAGTATTATTCGTTTCATTGAATTTCTCATTAACCACATTCCTTAGATGATATTATTAGATTACACACATATACCGCCGTGTTATCACGCCTTGTGCGACAGGTTGTAAAACTCCAACACTACCAAATTAATTATTTAAAGATTTCCATTCTCGTTTTACATAAGCAAAACAAATTATTTATTTATTAAAAATTTTTGCACACCAACAACAACGAACATTCTATCCAAACACCTGTGTTTGCGGAATGTCCGCTAAAGGCGGATACGCCTCTGGCGGAAATTTTTCTCTTTCCTATCCGCCTCAGCCAAAGGCTGATACATCTGGAGGATTAAAGAGGTTAGGCAGCAAAACCTATATTGATATTCTTCGGTAGATTACTTATTATTGTTAAAGAAAGGAACAATAATATGGCTACCTCAACTTTGGCTCAAATGACTAAGAAAGAATTCACCGAAATTCTTTCTAATGTAGTCGAACAAAAACTAATAGAACTTTATGGTGACCCTGATGAAGGACTCATCATTAAAGATCGATTAAGAAAGAGACTTGTCCTCCAAAAAAAGGCTACTTCAAAGGGTGATCGAGGTGTAGATTTATCCTCTGCAATGAAACAACTCGGTCTTGGATAAATTTTGTACATCGTATCTTTCCTTAAGTCTGCAATCAAAGACCTC
>JBAYFO010000009.1:0-81642 GCA_041667115.1 Ignavibacteriaceae bacterium | reverse complement strand
CATTATTTTATTATCGTTCGTTCCGGAGAAGATAAGGTTGCCCCGTTCCCAGGTTCCGTTATTGATAATATTGCCGGTAATTTCGATGTCGAAGGTAGAATAATTGTTTTCAGTAATAACACCATTGTTTGTTAAATCACCGATAACAGAGAGCTTACGCCAGTCGTTGTCTTTGGTTAAAGTTTTACCACTATTAATAGTTAAATTAAAACATTTTGCAGTTGAATTATTTACTACAACCTCTCCATCAATAACCACGTTGTCTGTTTCTGTGGGAACGACTCCGCCAATCCACGTTGTGGTTGCATCCCAATTTCCTCCAGAAATAGTTGAGGTAATCATACCCGGGGTAACTTGGGCTTGCATATAAATAAATGCCGCACCACTTTCCGGATTCTTTCCGGCTGTATAATTAGCCCCGATGATGTAACGTCCATTTTTGCAAGCCACTCCTGAACCAAATTCTCCCGACCATTCTGAGTCTGGATGAAATATTTTCTCATCAAAACTCCACTGATTTCCAATCTTCTTGTAGACATATACCGCCCCGGACTGATAAGCAATTTCACTATTGTTTTTGCATCCCAGCAAAATATAATCATTATCAACAGCTAGATCATAACCGAAGAGGGTGCTGTTATCAAAACCACTTTTTATTGTATCAAGCTGAGTCCATGTAGACTCATTAATTTTGCTAAAGATATATACTTTTTCCGGTGTTGTATTAACGTCTCCAATGATTGCAACGCCATTGTTTAAAGCAACAGAAGTTCCAAAACTTTTCCTCGCTAAACTATCGTTAGGAATTAACCTCTTTTTTTCGATCCAAAGGTCTTCTTCTTTTATAAAAATATATGCAGATCCATGCGTGCTATATCCGCCGTAACTATCGCCTGGTGATCCAACGAGAATACTGTTCTCATCGATGGCAATTGACTCTCCAAATTGTTTAAATTCAGTTGTTGATGTCGGTGTAAAAATTTGTTTTTCGTTCCAATTATTATTTTCATATTTAAAAAAGTAGGCTGCTCCTTTGTATAAATTAATGTCTGTCGCGGTAACAATAATTTCATCATTCAATATGGCTAAGTCAGCCCCAAACAAATCTCTTGCTGATCCATCACTCGCCATTAAAATTGATTCTTCGGTCCAAGCATTCCCATTTCTTTTGAAAACATAGACTCTCCCTTTAATATTAGTTGAATAAGTCCCGACGGAACTAACTATCACCCTGTCCCCCGAGATTGCAACTTTTTTCCCGAACTGATAATCTATATTGCCATCGCTCGCGGTTAATTTTGCTTGTTCTGTCCAGACAGAACCGTTCCAGTAAAAAATGTATGCAGAACCGGAATTACTTATTCCATTCGCGTCATCAAGATACGAACCAACCACAGCATAGTCTCCATCAATAGCTACAGCTCCATTAGTACCAAATGTCGCATAGTTTACTCCATCGGAAGAAAAGATTTTGTCTCTTTTATAATCTCCTATTCCCGCCAAAATACTGTTAATACTCAGTGTAAGTAGTAGTACAATTACTTTTAATGTCCAGCGTGTTTTCATTTTTTTCTCCTGATAAGTTTGATATTTACTTATTGAAAATGTTCAGTGGTTACTTTTTATTGAAAAATTGCGATTCGATATCCTTAAACATGGTCATCCAGTTCTCTCCGGCTGCTTGTTGCGTCATACTGCTTAAAAAACCTCCAACAGATTCATCTTTTTTTTCGGTTTTCATCGCATTGATGTCTACATCTTTCGGAATTTGGAAAAAGACCACCATTGTCGGCTTTCCGATTTCCACACAAGATTTAATTGATTTTGTTTTTCCGTCGTTAGCCGCCACTTCAAAATCAACCATTTTTCTTTCAATAAGACAATCAAAATCATCCGGGTCAAATTCCTTATCCTTATCGTAATCCATAATTTCGTTGTCTTCCAAAAGAAATTCAAAAGTATCTTCAAGTGACGATTCCTCTCCCTTCCCTTTACTATCAATTAATTCACCACCTACCTCAAGATATCCCTGCCAGGTGCCAACCCCATTTTTATCGAACACAATCGCGTGTTTTCTAAGATCTCTTTCATCCCACCATTGCGCAATCACTTTCGGTTCTCCCTCAAAAACCTCGCGCGCAGCTTTGCCAACAAAGGATAATGCCGACTTACCCGTTTCATTTAATTGGGCTTGAGAGACCAGTTTTGGAGTATAGTAAAAAGCGATATGCGGGAAAAGCGATTCATTAAACGTTGGATTTTTTTCTCCTATTCCAACCGCGATTACATTGATATCATATTTAGGTTGAGCATAAATCAAACTGAATACGAACATCGAAAGCAAGCAAATAACCTTTTTCATTTTGAACCTCGATTTAAGTTTATATTATTCTATTAGTTTCCGGATTTACTTTTCTGTTAGGATAATTATTGCCGCAGTTTTTGCAGAAAACGGCGTACGGGTTAACAATTGGGTACTCACACTTGGGGCATCTTTCTATCAATTTAGCTCCACACAACGAGCAGTATTTATCCTCTTCTTTAATTTCACAAAAGAAAGAACATTTGGGGCAAATTTTATAAAGATGCTTCATACTAGTTTTTTTTGTTTCCTAATCAGAGTCTAATTACATGCCAAATTAATTCTGATTGGAAATAGAATAAAAAACCAATAAATTTGAGTTAGCCAGTCATTAATGTTGATAGGTTGGTCAACATAGTTGATGTAATCGTCCACTTAAGAAGTAAGGTTCGATTTTATGTGCAGAATTTTTTTACTTTTTCTCTTTATCTCCGCAAATCTATCTGCAGAAAAAAATCTAAAATATTATGAGTGGAAAGAAGTAAAATTAAATTTTAACAATTTCCAGACAATCATTGGAGGGAAGTCAATTCATGATTTTTGGTTCTCTAGCACTAGTAATGATTTATATCATTTTAAAAACGATAGAATTGTTGGATATCACATATTTTCAAAGGGTAAAAATCGCTCTGTCCGCTATTATTATTTCAACGAAAAAATCTACGCGTTAATTGTTGGTGTTGACTGGAAAACAAGAATCTACAGAATTTCTTCAAGCATGCAATTTGATTATGGAGTTGTCTCTGATTCTCCTCTTTATCTTGTCGCTGATTTATCCAACAGCGTTTTAGTTGCAGGAGATTTTGGCCGGGCATTCATCCTAAAAGAAAACAGCTCTTTCGAAATTAAGACAAATATAAAAAGTCATCTTGCTGCGCTGCTAAAAAGAAAAGACAATTCTATAATATTCGGGGCAATAGACGGCAGCACATTCTTAATGAACAATTTAAAAATTACGGAGTTATCAAAGAATATCTCTAATCAAAATTGGTTCATCGGATTTTATGAGGATTTAAAAAGAACCGTTTACGCAAAATCAAATAAAGATGACATATTTGTTCTGAAGGGATCAACATTTATAAAAACTAATGGGGATATCTTTTTCCCCGGTTATAAAAGCGGCTCACACAATTTTATTGTCACTGTTTTTAATAACGTCACGAATAAAGAGCAAGACATAGAGCTGTCGTCGTTCCCATCAATCTTATCCTTTACTGTCTTTGAAAACGGCGGGTATTGTCTTTCAACAATCACCGGAAAAATTTTTAATGCCTCGCAAGAAATACATCCGTTATTTATTGATAAATCTCTGCAGTTTGGTTTGCTTCCCGAAATTCCAAATCCGCTTATTTTACGGAACAATCTTTTTAACGGCATTTCATCTACCGATCAGAAACGTTTTCTAAATTGTTTTGCCATTTATGATATCAATAAAGACGGCTGGCTGGATTGCGTGATGCCGGGGGGTGAGATCCCCGATGAACCCGTTGTCTATTTAAGCAATGGAGAAACCGGCTTTGAGCAAAAAAAAGAATTTGCCTCGCTGGATGAACGCTTAAACGGTACATTTTTCTGGAGCACTGACCTGAATAATGATGCGCAGCCCGATTTTATTTTTAATACCTGGCAAGATTCGGTTTACAAATATTTTACAGCGGATTTTGAAAATGGGAAGTATACGATTCATGAGCTCTTTTCTCTCCCCGTTAAAGCAGTGTACGGTTATCAACAAGCGTTAACCCTGAATGATTTTGATGCTGATGGCCTGCTCGATATTCTTTTAACCATCCGTTATGGTGAAGGAGGCGGAAAAGGAAAAGTTTTATGCTTTAGAAATAAAGGTGATTTTCAATTTGAAAAAATTATTACAGACTGGGAACCATTAACCTCCGGTTGGAATCAACAAACCATTTGCGCCGATTTAAACAATGACGGATTATCTGATGTTTTTATTTCACAAAATTACAGCAATGATTTAATCCTATTGAACGAAGGAAAAACGGTTAAATACAAAAGCCTTATTTATAACGAGGACGAACGAAATCAGCGTAAAAGTAAAGCGGTTTGTGTTGATTATGATAACGACGGTGATCTGGATATTATAACACTGGTTACTCAGAAAAATCTTAAATTATTTAAAAATGATGGGAAAGCAAATTTTGCGGCAACTGACTCAGCTTTTAGCGACGTAAACAATAAATTTGATGGGAACATTACAAATTTTTGTACCGGAGATTTTAATAATGATGGGTTCATCGATCTTTTTATCTCGGCTCTTGTTTCTTCAGAAATGCAAAATTATATTTTATTTAACGAAGGAGGAATAAAATTTAAACTCGCTGATCCGCACCATGGAGAAATAATATCAAACTTGGTTGACTTTGCCGCGTCGGATATTGATAATGATGGCGATCTCGATTTACTTGGCTTTAGTTCGTCAAGGCACTTTGTACTTCAAAATACAACCAACGACTCTAATTTCATTAAAATACATCTGCGGGGTATGGCATCAAACACAAATGCCGTTGGATGCAAAATCTGGCTTTACACAGGCGAAGGTTCGAATAAAAAATTAATCGGCTACAAACAAATTGGAAGCGATAATTTTTCTTATTCATCACAGGTATCCGCTCCGGTACATTTTGGCGTTAAAGCCGGGACAAAAGTTGACGTAGAAATCCTTTTCCCTCTTGGCAACAGAAGAATCATTAAAAATATTACCGCGCCAATGATATTAGATGTAAATGAGTTTGAGGGAATGAAAGGAACTTTTTTCAATTATTATCAAAACTTCTCAAATTTTTTCAGTAATTCTCTTGTACAAAAAAGTTTTATGTTTTTTATCCTTTCAATAATGCTCACTTTCTCCGTTATGCTCTTTGGAGAAAAATATCTCAATTGGAGAAGGTCAGCGCAAATCTCTATTTTTTCAATAAGTTTAATTATCTATTGGTTAGCGGCAAATTACTTTTCGATTGAAGATAATTATTTTAATTCTTCTTCTCCTTTACTAATAAATATCGCGTTCCTTGCGTTACCGCTTCTTTATAGTTTATGGTTTAATACGAACTTTACAAGAAAATCTGTTACTGAAAAAAACGAAGAGTTGCTGACGCTGGTTTTGAATTTTGCTCATGGGCAATGGGCTGCAAGCAATCTGATAAGTCTTAAAACATTAGCTTCAAACTTTAATGTACTGAGCGAAGACAAAGAATATCTAACTACGCTGGAAGAGCGTAAGGCAACCTACTTAGAAACGGTTAAACCTATCATCACGGAAATAAAGGAAAAGTTAAATTTACTTCCCGGAAAGTCAATCAATAAACCGCTCTTTGAAAAGAACTTTACCGACGTAAATGCTTTGCTCACACTCCAAAATCCGGATTATGAAACGCTTAGCCTGTATATAGAAAACTTAAGAATACATCTTGGCAATATCCGGGAATTACAACTGCAGAAATTTTCTGTTGATCCCGTTGATATAACAAAGAAAATAAAAAACGAGTATGATGCACTCTTAAAAAAGGAGAACATTGATTTTAGGCTTTACTGCGAAATAGATCAAACTAGTAAAGTTGTTTTAAAGGCGGAGGAGTTAGCCTTTGTTATGGATAATTGCATTTCAAATTCAATCAAAGCGCTCAAAGCAAAAGAAGATGACAAAAAAATAATTATTACCGTAAAAGAAGTGTCTCCTAAAATAGTAATTGAAATAATGGATAATGGAATTGGGGTTCAAGACAAAGAAAAGTTGTTCCATGAAGGGTATTCAAATCTTGGCGGAACAGGGCTCGGTTTATTCTCAAGTCTAAAGAAAATAAGTAGATATCATGGTAATATGTATCTTAAAGAAAGCACTCCATTCGACTCTACAATTTTTGCAATAGAATTATTGAAAGGATTTTAATGCGTAAACAAATTTTAATTATTGACGACGATAGAAATTTCTTAAATGATACAAAACTCTTATTGAAAAAAGAATTTGACTGTCTCACCACGGAATCAATTACGGAAGGAATGAAGATAATAAAAACGAACCCTCCCGACGCGGTACTCTTAGACCTTATGTTACAGAACGGCGAGAATGGGCTTGACGGCATTCAACAAATACGAAGAGAAGATCAAAATTTGCCCATCATAATGATTACAGACAACAGTTCAATTGAGACCGCTGTTAAAGCCATTAGAATGGGCGCCTTTGAATACATCTCGAAATCGAATAAGATTAACGAGTTGCGATTAGTAATTGAAAAGGCTTTCGATCTCAGAAACCTACGCATTAGAACAAAATCCGTTGAAGAAGAAATTTTTAATAAATTCGGAAATTTAATCGGGGCAAGCGAGCCAATCAAAGAATTAAAAGAACAGATAAATTTATTCGCGTCAAACGAAAGCACTATTCTTGTTACCGGCGAAAGTGGTGTTGGAAAAGAATTAGTAACCAGACAAATTCATCAAAGAAGTGATAGAAAGGATGAACCCTTTATAGTAGTAAACTGTGCGGCGATTCCGAAAGATTTAATTGAAAGTGAATTGTTCGGACATGAAAAAGGAGCATTCACCGGAGCTAACGAAAGGAAGATGGGTAAATTTGAACTTGCCGGAAACGGAACTATTTTTCTTGATGAAATTTCCGAACTGGATTTAAGATCGCAAGTTGCTCTTTTAAGAGTTCTTCAAGAGCGTGAATTTCAACGGGTTGGCGGGGTTAAAGAAATTAAATCCACTTGCAGGGTTATTGCGGCAACCAATAAAAATCTACAAAAATTAGTTGAGAAGAATCTCTTTAGAGATGATCTCTTCTACCGGCTGGATGTGCTTCCTATTAACGTTCCAAACCTTAGGGAAAGAAAAGACGACATCCCTTTGCTGGTAAAACACTTTATTGAAAGTACCGCGATTGATATTAAAATAAAACCTAAACCGGTTACAGAGGGCTCGTTAAAAATTCTGGCAGAGTATGATTGGCCGGGCAATGTAAGAGAGCTTTCTAATATTGTAACGCGCGCCGTTATCCTGTCGCAAAATAAACAGGAAATTGATTTTTCATTTTTACGGCAGACCAAAGAGAAAAACGAAGCGCTTAATGAAGTTCCGGTATCATGGGAGGATATGCTGCGCATGAGAAGAGTGGCAGCAAATAAAGCCGCGCGCCGTGTTGAAGAATTGTTCTTAACCGCTCTTTTAAAAAAGCATGACGGCAATATTGTGCAGGCGGCAAAAAGCATTGATGTTGAAAGAACTACTCTCCATAAAATCTTAAAGAAGATAAAGCAAAAAGATGATAACAGTTTTAGCTAAATACAACTTGCTGTAGAGAGTTTTTGAAAGAGGAGAGTCTGTAAAAGGAATTCCAATTCTGTTTTAAACTCCATCGCTCCTGTTTAAAGTGAGGCGGGTGCTGTTTTAAACTGCACCGTTCCTGTTAGAAATGAGGCGCACTTCGGTTGAAGTGAAGTCGCTGCCGGTTGATACTGCATCGGTGTCGGTTGAAGTGAAGCCGACTTCGTTTGAAATGAGATCGATGCCGGTTGAAACAGGATTGGTCCCGGTTGAAACGAGGTGGATGCCGGGCTGAACCGGGAGCGTTCTCGGTTTAAACCGGGAATAACTTCGTTTCTAGGCTGTTTTTGAGGTTTTTAGCTAAAACCGGACATGTTTTTGTGGGAAAATTCAATTCTTCGTTGTAGCCGTATAAACACAAATGAAATCATTTCTAAAATTTTACTGCTGTTTTGGTCATTCAAAACGGAGCGGTCTCGACCGCTCCCTACAATTGTTTTCTGGTGTTGTAGAGACGTTGCGCGCAACGTCTCTACATGAAACAAAGCACAATTGCCGTAACGAACCAAACGACAAATAAAAACCAAAGTTCAATTTGTTAATTGGTATTTGGTTTTTGTGTTTTCTGGTTTACCAGGCTTAGGGTTGAGGCGGCACGTCCGGTTTACTTTTCTTGTAAAACCGTTTGCTCATCTCGTCTAGGGAATCGTCCATACCGACGGTGTTTGCACCGTTCCGTCTGGCGTTTGCGTAAACCACCAGGGCTGCGGCGTAGGCTTCGCTCCCAACTTCCGTGTAGGTATCTTCCACCATTTCTGCAAGTTTAGCTACCTCCGTACGGATTGTTTGAAGACTATTAAAAAGATTTACATCTTTTTCCATTTCTTCAACGGAAAAATCTCTTGGAAGAAAGCCGCCGTCTTGCTTTACAAGAGCCAGGGCTTTGGTTGTAAAGATGAGATTTTTCCCTCCCAGTCTCGGCAGGGCTTTCAGTTCGTCGCTTGCCAGATCAATTAGGAAAGGGAGTTTTGTTTTGATATCCGCTATTGCCGCCATAACACCAGCAACGGTGTTCTCATCCAGCACAGCGCTTACTTTGTTAGGTACCATAGAACCTCCAATAAATTGGATTTTGTGGTAGGATATTAGTTAGACCACCCTCTTGAGTACCACACACCCGCAAAGGCAGCAAATGGCTGTAGAGACTTGCTCCCGACTACGTCGGGATAAACATGGCAAGTCTCTACGTTTTAATTCTTACTTCTGTATTCTGACTTCTTCTTATTGAAGTTTTACTTTTTACTTTTCCCTTTCTACTTTTTACTTAACCAGCATCATCTTCTTGGTAGACGTATAATCATTTACCCGTAACTGGTAAACGTACATACCGCTTGCAAGTGATGAAGCATCAAACTGAACAGTATATCTGCCCATCTCTTTCTGCTCATTTACAAGCGTCTTCACTTCGTTGCCAAGGATATCGAATACCTTTAACGTAACACTTCCGCTTTTCGGTAACTGGTAATTTATTGTTGTTACCGGATTGAACGGGTTTGGATAGTTTTGCGTAAGGGCATAGTCTTTAATTTGTGCAATGGAGGAGTAGTTCAGTTGCTTTATTGTTTTCTTCCCTAGTCCTTCCGTCGAACTTTCAAATATCCTTGAAACCACTGTCTTTACTTCCGGTTCACTGTCGGATGCGGTCAAACGGATTCTTACACTTCTTTCGCCGATTCCGGCAAGAGCTACAGAATAATTTATTGTTTCATTCTTCTTTACGGTTTGTTTCGTTATAGTAAGATTGTCAAGAACTGCAAGAACAACATTTGTGTTCGCGTCTAATAACTCCACCTTAAACAATAACCCCTCGGAATTATTTAACGATTTGGCTGCTTTTAAAGAATCATTTGTCTTAAATCTTACCGCATATTCAAGAGTGCTGTTATCATTAACCGGAAAAGGAACCGTAAGTAAACTCCCGGTAAGCAACGAATCATTTTTATTTTCAAATTCTACTTGTCCTCCATTTGCAGATACTGAGCTTACTGCGTAGTGAATTGTATTCTCCCCCTTTATCACTGAAATACCGCGTCCCTGGGTAAAAAGATTATTAGTTGCTTTGCTCAAGTTGTAATAGTTAAAGGGTATATTTGTTTTGCCAAAACTATAAGGAAGCGATGTATTTGTGTAGGTTATAAGCATCATGTCATCATTAGTTGAATTACCGAGCTGCATATCTTGAACATGCGTACCAAGGACAGAACAAGAACCCATCGCTGTACTTTTTACTACTTTATTATAATATCCCCCCATCGCGCTCCAGGCAAAAGCAAAATCATTATTTTCGGTGTTGTTAATGGAAATGTTATTAACGCCATCTTGTTCTAGATACGTATAGATGCTCCCCCAACTTGTCCCCGGTTTACCTCTGTAAAACACGGCGGCATCATCAACAATATAATCGCTCAACCATGTAACATGCGGAATATTGTTAATTACCGTTATGGAAGGCTTCCTGCTATCGTACCCGCTGCCTGTTGAGATAACTGCCAAGGAAGCTGATTGCAAAGTTACACCGGAGAGAGAAAACGAGAAAGGAATGTATTTGATAGCGGCGCTTTCTTCCCAAACTAAATGAAAATTGAAATTATTATTGTAGTTAATATACCTGTCTACTGCAATAGAGGGAGTTGTTGCATAATTATTTGAGTACGTTATTCTTTCTGCGTTAGGACTTTTCCACTCAATACAGCTTGTCCAATCTATTCCTCCTCTATAATATAAACCTCCGGTTGTTGTTGCTGTTGAATTTTCTTTCCAGACAGAGATAAATTTTTTAGTGTTACTATTTGCCGCATCAACAGAGGCCGCTATTACCGGCACCGCATTTTTTGTTGCGTAATCATTATCTGAGACATAAACAACAGAGCTATAAACCAATAACCCTTCGTAATTATATTTATCAAGAATTATTTGGTATTTGCCATTTGAGGTTTTTTGTTGATAGACAACAAAAATCATGTTTTCTACACCATCGATTACGGCAAGTGAAGGACTTTTTGCATCATAACCGCCTAAGGGTAGCCCATTATTTACAATGCTCCAGTTTAGCCCATTGTCGTCACTCATTTCCAGCCATACTTTGCCCAGACTTTCGTACGTCATAAAATTATAGCCGTAATTAACTGTTGTTACTATTTTACGTTGGCTGTTATTGGCAAAAGCAATGGAAGTATTGGAAAGTTGTGTGCCCTTGTAGTTTGCACTTACAGTTGCATTAGCTTCTTTGAATACTACCCCTGTCTCAAGTGCGTTTGCATTTTGTAGTGATGCGCTTGTTGCTGTGTTTGCAGACCAGTTTTGGAAATAAAATGTGGTGTTAATTCCGTTTATGGGTATTATTTGTGTCTGTAGAGCTTTGACGGAGTAGTAGGGTTTAGTTGCATCATTAGGATCAGGGTTTTGAATCAAGAAGATATTTATATTGGAAGAAGGGGATAAATCTCTAAAATCATTAGGTTGAGTTCCATTCTGATCAACCCACCAAGGATCTTTTATATCTTTTCTTCCTAAATCGCTGTTCGAGACTTCCGTTAGTACATTTTTAACAGTCGCAGGGTGTATCTGAACAAAATTTGCATCACGAAAAGGCTTATCCAATCTTATATTAAATGGTTCTGTTAATTTAAATTGTGAATTAATCTCATCCCAATCATGGTGTTTGTAATTAGAATTGAGAATTTCGGAATCTGTTTTGCCTGTGTGCGTTCTTCCATAAAGCAAATTAATTCCTAATCCCGAAGGAACATATTGACCATCAATATGGAGAAAAGTTCCGGTTTGGTTATCACCGGCTATTTTATTAGAGACTATTACATTTACCCAAAATATTAAATCATTTAAATAATTCTGCAAGTAATATTGCATCCTTTGTTTTTGCCCATAGGTAAAATAGGTTCGTTCCCCGTCTCCCGTTTGAGTGTCCATCATGTTGCCGTGATTTGGATTTGAAGGATAAGTTGAACCGCAATTATCAGCATCGCTTCCACCCGAACTTGCTTGAGCCGGTGTGTCACCAACCTTATCGCCTGCTAAATCCCAGTTGGCTGGACAAGTTTGCGTTGAAGTTCTAACAATATTTTCTAACCCAAATTCAATTTCATTAGTATGATATAATCCGAAACAATGTCCAACTTCATGGGCGGTAGTGGAAGATAAAGCGTAAGCGTAACTAATAACACATGCTCTACCCGGTACCCTGAAAGCAACTCCTTTAGCCCCGGCTTTGATACTTGGGAAAAAATAAATATTAAGCGCGTTTTGTACGGTAGGCTCCACCAAATTTATAACTGAAATTGATGAGCAATCAACCTCTTCATAATCAAACGTAGTACTGCTGGTGTTTAATATCAACATTTGATCTATATAAAATCTCATATCTACAAAAGCTTGAGCGTAGTATTTATTTAAAGTATCTATCGCCGCCCTGGCAGTTTGTTCAGACATTCCAGCACCATTTGCATCGCGGATGATATGCACCGCCGTTCTTATCGGCGTTTGAGCCTCTAAAAAAGGACTTAAGAAAAGAATAAATCCTAAAAGAAAAATGTTAACGTATTTCATGTGTGTTTCTCCTTTATTGTAATTAAAGTACTTGGTTTATTTTTTCCCGATTATTATCCAGGCGTAAGAATTTTTCCAGCCTACCGCCGCTACTATGTTTGGCTTTACTTGCAGTCCAAATATCCTTCTATCAAACTCTTCATTATATAATTCGGGATATTTGTACCAGCTTTTTCCGTTATAGTGCCAGACCATTCCATTATCGCCCCCTATAAAAACATTATTCTTATTACTTCCCCTTACCGCCCAGGCAAAGGCTCCAAGTCTGAACAACGCCGAACCGTTAGTTGTAGGGATAAATTCTGCTCTTGCTTGTTGCTTATTATAGACCGAGTGCCGGTAGACAAGTCCTCCCGCTAATATAAATTCCGAACCGGATGACCATAAACTATTAATATCAGCCAAACCATACGCGGGAAGATAGTGTTCGGTAGGGTGATAGAGAATCTCCGCTTTATTATTTTTGATTTCTAAAATAACATCTATGCTCGTGTTATAATCCCATCCGCAGCACCAGATATTTTTCCCATCCGGCGTACCGTAGATATCCGTTAATCTTACATCTGTTCCGCTTTCAATCTTCTGCCAATTCTTTCCATCGTAATGGGCTACGTTGCCAACGTTGCCTACTATGTACAAATCACTACTGCTCGTACCCCACATTTTGTTTACTGAAGCCAGGATACATTCGGTTTTTATTTGTCGCTGTCCATTAAACCAAGTTATTTGTGATCCCGAACTAATTACTATATTTGTAGGACTAAATGCTAAAACTGATTTTGCTGGGTAAGAACCTGTACTGGTATTTCCACAAAAGTCAAAAAATTGTAATTTAAAAAATTTCCATCCTGTTCCGTCCCAATGCACTGCATTGTAAGCATTATAATCTGGTTTACCAAGAGAGTCGTTCATATATATTTCACCAACTGCCCAGATATTGTTTTCATCTATTACGGCAACATCATAAAGCACACTGGGGTTATACTCGCCAAACGTAAATGTTTGCCAGGTAACGTTATGGCTGGTGGTATCAAGCGTGGTTGCTTGCGCTGTGTTGCTAACGGCTTTTGTGTTGTTGGCGGTTAGCTGCGCTTTAAACGTATAACTTTTATTTGGTAAAAGAGACTCAACGGTAAGTACCGTATCAAGATTGCCAAGCGTTATGCTTTGGTTGGGTTCGTTGTTTACGTACAGCGTAAGTGTGTTTTGTGTTTGGTAACCAGGGCTTGTTATTCTTACCCAAGCCTCGGTGCAGGAGACATCTTCTACGCTAAGGGAGAGAGACTCGCTTGGTCCTGTAGGGGATTTTTTGCAGTTAAAGTTTAACATTACCACAGCCAATAGTATGGCAACTAAGATTTGTTTTTTCATAAAGGTTTTCCGGTAAAGAGTAAGGAGAAAGTTACAAGTGAAAAGTAGAAAGTTGAGGAGCGCATAAAGCGCCGCCAAACCACGTAAAACGTGGCTGCATTGATAAAGGGGAAGACACCCTTATGTTGTTCAGTTCTAAAAAAAAATTTCATACTCCCCGGAGAATTAATCATGGAATAAGTAAAAATCCGCCGCGGCGGACTGCACAAAACGGCAAAAATATTTTCATGAATTTGAATATCGGACATCGAACAAGGAATAGTGAGTGATGAAATTTTTGTTTTTCGATATTCTCCATTCCTTGTTCGTTATTCATTATTTCTCTTTTGTTCTAGCCCGTCCAGATCAGGAATTGACAATTAGAAATCAACCCAAAACCGTCATGTCAGCTAATCAAAAAACAGCGAAATAACAAAAACATTTCACAATATTGGTGCCAACAGAAAAGGTTTGTTTTAATGCTAAAAAAGAGGGGTGCGTTTTTAAGCTGTAACGAAACGTTACAACCACTTGTAACGTTACGTTACACATGTAATAAAACGTTACACATGCCATGCTCGTTTTTCTCCCATCCAATTTGTTTTTCACTGCTTAGTGATGTTCCTAATTTTGCAACAGTGCCAACACATAAAACAAGAAAGGCAAAAAAGGAAATTGAAAAGGTTTTTGTTTTTCTCTTCCCTTAATCAACTCTCCATTTATGGTTGTGCGTTTCCAAAACCGCGTAATGTTTCCAAATATTTTTTTTGCACTTCAAACGGAGGAATTTCTTCTTCGTTTTGAAAATCTATTTCAACTTTCATTTCTTTCAAAAGAATGTCAAGAGAAGCAAACATTGGCTGCAACGGAAAACCGTTATCGCGTAAGTAATGGATAAGCTTCAAGGTTTTAAACCCGTCAAACCAGGTGTTTTTTTGCCGCTGCAACTGTTCGCCGGTTTTTGACGTACGTAAAATTTCCGTCCAGGTCTTTTCAAACTTCTGTTCTTTTAAAAACGCAAATAGACTTGAATGGATCTTTTCCGCACCTGCTAAAAATTCTTCCGCAGTAAAATTATTTGATAAAAAGAGTCGCAGCCACTCTTTCAAGATCAAAAACGAGTTGAAATTGTAGAGCAGGTATTCGTCTTGGATACGGCTCAAAAAACGGTTTACCCGTTGCCCGGTTCCAAACGGAACACGCCACGATCTGCGCGATGATGGATAAACCACAGCATTTTTTATTTCACCGATGGAAACATTTTTTGCAAGCTTTTCAAGGAAGTAAAAATCCTCGGCGGCTTTTTGTTTATTCATGCCTTCAATTTTTATGTAGCTATCAACATCGCAGACCATTGTAGAACCGATGGTATGAAACGCATAAGGCGAACCTGCAAACCGCAAACTTAAGACATAATAGCGGAGGAATATTTCGTAGCAAAGAATCGCTTCACGGTTTTCTTCGTTCGATAACGAATGTTGAAACGACGTAACCGCCGCACGCAAATCTTGCCAGTTGAACACTTCATAAATTTCAGTAAAATAATTTTGAGAAACTGTGCAATCGGCATCTAGACAAACAAGAATTTTTTTCTTCACTGACTCATAACTAAAAAGTGTAATCGCCATATCCATACCAATTTTACGCGCTAAACCAACTCCGCCGTTTTTCTCGTCCAACTCGTTCCCTGCGCTTGAGGCGTCAATCAATCCAGAAAAAAAATTGATTTGTGTTTTTTTATCGTGTAGATACGCCCGCAAAAACTTAAGGGTCTTTTGATTTTCTTCCTTCACTTCCTCACCGGAGGAACTCAAATTATTTATTACAAACAGAACGAGAATTTTGTCTGCATAACTATTATCCGCTGCTTGAAGTGAGGCAAGTAATCTTTTGATATTTTCATGTTCGTGTATGGCGGGGACAACAACGATCAGTTCGAATTCAGCGGACGGGCTCAATTCTATTGGACGAACTTCACTTCCATATTTTGCTAAATATTTTTTTACGTTTAACGGAAGAGGGGACATTTGGATTCGATTAGATTTTTTGCTTCGTCAAAATTTGCCTCGGGCAGCCAGTTAATAACAACGCCTTCCCGTTCCATTTTTCTAAACCAGGTCATTTGCCGTTTTGCAAATTGATTGATTGCGCCGCGTAGTTTTTGGAACAGATCGTTGTAGGTTAATTTCTTTTGAAGATACAAACCGATGTAACGGTATTCCAATCCAAAAAAGTTCAACTTCTCAAACGAAATCCCTTCGTTCACCAGATGTTCAACCTCTTCGATCATCCCGTTTTGCAAACGAAATTTCAGCCGTTCGGAAATTCTCTCTCTCAAAATTTTTCTCTCCGGTTGGATCCCTATTGTAAAAGAAGATACGTTTGCCTTCCCGGTCTGTTCGTCATCAACCTTTGCTTCCGCCACCAGAATTGCCTTGATGAGTCTTTCTTTATCAAGTAAATCGGTAGTGTTATGAAGTTTGAGATCAAGAGAAAGAAGCAACACCGACAACGTATCAACTTGCAATTCTTCCAACTCGTTTCTCCGTTCGGAATGAAAATTGGTTTTTGCAAGTTGATAATTTTGCAGAACAGAAGAAAGATACATTCCCGTTCCACCGGTTAAGAAAGGAGTTTTTTGCTTCTCCAATATCGATTGAAATGCTTTTGAGAACTGTTGGGTAAATAAAAAGAGATTGAATTCCTCGTCCGGCTCAACAATATCAATAAGATGATACGGTATTTGTCTGCCGTTAAGAAAAAATTCATGTAAATCTTTTCCCGTACCGATGTTCATTCTTTTATAAACCTGGCGGGAGTCGGCGGAGATAATTTCTCCGTTAAAATGATCTGCAAGGTTTGCGGCTAATTTGGTTTTCCCGCAGGCTGTAGGTCCAAGCACGGTAATGAGGTTATAGATCATTCAAGAAACACTAAACTGCAATCGGAAGTGAAATGTAAAAAATCGCTCCTTCTCCTAATTCACTTTCAACAGAAATAGTGCCTTCATGTTTTTTAATAATATTTTCTGCAATCGGAAGCCCTAAGCCCATACCTTCTTTCTTTCCCTGACTCATGAACGGTTCAAAGATTCTTTCCCGAACGCTCTCGGGAATTCCTATTCCGTTATCTTTAAATGAAATTTTTACCGAGTGAGGTTCAACCGTAGTAGAGACGAAAAGTTTTCCACCGTCCGGCATAGCATCGCAAGCATTCTTCGCAATCTGGTAGCATGCTTGATAAAATTCCTTTTTATCAATATTAACGTTCACATCATGGTCGAATTTCTTGAACAGCTTTACACCGCGGAACTCAACATACTCTGCAAGTTTGATGACTATTTCGTCCATCACTGCATTTAACGCTCTTTTTTTAAGGCGGTAAAAAGTTTTTCCTTCGGCATAGGCAAGCGTAGATTGAATAATTTCATTAACGTTTGCAACCTGTTCTATCATTAGATCAAGTATCTGCTGCACATCATCGGAAACATTTTTCCGTTTAATATGTTCGGCGAATTGTTTAATGGTAAGTACCGGTTTCTTAATGTCGGAAAGGATGAAGTTTGTTAATTTGCCAAGTGAAACAAGTTTGTCGGTTTTTAGAAGTTGATGTACAAGTTCTGCATTGGCAAGTGCAAGCGCCGCGTGAACGGAAAGCGCTTCAAGAAAATCGAGATCAATTTGCGTAAACGCACCGTTCGCGGAATTTAATAATTGCAGAACACCGATGATAAGCCCTTCGCGGTTTTTTATCGGGTAACAGATCATAGACTTTGTTGTGTACCCGGACATCTTATCAACATTACTGTCAAACCGCTCATCTTGATGAACATCAGGAAGATTAATTACTTCTCCCGTCTTTGCAACCCAGCCTGCAAGTCCTTGCCCAACCTTCAATCTTATTTCTTCGATATCTTCACCGCGCAAAACCTTGGACCACAATTCTCCTTTATCATAATCCAGAATATAAAGAGTTCCACGGTCGGCAGAAGTAAGTGAGGTTGCAGCTTCAACAATCGCACGGAGGGCTTCATCAATTTTAATATTTGAATTTACCTTTTCGGCTGCTTCAATAATAAGTTGAAGTTGATCTGCGGTTAATCCGACCGCTGCTTTATGTTCATTTTGAACGAAAAGAGAATTGCTGTCTGCGGAAGAAAGCAAAGGTTTTTCCTCTGCCATCGGTTCTTCGATAAAGGTTTTGTTATTCGAAGAATCTGAAACGCCCCAAAAACTATCCTCAATCGATTGCGTAACGTGTGGCAGAGTTTCCGTTTGTTCTGCGGATGGTGGGGTTTCTTTTTCAGGTTCAATTTCATCTGTGGGTGTTGTAGAAAAATCCCAGTTTATACTTTCGGGCTTATCTTCTTGAGTCTCTGAAAAATTATCTTGAACCTCATCTCCTAGATTAATTTCATTGAAAGTTGATTTAAATTTATCAGTATTGAAAGAGATTTCCGGTTCCTCCTGGGGGACAAACTCATCTACCTTCTCCAACTCATCATCCGTTGAAATAAACGGTTTAACATCAAAGGAAGGAGAAACAGAATCGAAGGTGAACGATTCACTTGAAATATTTTCATAGTCATCAGCGGTCTCTTTTGGAGTCTCCTTTTCACTTTCAGATAAATGTTCAATTCCTTGCAGGTTATTCGAAATTGTTCTGTTCGATGTTATTAAATTGTTCAGTTCTTTTCGTTTAAGAAGATAGAGGGTTGAGTTCGTTTCGGCAACCGCGGAAGAGTTTCGAGAGGTCATGGCGAGTAATTCTTTCTCGCCGAAAAAATCTGTAGCTGTTTTCAGGAAAATTCTTTGTCCTTCAATCGGCACAGAAAATTTGATTTTCACATCTCCTTCCAAAATCAGATAGATGAGTTCGGCAGAATCTCCTCCCTTATAAATGATATCGCCCTCTTTAAATTCTATAACATCCTTAATGTTCAAGATGAAGGAATATGAACTTTCGGGAACGTTTGAGAAAAGTTTATTTGCTTTTATTTGTAATATCGGTTTTATTTGGGTTGCCATTTTAAATACTATTTTTTTTCTTTATAATAATTATAATGAATTCTTTAGAAATTAGGAACGGAATAACTCATTTAAATGATATCGACCCTGTCCTTAGAAAAATTATATCACAAACGAGACCTTGCGGTATTAAGCGCCGCAGAAGTTATTATCCGTCGCTGGTTCAAGCAATTATTAATCAGCAGCTTTCGATAAAAGCCGGTGAAAGCATTTACAAAAAATTTTCCGCGCATTTTGGAAAACACGTTCACCCTGAGGATGTTGCGGCAACCTCCGTTGAAGAATTGCGGACATTCGGTCTTTCAAATGCGAAAGCAATTTATGTAAAAGATCTTTCTGAAAAAATTATTTCAAAACAACTTTCTTTTAAAAATATTTCTCAAAGATCGAATGAGGAAATTATTAGCGAACTGACAAAAGTTAAAGGGATCGGTGTTTGGACGGCGCATATGTTTTTAATTTTTACGCTTGGAAGATTGGATATTTTGCCCGTTGGAGATTTGGGGATAAAAAATGCTATCCGGAAAAATTATCACTTGAAAGAACTACCGGACGAAGCAAAGGTTACCGAGCTTTGCAAAAAGAAAAAATGGAAACCGTATCAGTCGATTGCAAGCTGGTATTTGTGGATGAGCCTCGAATTATAGTTCTCCCGAATTTTTCACTATTTTAAGAATCGAAAATCTAAATTTTACATCTTATAGCATGAATGAAGAACTCTTAATAGCTTCTGCCAAAAACGGTGACAGAAAAGCCCTCTCAGAACTCGTAAAGAAGTATGAGCAAACAATTTATAGTTTCGCTTTTAAGGTCTGTAGAGACCGCGAAAAAGCTGAGAATATGATGCAGGAAACTTTTTACAGCATGATTAAATCTCTGCATCAATTTGATGGAAACTCAAAACTTTCAACTTGGTTGTACCGGATTGTTGTTAATCACTGTTTAATGGAAGCGAGAAAAAACAGCCGCTATACTTTTGTTGAACAAGAAACCGACGAGAGTCTGTTCGACGAAAAATATATTGCGGACTGGTCAACACTGCCAATAAAAAATTTAGAAACAAATGAATTACGGACCATCTTGGATTCAGCAATAGATAAGTTACAACCGGAATACCGTGTAGTATTTACGCTGCGCGATGTTGAAGAATATTCTACGGAAGAAACGGCAAAAATGCTTGAACTCTCGGTCCCGGCAGTAAAATCGCGCCTACACAGAGCGCGGTCATTTTTAAGAAATGAAATAACAAAGGCATTTCAAAATTGAACGAAGAAAAAGTCACCTGTAAAGATGTGATGAGTCACATTTGTGAAAGTCTCAGCGAAGAAATCAATTCGCCGAAGTGTGTCGCAATTAAAGATCATATTGAAAATTGTGAAGGATGCAGAAGTTATTTCGATTCGGTTGAAATGACCATTGAGCTTTATAAAAAATGTACTGAAACACTCCCTGATGATCTCCATAAAAAATTAATGGATTACCTGGAGTTAACCGATGAACAATAAATACGATAAAGAGGAAAATTAGTATGCCCATTTTTGAATATCGCTGTGAATCTTGTAATGAAAAATTTGAAGTGCTTCATAAATCTTCAACAAAAATGGACGACGTTACGTGTCCCAAATGTCAATCGACAAAAAACAAAAAACTTCTCTCATCTTTTGCCGCTTCAGTAAGCTCCGGTTCTTCCTACGATGGCGGATGTTCAACCGGAACATGCGGAACAAATTACAGTAGCAGCGGCGGATGTGCTTCCGGTATGTGCGGGTTTAACTAACTTTAATGTAATGCGCCGGTTGTAAAACCCACCCCAAACGAACTTATACAACAATCACTAACAGACTATTATTCTCGGATGATTTTGGTAACAATGAAATACAAAAGTGAATTTATTGGAGAACTGCTTGGAACATTCATTTTGGTTTTATTTGGGTGTGGCTCCGTGGCTGTATCAATTTTATTTAATGCCTATCAAGGACTTATGCAAATTGCTTTAATGTGGGGTATAGGCGTTACACTAGCAATTTATCTAACTCGTCATATTTCTTGCGCACATCTTAATCCGGTTGTAAGTTTAGCAATGGTAGTGAGCAAACGAATGACTTCCCGAATGTTGCCAACTTACATTTTAGGACAGTTTTCGGGCGCGTTCTTGGCAGGCTTAACTATTTATATATTTTTTTCACCGTCAATTAGCAATTATGAAAATGTTCATGGAATTGTAAGAGGAACAGCCGAATCCATTACTACCGCAAAAATGTTTGGAGAGTTTTATAAAAACCCGGGAAGCTCAGCAATTGTTTCAATGCCACTTGCTATGGCAGCCGAAGCGTTTGGAACATTCATCCTTTTATTATTAATTTTTGCTTTGACTGAAGGATGCAATGTAGGGCGTCCTGATAATGCACTTGCGCCCTTATTTGTTGGATTGACTGTGACATCAATTATTGGTTTATTCGCGCCCTTAACTCAAGCCGGACTTAATCCAGCTCGTGATTTTGGCCCACGAATGGTAGCGTGGATATTTGGTTGGGGCAAGGCAGCTTTCCCCGACCAATCAGGCGGGTTTTTCTTAGTTTATATTTTAGCCCCCTTTGTTGGCGGTGTTTTAGCCTCTCTCGTTTTTGTAAAGGTGCTTGAACCTGCTATGAAAAATGCAACCGGAGAGTGTAGTTGCAAAGTTGATAATTCTAAAAAGAAATAATAATGACAAAAAAAACACGACTTATCATGGTTGGAGGTTTTCTGGGAGCTGGGAAAACCACCTTGTTATACGAAACCACAAAACAATTAATGAAAGAGGGGAAAAAAGTTGGTTTAATAACCAACGACCAAGCCTCTGAATTAGTTGATACAGCGTTATTATTACAAACTCAAGTAGAAGTTACCGAAGTAAGCGGAAGTTGTTTTTGTTGTAATTTTAATGGCTTTATTGATTCAATAAAACAAGTTGGTACTGAATCTCAAGCAGATATTATTATTGCTGAGCCGGTAGGAAGCTGTACCGACTTATCCGCCACAATCATGCAACCACTGAAGGAACAGTTAAAGAAAGAACTGATATTTTCTCCCCTCACCGTGTTGGCGGATCCATTAAGGCTTGCTGATATTTTGGACGGTAGAACTGCCGGATTACATCCTAGTGCCGCTTATATTTTCCAAAAACAATTGGAAGAAAGTGATATAATTTTAATTTCAAAAACAGATTTACTGAGTAATGACGAATTAGAATTCTTAAAAGAAAAAGTTAAACTCCATTATCCGGACTCGGAAGTTTTATCAGTAAGTTCTAAAACAGGTGATGGTATAGATCATTGGTTGAAATTAATATTATCGAGTACAAAATCCGGACAAAGAATTGTAGAGGTAGATTATGATACCTATGCTGAGGGGGAGGCTGTTCTTGGATGGCTTAATTCCTCTATCAGTCTAAAAGGAAATCAAATAAATTGGGATACAATAGTGACTAATCTCCTAAACGAGTTAAGTGCAAAATTAGATACAATGAAAATTGGGGTTGGTCATATTAAAGTCATTCTTGAAAATGGGGTTAACTATATTATTGGCAACATCACGGGAACAACAGAGACGTTATCTTTTCGGGGAACTGCAGGAATTTCTAATGAGGCACAAATTATTATAAATGCACGCGTTGGAATAAATCCAGAAACTCTTGATAAATTAGTAAAAGAGATTTTTGAAAAAGTCACTAAAGACGGAATAACGGCGAAAATAGATGCTTGGAAATGTTTAAGCCCTGGTTATCCCAATCCAACATTTCGTTATGATAAGGTGGTTGAGAATGAATAAAAAACAACCGGTGCTACTTCTAGTATAAAAAATTGCCGGAATAGTGGATTGTTTGCCGCTTAAAAATCCAAACTAATTGCAACTTCATTATTCCACGCTTGATAACTTTTCATACAATCAAGGAAAATAAGAATGAAACATTATTTATTAACAACCCTTCTGCTTATGTCAATATTCAGCTTTTTAGGTGTGGCTCAAGATGATCCCAAAACATCAATTTCTATTTCAGAACTAAAAGAGCGTTTTGAAAAAGATACAACTTTAATTATTCTGGATGTAAGAATGCCTGAAGAATTAGCTAGTGGTCTTGGACAAATTAAAGGGGTTATCAATATTCCTCTGCAAGTTCTTTCTAACAAGGTTAATGAACTTGAAAAATACAGAAAGAAAGAAATTGCTGTTATTTGTCGATCGGGAAACCGTTCGCGTACTGCAACGAAATTTCTTCTTGAAAAAGGTTTTCATGTAAAGAATGTTCCCGGCGGGATGATTAAATACCGGCAAAGCGAATAGCTGCTTATCTAGAATCAGTCTATTCAATCTCAATATTATATTTATCTAATAATCCCGGAATACCGGGCAAAGAAAACTTTGCCTTTTTTATCCGGTTCTTTTCCGGATCAATTGAGAAGTTATATGATGTCCGGAAATCAACTTTTTCCAGAACGCTATTTGCAAAGATAGCTCCCGATAGATCGCAATTTTCAAATGTTGAGTTGGTCAGATCGGCTTCTGAAAAATCGACCTCTTTAAGAACACAATCTTTAAATTTTGTTTTCTTTAACGAACGTTTGTAAAAAGAAGATAAGTTTAATTGACAGCTTTCAAAATCAACAGAAAACAAAAAGTCGTTGCGCCCTTCAAAGCGCAAACCCAAGAGTTTACAATCACTGAATTTCACATCTCTAAAAGCCGTTTTTACTGTTTTCGCCATACTCAAATCACAGTTCTTAAAAGTACACTCAATAAAATTTATCTCAGATAAATCCAGATTTAATAAGGTGCAATTAAGAAACGTGCAATTTTCATAATCGCCTCTATTCAACGGTTGAGTTGAAAAATCAACTCCTTGAAAGTTTTGATTTTCAATAAATGGTTTATCCATAATTTCCTTGCGGTCAATGTCTCTCAATATCATTACTTAAATTTTAAGACCACAAACGTTACATCATCTTCGAGAGAATCATCTTCGCGCCAATCTTTTACAACTTGCACAAAGTAACTAATAATTTCTTCGGGAGATTGTTCCGCAACTTTGATAAAATATTTTTCCACTTGCGGGTAATCGATCATTTCCCTACTCTTGCTAAACAATTCCGGGAAACCATCACTTAAAAGAAGGACCGTATCACCCGGGGAAAAAGAAAGAGAAGTCTCTTTATAAGGATAATCTGCAAATGCTCCAAGCGGCATAGCTTTAAGGCTTACCGTTTCAACTTCCTTTTTATCTTTCCGGTAAATTAGCATCGGCGGCATGCCTGCATTAGAATACTCCATCTCGTAGTTTTTAATTTTTAGAGCGGAGAAGCACATGTAAAGCGCGCCGAGATTCATTTCTTTAATCCCGCGGTTAAATCTTGTAAACATGTCGAGAAGGCTTAACTCATCCGCGTAAGCTGAGAACAAACTTTTTATAGCGGTTACCATTATCCCGGCTTTTACGCCATGCCCGGTTGCATCGCCGATAACGATGGTTAGTTTACGGAGGTTGTCGATATAAAAGTCATAGTAATCTCCACCAACCTCAGTAGCCGTCTTCATATAAACTGCAATATCAAGGTTTGGCAATTGGGGAATTTTACTCGGGAGCATCGAAAGTTGAATTTGCCGGGCTTGTTCAAGTTCTTTTGCTTTTCTTTCGTTTTCTTTTTCAAGCGCTTCGGCACGGATTTCGGATTCTTTTAATTGAAGTTGTTCTTTTTCGCGAAGCAGATTTATCTCCGCTTCTTTCCGTTCCTGTTCAATCGCTTTTTCAGAAAGTTGTTTTACCTCAAGGAGTTTTATTTCAAGATTTTTATTTGTTAAGGCAAAACTTCGTGCAAGATAAATAGACATTGAAAGAGGGATGCTTAAAAAGCCTATATACAAGAAAACCAACAGCCATTCAACCGATATAAATCTTGTATTTCCTAAGAAGTTTACCACTATAACAAAAGCTACAAGAAGGAAAAATCCGAAAAAGCCGGTTCCGATAATCCACGCTCCGGTTCTTTTGTGTTTAATTCCCAGAATAACAATGCGCATACCTTCAATTATACTGACGACAATAACCGAAACTAAAAAGAAATAAAAAACAGGTTCACTTTTTTGGACAAACCCGCTAACTACCGTTGCAATTGAGAGAAACACCGGCACCCAGAAAAACCTAATTGCTTTGCCGTAATAAATGGTATACAAGAATCGAATTAACAGGAGAAAGATGATAAGAATGTTGACAATATTAATAACAGAAAATAGGATGTAGGAAGAGCTCTGTGTAATAAAACGGAAGATCATTCCCTCTGTAAGCATAAACATAATTGAAAACGCAAAAAGACTATAATGAAGATTTGCTTTATCTTTTTTATGAAAGAAATAAATAAGCAAATGAATTAATCCCAACGCTAAAATTATTCCCGACAAAGAAATTTGAACAATGGTGTTAATGACGTCTTTCTGATCCGTCACAAAGATCGCTTTATTAAGTTCGGCAATTCTTAAAGTAAACCCTGGTGATTCGGTATAAAGTTTATAGGTCTTTAGGTAATCAAGATATTTGTTGTTAGAATACCTAATCGCGATCAAGTGTGAGTCTTTTTCATCGAAATAAACACCAAAGAGTGTTCGGTTGGGGTTATAGGTAATTTCATCGCCTCCGGATGAAACCGTTCCAAATTTTTTCACCAGTCTACCGTCAAGGTATACTTCCGAAGCGCCGTTCTGCAAGAGTGAAAAAGCTACCGTTTGATTTTTAAGAGAACTATCAATAAGAATTTTTAACCGGAACCACCCGATGCCTGTCCATGCATTTTGAGGAATGCTGTCAACATTAAAATTTGAGAGGAGAGAATCCCGGTCATCATAAACGTAGGCAGGGGAAGCCCAGACCAAAGAATCACCCGACTTATATTTCCAAAATCCTGAAATAGTTAAGCCCATTTTAGAACTATCAACATTTATTTCAATATCTTTAGATGTTAGATTTATAATCCCCTTTTGCTGGGCGCCGAGAAATGTTGTGATTATAAGATAACAATAAAGAAAGTTGAGTAGTTTAATTTTTCTCATCTTTTTCTCTTAGTTTACAGAAGGAAAATTACTTGTTGAATCAGAAAATCTTTATTGAAATTTAACAATAAAAAACCTAAGTTTTGAAAGAAAATTTTCAGAAGGCTAAAAAATGAACATACGCAGAAGCTTAATCGTGATAATTGGTATCGTCTTTTTCGTAAGCGGTTGCAAAACAACTGTTACTAACAGTGTTACTTTTAAAAGCATCGCTATAGGAAATATGTATATCAATTTTATGGGAGAAACTTTTACTCTAGTTCCTAATAGCTCAAAAACAGTTCGAAATATCCCTAAGGGGTCATATACTTATGCAACGTCATACGATATTCCTGCAGGTGTGACAAATGCTTCCACCAATGGGGCGGTTAATGGTTCGGTGCAATTAGATGCGGACACAAGAATAACCGTGCTTTATACCAGTTCCATTCAAGGAACGGGAACTACGTTAAATTATATTGTTAGCGCCTCTATTTCTTCTAATGATAAGGTTACGACCCCTACAGGCGGTATTTAGTTTTCCTATCTTTTTGTGCAAAAAAAGATTAGAAATACTCGATTTTTTAAATTGAGTTTCCCTCATTTTTTATTAAATTTCAGTGTCTAAATGGAGATAATTATGAATTTTAAAATCAACAGCAAACAATTAGAAAAACTGTTAGCAAAAGTCTTTCCGGCTATTCCGGCAAGAACAACAATGTCTATTTTGGAAAACTTTCTCTTTGAAATTGAAGATGGAGTTTTAACGGTTTCCGCAACCGATTTAGAGATAGCTCTTCGCACCTCTCTCAACGTAGATGCGAATGAGAATCTTGCAATGGTTGTGCCGGCAAAACTGTTGTTTGATGTTGTAAAATCTCTTGGCGATACAATGATCAGCTTTACGACTGAATCAAATCAAAAGATGAAATTGACTACAGAAAACGGCCAGTATGCTATTGGTTTTGCTTCCGCAGAAGAATTTCCAAAACTGCCTGTTATTCAAAAAGAAAAATCTATTACCCTCAGCGGGAAAACATTAAAAAAAGCAATAGAGAAAACATCCTTTGCAATAAGTAAAGAAGCTATGCGCCCGGCTATGATGGGAGCCTTATTGGAATGCACGGAAACCGGACTGACCTTTGTTGCTACCGATGGACACCGCCTTGTAAAATTTATTGACCGGAAAGTTACATTTCCTGATCACGAAAATTATATTCTTCCTGAGCGCGCCGTTGGTGTGCTTGGAAAATTAGTTAACGACAACGACTGTACGCTCTACCTTAGCGAAACACATCTCTCCTTTGTAATGGATGATGTAGAATTTAGTTCACGGCTCATCGCCCAAAAATATCCTGATTATACAAGCGTTATTCCAATTGAAAATGAAAATATTTTGAAACTCCGTAGAAGCGATCTGCACGCGGCAATTAAAAGAATGCTTCTCTTCTCAACCTCCAATTATCAGCAAGTAAAATTTTCTATTTCCGCAACCTCGCTGGAAGTTTCTTCGGAAGATATCGATAAAGGCTCAAGCGCAAAAGAATCCATTGCTTGCACGTATACAGGCGAGCCGATGGATATTGGGTTTAACACGGCGTATGCCAACGATATTCTTATGCATCTTGACGAAGGTGAAATTCAGTTCAAACTCCATTCACCGACCAAAGCGTGCGTAATTGAACCTGTTGAAAAAACAGAGCAAGAAGAATTGTTAATGCTGTTGATGCCGGTGCGGTTAAATAGTTAATATGGTATTGCAATCTCTTCAGTTAAAAAATTATAGAATACATGCAGACTCTTTTCTTACTTTTTCAGACGGAATAAATTTTATCGTCGGAGAAAACGGTCAAGGGAAAACAACAATTTTAGAAGCAATTTATTCCTTGTGCACAACGAAAAATTTTAAAGCCTCCTCGGACCAAGAACTCTTGCAATTTTCTGCAACGGAATGCGAAGTTACCGGAACATTTCAAGAATACACTTCGGACATCGTACGGATTTATTATTCCGGTTCTGAGAACAAGCGGTCGTTTTTAGTAAATGGAAAACAGATTTACCGGCCTTCGGAAATAATCGGCAAGTTCCCGATCGTTTTGCTTACACCTGAAGACCATCAGTTAACACAAGGCGCTCCTGCTGACCGGAGAAAATTTGTCGACGCGATTCTTTCGCAATCAAATCCTCTGTATATGGAAACGTTACTGGATTATTCCAAAACACTAAAGCATCGTTCCTTCCTTTTGAACAAGATGAAAGAAGATTTTCGCTCGGTCGGTTTTGATGAACTGGAAGCATGGAATAAAAAATTGGTTGTTGCGGGAAGCAGTTTAATTACTTACAGAAGTAAGTTTTTAACTTTGTTTAACACGTATTTATTGCATGCGTTCTCTTCAATTTTAAATGATGAGGAAATTCCTTTAATTGAATACCAGTCGACCGTTGCAAACGATGCTATCGGCATAGAAGAAAAATTTTTGGCGCAGTTAGCAAAAAGACAAGATGAAGAAATAAGAAGAGGAACTAATCTCGTTGGTCCCCACCGTGATGACTTCTTATTTTCAATTAATGGAAAAGCATTAAAAGTTTTTGGATCGCAAGGGCAGCATAAGACCTTTCAGGTTGCACTGCGGTTTGCACAATTTTTTTATATGAAAGATATTCTCGGAAGAACGCCTGTCTTTTTGCTTGATGACGCCTTCGGCGAACTCGATGCAAAGAGAGCTGCTCACATCAGTAATTATATCCGCAATGTTGGACAGGCATTTATAACCGCAACCGATTTGGCAAATCTCTCTTTTTTGCTGCGAAGCGGAAACGATAAAGTAATAGAAATAGCTAACGGGAAAGTTTCCTATGCGTAGCCTGAAAGTAAAAAGCCTTGCGGAACTTCTTGCAAGCGAACCCGGCTTACGAAAAATAAACGCTTTCGTTAAAGAGAACGAAGTGATAGAAAAATTTTACGAGATCTTTCCTGCATTTGAAAAAATAGTGGAACCTCAAAAGATTGAAAGGAAAGTACTTCTGCTAAAAGTAGAAAATCCGGCATGGCGGAATGAACTCTTTCTTCAAAAAGAAAAATTGGTTGAAAAGATCAACGAGTTCTTCGGCGAAAAAAGAATTAATTATTTAAAACTAATTGGATAAATACAAGTTGGCGTTTTGATCATCAAAAGCTAAAAAAACAAAACTGAACTTAATACTGGAAAAATAAATGGCTAACGGAACAAATAAGAACGAAGAATACAGTGCGAAAAATATTAACGTGCTTAAGGGACTCGAAGCCGTGCGCATGCGTCCCGCAATGTACATCGGCGATGTTGGTCAGCGCGGTTTGCATCATCTCATAAATGAAGTAGTTGATAACAGCATTGATGAAGCACTTGCCGGTTATTGCGACACTATCAAGGTTACGATCAACAAAGATGAAACCGTAACTGTAGAAGATAACGGGCGCGGCATCCCGGTGGATATGCATCCCGAAGAAAAAATATCCGCACTTGAAGTAGTAATGACGGTCTTGCACGCGGGTGGAAAATTCGACCATGATTCCTACAAGGTTTCCGGAGGTTTACATGGTGTGGGTGTATCCGTTGTTAATGCACTTTCCGAAACATTAAAAGTTGAAGTGAAACGAAACGGGAAAGTTTACCGGCAGGAATATGACCGCGGCGTTCCCCGTTATACGGTAAAAGAAGTCGGCTCGGCAAAGAAAAATGAAACCGGTACAACCACTACATTTAGGCCTGACAAGCAAATCTTCAAAGCGACAAAATTTAAATTCGATACCGTTGCCGAAAGAATGCGCGAGCTTGCTTATCTAAACAAGACCATCACTATTTTGGTTAAGGACGAAATCGAAGGCGAAGACGAAACGTATCATTTTAAAGGCGGCTTAATTGAATTCGTAAAATATCTTGATGCGACCCGCGAAGCCTTTCACAAAACAGTTTACATCGAAGGCGAAAAAGACGGAACACCGATTGAAGTAGCTTTCCAATACAACAGCGGTTATGCGGAAAATCTTTTCTCTTACGTTAACAATATCAACACACACGAAGGTGGAACACATCTCGTCGGTTTTAAAACTGCCCTTACGAGAACGCTCAACAATTACGCTGCTAAAAATGGGCTAATCAAAAATGATAAAATCCAACTTACCGGTGATGATTTCCGTGAAGGATTAACCGGCGTTCTTTCTGTAAAAGTTCAAGAACCGCAATTTGAAGGACAAACAAAAACAAAACTCGGCAACAGCGAAACAAAATCCGCCGTTGAAACACTTGTTGGTGAAAAGCTTTCAGAATATTTGGAAGAAAATCCTTCCGTCGGTAAAAAAATAATTGAAAAATGTACACGTGCCGCAGAAGCCCGCGAAGCCGCGCGTAAAGCACGTGAACTTGCAAGAAGAAAAAATGCGCTCGATGGATTCGGGCTACCGGGCAAACTCGCTGATTGTTCGATCACCGATCCGGAACATTGCGAAATGTACATCGTTGAAGGTGATTCCGCGGGCGGTTCTGCAAAGCAAGGAAGAGATAGAAGATTCCAGGCAATCCTTCCTCTACGCGGAAAAATTTTGAATGTTGAAAAAGCGAACATGAATAAAATTCTGGAAAACAACGAAATCAAAGCAATGATCTCCGCAATTGGTGCAGGTTGGGGAGTTGATTTCGATGCGCTAAAATCACGTTACGGAAAAATTATTCTTATGACCGATGCCGACGTTGACGGCGCACATATCAAAACGCTGTTGCTCACCTTCTTTTACCGCCACATGAAAGAGCTGATTACAAATGGAAATATTTTTATTGCACAGCCTCCCCTTTACAAAATTAAAAAAGGGAAAGAAGAATATTATGCGTATGACGATGCGGAAAGAGATGAAATCTTAAAAAGATTTAAAGGAAATGGAAAAGAAGTTGTGGAAGATTCAACCGAAGAGATTGTTGAAGAAGGAGTAATTACTACTAGAAAAATCGTTGTCTCCCGTTATAAAGGTTTGGGAGAAATGAATCCCGAACAATTATGGTCCACCACAATGAATCCGGAAACAAGAACAGTATTACAGGTCTCACTTGAAAGCGCTGCTACGGCAGACAAAATTTTCGAGACCCTTATGGGTGACGCCGTTGAACCACGACGCGCCTTTATTGAAAAACACGCTAAGTACGTAAGAAACCTGGATATATAACTCATTTAAAAAATAAAAAACAGTTTTTAATAAAAATTTAGATACACAATGGCAAATCTTTTTGAAAAAGTACTTCCTGTCTCTTTAGAAGAAGAGATGAAATCCTCATACATCGATTATTCAATGTCCGTCATCGTTTCCAGGGCGCTCCCTGATGTACGTGACGGTTTGAAACCGGTTCACCGCCGCGTTCTTTTCGGAATGCACGAACTTGGAATGTCGTACAATAAAGCATATAAAAAGTCGGCAAGAATCGTCGGTGAAGTGCTTGGTAAGTACCATCCGCACGGCGATACGGCGGTTTATGATTCAATGGTGAGAATGGTGCAGGAATTTTCTCTCCGCTACCCTTTAGTTGATGGACAAGGAAACTTCGGTTCCGTTGACGGTGACTCGCCTGCAGCAATGCGTTACACTGAAGCGCGTCTTGCAAAAATTGCCGATGAAATGCTTCGCGATCTCGATAAGAACACCGTTAACTTTTCATCAAACTTTGATGATACTCTTCAAGAACCAACGGTAATGCCTTCGTATCTTCCTAATCTTTTGGTGAACGGTTCAAGCGGAATTGCGGTCGGCATGGCAACCAACATTCCACCTCACAATTTAAGTGAAGTGATTGACGGCTTAGTTGCGATGATCAAAAACCCCGACATCACTAACGAAAAATTGATGAAGTATGTGACGGCGCCGGATTTTCCGACAGGAGGAATCATCTATGGTTATCAAGGCGTAAAAGATGCCTTCACAACCGGAAGAGGGAAAATAATTGTTCGTGCAAAAGCGAATGTTGAAACACAAAAAAATGGAAAAGAAAGTATCATCGTTACCGAACTTCCATATCAGGTAAACAAAGCTACACTTCAAGAAAAAATTGCAGAGCTTGTTCGGGACGAAAAAATTAAAGACATTTCAGCAATCCGCGATGAATCCGACCGCGACGGCATGCGCCTCGTTATTGAATTAAAACGCGATGCAACTCCTGCCGTGGTTTTGAACAATCTCTTTAAGCATACATCGATGCAGGTAACCTTCGGTGTAATTATGCTCGCACTTGTGAACGGCGTACCGAAAGTGCTTACGTTAAGAGAAACAATGTTTCATTTCTTGAATCACCGGATGGATGTTTTGATCCGGAGAACACAATACGAACTTGACGCCGCCGAACGCCGCGCACATATTTTAGAAGGCTACATCATCGCACTTGATAACATTGATGAAGTGATTGAGACGATTAAAAAATCGCGCGATGTAGAAACCGCAAAAAATAATTTAATCAAAAAGTTCAAGCTTTCCGAAATTCAAGCTAAAGCTATTCTTGATATGCGTTTGCAGCGTCTAACCGGACTTGAACGCAAAAAAATTGAAGATGAATACAAAGAAACAATCAAGCTGATTGAAAAATTAAAAGGCATTTTAAGCAGCGAAGAAAAAAGGTTCCTCATAATTAAAGATGAACTCCTCCTTCTTAAAGAAAAATTCGGCGATGAACGCAGAACAGAAATTATTTACGACTATACCGAATTCTCTTTGGAAGACACAATCGCCGAAGAAGATGTTGTTGTAACAATTTCTCATAAGGGTTTTATTAAGCGATTCCCGGTAAGCGGCTACCGCAAGCAAGGACGCGGCGGTAAAGGCGTACACGGTGCAGAAGCAAAAGATGAAGATTTCATTGAACATATGTTTGTCGCTTCTACACATCAATACATTTTATTCTTCACCGATAAAGGAAAATGTTATTGGCTGAAAGTTCACGAGATTCCCGAAGGTGGTAGAGCAACGCGCGGTCGCTCAATCTTGAACTTAATCGAAAAAGAAAAAGATGAAGACATTACGGCATTTGTAAATGTTAAAGAATTTAAAGATGATCAATACCTGATCATGGCAACGGCACAAGGAACAATTAAGAAAACCGTTCTCTCCGCTTATGGCAACGTTCGCCGCGGAGGAATTAACGCCATCAACATTAATGAGGGCGATAGATTGATCGCCGTTAAAATTACCGACGGCACAAACGACATCGTACTTGGCACATCGCATGGACTCGCAATCCGCTTCCACGAAAAAGATGTGCGGGACATGGGCAGAACCTCTACAGGCGTACGCGGAGTAAAACTCGGTAAAGATGATCTGGTTGTTGGTTTGTTGGTAATTAAACGTCAAGGAAGTATTCTTGTTGTAACCGAAAACGGATTTGGAAAACGCTCTGACATTAATGATTATCGAATTACCAAACGTGGTGGCAAGGGCGTTATCACAGTAAAAACCACTGATAAAGTCGGTAAGATGATCTCGATGATGGAAGTAACCGATAACGAAGAATTAATGATCATCAGCTCGCAGGGAATGGCAATCCGCCAAAGTGTAAAAGCTATTCGCGTGATGGGAAGAAACACCCAGGGCGTACGCGTTATCCGCTTAAAAGATGACGACGCAATTGCAGACATCGCTAAAGTTGTTCCGGAAGATGAAATCGTTATAAATGGAAGTGATGAGTTACCGGTATGAAAATGAAACATCTTATAATCGGTTTTACCGGAGGAATTGGACGTGCAACAGCAAAAGCCTTATTGGAAAAGGGTGAGTCCGTTGTTGCCTTGGTTCGTAATGTTCAAAAAGGCGAAAAGTATGGTCAGGGATTATCCGGTATTGAATTCGTTCAAGGCGACGCAACAATTCTCGCCGATGTTGAGAAAGCTTTAGCAAACTGTTCAACACTTTTTTATTGCGTCAATATTCCTTATCCCAAATGGCAAACCGAAGCGAGGGAATTACTTTCCGTTTCTATTACGGCAGCAATAAATAAAAAAGTAAAACTGGTTTTCCCGGGAAACGTCTATGTTTTTGGCAATGCTCAGCAAACGCTTGTAAACGAAGGGCATCCGCACGCAGCAACTACCAAAAAGGGAAAAATAAGAATTGAGATGGAACAGATGCTCGTACGTGCAAATAAGGAACACGGGCTTCGTTACAGCATTATCCGCATGCCGGATTTTTACGGTCCTTTTGTAATAAACGGTTTTTACGATAAAATTTTTCAAAATGCTTTGCGCGGAAAAAAATTACAATGGTTTGGCGGTTTGAATGTACCGACAGAATTAATCTACATTGAAGACGCTGGTGAAGCGATGGCGCTTGCCGGACTTTCATTTAAAGGGAACGAAATGCAGTTCAACGTTCCCGGCTATTCTGAAACGACTGCAAAAAAGTTTTTAAAAGAGATCAGCCGACAAGCAGGGAAAAAATCGAAAATCTCTTCACTTAATATTGAATTTCTCGTGGCGCTTGCGGGATTGTTTAATCCGATGGCAAAAGAATTTAAAGAGATGATGTATTTAAAAAGCCAACGCCTAATCATGACCGGCGAGCTGTTCCGCACATTCTTTGATACGCTTCCGGCAACACCGTACGAGGAAGGCATTCGTAAAACTCTTGAATGGACAAAAAATTATTTCAAATAGAAAATGAAATTCTCAAACAAATCTCTTACGAAAAAGCGGACCCGTAAAACTGGGATGCCTCCCGGCAGTTTGGTTTTTACCGGTGAACAAAAATTAGCACAACCCACTCTTTCACTTATCAAATATTCAGAAACCTCTTGCGAAGTAATTGATTCTCTCCGCGCTGAAGATATTTCTTCTTCTATTAAAACAAACGGCATTGCCTGGATAAACATTGAAGGAATTCACGACACCGCTCTCGTTGAAAAAATCGGTGAAGTTTTTCATCTGCATCCTTTACTGCTTGAAGACATTCTCAACCCGCAGCAGCGTCCCAAATTGGACGAATATGATGAAGTTGTTTTCATAATAGCAAAAATGCTTTTTATGGATAAAAAGCAGGACAAAATTATTGATGAGCAGGTAAGTTTTGTGCTCGGTAAAAATTTTCTTCTAACGTTTCAGGAAAGCAAACCGGGCGATGCGTTCGACGTTGTGCGGGAAAGGGTAATTAACAACAAAGGAAAAATCCGGAAGGAAAAATCGGATTACCTCTGCTACCGCTTACTTGATGCAATTGTAGATAATTATTTTGAAGTGCTCGAGAAAGTCGGGGATAGGCTTGAGGACATTGAACTGGAAATAATTCAAAACCCTGAGAAAAGTTCTATTCAAAAAACGCATGAATTAAAACGCGAACTTATTTATCTAAGAAAAATCACCTGGCCGCTTCGCGAGGTAATTAATAATTTCCACCGGGGCGAGCATTCCTTAATTAACCAATCTACAAAAATTTATATGCGCGATCTGTATGACCACACTATTCAAGTTATTGATACGATTGAAACATATAGAGATTGGCTTTCGGGACTCGAAGATTTATATCTTTCAAGCCTCAGCAATAAGATGAACGAGGTAATGAAAATCCTCACGATGATTGCAACGCTTTTTATTCCGTTGACTTTTATTGTGGGACTCTATGGAATGAATTTTAAGTTTATGCCTGAACTTGATTGGAGATGGGGCTATCCGTTTGTGTGGGGAATTATGATTTCATTAACCATTTTCATGATCTTTTATTTTAAAAAGAAAAAATGGTTTTAACTATCTTTTTACTTTGACCTTTTTACTTGCCACTTATTTATTTCTTCTATTAAACAGAGCTTTTTTATATAGATCAAGGTACTGAAGTGCCGAAACGTTCCATGAATAATCATGTTCCATCCCGTTGAACATAATTTTTTGCCAAGTATCTTTTTCATTGGTATAAGTTTCAACAGCCCGTTTTACTGTTGAGAATAAAGCTTCCGGTGAATACTCGGTAAAAGAGAACCCGTTCCCGGTTTCCAAATCTTTTTGTTTTTCCTCATGCCAGTCTTGCACGGTGTCGGCAAGTCCGCCGGTTTTCCGTACGATAGGAACGGTTCCATATTTTAAAGAATAGATTTGGTTTAATCCGCATGGCTCATACTGTGAGGGCATAAAAAAAATATCCGAACCGGCTTCTATAAGATGAGAAAGTTTATCATCGAACGTCAAAGAAATGGAAACTTTCTCGGGATACGTATACGCAAGGCTGCGGAAAAGATTTTCAATATGATTTTCACCTGTTCCCAAGATTACCCATTGCGCAGGCAAACGCATCAACTTATACGCAGCTTTTTCAAAAAGATCAAATCCTTTTTGGGCAACCAGGCGTGAAATAATTCCGATAAGCGGAACGTTTTCTTTATATGGAAGGTGTGAAGCCCCAAGCAAATATTTTTTGTTATCCGTCTTTGTGGCAATATTTTTTTTAGAATATCTAAAAGGAAGAAGCTTATCTGTCTGAGGATTCCAGATGGAATAATCCACTCCATTCACTATTCCAAAAAAATCATTGATCCGGGAACGGAGTACTCCTTCTAATCCGGCTCCGTATTCCGATGTTGTAATTTCTTCCGCATAAGTTTTGCTTACTGTATTAATAACATCGGCATACATTAAGCCTGTCTTTAAAAAGCAGAAACTTTTCCAGACTTCAATCGGTCCGTTTGGATAAAAAAGCTCGGGACGGACTTCTGCCTTTTGCACAGTTGCGTAAGGAAATCTTCCCTGATATCCTATATTGTGAATAGACATTACCGTTGCCGTGCGATGAAAAAATTTATCCCAATTGTAGTTATCTTTTATGTATAAAGGAATGAGTCCGGTTTGCCAGTCATTGCAATGAATGATATCCGGCTTCCATTTCAAATGTTGAAGCGCTTCAATAACCGCTTTTGAATAAAGGATGAAGCGCTCGTCTTCATCGGGATCGTTGGTATAAATCTTAGGGCGGTTAAAAAAATAGGGGCAATCGAGAAAATAAATTTCGACTGAAGAATTTGGCAAATGCCCCAGATAAACATCTACGTTATGGACGTGTCCCGCTACACGGATGGGCATCGTGCCAATAGACCAATCATAGCTTAGATCAAAAAGCGAGTGATCTATCTGAGCATATTTGGGGATAAAAATTTTTACATCTTCCCCTAATTCTTTTAAAGCTTTAGGTAAAGCTCCGATAACATCTCCGAGTCCTCCGGTTTTAGCAAAAGGATACGCTTCGGAAGCGGCAAAGGCTATTTTCATTCGGAATTAATTTTCTTCTTCGTTTAATTTTTTTGATCTCTGAGCAAAGATCAACGATTATGAACTGAGGATAGTTCTATCACCATCAAAAATCGTTAATCACCATTTAAATTACGCATACATCAATTTCCCTTTAGGCTGCGGAATTTTTCGCCCAAGTTCGGTTGCAGTTTCTATCCATTCGGTAATTGCTAATTCGGCATTTTCAAGAGCGTCTTTGTACGAAGAACCATCCGCTTTACAGCCTGGCAGTTCCGGCACTTCTGAGATAAATGATTTGTCTTCCTCACTCCAAAAAATGATAATTTCATATTTGCTCATTTTAAATTTTCTCCTAATCTATACTTCAAAATTAAATCTCGAACTTGTTTCACCTGATATGGTTTAGCCTCTGATCCTCTTGCCAGCAAATTTAAGATTTCCTCAACATTTTCTTTATAAAAAATATGATGACTCCCCTTTATTCTTGAATTAAAGTTAAGAAAGTGAAGCAAGCCACACAAATTATCAAATGAAATGCTTGCATCAGCAACACCACTTAAAACCTTCGCCAGTATTTTTTTATGACTACTCATGATGAAAAAATTACTTTCGTGTTCTATCCAGATACTTTGCCGCATCTTTCGCAAAGTACGTAAGAATCATATCAGCACCGGCACGTTTAATTGCAACAAGAGATTCCATCATCACGCGTTCGCCGTCAATCCAGCCATTTTGCGCTGCTGCTTTTATCATTGCAAATTCACCGCTGACTTGATATGCCGCGGTTGGTAAACCGAATTTTTCTTTCACGCGATAAATTACATCAAGGTAAGCGCCGGCTGGTTTTACCATAACAATATCAGCGCCTTCTTCAATATCGGATTCAACTTCACGCATCGCTTCGTTTGTGTTTGCAATATCCATTTGATGGGAGCGTCTATCTCCAAAAGCAGGTGTTGATTCAGCCGCATCGCGGAATGGTCCGTAAAAACCGGAAGCATATTTTGCCGCGTAACTCATAATTGGAGTTTTTGTAAACCCTTTATAGTCAAGAGCTTTTCTTATTGCGATAATTCTTCCATCCATCATATCGGAAGGAGCAATGATATCGGCGCCTGCTTCAGCGTGAGAAACCGCTTCTTTTGCAAGAAGAGAAACCGTTTCATCATTTAAAATATCTTCGCCGTTCAGAACACCACAATGTCCGTGCGAGGTATATTCACAAAGACAAACATCGGTGATCACCAGCAAATTTTGCACATTCGCTTTAATTGCGCGAACCGCTTGTTGAATGATTCCGTTCGGGCTGTAAGCCTCTGACCCGACTTCGTCTTTGTGTTCGGGAATTCCGAATAGAATTACAGCGGGAATTCCAAGCGCTGCAACTTCTTTACACTCTTCAACTAAAACATCGATCGACATTTGAAAAACACCGGGCATCGATTTAATCGGGTTTTTTATTTTTTCTCCCGGAACCGCAAAAAGCGGATAGATGAAATCATCTTTTGTAAGAATCGTTTCGCGAACCATATCTCGCACTAACGGATTATAACGTAGTCTTCGTAAACGTTTTAACGGGTAATTTGCCATACATACTCCAAATCAGATTAGAAATAATTTTCTCTTGCTAAAATTACGAAAAAATACTTTTACGATTGTTCCGGTCAAAAATTTTCACCTTTTCAACTTTACTGAAGAATTTCTTTCAACCAGTCACTTATTATCCCTAAAGCGACCGGAGAAAACGTTTCTTCAATTTTGGCATACTCGTTTGGCGAACCTGTTTGCGCTGTTTGAAAAGTGTGATTTAAACCGGGCAAAAGCATCGTTTTATAATTTTTATTTTTTCCTTTTTTAAGCGCTTGTTCTATTGCTGCTAAATCTTCTTTTGGCGGAACTTGCAAATCTTTTTCTCCATTTAACGCCAACACCGGGCATTTAACTTTTTCCAGCGCGGGAACCGGATCGTAGGTTAAGAAAAATTTAAACCATGGGCTTGATGCCGTTTTACTTTGCCGTTCGACAAAAGTTTTTATGTCGCCCAATTCTTTTTGTTCACTTTCCGGAAGTTTTTGAACAAACTCTTCAAGCATTTTCTTTACACGAACGGTTGCATCTTCCGCATTTTTACTGTTTCGTATTTCCGAATAAATGGCTTTTGATAGTTTTATATTTTTTTCAATTGCTTCATCGGGAACTGCGTTTGCTTTAGAAATTAATTCTGCCTGCCGAATGAGAATTTCTTCTCCGGTTAAACCGGGTCCCGCCAATAAAACAATAAATGCAATATCCTTTCGTTCCGATGCAACCAGCGGTGCGATCATTCCCCCTTCGCTGTGTCCAATCAATCCAATTTTATTTTGATTTACTTCTTTCCGCGTTTTCAAATAATCAACAGCAGCATTAACGTCTTTTACAAAATCAAGCGTTGTAGCTTTTTTATAATCTCCTGTAGAACTGCCTCCGCCACGGTCATCAAACCGAAGCACGGCAAAACCTTTCTTCGTCAAATAATCTGCAATTACAAGAAACGGTTTGTGATTAAAAACTGTCTCATCTCTATCCTGTTTACCTGATCCCGTAATTAAAACAACCGCCGGGAAATTATTTCCTTCCTTCGGAAAAGTGAATGAACCGCCAAGTTTAATGCTGTCAATTCTATTTTCAAACACGACTTCTTCATCATTATACGGATACGGTTTTACCGGAAGCTGCGGTCTTTTTGCCTCTTCAACTTTATCTATTTTTTTCATGTTAAGCGGAAAACTGTATGCACCTTGCGACCAAATACCTAGTAACATCAAACTGTCTTTGTTGTACACCGCCGAATAATTTCCACCAATCGCTGCAACCGTAAAAACTAAAGAATCTTGTAAGGAGGTAATTTTATCAACTTTAATTCCATACTTGCTTTGATCGGGGCTGTCCATCGTTGCGCTGAACGTGTTATCATCTTTTTTATCGACATGAAAAACCAGCGTTAACCCGACCGTCGGGCTAACTTTTAAACTTCCTTGCCAAACTCCAACCGGAGTAAAATTGCTTTGCGGAGAAATAGAAGTCAGAAGAAAAAGAGAAAGGGCTAATGGAAAGAATAGCTTTTTCATTTTTATGATTAACTCCTAATTAATTGAGAACCAATGAGAAAAATTAGCGAAATCGAAACGAATCTTTTTCACTGCTGTCTATATTTAAATTCTTTACTTTGAATACATTTCAATTATGTCGTCGGGGATTCTTACGGGTCTGCCGCTTTTTGTGGAAATCATCGTATAGACTAAATACCCTTCCGAAGCGACTTTGTTTGTCTCTTTGTTCAAAATAAAAAAGAGGACTTTTGCCTGCGCACCGCTAACTTCACCAATTTGTGTTCGGACAATAATTTTATCCTCAAGTTTTATCGAACGTTTGTATTCAATATGCGTAACACTGATTACCCAGTTTAATTCCCGTTCCCAAAACTTCTGCATCGACATCTTATACCCGTCTCGCATTTGAATATAACGGGCTGCAAAAACGTATTCTAAATATTTTGTGTTGTGTACATGGTTGTTTAAATCAATATCATCAGGACGAATTGCAATTTCTGTTTCGTAGGCTGTATACATGCTTTTTCTCAAAAAAGTTGATATTTGTTCTTCCAAATATCCTTAATAGAATTTTTCCAACCTAGACTTTACCGAATATTTTCTTTGTAATTGAGAGAAAGAACGTCTAGTTTTGTTCAATAAAACATCAAACAACTTTTGAGGAAGCAAAATGAAGAAACTTTTCACCATCATTTTCGTGTTTAGTCTTTTGTTAAATATGCTTTACTCTCAACAAATGAAAGGAAATGAGTTGATTCCGCCAAAAGCAGAAAAAATAAAAAAAGAATTGATGAAGCACGGAACTACCCGGGCAGATAATTATTACTGGCTGAACGAAAGAGAAAATCCAAAAGTAATTGATTACTTGAACGCTGAAAATGCTTATACCAAAGCCGTAATGAAGCCGACGGAGGCTCTTCAGATAAAATTGTATGATGAAATTATCGGAAGAATAAAACAGACCGATATGTCGGTTCCCTACAAGCACAATGGATATTTCTACTATACTCGATATGATGAAGGAAAAGAATATCCTGTTTATTGCCGCAAAAAAAGTTCACTCGATGGCGCTGAAGAAATAATGCTGAACGTGAATGAACTTGCCGCCGGACATAGTTTCTGTCAGGTGGTTGGTTTGGATGTGAGTTCAAATAATAATTTACTTGCCTACGGAATCGATACGCTCGGCAGAAGAAAATATTCCATTTTCATTAAAGATTTGGAAACCGGAAAAACGCTTTCAGATCATGTTCCTCTTTCAACCGGAAATATTACTTGGGCGAACGATAACAAGACAATTTTTTATTCGATGCAGGATGAAGCATTGCGTCCATATAAAATTTTTAAACATATTTTAGGGACAGAAACTTCTCTCGATAAAGAAGTTTATCACGAAGCCGATGAAACGTTCAGCACTTTCGTTTATAAAACGAAATCAGAAAAATTTATCGTTATCGGGTCGCGCAGCACGCTTTCAAATGAATATCGTTTTGTTGAGGCTGATAAACCGGAGAGTGAATTCAAAATAATTCAGCCGAGAGAAAAAAACCTTGAATATTCGGTTGATCATTTCGGGGATAAATTTTACATCGTTACAAATCTTGATGCGATAAACTTCCGTTTGATGGAAACTCCGACCGATAAAACTACAAAAGAAAATTGGACGGAAGTAATTCCCCACAGAAAAGATGTGCTGCTTGAAGGAATTGAAATATTCAAAAATTATTTAATTGTACATGAACGGAAAAATGGATTAACACAAATCCGCATTATTAATTGGAAAGACAAAAGTGATTACTTAATTCCGTTTGATGAGCAAACCTATTTTGTTTATGCTTCGGTAAATCCCGAATTTGATACGGACACCTTCCGATTCGGATATTCTTCGCTTACTACTCCAAATTCGACTTTTGATTTTAACATGCTGACAAAAGAACGAGCGCTGTTAAAGCAAGAAGAAGTGGTCGGAAATTATAATCCACAAGACTACCATGCAGAACGGATTTTTGCCACGGCAGCAGATGGAACTCAAATTCCTATTTCATTGGTTTATAAAAAAGGATTGCAGAAAAATGGTAACAACCCGTTACTGCTTTATGGATACGGTTCATACGGCATCAGCACCGATCCAACATTTAGTTCTGTTCGTTTAAGTTTGCTCGACAGAGGTTTCGTCTATGCGATAGCTCATATCCGCGGCGGGCAGGAACTCGGCAGGCAATGGTATGAAGATGGAAAATTTTTCAAAAAGAAAAATACGTTTACTGATTTTATTTCATGCGCGGAAGAATTGATCAAACAGAAATTCACAAATCCGCAAAGACTTTTTGCATACGGCGGAAGCGCAGGCGGCTTGTTGATGGGTGCGGTAATAAATTTACGTCCCGATTTATTTAAAGGCGTAGCGGCGGCGGTTCCTTTTGTTGATGTTGTAACAACTATGCTTGATGAATCAATTCCCCTTACAACCGGCGAGTATGACGAGTGGGGAAATCCAAATCAAAAAGATTATTACGATTATATGCTCTCTTATTCGCCCTATGATAATGTTGAAGCGAAAGCATATCCCAATTTGTTAGTAACCGCAGGTTTGCACGATTCTCAAGTTCAATATTGGGAGCCGGCAAAGTGGGTAGCAAAACTCCGCGAGATGAAAACGGATAAAAATCTTCTTCTGCTCGATACCGATATGGAATCGGGCCATGGCGGAGCTTCGGGAAGATTTAAACGTTTCAAACGAACCGCGTTGCAGTATGCGTTCTTCTTTAACTTACTTGGAATAGAAAAATGAAAACAGGTGTCTTGCTCATTCAACTCGGAACTCCCGATAGCCCGTCGGTTAAAGATGTACGGAAATATCTTTCGGAATTTCTCAATGATCCGCGGGTAATAGATATTCCGGCGGTTGCCAGATTTTTTCTTGTAAATGGAATTATCGTTCCGTTCCGGGCACCGAAATCAGCAAAAATTTATCAGCAGCTTTGGACGAAAGATGGTTCGCCACTTCTCCTTTATAGCCAAAGCTTACAAAAAAAATTGCAGAAAAGTTTTGCCGGTGAAGTTGATGTTTGTCTTGCAATGCGATATGGAAAACCAAGCATGGAAAATGTTTTGGAAGAAATGCGAAAGAAAAATTATTCGCACCTCCTTCTCTTCCCGTTGTTTCCACAATATGCCTCTGCAACAACCGGCTCGGCAATTGAGAAAGCTATGAAGATCATTCGTAAGTGGTGGGTAATTCCCGAAATAAAAACTTTTTCTCAATTTTATGACGATGAAGGATTTATCAATTGTTTTGTTGAAAAAGGGAAACAATATAATATTAACGAGTACGACCACATTTTATTCAGCTACCATGGATTGCCAATCCGCCAAGTTGATAAAGTTTACGTTGACGGCAAACCTTGTGCAGACCACAACTGTGAAAATGAAATTACTGAGGAAAATAAATTTTGCTACAAAGCAGCCTGTTATGCAACAACAAGATTGATCGCCGGAAAACTAAATCTTCCAAAAGAAAAATATACGGTCTGCTTTCAGTCCCGTCTTGATAAAAACTGGCTTGAACCGTTTGCCGATAAAACCATAATTGAATTGGCAAAAAAAGGGGCAAAAAAATTATTGGTTTTCAGTCCTGCGTTTGTAGCAGATTGTCTTGAAACCATTATCGAGATCGGGCATGAATACCAGCAGCTTTTTGTTGAGCACGGAGGAGAAAAAGTCCAACTTGTTGAAAGTTTAAATGATTCCAACGCGTGGGTTGAAGCGTTGAAAAGACTGGTTCAAAAGCAGATAGGTTAAAACTCTTCTTGCGAGTTGCAAAATGAAAATTATTAAATTATTTTATCTGAAAAGTTTCACAAGAATTAAGAATCAAAATGGAAAACACATTAATAAACCAGATTAACGCTCTAAGTCTCTCGGAAAAAATTCTTTTAGTTGAAGAGATTTGGGACAGCATCGCCATAGAGAATGAAAGTTTTGAACTTACTCAAACTCAACAAGATGAATTGGATAGAAGAATACAATCTTATACCGAAAATCCGAACCAGGGCAGGAGTTGGGAAGAAATCAAATCCGAATTTCTAAAAAGAAAAGCCAGTTAAGTGCGAATCACTTTTCATCCAGAAGCAGAAGTTGAATTTAATGAAGCCGTATTGTGGTACAGCAAACAAAGCATCGGGCTTGATATAGAATTTGTTCGGTGCATTGACGAAGCCGTAAATAGAATCAATCGAAATCCCGACTCATTTCCCATCACTTACAAACAATTAAGAAAAACCGTTTTAAAAAAATTCCCCTTCATAATCTTGTATGAAAGTCTGAAAGATGAAATTAGAATAATTGCTGTCTTTCATACAAGGAGAAATCCTAAGAACTGGCAAAAGCGAAGTTAGTTTAGGAAATATTGCAGCTAAGATAATCCGTACAAATCTTCATCATCGCATTGCGGGATGAATTGAACGCCCAAATAATGGAACCACCCTTTGTTCCTGCGGTTAAATCACCAAGCAAAAATAATCCTTGCACAGAAGTTTCATGGTGTTCTTTTACAATTGGTTCCTCCCCGTCGAATTCAATCCCGATCATTTTCAAAAAGTTGGAAGGAGTTGTTCCGCCAAGCGCTAAGATAACATTATCAAAACTTTGCGCAGAATCTTTTTCATTCTTAAATGTCACGAACGGTTTTCCTTCTTTATCTTCAATTGAAAGGACTTCCAATTCATATAAAATATTTACTTTTTTCTCTTCTTCAAGCGCTAAGATGCTTACGCGGTTAATCTCATTCATCCGTGAGAATTCTTTTTTCCGGTAACTTAACGAAACGGTGTTACCGGCTTGCGATAAGTATTGGCAGTATTCCGAAGCTGAATCGCCTCCGCCAACTACAAGAACTTTTGAGTTTGTCATTTCCTTCGTCGTCACATCGAAGAAAACAGAATTTTTTAACGAAGCGGGTATTTTGTACTCCGGTTTATTCGGTTTACCTAAAATGCCTATAGCAATCGTAACAATTTTAGTGTGATATTCTCCTTTATCCGTATAAACGATGAATGATTTATCTTTATTTTGATGCAGCTTCCAAACGGTTTCACCATACTTTGCTTGCAGATGATTTTCTTCGATCGCTTTATCAAGGTAAGAAATGGTTTCGTGCTTGGTTAAATCGGGAATGCACATCACGCCGGTGCATTTTGCTTCAAATCCTTTAAAATTAGCGGTGACTAATTTGTTGTCGGGATAATATTTTTTTATTGAGAAAGAATGCTCTTCCGCCTTTTCAAGCAATAAAATTTTTGATGAATCGATACCGGAGTGAACCGCTTCAACAGCCATGCTGATGCCCGCCGGTCCGGCGCCGATGATGAGAATGTCGTACATGAAAAACCTCTATAATCTTTTAATAAATAACGCTATTTCTTCCGAAATAATTCCTTAAAAAAAATTAACATTAATTCGCCAAAAACTATTGTGGATCCAAATTCTTGAACAACTCCGCTATCTCTTTGCTGAATTTAATCAAAAACTCAACCGTCTTTTCAGGTGATTCAAACCGGTTCTCTATTGCCAACTTCATTGAATCTTTTTGCTGCTGGAATTTAACTTTGTCTTTATACTTCTCCAAAATGTAATGCATCATTTCCACAAAGCGGATTTGATAATAATCTTGCTTTGCACCTTTGGGCAGAATGAGAAAAATATTTTTCCGCTGAATAATCACTCGCTCGAATAATGCGCGCGAAGCAAAATATTTTAACAAAGCCATTGCCATTAAACGGCGGACAAGAATCGGCAGATCGCCAAAACGATCGATAATTTCTTCTTTTATTTCTTCAATTTCATTTAAGCTTTTTACGCCGAACAACGCTGTATAAAAACTTAATCGGTCCATTTGATCCGGCATGAATGCGGTAGGAATTCCAATTTCAAAATATGCGTCAATTGTTGGATCCGTTCGCTCCTGCGGCTTTGGAAGATTTTCAAATACTTCTTTAAATTCTTCATACTTCAATTCTTCAACGGCTTCGTTTATCATTTTAACGAAGAGATCAAAACCGACATCGTTGATAAATCCGCTTTGTTCTGTTCCGAGTAAATTTCCGGCTCCGCGAATTTCAAGATCGCGCATGGCAAGATTGAACCCGCTTCCGATATCCGAAAATTCTTCGATCGCCTGCAAACGGCGGAGAGCTTTTTTATTTATTCCTTCCATCGAAGGAACCAAGAAATAAGCATATGCCTGGCGGTCACTTCTGCCAACGCGTCCGCGCAGTTGATGCAGTTCTGCAAGTCCAAATCTATCCGCGCGGTTGATGATCATCGTGTTCACATTCGGAATATCAATTCCCGATTCAATAATTTTTGTTGAAAGAAGCACATCAAATTTGCGGTTGAGAAACCCGTGTATAATTTCTTCAAGCTGCGCCGGTTTCATCTGTCCGTGAGCAATCCCGATTTTTATTTCCGGCATATACCGCAACAAGTAACCGGAGAATTTTTCAATCGATTGAACCCGGTCATGCACAAAATAAACTTGTCCGTTCCTGTGCAGTTCGTTCAAAATCCATGTTTTAACTTTCGCCATATCAAACGTTGAAACGATCGTGTAAATCGGCTGACGGTTTGGCGGCGGAGTTGCAATGATTGATAGATCGCGCGCGCCAAGCAGTGATAAATTCAACGTACGCGGAATCGGAGTTGCGGTTAGCGTGAGCGTATCAACATTAACTTTCAGCGCTTTCAGCTTCTCTTTAACCATAACGCCAAAGCGATGTTCTTCATCGATGATGAGCAAACCCAAATCATTAAACTTAATGTCTTTTGAAAGAAGCCGGTGCGTACCGATAACAATATCAACTTTCGCTTGCGCCAACTGTTCAACAATTTCTTTTTGCTGCGCTTTTGTTTGAAAACGTGAGAGCGCCGCAACTTTAACAGGAAACTGCGAAAGCCGATCAACAAAAGTATTGTAATGCTGCTCCGCCAAAATTGTTGTGGGAACGAGCAGCGCAACCTGCTTCCCGTCTTGCACCGCTTTGAATGCGGCTCGAACGGCGATTTCAGTTTTTCCAAAACCAACATCACCGCAAACAAGTCTATCCATCGGACTAACAGCGTGCATATCCTGTTTAACTTCTTCCGTCACTTTTGCCTGGTCGGGAGTATCTTCGTAAATGAAAGACGCTTCCAATTCTTTCTGCCAAACGGAATCATCACTAAAAGCAAAACCGATTGCCGCTTTTCTTTTCGCATAGAGAACTATAAGTTCACGCGCTGCTTCCTTGATTTTCTTCTTCGTTTTTTTCTTAGTGTTGCTCCAATCACTTGAACCTAGCGTTGAAAGCGATGGAGTTATTCCCTCTTTCGATGAATATTTTTTTACAAGATGGAGATAATTTAAGTTGACGTATACCACTCCGCCGTCGCTGTAAAAAAGTTTCATCGATTCTTGTTCGGCTTCACCGATCTTGATGGTCTCAAGCCCTCCGTATCTTCCGATTCCAAATTCTTCATGCACAATAAAATCGCCCGGTTTAATTGAGGCGAATTCCTTGTTCCGGTTTTTCTTTGCCGGTTTGTGCGAAGGAAGTTTTGTGCGGTATGGTTTGCTAAACATTTGGTAATCGGTGAGCAGCAGAACTTTTTCTTTTTTATTGATGAATCCGTCTTTAACCGCAAGCGAAAATATTTTGATTTTCCCCTCATCAATAAAGGATGAAATCTCTTCACTCAATTCGGAAAACAGTTCATTCAGCCGGTTGGTCTGCAAATCGTTTTCGGCGGCAATAAATATTTTGTAATCTTCTTTTTCAAATTGAAGCAGAGTGTTTGTTAAAATTTTGTAATTCGATTTTATTACCGGCGCTTCTGCAAATCCCAACTCAATTTTATTTTCTGATGTACCAATTTCTTCTTCAATGATCCAGCGGGCTGAGGTAGAGGAAATAGTTAGTTGATGGTGGTCAGTTGTTAGTGGAAGGTTGTCCGTTGTCGGTTGATTTATTTCAAGTTCTTCAAGAATTTCGTTGAACTCATCATCAACTTTTTCTTTATTAGAAATTGAAGAATTGCTAGTAGAATCTTCTCTTCCCAAATTGCTCAGCTCGTAAGATGAAGCAAGAATAACCGGATTTGTCAAATACTCAAAAATATCGGATTGCCGACCGCCGACTGCTGATTGCTGACTGTCCATTGCCGACTGCCCATTGCCAACTGCTGACTGCTGACTGTTCTGTTCCAAACTCCCCGCAATAGTTACTTCAATTGTTTTTTCAATCGAGCGCTGGCTTTCGGGATCGAAGAAGCGGATCGACTCAATAAAATCGCCGTCAAACTCAATGCGCACCGGCATCTTTTCGCTGTAGGACCAGAAGTCAATTATTGCGCCGCGGACGGAAAAATCTCCCGGATCTTCAACAAATTTATCGCGGTTGTAATTCAGTAGATTAAAATATTCAATTAAGTCGCCGTATGTTAAACTTCCTCCGACAGTAATTTTAGTTGTATTCTGTTCCACAACTTGCTTGGAAGGTAGCGAACAAGTAAGCAATTCGTACGTTGAAATGAGTATGAACTTATCGCGTTTAGAAAGTTCTGTTAGTTTTTCTTGAAGCGTTTCGGTTTTTAATTCTATAATAGGTAAAAGATATTCGGAAAGATCGAGTATGCTTAGTTCAACATTTATCTCCAAAACTGATTGTGCGCTTGGCAGCAGAACTACAATTTGGTTTTCCTTCTCAAAAAGTTCTTTAACAAAAAGACTTTTGGAAGCGCCGTGAAGTGGAGAAATTAGATAACTGTCTCTTGTCTCGGAAAGAAAATCATGTACTAATTGCTTGAAAAGGGTGGTAATCAATGGCGGTTCTCTATTAATCCTAAAAATTGTCCCCTAAAAATAATAAATTAGCAACACGAATAATGACTTTCTCACAATAAAAATAAATGAATTTGGCTGGTTCATCTTACATAAAACTCAACGCTTCAGGTGAATTCTTAGAACGCGTTCAAAAAGCAGAAGAAATTTTGAAAACTTGTACAAGTTGTCCGAAAAATTGTTTGACCGATAGAACGGTCGATGAACTCGGCAAATGCTTAAGCGGTTATCTCCCGGTAGTTTCTTCTTACACGGCACACTTTGGTGAAGAACCGGTTTTAAGCGGAACCAACGGCGCCGGGAATATTTTTTTCGGTAACTGTAATCTTCGCTGTATCTTTTGCCAAAATTTTGAGATCAGTCAAAACTGGAAAGTTGAAAAAGAACATGAAGTTTCATTTGAGCGGTTAGCAGAAATTATGCTTGAATTGCAAAACAGAAAATGCCATAACATCGGTTTAGTTTCGCCCACACATTTTTCTGCACAAATTTTGAAATCGATTTATCTTGCTGTGGAAAAAGGGTTGAGCCTTCCAATCATTTACAACACCAACGGATATGATTCCGTTGAAATGTTAAAACTCTATAAAGACGTTGCTGATATCTATCTTCCCGATTTCAAATATGGAAACAGTGAATTCGGAAAACAACTTTCTAAAGTAGATAATTATGTTGAACAAGCTAAACTTGCCGTAAAAGAAATGTATGAGCAAGTCGGTGATGAACTTATTTATCAAGGAGATGTTGTGGTGCGGGGATTGATTATCCGTCACCTTGTTTTACCAAACGATCTCTCCGAATCGGAAAAAGTGTTTGCATTTATTGCGAAAGAGTTAAGTCCAAAAATTCATATTTCCGTAATGTCGCAATACTTTCCTTCAAACAAAGCGGAGAAAGAGATCCTGATCAACCGGACCATCCGCGCCTCCGAATATGAACGCGTTTTAGATTTACTCGATAAATACAATTTGAAAAACGGTTGGACGCAGGAGTTTGAGAGCGAGAAGTTTTATCGTCCTGAATTCCGCAAAAACAGGATTCAGCCTTTTAAACTGTAAAAATTTTAATTGTAGATTGCCGCTGAAAGATAACCAACAACCTGGGTGTAATCTTGAGAAACTTCACCCGAAGTTGTTCTGTGAATTACTTTCGCACTATTTTTTTTGTTTTCAACAGCTTTTAACGCAGCAAGAATAAGTCCGCCGCCGCACGCCTCGCTTTTGCCCAACCTTAGATCGCTTGCCAAGCCATTATAATCAAGTGTTTCAATGCGCTGTGCAACTGCAGCATCCAGTAGATTTGCTTTTTTTTGCGAATGATAATGCGAAAGATCCGAACTGACCACAACCAAGGTTTCATCATTTAAAACAGAAGAAAGACTTTCGGCAAGCGATTCAACAAATACTTCATCCTGATCTCCCATTACAATAGGAACGATAGTAAAATCATTTAAAACCAGTTGCAGAAAAGGAAGTTGGACTTCAATTGCATGTTCACTCCGGTGCCCTTCTTTACCGCGAAAAATTCTTTTTGAACTTTTCGCCAATAGATCAGAAACATCATGATTTACGGGTACAAGTCCAAGCGGAGTTTCGTAAGCGTCTCCATCATAAATTGAAATGCCGGGAAAATATTCTTGATGGCTTGGGGAAAGGATTATTACGGTTGAATATTTTTTCCCTTTAACCGAGTTGTAGGCATAAGCCGCCGTTAATCCTGAATACACATACCCGGCATGAGGAGCAACAATAGTGTGCAGATTCGGAAAAAGAAAATCGTGTTGAGCGGCTTGCAACATTTTTTGAACTTCGTGTTGTAAAGCCACAGGATGCTCAGGATAAAAAGCTCCTGCAAAATATGGGGGTCTATTTTCTTTCACCGGTTAAGTCTCTATGTTGTTCTTCGCGAAAAACTTCTGCGGTAAAGGTCTTTATCTTAAGAAATCTCGTCCGCCATAAAAACGGATCGGCTCCGGCTTTTTGGCAAAGCGCAGTTAAAAAATCATCAACTGTAAAATGATTTTCAGTAGCCACTTGCGGCAGCAGTAAACCATGCGCATCGGGTTCATCTAAAATTAATCCGTGTTGACCAATTTTAATTTCATTATAATTTGTAATCGGAACCGGGGGAGTTAAAACAGAAATTTCAATTAATACCCGACTAATTTCATCGTAAGATATTGGAGGAAACCGCGGGTCTTCCAGTGCGGAAAGTTTTGCCACTTCCCAAATTGTTTCTCCGAGCGGCGTACTCGAGGAAATATATCCGATACAGCCGCGCAATTGTTTACTTTTTGTGAGAGTAACAAAACAGCCTGTCTGCATTGCAAGCGACGGATGCCGTGCATAATCAATTTCCGGAACCGAGGGAAAGTCTTCGAAAATTGACTCAATGGACTGCCGCGCAATAAACAGTAAAATTCCCTGCTCATCTTTAGTTAAAAACATAACATCCTCTGTTACCTATTTATCTTAAATATTTCTATACTCTGTTTTTCCTTTAAAAGAAAAAGGAAGTTTTTATAAAGGAAAAACGAATCGACAGCATAATTTTGAATATTCTTGTTTAGAGTGTCAGAATAAAAAAGAGAACCGTTCGTAATATCGCAAATATAAAAATGCTGCGTGAATTTTTCATCCTTTTTTTCGTGAAAGGTGAAGAAGAGCATATTTCCATTTTGAAAGTATTCAACCTGCCCTGAAAAGGAAAACCCGGAGATAGTCTTTCGGATGCAATCAAATTGCGGGTCATCATTTAAAGGATTAAAAACTTCAGGAAAAAGATAATCGAGGTAAGATTTTTTTTCTTGCGCTTCAGCTTTTAATGAATTTACGTTTGTATAATCTTCACCAAGATCTCGTAGAACTTCACCGGTCAATAGGTCAATCTCCACATAAAATCTTCCTTCAAATTGCTGCTGAAAGGCAATAATTTTTTCGTCATCGGAAAAGAAATATGCCAACGTATCATTCTTCCAAAGGATTTTTTTTTGCTTTATATCATAGGCGAAAAATCCTTTATGCTGCGGCATATCGGGCTTTGCATATAAGTGAAAAATGATGAGATCCTTCTCTAGTGCTTCAATACCAATCCATGATTTTTCTTCAAATTGGAAATTGGAAAAAATTTTTGCTTTAGTTAATAAATCGTAGCAAGAAAAAAAGACTTCCTTTGTTTTCATGTCGCGCTCTTCAATTACAAGCTTATCCGTTTCGGAAATCAGCATGCGCCAAACTTGCTTTTTGTTGTTATGTTTTAAATATTTTTTCATTCTTTCCTTGCCAATCATATGGGTTCAAACCTTGCCGTAAAATGACGAAGCATCGGAGCTTCATACGTAAATTTAAAACCGCGCATCTCATTGCGGCGTTTGTAAGCATTAATAACAACCTCGCTTACATAATCAATATGACTTTGCGTATAAACTCTTCGCGGAATTGCTAAACGGACGAGTTCCATTGGGGGAGAAATAATATTTCCGTTTTCGTCATTCTTTCCGAACATCACGCTTCCAATTTCAACAGAACGAATTCCGCCTTCCATATATAAAGCGCATACAATTGCTTGCCCGGGAAATTGATGGGGAGGAATTTCCGGTAAAAATCTTTTTGCGTCAATGTAAATTGCATGACCACCCGGTGGCTCAATAATTGGGACTCCCGCAGCGACTAATTTTTCGCCGAGATATTCAACACTGCGAATTCTATATTGCAAATAATTTTCTTCCAGAACCTCTTCCAAACCCTGGGCGACAGCTTCCAGATCTCTTCCGGCAAGTCCGCCGTAAGTAGGAAATCCTTCGGTAACAATTAAAAGATTGCGGCACTGTGTGGCAAGTTTTTCATCTTGCATTGCTAAAAATCCACCGATGTTTACAAGCGCATCTTTCTTTGCACTCATGGTAACGCCGTCTGCATAAGAAAAAGTTTCTTGAGCAATTTCAAGAATTGATTTATGCTCGTATCCTTTTTCTCTTATTTTGATAAAGTAGGCGTTCTCTGCAAACCGGCAGGCATCAATAAAAAGAGGAATTCCATATTTCATGCAGACCTCTTTCGTCTCACGGATATTTTGCATCGAGACAGGCTGTCCACCGCCTGAATTATTTGTAATAGTGATCATACAGAGGGGAATATTTTCTTTTCCTTTTTCTTGGATGAATTTTTCAAGTTTTTCAATATCCATGTTTCCTTTAAAGTCGGCGCGGATTTCTGGATGTTTTCCAATTTCATTTAGGAAGTCCTCTGCTTCAGCACCGGAAAACTCAATGTTTGCGCGCGTTGTATCGAAGTGCGTATTATTTGGAAAATATTTTCCTTTACCGCCAACGATAGAGAAGAGAATTTTTTCTGCGGCTCTTCCCTGGTGTGTCGGAATAATAAATTTCATCCCTGTAATTTTTCTTATCATTGCTTCAAAGCGATAGAATGAACGTGAACCTGCATACGATTCATCTCCCTGCATAATGCCCGCCCACTGTGCGGCGCTCATTGCCGAGGTGCCGCTGTCGGTAAGCAGATCAATTAGTACATCATCCGCATGAATTAAAAAGGGATTGTATCCGGCATCCTTTAAGATTTTTTCCCGCTCTTCCCTTGTGGTAAAACGGATCTGTTCAACTGATTTGATCTTGAACGGCTCAATTATAGTTCTCATAAAATGGTTCTTCTTAATTATTAAAATATTATTAGCAAACTACTTCATTAGTTTTTGAGAGACAAATGAAAGAATTGAGATTTTGATTTGTCTTTAATGCGAATTGCATTAATTTTTATCTGCAAAATAAATTCTTTCAACAAAAATGGAGTAAACCATGAGTGATTTTGAAGATTTACAGCAAACTGATCAAGCGCCTGTTGAAGAGCAAGAACCGGAATTAAGTCATTCCGATAAACTTGTCGGGATATTTTCCGAACCGGGGAAAACATTTGCAAGTATTGCCAAGTTTCCGATTAGAACAATTGATTGGCTCCTTCCTGTTCTGGCAATGTTTGTAGTCGTTATTATTTCTCAATTTATTATGATGGGCAACCCACAAATAAAAGCCGAGATGAAACAGAAACAGCTTGAAGCAATTGAAAAACGATTTCAAGAGCAGGTCGATAAAGGAACAATGACCAAACAACAAGCTGAAGAACAGATGCAGACAGTTGAAGACCAAATGGATAAAATGAGCGGAACAGTCGGAAAAGTTTTTACTGCTATTAGCATTTTGGTCTTTGGATTCATCGTGTATTTGATTATCGCCGGGTTTTATTTTCTCTTCATCAAATTTGTTTTCAAAGCTGATGGAACCTACAAACATGTTCTGGTTACAACGGGGTTAACAAGTTACATTGGAATTATCAGCATGGTTTTGGTTACGATCTTTTCGTTATTTAGCGGAAAACTTTCTCGCGATGTATCTGCCGCAACGTTATTCTCTGTTGATGCGAAAACATTTGTAGGTTTTCTTCTGGCAAAATTAGACGTCTTCTCAATCTGGATGTACTTTGTTATAGCGTTGGGAATGACAAAAGTTTTTAACGCGGGCGATTCAAAAAAATATTATTATTTTGTTTTTGGCGCCTGGATCATCTGGAGTTTCATTATGTTCCTCTTAATGAAATCGGTTCCATTCCTTCAGAACTTTGCTTAAATAGTTTAGATTGATGAATGCAGAATAAGCGTTGTTTATTCTGCATTCACATATAATATTACAAGATGCTTTGCGGGTCAATATCAAAAAAGATTTTTACATCTTTAAATATGGTTTTTCGATTGAACCGCATAAACGATTCAGAGATTGCTTTTCTTAAAATACTTCCGGAAGGATCGGTTACTCTATCTGTTTTTAAAACGATTTGAAAGCGGTATTCACCTTTTAGTCTTGCAATAACAGCGGAAGTCGGCGATGTAATTTTTAGATACTTTTTGAATGCCAGCAATTCATTATAAAATTCTTTCATCGCACCGAGTGCTTTTTTTTCTTCTTTATCTTTCGCTTCTATTACGGCAAGCCGCATAAACGGCGGGTAACCCCGGTGTTCCCGGTCTAATATTTCTTTTTGATAAAAACCGTCATAATCATTTTGTACAACTTTTTGAAGGACGAAATGTTTGTCGTTTTGCGTTTGAATTACCACTTCGCCTTCAATTTTACTTCGTCCCGCTCTTCCACTAACTTGCGTTAAAAGTTGGAAAGTTCGCTCATCAGCGCGGAAATCGGGAAGCCATAAATTTGTTTCAGCCGAGATAACGCCAACAAGCGTAACGCGGGAAAAATCCATTCCCTTTGCCACCATCTGTGTGCCGACGAGAATATCAATTGTTCCGTCTTTAAAATTTGAAAGAATGTTTCCTAAATTTCCTTTTTTAGAAATCGCGTCGGAATCAATCCGTTCAAGAACAGCATTTGGAAAGTAGTAAGCAAGTTCGTCTTCAACGCGTTCCGTTCCTGTTCCAAAATATTTAAGATGCGACGAACCACAGTGATTACATGCAGGCGGCGCTTCTTTTACAAATCCGCAGTAGTGACAATGCAGCGTATTCTCGTTAATGTGATACACAAGAGAAACCGAACAATTATCGCACGTTTCTATTTGTCCGCATTCAACGCAATATATTTGCGTAGCAAAACCACGTCTGTTTTGAAGAATGATCACCCCTTCTTTCTTCTTTAGGCGTTCTTCGATTTTTTCAAGTAACGTCTTCGAGAAAAAACTTTCCATCCGGTTAAGTTTTTTTTCGTCGTTAATATTTACTAAAGTTATTTTGGGAAGCTTTGCATCATCAACACGTATCGGGAGATTTAAGAGTTGATATTTTTTCATCGTAGCATGATACATGCTTTCAACTGATGGGGTAGCCGAACCGAGTACAATCGGACAATCTGAAAATTTTGCACGCATCAGCGCCGCATCTCTTCCATTATAACGGGGCGTTTCATCCTGCTTATAACTGCCGTCATGCTCTTCGTCCACAATGATAAGTCCGATGTTTTTCAGCGGTGAAAAAAGCGCAGAGCGGGCTCCAATAACTACCCGGGATTTTCCATTCAAAATATTTTGCCACGAATCAAACCGCTCACCTGGCGACATTTTACTGTGAATCACTGAAACCATTCCCTTAAAATTATTCGTTAACCGCGCCGTCATTTGAGGTGTTAATGATATTTCGGGAACGAGAACAATTACGGTTTTACCAAGCGCTAAAACTTTTTTTACGAGTTCGATATAGACTTGAGTTTTGCCGCTTCCGGTCACGCCGTGCAGCAGAAATATTTTGAACGAATGATTTGCGAGAAAGGGATAGACTTCATCTAAAACTTTATTTTGATCTGAAGTTAAAGCAAAATCAATAAGGTCTTCGGAATAAGGTTCTTGATATGTTCTCTCAATTTGCTTTTTAACAATTGTAATAATTTCTTTTTTTTCTAATCCCTTAATTGAGGCAGGAGAAGCTTTTGTTTCATTTAACAGTTGTTGCAGCGGCATTTCATGCTGACCGGAAACCAGTTTCAACAAAACATCAACTTGCTTCGGCGATTTAGCCTCGATTGTCGGGATAAACTCATAAACCTCTTCTGCTGATTTTAAGAGTTTCACCGAAAGAATTGTTTTAATCCCGACCTTCGCTTTATCAACTTCATCATGAATGGTAATTACTCCCGCTTTTTCCAACGTACGAAGTGGCGAAAGAAGATTTTTCCGTTTTGTTTGTTGTTGAAGTTGGTGATAACTAATCGTTTCATTTTCAGAAAATATTTTTAGTAATGTTTTTTGAATTGGAGATTTTTTCCCTCCTTCACCTAACATATTTTTTGCAAAATTAACGTCAACTGAAATGCGTTTTTTTGATTGCACTTCTGTCCCCGGCGGAATAGCGAGCCGGAAAGCTTCACCGAGCGAGGAGAGATAATATTCGGAAAGCCACTCGTAAAATTTAATTGAAGTTGCATCAAAGATGGGAAGTCCGTCTAAAACATCGTAAATGTTTTTCAATTTTTCTGTTACAGAAGTTTCTGTCAGAACCGAAACGATAAATCCCGTTAAGACCCGCTTACCGAAAGGAGCTACCACTCTTACACCAACCTGAACTTGTTCTTCTAATTCATTTGGAACCGTATAAGTAAAGGCTTTTTGGAATGGCAGCGGAAAAACTACTTCAACATACACGGGATGAAATTCCAATTTCCAAAAAACAAATTACAAGGTGAAAAAGTAGTTTAGTCATTAATCAATTGTCATTAGCTTTGTAAAAAGGGGCAAGTTCGCGCAGATCGTTAAGATTAACATCCGTAAGCATTTCAAATTTCAACACTTTTTGACTTCCTTCCCAAATAATTCTTTTGAATTTGTTTAAGGGAACAACCGTCCCGTTCGTGGAAATAATACTGTCTCCCTCTTCAACGGTTAAGAAATAAAATCCGTCTTGAAATTGAATCCCTTCAACTACATCTACATCTTGAAATTTAAAAGTAACTTCACCGTTAAGTTTTTTATCCTCCAGAAAAAGTTTTCTGCCTACAACTTCTTTGCCTTCTTCTTTTTGCGAAGAGATAAACTCATCGCTCTTTAATAATTTGTTGAAAAGATTGTCTTTGTCTTCAGTAAACTCTTTATTGCCAAGCGCATCCGATTTCAGATCATAAAAAGTTACTTTTGCTTCGCCTGATTTTTTCCTATCCACGGCCACTTCATACGAAACTTTTTGATAAACTAAACAGCCTGAAAAAGTAATCGCCGAAAAGGACAAAATAAAAAATGTTTTTACTTTCATGATTTTTCTCTTAATAATTTAACAAATGATTAAACTACACCTTCTTCAAGTAACGTCAATTTTTGATTATCAACATCGAGCTCAGCGTTAATGCCGAACGGCAACGTAAATTTATTTACAATATGTCCAAACGATAAACCATACAAAACCGGAATTTTCAACTGAAATAATCTCTCTTGCAAAACTTCAGAAAGAGAAAAAGAATTTGCAATTCCCGATTCATCCGGCTTCGGTTCACATTTACTAAAAACGCCAAGCGCAACACCGGCGGCATGTTTAAACTTTCCGGCTTGGATCATTTGCGTTAACATTCTATCTACCCTGTAAGGTTCTTCTCCGACTTCCTCAAGGAAAATTATTTTCCCTTTTGAATCAACATCATATTTTGTTCCGATCAACGAAGCCACAATAGACAAATTTCCACCTACAAGTTTTCCCTCTGCTTTTCCGCTGCGTATTATAAAAGGTTTATATTCACTTTTAGCTGGATCTTCTTCTGCAATATAAAGAGGGGTCTTCTTCCGGGGATTCATCAAAACATTTTTAAAATTAGTAACGCTAAATTCATTGAACGTAGAAGTTGCTACCGGTCCGTGAAAACCAATCAATCCGGTTTGAGAATAAATTCCGTAGAGCAATGCCGTAATATCGCTGTACCCGATTAGCGCTTTGGGATTTCGCTTAATTAAATTGAAATCGAGAAAATCTAAAACGCGTGCGCAGCCATATCCACCGCGTACGCAAACAATGCCGTCAATCTTTTTGTTGCCAAACATTTCATGCAAATCTTCCGCTCGTTGTCTATCAGTGCCGGCAAAATATCCGAATCGATTTAAAATATTTTTTGCCGCGATAACTGAAAACCCGAGCGACGTCATATTTGTTTTTGATTCTTCAAGTTGTTCTTCGGTAATAAAACCGCCGGGAGAAACCAATCCGATTGTGTCGCCAACATTTAATTTTTTTGGTTTTATGATCTTTGTTTTTTCAGCGGGGAAAGAGAAATTTGGCAAAGCTGCAACGGCTGCTGCTGCGGTGATTGTGTTTAGAAATATTCTTCTTCTCATAATTTTTATATTTTTTATAAATAATTTTCTTCATCCCACAAAAGTTGTTCAAAAGTCTCACGTGCCCGGATTATTTTGAAAGTATTGCCGTCTACTAAAATTTCTGCAGGTCTTCTGCGCGCGTTATAGTTTGACGCCATCACCATTCCGTAAGCGCCGGTAGACATTACGGCCAGCAATTCTCCATGCTCACTTTTTTGAATAGTCCTTTCCTTTGCAAGAAAATCTCCGCTTTCGCAAACAGGACCAACAACATCAGCAACAATCTCTTTTCTTGTTTCATCAAGAGTTACCGGTTGAACATGGTGATATGCGCCGTAAATACTTGGACGCAATAAGTCGGTCATTGCTGCATCAACTACGATGAAGTTTTTATTTTGATTTTTCTTCGTGTACAAAACTTCCGTTGCTAACACTCCGGCGTTCGCAGTCAAAAATCTTCCCGGTTCAAAGATGATTTCACAATTTAGACTTATTAGTGTTGGAAGAATTGCTTCTGCAAACTCTTTCATCGAAAAAGTTTTTTCATCTTTGTATTGAATACCGATTCCGCCGCCAACATCAAAATGTTTTAATTCAATTCCTTCTTTTTTTAGAATAAAGAAAAGATTGGCAAGCTTTTCGACCGCTTCAACAAAAGGTGGAATGGTGGTTATCTGCGAACCGATATGCATATCAATTCCGACAAATTTAATGTTTTTTAATTCGCTTTGCATGCGGAAAATCTTTAATGCTGTTTCACTGTCAACCCCAAATTTATTTTCCGAAAGCCCGGTTGAAATATAGGGATGCGTTTTTGCATCAACATCGGGATTAACCCGGATTGCAACCCGCGCAATTTTGTTCATCGAAACGGCAATTTCATTTATCAAATAAATTTCTTCTTCCGATTCCGCTTTGATCATCAACACATCATGTTCAAGACCAAGTTCAATTTCTCTTCTTGTTTTTCCGACGCTTGTTAAAATTATTTTATCCGGTTTAGCCCCGGCTTTTAGTGCGCGGTAGAGTTCCCCTTCGGAATTGACGTCTACTCCGCTTCCAAGCTGTAGGAAAGTTTTTATTACACTGAGATTGAAATTAGATTTTGCCGCATAAAATATTTTATGCGGAATACTGTGAAATGCTGCTTCAAAGTCTTTGTAAGCATGTTCAAAATAATGTTTACTGTAAATGTACAATGGAGTCCCGGTCTGCTTAATTATTTCGGCAACGGCAACGTCTTCACAGTAAAGTTGATTGTTTTTATAGGTAAAATAAGTTGATGGCAAAATTCGCATAATTCTTTTATTAGTTTTTCTTTTTTGTGATATTTCTTTCGTAAATATAATGTTTTTCTCTGCTTTGCAGCCTAACATTTCGATGGAAGAATGAAAACAATTTTTATTTTTTTACTTTTTGCCTCTCTTTTGCATCCGCAAGAAAACCTTCAGCAGGATAGTTCCAAAATAAATTATTACAAACTTTCTTTTATCGGCGGTGTAACACTCGGCGGATTTATTTATGGGCAGGCATTTCAGAAAAATCTTTGGTGGAAAGGAGAAAAAAGTCCGTTCCATTTTAACTGGAAAGAGGATTGGACTTACGCGCTCGGTGCTGATAAATTTGGACATTTCTTTTTCCCGATGTTTGCCGCAAATATTTACGCAGATGCTTTTGTCTGGAGCGGTTTTGAAGAAGAGAAAAGCCTTCTCTACGGCGGAATTACCGCTCTGACTTATCAATCGTTCACTGAAATAAAGGATGGTTTTTCAAAACAATGGGGGTTCAGCTGGGGAGATTTTTCAGCAAATGTTTTCGGCGCTACTTACCCGCTTCTTCAATGCAAATATCCGCAGTTAAAAAATTTTAACATGAAGATCAGTTTTTTCCCCTCCGAGCGCTTTAAGAACGGTTCACACAAAGTTATCTTTGATGATTATGAGAGCACGTATCATTGGCTTAGTATTTCGATCGCAAATTATTTACCGGATGAAGTCAGAAAATATTATCCTGCATTTTTAAATGTTGCAATCGGGCATTCTGTTAAGGGATTTGACACAAACTCCCGTCATCACGAAATTTATCTCGCGCTTGATCTTAATATAGATGAACTTCCCGGAAATTCTTCTTTCTTAAAATTCATAAAAAAGTATTTAAACTTTTACCACTTGCCAATGCCGGCGGTAAAAGTTTATCCCGATGTTGTCTGGTATGGATTGAAGTTCTAAATAGTCTTATATTTAGAAGAAACAAAAAGAGATTTTACTTATGAATGAAATAATTTTTATAATCGAAGAATCAGTTGATGGAGGATTTGAGGCGAAGGCGTTAGGTGAATCTATCTTCACCGAAGCAGAAACAATTGAAGAGTTGAAAAAAAACATTAAAGATGCTGTCTCTTGCCATTTTGAAGAGGGACAATCTCCCAAAATCATACGTCTTCATTACATAAAAGAAGAAATTCTTGCGGCATGAAACTTCCCCGAGATTTTAATGCAGATCAATTTATAAAACTTCTAGCCAAAACAGGATATGTGCCATCACGACAGTCCGGAAGCCATATTCGGTTGACTACCATAATGAATGGCGAACACCACATCACTATTCCAAACCACAATCCCATCAAAATCGGAACATTGAATAGTATTCTAAAAGATGTAGCCGAGCATTTTCAAATCACCAAAGAAGAACTTCTAAAAAGACTCTTAAATTAACCTCATTTCGACCTTCCATCTCGTTTGAATTCCCTCCGTTTTTCGGTAAATTTGCTCACAATTAATTTCAAATTCCAAACTCCTAATTAAAGAATTGTATGAAATATCCTTTTGCAGAAATTGAAACCAAATGGCAAAGCTATTGGGAAAAGAACAAGGTTTATAAAACAGATTTTTCAAAAACCGGAAACAAACTCTACACTCTTGTAATGTTTATTTATCCCAGCGGTGCAAAACTACACTGCGGACATTGGTATAATTACGGTCCAACCGATAGTTGGGCGCGCTTCAAAAAATTAAAAGGTTTCAATGTTTTTGAGCCGATGGGTTATGATGCGTTTGGATTGCCGGCGGAAAATTTTGCGATCAAAACCGGAATTCATCCGCATGACAGCACAATGAAAAACATTGCGGACATCCGTTCGCAGTTGAAAAATATGGGCTGCATGTACGATTGGGATGCGGAGCTGATGACGTGCGTTTCCGAATATTATAAATGGAATCAATGGCTTTTCATTCAGCTGTACAAAAAAGGATTAGCCTACAGAAAAAACGCTCCGGTAAATTGGTGTACATCGTGCAACACGGTTTTAGCAAACGAACAGGTTCTTTCCGACGGCACTTGCGAACGGTGCGGGTCGCAGGTAATTCAGAAAAATCTTACTCAATGGTTTTTCAAAATAACTGAATATGCCGAAGAACTTTTACAAGGATTGGAAACAATCCATTGGCCCGAAAAAACAAAATTGATGCAGAGAAACTGGATAGGAAAAAGCGTCGGCGCAGAAATTCATTTTAAAGTTGAAAATAGTGATGAGACAATTTCGGTTTTCACTACACGTCCCGACACGTTGTTTGGCGTAACTTACGTCGTCCTCGCGCCGGAACATTCTTTAGTTGATAAACTCGTTACTGCGGAAAACAAAAAAGCGGTTGACGATTACCGCGATCAAACGAGAAAATTAACAGAGATTGAAAGGACTTCCACGGTAAAAGAAAAAACCGGTGTGCCTACCGGAGCATACGCGATTAATCCGGTGAACGGAGAACGCATTCCTATTTGGATTGCCGATTACGCGCTGCTCACCTACGGAACAGGCTGTGTTATGGCGGTTCCCGCGCATGACGAAAGAGATTTCGAATTTGCGACAAAATTTGCATTGCCAATCCGAAAAGTAATTTTGCAAGATGGGACGAATGCTGATGACGAATTAAAAGAAGCTTTCACCGAAACCGGAACAATGGTAAACTCAAGCCAATTTAACGGTTTGCGTTCGGATGAAGGGAAGCAAAAAATTATAGAATATCTCGAAGCAAATGATTATGGAAAAAGAAAAATAAATTTCCGCTTACGTGATTGGTTGATTTCCCGCCAAAGATATTGGGGAACACCTATCCCGGTAATTCACTGCGACAATTGCGGTGAAGTTTTAGTTGAAGAAAAAGATTTGCCGGTTGAATTACCTTACGATGTCGATTTCAAAAGTCAGGGAGTTTCTCCTCTTGCGAGAAATGACAAATTCATAAATGTAAAATGTCCGAAGTGCGGCGCTGACGCAAAACGGGAAGCCGATACAATGGATACATTTGTTGATTCTTCGTGGTATTATTTCCGTTATCTCAATCCAAATTTCTCCGAAGGAATTTTTGATAAAGAATTGACGGACAAATTTGTCCCGGTTGATATGTACGTTGGTGGAGCGGAACATGCAACAATGCATTTGTTGTACGCTCGGTTCATTCACAAATTTATCCGTGATCTTGGATTAACAAATTCCGATGAACCGTTCCAAACGCTTGTGCATCAAGGAACGATTACAAACTCAGGCGCAAAGATGTCCAAGTCAAAGGGAAATGTTGTTAACCCCGACGACTTCACAAAAAATGTCGGCAACGATGTTTTCCGCTTGTACTTAATGTTTATGGGACCGTTTGAACAAGGCGGCGATTGGAGCGACAAAGGAATTGCCGGAACAGAGAGATTTGTCCAGCGCGTATATGATTTGTTTACCGCTCATGAAAATATTGCAAACGAAACTTCTGCAAAACCAAAATATGATTTAACAGTTTTGAGTGATACGGATAAAAATATTTATAGAAAGATCAATCAAACTATCGCGAAGTATGACGGAGAGCTAAATCATTTCCGTTTCAATACCGCCATTGCAAGTTTAATGGAATTGATAAATGAACTAAAAACGTTACCGACTTGCAGCAAAGAAATTCAAGTTTACACGTTGGAACGGTTAGCGATTCTGCTTGCGGCAATAGCGCCGCATCTAGCAGAAGAATGCTGGCAGATCATCGGAAAAGAAAAAACGATTTTTGAAAACCCCGTTTGGTTTGATGCGGATAAAGATGCTTTGACGGAAGATGTCGCAAATATCGCGGTACAGATCAGCGGGAAATTGCGTGCAACCATTCAAGTTCCGACGAACAGTGATGAAGCTGTGGTGAAATCTGTTGCTTATGCCGATGAGAAAGTCGCTAAATGGATCGAAGGAAAAACAGTTGTTAAAGAAATTTTTGTGAAGAATAAAATTTTTAATCTTGTGGTGAGATAAACCTTTGCGGCGAAATTTTACCGCAAAGACACTGAGAAATTAAAAGGAAACAAATATTAGTCATGAAACTTATTTGTGAGTCATTTTTAACAGAACGAAAAAAATAATGAGTCGTTTGCAAAATATCGCGATAGCGGATTTGTTAATAAAGATTAAGCAAATTATTAATGCTTCCCGCTCTAAATTAGCGCAAACTATAAATAGCGAACTAATTCAAACGTATTGGGAAATAGGAAAAGCAATTGTAGAAAAAGAAGGAACAAATAATTTTGATAATAAATCCAGCCGTCAAATTATTTTAGAGTTATCCAAACAATTATCAAAAGAAATGGGAAGGGGTTTTCTCGTTCAAATCTTTTTTACATGAGGAATTTTTATCTCTATTTTTCTGATGTCCAGACGGTGTCTGGTCAATTGTCTTGGTCACACTATTGCGAACTTTTGGTTGTTACTGACGACAACAAGCGTTCTTTCTATGAAAAAGAAGCCATTAATTCTCGTTGGTCCGTGCGTGAATTAAAAAGACAAATCGCAAGTTCTTTGTTTGAACGACTTCTCCTTTCCGAAGGAAAACCAAATAAAGAAAAAGTTTTGAAATTGGCACAAGAAGGACAGATTATTCTTAATCCTTCAGATCTTATTAAAGATCCTTATGTTTTTGAATTTTTAGGGATTCCCGAAAACAAGCCGATTTTAGAAAAAGACTTAGAATTAAAACTCATACGCCATATCGAAGATTTCCTATTGGAACTTGGGAAAGGTTTCATGTTTGTTGGCTCTCAATTTCGTATTACCTTAAATAACGTGCATCATTATATTGATTTGATTTTTTATAATAAAATTTTGAAAGCATACATTTTAATAGACTTAAAATCAGAAAAATTTCAAGCAGATAATGTTGGTCAAATGAACATGTATCTCAATTATTTCAAAACTGAAATTAATGATGAAGAAGATATCGAACCAATTGGAATTATTCTGTGTACCGAAAAAGATGAAGTAGTTGCTGAATATGCTCTTGGTGGACTAACAAATCAAATTTTTGCTTCGAAGTATATTTATTATTTACCGGACAAAGAAATTTTAATTAAAGAAGTTGAAAGATTTTTAATAGAAGAAAAATTAACAAATCAATAGTCCCATCGGGATTAAAAAGGAAATAAATGTTAGACATAAAACTAATTCGCGAAAACCCGGAACTTGTCCGCCAAGGACTCTTAAACAAAAATGCTAAAGATATCGTTGATGAAATTTTGGCAACCGACGAAGAACGCCGTTCGCTGATATTAAAAACAGATGAACTTAAAGCAAAACGGAATCAAGCCTCGGCACAAATTCCACAGATGAAAAAAGCCGGACAGGATACTTCCTCTGTTTTTGCTGAGATGAAATTAGTCGGCGACCAAATTGCTCAGTTCGATTCTCAGCTTAGAGAGATTGAAGAAAAGTCAGAAAATATTCTTCGACATACTCCAAACTTGTCGCATGTATCTGTTCCGGTTGGGAAGACCGCCGAAGAAAATGTTGAAACAAAACAATGGCTGCCCGATGGTTTTTCTTTTCAAAACGATTTTAAAGTTTTAGACCACATTGAACTTGGAAAAAAATTAAAAATTTTGGATTTTGAACGCGGCACAAAAATATCCGGTTCGGGGTTTCCTTTATACATCGGAAAAGGTGCAACGCTGGAACGCGCGTTAATCAATTTTATGCTCGACTACCATTTGCAACATCACGGTTACACCGAAGTAATGCCGCCGATATTGGTCAACCGCGAATCAATGAAAGGAACCGGACAAATTCCAAAGATGGAAGAAGATATGTATTTTGTTGAAAAAGACGGATTGTACCCGATTCCAACTGCCGAAGTTCCCATCACCAATATTCACCGGGATGAAATATTAAGTGAAAAAGATCTGCCGGTAAAATATGTCGGCTACTCACCTTGCTTTAGACGCGAAGCCGGAAGTTATGGAAAAGATTCAAAGGGATTTTTGCGCGTACATCAGTTTAACAAAGTTGAAATGGTAAAATTTGTAAAACCGGAAACTTCTTACGACGAATTGGAGTTATTAGTAAAGGACGCGGAAGATATTTTGCACGAACTAAACGTTCCGTATCGTCTCTTGTTACTTTGCACGGGAGATTTAAGCTTTTCCGCCGCAAAATGTTACGATATTGAAACATGGTCTCCGGCAGAAAATAAATGGTTGGAAGCTTCGTCATGCAGTAATTTTGAAGCGTTCCAGGCGCGTCGTGCAAATATTCGATTCAGAAATGAAACGACGAAGAAACCTGAATTCTTGCACACGCTTAACGGCAGCGGGCTTGCAACCAGCCGTTTGATGGTTTCTATTTTAGAAAACAATCAAACTCCGGAAGGAAAAATTGTTGTTCCGAAAGTTTTACAAAAGTACACGGGATTTGAGATAATAGATTAGTACGTTAAGTGAATTAACTTAAGTTGAAAAGAGAATAGTCTGTTTATCGGCTGATCCAATAAAAGACACGATTAAATACTGTTTAATAAAAATTTATTTGCCATTAAGAACTAAATGACTAACCTTAAATCTCTTAAAAAATATTTTGTCCGGTATAAGACTAAAATCTTTTGGGGAATTCTCTTCATCCTCATCTCAAACGGTTTTTCAACGTATATTCCTATTGCAATAAAAGATGCGATAAATGATCTGCAGCATTCCCTTTCTCATCAAACATTAATCAAGTATGGCTTAATCATTGCCGGCGCATCGCTAATTTCGGGATTTTTTAGATTCTTAATTCGTCAAACAATAATTGTTGTATCGCGCGAAATTGAATTTGATCTTCGCCAGGACTTTTGGGCACACGTGCAGCGGCTGCCGCTACGCTATTTCCAAAATAATTCAACCGGAAACATTATGGCGCACGCCACTAACGACATTAACGCGGTGCGAATGTTTATTGGTCCGGCGGTTATGTACACCATTGATACCGGTATTCGTCTACTTATTGTTATCTGGATAATGCTTTCGATTGATGTATCGGTTACACTCTATTCTCTGCTGCCTCTACCGTTTTTATCTTACCTGATTTATGTAATCGGGAAAAAAATTCATGCCCGCTTTACCGCAATACAAGAAAAGTTTTCTGAACTTACCACAAAAGCGCAGGAAAATTATTCGGGGATGAGAGTAATAAAATCTTACGTTCGCGAAGAGAGTGAAATTGATGAGTTCGCTGCGCTAAGCAAAGATTACCTGAACAGAAACATGAACCTTGTAAAAATCCAGGCATTGTTTCAGCCGATACTTTTTCTGATAACCGGATTATCCATCATCATTGTTATTTGGGTGGGCGGTTCGGAAGTGATTAAGAATCAATTGATGCTTGGCGATATTACCGCACTGATCATTTATTTAGGACTTTTGATCTGGCCTATCATTGCATTCGGGTGGGTCATCAATATTATTCAACAAGCAGAAGCAAGCATGAAAAGGTTGAATAAAATTCTTGCCGAACCGTTTGAAGTTGAAGAGTCTGAGATAACAGATTTCTCGGTAAAAGAGTTGAATGGGAAAATCACCTTTAAAAATGTCTCGTTCAGCTATAACGAAAATCTTCCGAAAGTTTTAAACAAAATAAATCTTGAGATCCCGGTTGGAACTACGCTTGCAATAATGGGGTTAACCGGCGCGGGCAAAACAACGCTGATCAATTTACTTCCCCGCTTATATGATGTTACCGATGGGGAAATTTTAATTGATGATACTCCGATAAATAAAATTCCTTTTGCAACCTTGCGCAGGCAAATCGGACTGGTGCAGCAGGAATCTTTTCTTTTCTCCGATTCAATTACAAAGAATTTATGTTACGGATTGAAGGAGGAAGATCACGAGAAGATGATGGAAGTTTCCCGCATTGCACAGTTTGATAAGGATGTAAAAGATTTTCCTAATGGATATGAAACGATAATCGGGGAAAGGGGCATTACTCTTTCAGGAGGACAAAAACAGCGCGCAACCATCGCACGCGCACTGGTGATTGATCCGAAAATTCTTATTCTTGATGATTCTTTCTCCGCCGTTGATACACACACGGAAGAGGAAATTCTAAAAAACTTAAAAGCGTTTATGAAAGAACGGACAAGCATCATTATTAGTCACCGCATTTCGACTGTAAAAGATGCAGATAAGATAGTTGTGCTTGATAAAGGTACGATTGCAGAACAAGGTACACACGATGAGCTTCTTGCGCTTAACAAATTGTACGCCGATATCTATTATAAACAACTACTTGAAAAAGAAATTGAAGAATTTAATTAAGGAGAAAAGTATGGCAAAGATAAAAATCGCTTTCTTCGAAATAACTCCGGATGAAAAGAAGTATCTAAAAAGACAATTTGATACTACTTTCGATCTCTTTTTTTATAAAGAAAAACTTGACGAAGAAAATGTCTCTTTAATAAAAGATGCTGACGTCGTTTCAATCTTCATTTATTCTAAGATCACGCAGGAGATCATTGATAAAGCGAAGAAATTAAAACTTATTGCTACGCGCAGCACAGGATTTAATCACATCAACTTAAAGGCAGCGCAGAAAAATAAAATTTCTGTCTGTAACGTCCCCTTTTACGGAGAGAACACCGTTGCGGAACATACCTTCGCGTTAATTCTGGCGCTGTCGAGGAATCTCCACAAAGCTTATGTGCGCACGGTTCAAGGCAACTATTCGCTTGAAGGGTTGCGCGGATTTGATCTGAAGAATAAAACGCTTGGGATCATCGGTGCGGGAAGCATTGGCATGCACGTTATTAAAATGGCAAAAGGTTTTGGGATGAAGGTGCTGGCGTTCGACCAGAATGAAAATCATATGATGAAAGAATTGCTTGATCTGAAATATGTTCCTCTTGAAGAACTTCTTGCGAATTCCGATGTGCTCACGCTTCACTGTCCATACACCGAACAGACGCGTTACCTTATTAATATGCGCAACATTCACCTTGTAAAGAAAGGGGCTTTATTCATCAACACTGCACGAAGCGGAATAATTGAACCTTCCGCCCTTTATTACGCTATTGATAACGGCATCTTTGGCGGCGCAGGGCTTGATGTGTTTGAAGGAGAAGAGTTAGCGCTTGAAGAAAATCAAATGCTGACGAAGAATGTTTCGCTTGAACATCTTGAAGCAAGCATGAAAAGGAATATTTTACTCCGCAGAGAAAATGTTATCATCACACCGCACATGGCGTTTGATTCGTATGAAGCGGTTGAAAGAATATTGGATACGACAATTAGAAACATTAAATCATTTATTACTAAAGAAAATTATCATAAAGTAGTATAGGAGCTTATCACTTAAGTTCGAGTAGAGCTTGGAAGAAATAACAAAAGACAAATTACAAATGACAAATAACGAATAAGTTCAAAATTCAAAAGTGAAAAGATTCAAAAGAACATTGTTTTTTGATATTTGCTTTTTGTGATTTCCGGTTTATCCGGGTTAGGATTAAGAGAATATTTAATGGCACAAATTAAGAACGACGACGAAATACTCGGTAAGGCATACGACGCAAAGTTGATGAAGCGGTTATTAACGTTCATTAAACCATATAAGCGTTATGTAATCTTTGCAATTCTGCTCAATATTGTTGTTGCAGCGCTGGGTCCTTTGCGCCCCTACTTAACTAAAATAGCAATCGATGATTATATCGCCAATAAAAACTTTACCGGATTACTCTGGATAACGATCGCTTTATTTGCAACGTTGTTTTTTCAATCGGCAATACAGTATCTGCTAACCTACTACACACAGTATTTGGGACAAAAGACCATTTACGATATCCGTATGAAATTGTTTTCGCACACACAGCGGCTCGCTATTAAATTTTTTGATAAGACCCCGATAGGAAGACTTGTTACCCGCGTAACCAATGATATCGAATCGCTAAACGAACTCTTCTCATCCGGCATCATTATGATCTTTAGTGATGTGTTTATCATTTTCTGGATACTTGGTTTTATGTTTTTTATGGATTGGAAATTGTCTTTCGTTTCCCTTTCAATTTTACCGGTACTTATTTACGGGACGTTTCTTTTTAGAAGAAAGGTCCGCGAGAACTACCGCGACGTACGGTTTCATCTTGCAAGATTAAATTCCTACATGCAGGAACATATCACCGGAGTTTCCGTAATGCAGCTTTTTCATAAAGAGAAAGAGGAACTGCAAAAGTTTTCAGGCATTAACGGCGACCATAAAAAAGCAAACGTTGAATCGATTTTTTATTATGCAGTCTTTTATCCTTCGGTGGAATTTGTTAGTTCTATCGCTCTTGCATTAATTATTTGGTACGGCGGCGGCGAAGTTGTACACCATGTGCTTACGCTTGGAACGCTCTTCGCGTTTCTTCAATACACGGAAATGTTTTTCCGCCCGATACGCGACCTTTCCGAAAAATATAATATCATGCAGACGGCAATGGCTTCTTCCGAAAGAGTTTTTAAATTGCTTGATGATGAAACGTTTATTAAAAATCCGGAGGAACCGAAATTTCTTCATTCGGTTAAGGGTTCAATTTCTTTTAAAGATGTTTCCTTCGCATATAATAAAGATGAATTCGTTCTAAAGAATATTTCATTGGATGTTAATCCCGGTGAAACTGTGGCTATTGTTGGGGCTACAGGTGCGGGGAAGACAAGTATCATCAATATCCTCACACGTTTTTATGATATTAACAGCGGATGCATTCGCGTTGACGGCATTGATATTCGTGAACTTGATAAACACGAACTGCGGAGACAGATTTCTATTGTATTGCAGGATGTTTATCTTTTTTCGGGAACGATTAAATCAAATATAGGGATGAATAACCGGGAGATTACCGACGAACAAATTCATCGCGCGGCAGAACTTGTTGGAGCGGATAAGTTTATTCAACTGCTTCCGAAGAAATATGATGAAGAGGTTAAGGAACGGGGAGCAACGCTAAGCGTAGGACAAAAGCAATTGATCTCATTCGCGCGGGCGCTGGCATTTAATCCCCAAATTTTAATTTTAGATGAAGCAACTTCAAGTGTTGATACGGAGACGGAGATACTTATCCGGCAGGCAATAGAAAAACTTCTTGTGGGGAGAACCGCAATAGTTATTGCTCACCGGCTTTCTACAATACAGAACGCAAATAAAATACTTGTAATGCATAAAGGGGAAATAAAGGAGACCGGAAATCATCAGGAGCTGCTTGCAAAACGGGGAATCTATTACAGATTATATCAATTGCAATATAAAGACCAGGAGATAAGCAAAGCCGGGTAAGCAAAAGAAGGAGGAGACCCCATCGAAAAGTTCGTTTTATGCTGTTGGGAAATCATATCGTAGAAAGAGAAGAGTGATGCTGTTCCTCATAAATGATATTAGTATAGTGTTTTTAAAGATGTTTTCATTTATTTTTAACATGGTGATAATAACAAAACAAGTAAAACCATGAGTAATGATTTTTCAGAAAAGATAGCAAGTTGTTTTAGAAACAAACCCGTAACCAGAGCCTATTTATTTGGTTCTGCTTCCCGCAACGAAGAAGATGCACAGAGTGATATAGACATTCTGGTTGAATTAGATTATTCTCAGCCGATAGGGTTGGGATTTGTGCGGATGCAGTTAGAGTTGGAAGATCTCTTAAAAAGAAAAGTCGACCTTGTTACGGGCAACAGTGTTTCCAAATATATCCGCCCTTTTATTGATGCAGACAAAGTGTTGATCTATGAGAAATAAACTTGGCGATAACGCACGGATACAGCATATCTTTGATGCAATTCTTGAAATTGAATTGTACATCCACAAAGTATCTTACGATATTTTTAAATCTAACTCCATGATGCAGTATGCTTGTGTAAAACAATTAGAAATTATTGGCGAAGCGGCAAACCATCTCACCCCAAATTTCAAAAAACTCAACCCGGAAATAGAATGGCCTGAAATAATAGCGCTTAGAAATATCTTAATCCATGAATATTTTGGGATCGATACTAAAATTGTGTGGGATATAATTAACAACGACATTGTTTTTATGAAGGCAAAAGTAAAAAAAATAATTGATCAAATTAAAATCTCACCGAATCTCTTCAATCCGCTAGAGCCGGAAGAATAATTTGCACATCTAAACCAAAGTTGAAAAGCATCCTTTTTTAGCAATCTCTTTTTTCTATTCTAAAAAGTGGCAGTTGATAGGCTATGAATAGAGGAAATTAACCCCATTTTATAAATTGTAAAGGTTAAATTATAAATTACCTTATGCAGAATAGTATTTTAAATTGCCACGACCTTCAGAGGCTATGTTAATATTCATTAAGAAGCACTGAACTCACCCTAAATCCCTCTCTTAAAAAGAGAGGGACTTTGAATTTCGCCTTTTTTAGCCCTTTCTCTTTTCAAGAGAAGGGGTTGGGGTTGAGTTCAGCCCCTTGCTAAATGATTTTCACACAGCCTCTTCAGGTCGTGGGAGAATAAGCAAAAAAGCAAATGGCTTTAGCCAAAATAATTGCTAAAATTGGGCTAAAGCCCCGGAACTTCTTGTTGATTTGATCCCCGACATAAATGTCGGGGCTATTCAATTACAAGTTATGCATAAGATGAGTTATAAATTACATAGTCTCATTTACAAGTCATATAGCTTGGTTTAAAAGTCATATAGCTTCACTTACAAATCGATACGGTTGTTTTATAAATGAGGGTGCTTGTTTTATAAATACTCATGACTGTTTTACAAATACACTCGACTGTTTTACAAATACTCATGACTATTTTACAAATACTCATGACTATTTTACAAATACACATGACTGTTTTACAAATACACATGACTGTTTTACAAATACACTCGACTGTTTTACAAACACTGCCGCTTGTTTTACAAATACACCCGGCTATTCTATAAATAGGGATGCGTATTTCTTAAATAGGGAAGCCACCTTTTTAATAAGTTATGTGAATATTTGAATAAAACCGTTAAAACGGTTTAGCTGCCTATCATCTTTCCATTAACACCTCGATTAATCGAGGTGTTAATGAAATAGAGATCAACATTTGGAACCGTTTTAACGGTTTCCGGTAGGCGGTATTTATTATATTTCCTATCTATTCAAATAATGGATTATTATAATCCATCAATTTTCATACGCCTTATTAACCGAAATGGCTTTTGGCATATTTATTTTTTCAGTTTCGGTGTAAAAAGTAATCCGCTAACTTGTTTGAATTGGGGACTTGTAGCCCCGAAGACGCTTTTTACATATTTTTTTACACCGGCAGCTATATCAACTAACCCGGTCTCTTTTTTATAAAGAACGTCATCCCTTTCAATACGGGCATTGCTTAAAGGGGTATAGGTGTTAATTACCAGTTTGTTGGCGGCTTTCATATCAGTCAGCAGGGTAGTTAACGTAGCTGTAGTTAAGTCCGTTTCGTTTGGGGCATAGTTGGTTTGAGCCGAGAGGAGTTGAATAAGTTTGTCAAGGTTGTCTATCCTGTTATCGAAACCCATCTGAGAAGCAGAGATGTTTTTTGGAGTTTCTTCTTCGGGCACTTCCGGGTCTGCGGGGGGCGGAGTGTCTTTGGGAGTAGCCCTTCTTCCTTGAATTTTTCTTGCGATAGTTTTTGCGTTATCTACCACTTGCGTAGGGATATCGCTTGACTCGAGGGCGTTAATTACCCTGGTAATAAGAGGGCTTAAGGGTTTGAAAAGGATATCTCTTGCGGCTACTGCGTTAGACCAGGGAGTTTGCACCGCGTTTACCGCCGCAATTTTAGTATCGGCTAACGTATGGAGGGCGGTTAATGATGAAAGTTTAAGTGAAGTTTTACCGGGGTTGTAGCTTGCACCGTATCCGGTGCAAAAGGAAATAAGGTCTTCAAAGTTTGCTACATTCTTTGCATGACCCGTTTCTTGAGCTGCCATAGCATTTCTCCGTAGAATGTTATTAAAAACGAGAACTTATTTGTTCTACAAAAATATGGGGAAATAATTGATAAAAGCAAGGAAAATTTTGGGGATGGGGAAAGATTATAAAATTACAAGATTGAAAGATTGCATGATTGAATGGTTGAATGGTTGAATGGAATCCTCGGTTAAATTGTTGTTTTTTTTGTCAAGCCTATCCGCCTCCGGTGGACATGTCAGCCTCTGGCTGAATATTTTTGTCTTATTTTCATTTCCCATTTTTATCTCTATCACAAAATTAAAAACATTGAATCCCGCCGGGATTCTTTTTTTAGTTTTGTTCTTTTGTTACAAATATTAAATCCCTACGGGATTTCTGCAACACCGTAGGTGTTGAATCCATGGCAAGCACATGGCATGCTTTGTAACAAATAAACCCACCAACAACTAACATTCCCATCGGGAATGAATATTTCTTATCTCTAAAGAATCCTTTCTGTGAGCAAAAAAACTTTGGTTGACGGTTACGCCGCGCTAAACTTGAAGGATTGAAAGATTGCATGATTGAATGGTTGAATGGAAAGAGAGAAACGAATTCTCTTTTTTCTCACAAAGCACGCTACGAACCGCAAAGACCGCGGCTGACTGTGCAAAATGGGAAGAATATTAAATGATTAAAGAAAATGAATGGATGAATGTTTTTCATTCAATCATGCATCCATTCAATCTTAGCGCGGCGAAGCCGACAACCAAAACTTTAGTTAACTTCTTTAATTGTTTCTTAGGTGAGATGAAATATTCATTCCCTAAGGGAATGTACATTTTGGTTGAGTTTAAGGTTACAAAGATTTAACCCGCCAGAGGCGGGTTATTGCAAAAATCCGAAACTGCTTGAAGTTTTATAAAACTGAACAATCCCATCGGGATTGAATCTTGGTAACATAAACACAAAACAGGGAAAGAATCCCGGCGGGATTCAATGTTTTTTTGATGTTGTATTAAAAAAAAATAAAGCGGAAATCCTTGAAAAATTTCTTGTCCGAAAAAACAAGAATTTAACCGAGGATACTATTCTAATGTGATAATTTGGTTCTGGCTTTGCCGGTTTATAATGTATTACTGATGACAAATGACTAATGACCAACTACTAATGACGAATGATAAATGACCAATGACGAATTTACAGAAGAGCGAAGCGTTGATCTTATTCCCGGCGGCTTGTGTTGTATTTAAGGTAAAAGAGCTATTGCCGGAGGAAAAAATATTTTTTTTTATTTTTGATAGTGGTAAATAATATTATTAGGTTTACTTATAAGATTTATTGAGAGATGAGGTTACTTTATTTCTTCGTTAGTTTTACATAGAACAGCATTACCGAACGGGGTATGTGATACATTACCCTCTCACCTTTTATTACCTACAAAGAAAAAAACAACAAAAGAATTTTATTTAAAACTATTTAAATATTTTTTACCAACTTTAAGTGTAAAGGAATTAAAAGACCATTGGATAGCATCTTGTAATAGGGTGTTGACTATACGGAATTTTTGAGTAAAAATATTTGAAAAACAATAAATAATAAAGTTTTGGTTAGAATATAGTATGCAGGCTGCCATGTGTACTATATGGAATTATGGCAGTATAAGTAATAGTTAACTCTCAAGAGGGATCGAATGGATAAGCAAAAAGTTATTGATAACCTAAGTCTTTTCAAGAAGAGATTGAGCGGTGAAGTTGTAGAAGCATTTCATGGTCGTGGAGTGGAGTTTGGGCGAGAGCGATTTAATACGTGGCGACGTAAATTTTCTCAATTCTTAGATGATTACCTACCAGGTGAGACCTCTGTTCTAAATGCCAAGCTTACACACTATGCGTTCTCATTGCGGCGTGGCGAGAGTGACGCGCAAAGATTTTGGAGAGAAGATGGCGAGACGATGCAGGCATATATCGACTCATTAATTCTGGATGTTGAAAATGATGAATATGATTTTAGAAAATCGGAAACCGAAGAAGAACCTGCGGTACAGCTAACACAAACAGAAAAACCTAAAAATAAAGTTTTTATAGTTCACGGGCATGACGGCGAAGCAAAAGAGCGCACAGCACGCTTTATCGAGAAGCTCGGCTTTGAAGCTATCATACTCCATGAGCAAGCGAGTCGAAGCATGACAATCATTGAGAAAATTGAAAATTATTCAAATGATGTAGGCTTCGGAATAGTTTTATATACACCTGATGATCTGGGTAATGTGAAAGATGAAGCTGAGAAAGGTGAATTAAAATACAGAGCTAGACAAAATGTTGTTTTTGAACATGGTTTCCTAATTGGAAAGATTGGGCGTGAAAACGTAACCACGTTAGTTGAAGGTAACATTGAGTTCCCCAATGATATTAGTGGCATTGTTTATATCGATGACAAAGACTGGCAGCTTGATATAGCAAAAGAAATGGTGGCTGCTGGCTATGAAATAGACTTTAAAAAGCTAATGTAGAAAAGAGTTAACAAGGCGTTGCACCGGACAAGCCGGTGAACGCGGCGTTATACGCGAGGTGAAATGGCATTTTCAGAAAAAATAAAATATGATGTAAAGAAAAGGGCACATCTATCGTGTTGTGTTTGTAAATCAATTGGTATTGAAGTTCATCACATTGTTCCTCAATCCGAAGGAGGTAGCGATGATTTTGATAATGCCTCCCCGTTATGCCCAAGTTGTCATGAAACATATGGTGCAAATCCTCAAAAGCGAAAATTCATAATGGAATCCAGAGATATATGGTATGACATTTGCGAAACAAGGTTTCGTTATGATTCTGATAGGATCGACCAATTACAAAAAGATATAAATATACTTTCTGAAAAATTGGATGCCAAATTATTGTCAGAAAATATTGCAGGTCAATTATTCAAAATGATAAAAGAATCGCCATTTTTTGTAGAAAAAAATAAAGATGATATTTCATGGTCAATTGGCGAAGTTGTAAAATTCTTACTTGACTACAAAGATCCTCTTGAAGAAATGCAAATTAAAAACTTGGAAGTGAGTTATGCTTTACTCTTTCAAACCAAAGGTGATAATGACGCTTCTAACAGAGAATATAATTCTGTTAGAAATCAGTTTTTAAATAAATATGGCTCTGTAATTGCAAAAAAACTTACAATCAATATTATCAAGAGATTTAAGATAAATTGGAATGAAGGTGTAACAGAAGAAGATATGAGCAAAATAATGAGTGTTAATTTCGTAACTATGATAATACTGCTTCATCATGAAGATTTGAAGCCAAAGAAAATGTCGTTAAAAGTTTCATTTAATAAAAACGAAGATTTGTTTGCACGTTTAAGTGAGTAAACTATTTATCCGCGTATAACAAGCAACTGCTAATGAATTCACACCAGTTGCGAAGTAAGCGTGTAGCCGAAACGTTTAGTTAGTTTTTGTAAATAAAGGCGGAATGATATTCCGATTTTAGAGGAGAGTAATTTCGTCATTTTGGGTGTGGAGAATTTTAATAATTAAATGGTTCGTTGTACTAACGTAAAACGAGAATGGAAAGTTTTAAATAATTAATACGGCGGTGTTGGAGTTTAACAACCTGTAACGCAAGGCGTGATAACACGGCGTTATATGGCGTGAAATATTTCAAAATTAAAATTGGTGATACTATGGATACGTTTACAAATTTAAAAAAAGCTCTGTTCTTCCTGATTATGATTTTCTTATTAATTGACTCTATTCATGCTCAGGGTTCCTATTTCTTTTATTCTTTTAGTGCCGACCCATGGACATTCAACCGCCGCAATGACGACGGTACAGCACAGCTAACAGTTTATACTCCGCCTACATATCAGATTAATGAATCCGCCGTTGATGGTTCCAATAACAAGGTTTATTTTTATGAATCATCTTCCAATATTATTTTCCAATCGGACTATGATGGTTCCAATAGAACATCAGCGTTTACAACATCCGGTCCAATTACTAGTATGGCAGCGGGTAATGGCTATATTTTTTACGCATACTTAAATAGTCCATATTCGGTAAGAAGATGTAATTCGAACGGAACCGGCGATATTCAATTATATGTAAATCCATCGTATGGAAACGTATTTCGAATTGCGTATGATGCTGGTAACAATTATCTCTATTACTATGAACAGAATTATGATAACACCCATAATAGAATATTTAGAACAGATGCTAATGGTTCTAATTTTACTGTGATCTATAATAACTGCGCGATTATTAAAAGTTTAGCTGCCGGTGCGGGATATGTTTTTTATTCCTATACTTATTCTCCATGGACATTTAATAGAAGAAATGCAGATGGTTCTTCCGAAACCTTGATTTATACACCACCAGCGGGTACTGTGATGTTAAGTTCGTATGACGCAACCATTAACAAATTGATTTTTTATGACGACAATGTCGGGGGATCCAAAACGATATATAAAGCAAATGCTGACGGATCGTCCCTTACTTCCTTATATAACGGGTTTATACCAACGGTAAATTCTTTGGCGGCACCTTCTGCTCCAAGCATAACATTTACAGACGGCAGCGGGTTTACACAAAGTATAACTCCGGGCAGCACGAATCAAGCGCTTGGTCGTTTTTTGTTAACCGGTACATCCAGCGGGGCAACCTTAACCGCAGCTTCTATCAAATTAAATGGTACCCGAACCGGATTGACAAATTTCAAATTATGGTCATCAACAGATGCTTCATTTGGTAGCGATACACAACTCGGTTCTACTGTGGCTGCCGATCCAGGTGATGGCGGTTCGATATCTTTCAGTAGTTTAACAAGTTCGATTAGTATAAGCGGTACATATTATTTTTTAACAACTGATGTTGCTGCCGGGGCTACAGGAACAGCCCAGGGAGTAATTGTTCAGAATAGCAGTTTAACCTTAAATGGGGGGTCTCTTTCCGGTACTATTTCAAATGCGGCACTCTCCAGCAATGCCGTATCATTACCCGTTGAACTTAACTCTTTTACAGCTACTACTGTTGAAAACAAAGTAACCCTTAACTGGCAAACAGCAACGGAAGTGAGCAATTACGGTTTTGAAGTTGAACGCACCTCGACTTTGCCCGACATGAATTGGGAAAAGGTTGGATTTGTAAAGGGAAACGGAAATAGTAATTCTCCTAAAGAGTATTCGTTTATTGATAATAACCCTGGTGCCGGAAAATATCTCTACCGATTAAAACAAATGGATACTGATGGAAAATATACCTACAGTAAAGAAGTAGACGTAACTTTTATTACTCCAACTGCGTATGCATTAGCGCAGAATTATCCGAATCCGTTTAATCCAAATACAGTTATCAGTTATCAGTTATCAGTCGTCGGTAAAACATCAATAAAAGTTTACGATATGTTAGGGAATGAACTTGCAACTTTGGTGAATGAAACAAAAGAGCCCGGTATTTACAACGTTGCATTTGACGGAAGTCAACTTCCGAGTGGGGTTTATTTCTATAAGATAGTGAGCGGAAAATATTCTGACATTAAGAAGATGATCCTCCTTCGCTAAACGCTGCGGTGGACAGGTATTATTAAGGTGAGGGGGTATAGAGTGGTGACTTTGGGTGTAGAGATTTTTAATTAGTAAGTAACCTTACGCATGGGCGATTCAGAGAATCGCCCTACGATTATTGCAATTTTGGGTAAGGTGATTAGTAATTCGTTTTGCTTACGTAAAACGAGAATGGGAATTTTTAAATAATTAATTCGGCGGTGTTGGAGTTTAACAACCTGTAACGCAAGGAGTGACAATACGGCGTTAGGCGATATTCTCATCATAAAAGGAATACGCATTAACCGGGCGCTAACCGCTCTAGAGTGACACAGATATAAAAACTATTGTTTTCATCAGTTCACCAATAAAAATGAGATATCTATGAAAATTTTGAAAATCACAATGCTCATCATTGCATTAGCGACTGTTGCTTATTCTTCCGATACGCTTGAAGTTTTCAAAAAAGGGATTGTGTATGATATACCTACATATAAAGCGGCGGCGAAAAATTTGGGAATGAAAGCCATTGGTACACTGGTTCCCGGAGAAAAGGTTTTGAGGCTCCATAAAGAAAAAGATTGGTACTGCATAGAAAAATTGGACGGCACAAAAGGATATACCTTAGTCGAAGTGATACAAACGCCGTTGGATGAACGTATCTCGGTTTACGATGCATGGCCACTTGCATCGGATACCTTGGAAGCGGCAAAAGTAAAAATACATTTAAAAGATGATAGTAAAATCTATCCCGTAACCATACTAAAAAGCGAAGGGAATTATTGTTTTATTAAACGGGGTGATGGAAAAACCGGCTGGATATGGAACATGAGGCTTATGTATATAGACGACTATGTTTACAGCGGAGTATTCCGGTTTTTTAAATCGATCTTTAGCGCCGTCAGTACGTTTGGTAATAGTAATTGGTTCTTTGCTGTTCTTACATTTATCTTATTTTGGATTGTTTTGCTTGTACTACCGGGAATCATCATTTCATATTTCATGTATTTTGTGGTTGGAAAAATCCGGTGGATTCCCAATTTCATTCTTATTGTTCTAACGATTGGAGTTCTGATCGGAGGATATGTCGGTACTTTCGCTTATTTATTTCTCCTTCCGCCATACGCCGATAACTCGATAGGATTCTTCGCATTACTCTTTTGGGTGTTTGTGTTTTGTTCATTAAATCTATATTCTATTCGCTATAACCGATGCCCGAAATGCCATCATAACCTTGGAGGAATGTCCGCCGGGGAAAGCGATCACAAGATTACGAAGACCAAAACAACTACCTGGCTAACATTTACTAGCGGACGAACAGAAAAGCGTGTGAAGAATGATCGTTTTGAATTTTGGACAAATTATCGAAAGTGCTCCAATTGCGGTCATCAGTGGTCAATAAGCGAAAGCAGAACTAATTGAGATAGCAAAGAATGTGTCTTGAGCTTTTGAAGCATGGCTGCGGATAAAATAAAAACCATGGAGAGTGTAAACCCGCAGCCCAACCAGCATCTCAGCCCGTCCGATATGCATGTGAAGGATTAGTTTTTGGAAACCGATAAATCGGTTGGGGAGTAAGATATGGTGGAAATCCCCACGACTAAAGAGGCTGTGTGAATATTCAAATAAACCGTTGAAACGGTTGTGATACCTATCGTTTTTTCATTAACACCTCGATTAATCGAGGTGTTAATGAAATATAAATCAGGAGTTGAACCGTTTTAACGGTTTCTGGTTAGCGATTTTTATTCTATTTCACCTTGGTTTAAATTTGGATAATAAAAAACCATGATTTTCACACAACTACTGAAGTTGTGGGTTAATAGAAAAGTTTAATAATTAATACGGCAGTGTTTGGTTTTAACAACCTGTCGCACAAGGCGTGATAACACGGCGTTAGGCAGCAAAAGAAAATGGGTTCTACTTTAACTTGTAAATATCTTTACGATGACCGACAAAATGCACGATAATGGTCCTGTCTTTGTGGTTTATCTCATAGATAATTCTATAAGAGCCGTCACGAAGTTTAAAGAGGCCGGAAAGTTCGCCTTTGAGAGGAAATACCTTGGTTAATTCAAGATTAGCGGATAACCATTGGATGTGATCGACCAAACGTTATGCAGTAAGTTTGTCGATTTTGCTGAGGTCTTTGATTGCAGACTTAAGGAAAGATACGATGTACAAAATTTATCCAAGACCGAGTTGTTTCATTGCAGAGGAT
>JBAYFO010000008.1:0-84629 GCA_041667115.1 Ignavibacteriaceae bacterium | reverse complement strand
TTATTCACCACCCAATTGTTTGAACCGATATGCGTTCCGGTGAGCCCAAGAAATTGCCGGAATGCCAGGTTTGTTTCAATAAACGCCGTATTGATTTTTGGTTCTTTCAAGATTGAAGAAGGAATAATTGTCGGTGCGTTTTCGGGATAATCAGGCAAAATCAATTTTGCTTTTTCTTCACCAAGCTGCTGCACAAGTTTGGTAAAAATAATGTCCGTCCACCAGCTGATGTTCAACTCCCAAGCCATTAACCGTATGACCATCAAGCTGTGCACCGGTTTCCACTTGTACGGTTCATATTTTAGAATATCAAATTCGATGGGAAGTTTTTTATGGAATTTTTTAATGAAGTAATTTACTCCGTCGGCATAGGCGGAAAGCATTTTTTTTGTTTCGGGATGAGCTGATTGATAAATTTTTTCAGCGGTTTGTTTAATTCCCACCGTTAAAAACATTTTATCAAACGAAAGAGTCTTCCTTCCGAAAACTTCACTTAATCTTCCTGCGCCAGCACGGCGAATCAAATCCATTTGGAACAGCCGTTCACGCGCATGTAAAAAACCAAGCGCAAACGCAGCGCTTTCTTCGTTGTCGGCTTGGATATAAGGAATGGCTAACGAGTCAAAAGAAATTACAACATCGCTTTTAATTTTATCTGTCTGAAATTCTCCGTCATATTCTGGAAGTGAACTGTACAACATTTGCCGGAAGAAATATCCTGCAATAAGTAGAATGATAACAAGTGATGCGATAGAACCTAAAAGAATTTTTGTCCAAGGTTTCATATGCGTTAAATGTTTGGTGAACGATAATGCAATTTTGTAAAGAAATGGGTAAAAACAAAGAGATGATCAATTTACTTTTTGATTATCCCTCTTCTCATTTGCACAAGTACCGCTCCGACAGCGGCTATTGCCATTCCAATTCCTTCGGTAACCGTTATCCGTTCACCTAAAAAATACCATGCAAGCACAGCAATTTGAATAAGCATTGTCCCGTTGATAATACTTGACTCCATCGCGGTAAGGGAACGAAGCGTTACATTCCACAACGTAAAGGCAAAGGCAGTATTGATTCCCGCAAGCCACAATAAGAAAAGGCAATTTTTTAAACTTAATACCGGTACACCATTCAGCATAAAACCGATGACGATCAAAATTATCGCGCCAATACCCATACTAATAAAGGTTACAACTACCGGACTAATATTTTTTTTGCGATTAATATTTCTCCCGATAATTGCCGAGCCGGCATTTGCTAAAACTCCAACAAGCATAACCACTAAACCAAGTCCCTTGTTTCCTACAAACGCAACCGGGAAGAAATAAGTAACAATCCCCGCAATAAATAAAAGAGAACCGATCCATTGAAGTGAAGAAGGTTTCTCGTTTAGCAAAACAATTCCCGCAACAGCCACAATAATCGGGGTGAAGTTTAGCAGCAGGCTTACCGTAACTGAAGGAAGTAATGACAATCCTAAAAATTGAGCGCCTTGTGTAAAGGTGTAAAAAATTAATCCGAGAAGAAGGAGTTGTTTCCACTGAACCGCGTTGAGCTGTTTTATCTCAAGTAAATATTTTTTTTTGAGAATAAAAGGAATGAATATTAAAAATGCTAACCCGTAGCGCAACCCGGCATACGTTACCGGCGGAATATCAACCAATCCCCATTTAATTATAATAAACGAAGTTGACCATAAAAAAGTTACAAGCAGCGCTTGAACAATTGGGATTATATGATTGTTGTTATTCCTAATTCCTAATTCCTAATTTTTAATCATCGCCTACGGGACAATCTGTATCTCAGTCCCCATTGGAACATTATAAAAAAGTTCTTCAATTTCAGGATTCGTAAGTGCCATGCAACCCGCAGTCCAATCTTTGAAGCGCTGGAATTTGCCAATGAATCCATATCCATTCGGTAAACCGTGAATTTTAATTTCTCCACCCGGTGATTTGCCAAGCTTTGTTGCATAAAGACTATCGGATTCATTTGGATAGGAAACCGCAAGGTTTAAATGATAATCACTGTTCGGATTTTTATCATTGATGGTGTAAACGCCTTCGGGAGTTTTTTGATCTCCTTCAAATTCTTTTTTGCCGACCGGAACACCACCGAGTGAGATCTTATACGATTTTAGCGCTACTCCGTTTGAAAAAACTGTTAAGAGCCTTTTACTTTTCACCACCAAAATCTTATCGATCTTTTTTGAAGTGTCTAATTTTTTCTCCGGCATAAAATAGTAACCGAGAGCGACCACGATGATAAAGAGCGCTTCATATAAAAATATTTTCTTCATTCAACTAGCATTTGTTTATTTAGAAATAGAGAGATCATTAAGTGCAATATAATAATATCTCTAAATTTTTAACTGATAATGAATCCTCACTTTGTGTTCCTTTGTGAAAGATTTTTGTGACACGAATTTCACTAAGGAAGCACGAACGGAAGTAAAGAACTATTTGCGGAATAAAACAACTAACAATCAATAATCAAAGGAGGCAGTTCATGAACACAAGAAAAAAGAATAAAAGCAGCACGCACAAAGGTGGAGATGAGGATACACCTCCTCCACTGGTTAGTTGAAAGCTGCAAGTGGAAAGTTGAAAGCAGAAGACACGAATTGCACGAATGGGCACGAATTGTACAGCATGGCATCCAAGGCGGGAAATTAACGCTAAAAAATTATTGAGCGGAAGAAAACCCTTCCGCTCATATTAATCTAATTTTTGTTATTTTCTCGTAAACAATTTTAGTCTATTGATAAATTTTCATTTTGAAAGATTTTGTTTTTGTAATTTAACCCTTGTGGCGCCATAACACCATTTGGAATTCCTAATTCGTAATTTTTAATTCCTAATTATTTTTATGCCTTTAAGCTGGAATGAAATTAAAGACCGCGCACTAAAGTTTTCAAAAGAATGGGCGGGTACGTTTAACGAAGAAGCTGATGCAAAACTTTTCCTCAATGCATTCTTTAGCGTATTTGGGATAAGCAGTAGAAAAGTAGGCACATTTGAAAAACGTGTAAAAAAACTTGATGAACATGACGGCTACATCGACTACCTCTGGAAAGGAACAATGTTAGTTGAAATGAAAAGCCGCGGAAAAGATTTAGCTAAAGCATACCAACAAGCAAGAGAATACCTTTACCAGCTGCCGCAATATGAACTCCCCCAATACATTCTTATTTCAGACTTTGAACGCTTCCGGCTTTTCGATATCGAAGAAAACACGATCGCTGAATTCACGCTTTCCGACTTTGTAAACAACGTGCAGCATTTTGGTTTTATCGCCGGGTATATTAAACATACTTTTAAAGAACAAGACCCCGTTAATATTAAAGCCGCGGAATTGATGGGAAAACTGCATGACAAGTTAAAAGGGGTCGGGTATGATGGACATGCGTTGGAAGTTTATTTAGTGCGATTACTCTTTTGCCTTTTCGCCGATGATACCACTATTTTTGAAAAAGATATTTTCATAGACTTTATAACCTGGCGCACTAATGAAGACGGGAGCGATCTTGCCGCGCGCATAAGTGAGTTGTTCTATGTCCTTAATACTCCGCGGGAAAAACGGATTAAAAACCTCGACGAACAATTGAATGAGTTCCCTTACGTAAACGGAAAGTTGTTTGAGGAGAACTTGCCGCCCGCCGGTTTTGATAGTGAAATGCGCCGCCTTCTTATAGAATGTTGCGGTCTGGATTGGAGTAAAATCTCTCCGGCAATTTTCGGTTCAATGTTTCAAAGCGTTAAGAATCCGGTTGAACGGAGAAACCTCGGCGCGCATTACACGAGTGAGAAGAATATTTTAAAACTTATCAAACCGTTATTCCTTGATGAACTTTGGGAAGAGTTTAAATCCATTAAGGAGAATAAGAACAAGCTTATTGACTTCCACAAAAAAATCAGCAACCTGAAATTTCTTGACCCCGCATGCGGTTGTGGAAACTTTCTTGTTGTTACGTATAGAGAGTTACGTTTTCTGGAAATAGAAATCCTTCGTATGCTTTATAAATACGGTGTAACATTTTTAGACGTAAAGGATATCATCTGGCTTGACGTTGATATGATGTACGGGATTGAGTGTGAAGAATTCCCCGCCCGCATTGCCGAAGTAGCAATGTGGCTTATTGATCACCAGATGAATATGGTTATCAGTAATGAGTTCGGGCAATACTTTGTACGCTTGCCGCTTAAGAAAGCGGCTACCATAATTAATGGGGACGCTTTAACAACAGATTGGCAAAGTTTATTAAATCCCGTTAATTCAATAGATGTTTACGCAAAGCATACAAATATTTATTTAGTTGAAGAACCACGGGTGGAGTATGAATCTGTAAATGTTCAAACGGAAACGTATGAGATTCATAAAGGGGAAGAGCCGCAAGTAAAAGAAGAAATAAAGTTTGATTATATCTTGGGAAATCCACCGTTTATCGGATCAAAAATGATGAAGCAATACCAGCGTGATGAAGTTGTAAAACAATTTGACAATACCGAAGGAAGCGGGGTTCTTGACTATGTTAGTGCCTGGTATGTTAAAGCAGCAAAGTATATACAAAGCACGAGAATCAAAGCAGCGTTTGTTTCAACAAATTCAATAGTACAAGGAGAGCAGACAAGTATTCTTTGGGGACAAATGTTGAATAAGTACAATATCAAAATTCATTTTGCACACCGCACCTTTAAATGGAGCAACGAAGCAAAAGGTAATGCTGCCGTATATTGTGTTATAATTGGTTTCGCTAATTACGATGCTGTTAATAAAAGTATTTACGATTACGAAGACATCAAGGGAGAAGCACACGAAATAAAAACAAAAAACATAAATCCCTACTTAGTAGATGCCAAAGATTTGTTGATAAATAAAACATCAAATCCAATTTGCAATGTGCCTAAAATGAGTTTCGGGAATATGCCATTAGATGGCGGGCATTTGCTTTTATCAGACCAAGAGAAAAAAGAGTTTATTTTAAAAGAACCTAATGCAAAAAAATATATTAAGCCGTTAATTTCAGCGTATGAGTTTCTCAATGGAGAAAAACGATGGTGTTTGTGGCTTGTGGATATTGAACCGCATGAATTAAAATCATTGCCTGAAGTTTTGAAGCGTGTCGAATTGGTTAGAAAATTTCGATTAGAAAGTGTAGCTCCTTCTACACAAAAATTTGCTGTAACCCCAACTTTGTTTCGTGATAGAAATCAACCCAAAACTTACATTTTAATTCCTAGTACCACGTCCGAAAACAGAAAGTACATTCCTTTAGGTTTCTTTGGAAAAAACGATATTGCAAATAATAGCTGCCATACTATAGCAAATGGCAAATTATATCACTTCGGGATACTAACTTCTGCTATGCACATGGCGTGGGTGAAATCAGTTTGTGGTAGATTAAAAAGCGATTTTCGTTATTCAAAAGATATTGTCTACAACAACTTCCCCTGGCCCGAAAATCCAAACGCGAAACAAATAAAAGCAATTGAAACGGCGGCACAAAAAGTACTGGATGCAAGGGAAGAATTCCCTAACAGTTCGTTAGCCGATTTGTATGACCCTCTTTCTATGCCGCTAATATTAGTCAAAGCGCATAATGAACTCGACAAAGCCGTTGACCTTGCTTACCGCCCTCAGCCATTTACAACCGAAGCCAAACGGATGGAATTTCTTTTTGAACTTTACGAAAAATACACTCAACCTTTAGGATTATCTGACAAGAAAAAAGTTAGAAGAACAAAAAAAATAATTAATTAATCAATTTGTAGTCGGTAGTTTTCAGAAAACGGCTTTCCGCAAAGTTACTTTCTCTAACCTTTCAATATTTATTTCAACACCAATTCCCGGTTCAGATGGAACATCAATTGTTCCATCTTTATTTACAACGAATTCCGGTTCAACAATATCGTTTTTGTAATATCTTTTACTTGCGGAAATATCTCCCGGCAAAGTAAAGTTAGGAAGTGAAGCGAGTGCTATATTTCCCGCCCGCCCAATTCCCGACTCCAACATCCCACCATGCCATACGGGAATATTTTTAGAAGCGCAGTAATCATGAATTAATTTTGCTTCGGTAAATCCACCAACGCGTCCAGGCTTAATATTAATTATTCTACAACTGTCTAACTCAATTGCAGCGCGCGTATCCTCAAGTGAGTGGATACTTTCATCAAGACAGAGAGGCGTTTTGAGTTCACGCTGAAGTTTCGAATGTTCATATATATCATCACAACCGAGCGGCTGTTCAATCAACAGAAGATTATAGTCATCCATCTCTTTGAGGATGTTTCTATCAGTTAAAGTGTATGCGGAATTCGCGTCAACTTGTAAGAGAATGTTAGGGAATTCTTTTCTTAACGATTTAATTAATTGAAGATCGTTTCCCGGTGCAATTTTTATTTTTATTCTTTTGTACCCTTCCTCCAAATAGCCATCAACTTTTTTTATTAAATCATATACAGTGGGTTGAATTCCAATGCTGACACCAACATCAATTTTATCTTTAACACTGCCAAGCATTTTGGAAAGAGAAATGTTTTTTGATTTTGCGAACAGATCCCACAAGGCTGCTTCCAAACCGGCTTTTGCCATTCTATGCCCGCGGACTTTTTGCCATGATGAAATTGCTTCATCAATGTTAGTAAAATTTTTCCCTAGAATTCCGGGAATTAAAAAATCAGAAAGGATATGCCATGCGGTCTGAACGGTTTCGTAAGTATAAAAAGGATTTGCCGCTGCGACACATTCTCCCCAACCGGTAACACCTTCAGCTTCAATCTTAACAATGATATGTTCTTCATCGTACTCAGTTCTCATTGAGGTTACGAAGGGAGAAACAAGTTCCATTTTGACGTGACGAAGTTCGATTCTTTCAATACGCATATAACTGCTTTAACTTATGGGAAAAAGAGATTTAATTCCATATCAAAATAAAAACATTATTCTGAATTCTTAGTAGCAAAGAATTTTGGTTTACTGCGGAACGTTTAGGAGGATTAACGGAAGATTGGGATAAAACAGCAAATAACAAATCCAGATCACGCCGCCAACAGTTAAAGGAATCGTTAGATTATCATCAGCCCAGCCGTAAGAAATGTTTTCCGCAATGGCACCCAGCGCTGCAGCAAGAATTCCAAAATAATATTCTGCCGGAACGTACAATATTTTTGGCGTTACAAAAATTACAATAACTGCGCTGACAAAAAAGGCAAGTGTCCCCTCAAGACTTTTTGCTAAAAATTTATGTTTTCCATAGCGCCTTCCGATCAATGCGGCGGATGTATCACTTATGATAAGAATTGTAAAGGCTGTAATGAAAATTACTTTTGGAAAGACGATTACACTTAATAACGCGGAGAGAAAAACGTAGGTCGCTCCACTCAGATTTTTCTTCTTCGCGTCCATTTCATGTTCACGAAGTAAAAAACCAAAAAGACTATTAAATACTTTTCCCGCTTTAGGAGAAAAATATCTCCACACTTCAATTGTTAGTGAAAAAATTGTAAGTCCTGCAGTAATTAAAATTGCATCGTGCCGCGAGATAAAATAATAAATAATCGGAAAGGAAAGTGAACAGAGATGAATCAACTTGCGGATGAGTTCATCTCTGTATTGAATAGTTCCACGATCAATTTGCGTCATTGGCTGCAGGAGGTTGTACTGGTTGACGTTTTTCAATTAATTTTTTTACATGTTCCGGAACTTCTTCTTCACCATTAGTCGTTCCGTTTTTCTTTTGCGGAGGAAGCGTTTCACCGCGCATGATTTTATCAATTTCTTCAGAGTCTAAAATTTCTCGTTCAAGAAGCTCAGCTGAAAGACGATGCAGCAATTCAATATCTTCTTTAAGAATTTCCATAGCGCGCACCATACAAGCCGAAACAATTGAACGAACTTCAATATCAATTTCCACAGCCGTACTTTCGCTGTAATCTTTGTGGCGTTGGATTTCTCTTCCGAGGAAGATTTCTTCTTCTTTCGCTCCATAACTTAAAGGACCGAGTTTTTCACTCATTCCCCATTCACAAACCATTTTACGTGCGATGTTTGTCGATTTTTCAATATCGTTTCCCGCTCCGGTTGTGTAATGATTAAAGATCAATTTTTCTGCAGCTCTTCCGCCTAATGCATACGTAATAACCGCTTCCAAATATTCTCTTGAATACGTATGTTTTTCATCCACCGGGAGATAGCTGGTAACACCCAAAGCTCTTCCGCGTGGAATAATTGTAACTTTGTGTACAGGATCGGCTTCGGGCATTCTTTTCGCAACAAGCACGTGACCAATTTCGTGGTAAGCCGTCGTCTTTTTTTCCTCTTCGGAAATAATAAGACTCTTTCTTTCCATACCCATCATCACTTTATCTTTTGCTTCTTCAAAGTCTTCCATATCTACTTTTGTTTTATCTTTTCGTGCAGCTAACAGGGCGGCTTCATTTACAAGATTAGCAATTTCGGCTCCGGCTAAACCGGGAGTCCCCTTTGCGAGTACCTGCAGATCAACATTATCTTTTAAAGGAATTTTTCTCGTGTGAACTTTTAGAATTCCTTCTCTTCCTTTTACATCAGGTCTATCAACAACAATTTGTCTATCAAATCTACCAGGACGCAGTAATGCCGGATCTAAAACATCCGGTCTATTTGTCGCGGCAATAATAATTACACCGCTATTCTGTTCAAACCCATCCATTTCAACTAACAGTTGATTTAGTGTTTGTTCGCGTTCATCGTGTCCACCGCCAAGACCGGCGCCACGCTGCCTTCCAACGGCATCAATTTCATCAATAAAAATAATACATGGAGCATTTTTCTTTCCCTGTTCAAAGAGATCACGTACACGGCTAGCGCCAACACCAACAAACATTTCAACAAAGTCTGCGCCGCTAATTGAAAAGAAAGGAACACCTGCTTCACCGGCGACAGCTCTTGCGAGTAATGTTTTTCCGGTTCCGGGAGGTCCAAGCAAAAGAACACCGCGAGGAATTTTACCTCCGAGTTTTTGAAACTTTGCAGGCTCTTTTAAAAATTCAATAATCTCCATAAGTTCTACCTTTGCTTCATCAGCTCCGGCAACATCTTTGAAGGTAACCGCGTTTTGCGATTGCCCGATCAATTTGGCTTTACTTTTTCCAAAGCTGAAAATCCCTTTACTTCCCCCCATACCGCCGCCGCCTTGCATCCTCTTCATAAAAAAGATCCAGACTGCAGCAATTAGAATCCAGGGAATCAGTCCGACAAGCATATTCATCCATTCACTCGATTGTTTTTCGAATGAATAATCAACGCCTTTTGCTTTCCAAACAACTTCCTGATCTTTAATTATTGGTTCGGGCAAGTAGACGGAAAAATTTCTTACTTTAACTTCTTTACCGGCGATCTTCACCATCTCTTCGGCTTTAAGTTCACCTTTGAAGTAGTAATCATTCTGATCAACTTTTGTGACAGCTGCACGAAGAATTTTTTCACCATCAAGCAGTTGTAAATATTGAGGATAGGGAATATCAACATAGTTAGTAGTCCCGGTTTTAAACAATTGCATTACAATAACCGCCGCAACAATTACTGCTCCCCAACCAAAAACCATGCGAATAATTTTTGACCAGTCAAAATTATCATCAGGCTTATTCGGTCCCTGGTTTTTAGGGATTTTTAAATTTTTATTTTCTTTGTTTTCGTCCATTGTTAAACTTTTCTTTTTACTTGTTATCTTCTTTTAAAACATAAATAGACCGCAAATTGCGATACTTTTGGGCATAATCTAATCCATATCCAATTACAAATTTGGAAGGAATCTCGAAGCCAATATAATCAATTTTAACATTATATTTTAGACTGTTCGGCTTCAACAACAGGGTGGCAACTTTCATGGAAGCCGGGTGATGTTCTGCAATAAGTTGTTCCATAAATTTTATCGAAAGACCCGAATCGACAATATCTTCAACGATAATTAAGTCCCGTCCGTTCACATCGCAAGCTAGATCTTTCAGCATCTTCACTTTGCCGGAAGAAATTTTTTCATCGCCGTAGCTGGAAAGGCGCATAAAATCAACTTCGCACGGATTTTCATAGTTCTTCAGCAAATCCGCCATAAACATGAACGCACCATTTAGGATGCCGAGAAAAATGGGAACTTTCCCTTCATATTCTTTCATCAGTTCTCCGGCGACGGCTTTAACGCGTGCCTGAATTTCTGTTTCGGTTAAAAAAGGGACGAATGTGTCGTTTCCGATGAGGATAGTTTCCATTATTTATTTACACCTTACTTTGATAATTTTTTTTGTATCATTAGTTATCGCATAGCGATTGTCTAATCTTCTTTTAATCACCCACATTACTTCGAATCTTTTAGTAGGCTCCGCTGCTTTGGTATTGTTCAAAAGCAGCAATTGATTTGTTTTCTCATCTGCCGATAATTTAAGATCAGTTAAAAATTCCGAAATTTTTTTCGGTTTTGAAAGTCCAAAAGGATAAAAGGTATCTCCCGGCTGCCATTTTCTAATACATAACGGAAAGTTAAGCGAATCACCCGAAAGAAATTCTTCTTCATTATCTGAAGATAATCTAACCATTTTCTTATTACTTTCAGTAACTGAAATTTTCTTCCCGAGAACTGTTTTGAACTGATTTTTTTCAATATAAACGGGAATAGAAATTTCATTTTTTCTTTTGCTAACGGCAATGAACTCTCTGTCACGTAAAGCAGAATATGTTCCCGCCAACTCCGTTTTGGAGCCAACTTTTTTCCCAATTAACGCTGACACTGAATTAATTGAACGGGAATTGATCTCAAGTTCAGAAATTTTGGCTAATGCGCCGGAGATTATTTCTTTCTGCAAAAAAACGTGTTTTCCTTCAAAAAGCGCAAGAGGAATTCTGCATCCCCTTTTTTTATCAACTTGAACAAGTTTTAAATGTTCCACCACTATCGCATCAACAAAACTTAGAACTTCTTTTACTGTGGAAGAGAAATTAAAAATTTTTTCATCCAGTTTTGGGTTTATTTCTTCTTTCAGAATTTTAACAATCTTATTCCGTAAATAATTCCGTTGGAAATCATTTTCTTCGTTAGATGAATCAAACTGAAAAGGGATTTTTTTTGCCTTCAAGTAGGAAAGAATTTCGTCCTTCGTTAAAGCTAATAAAGGACGGATAATGTTTCCCCGTCGTTCGGGAATACCAGCGGCACCGTTTAATCCGCTTCCTTTAATTAAATTGAGGAGAACAGTCTCGGTATTATCCGATTGATGATGCGCGGTAGCGATTTTATTACAATTTTCTTTTGCCGCAACTTCAGCGAAAAATTTATAGCGTATTTCCCGACCGGCTTCTTCTAACGAGAGTTTATTCTTTTTGGCAAAAGATTTGACATTCTTCTTTTTTATGAAAATTGGAATGTCCAGATCGGTACAAAATTTTCTACAAAAGGATTCATCATCATCAGCTTCTTTCCCACGTAAACCGTGGTTAAGGTGCACTGCGAAAAGAGAAAGGTTAAATTTATTTTGAAATTTATTCAGAAAGGAAAGAAGAAAAACGGAATCAGCACCACCGCTAAATCCGACAACTATTTTATCATTTAACGAGACAAGTTTCTTCTCTGTAATAAACGAAAGAACTTTTTCTTCAACGGATTTCATTTAATAGCCGAGCTCTTTTAACCATTCTTCTGTCAGTTTGGATTCATTTTCAATCCCTAAAAATTTAGCCACATATTTTCCGAGAATATCAAATTCAAGATTAACCGAATCCCCAACTTTTTTCCCTGATAGATTTGTTTCTTTCCAAGTGTGAGGAATGATCGCAACGGTAAACGTATTCTCACGAACATCCGCCAGTGTCAAGCTGATACCGTCAATGGCAATAGAACCGACGCGGACAATATATTTGGAAAAGTTTTCCGGAATTTTAATTCGTAGTTCATGGCTTGCGGAAAGAGAAATGCTCTCAATAATTTCACCGGGAGTATCAACATGCCCAAGCACAAAATGTCCGCCAAGCCGGGCATTGGCTTGCAAAGAGCGTTCCAGATTCACCCGTTCTCCGGTTTGGAGATAGCCAAGTGTGGTTTTTTTTAACGTCTCTTCAATAGTTTCAACCGTAAAAGAATTTTTTGTGGTTTGGATAACAGTTTGACATGCGCCGTTTATATTCACGCTTTCGCCGATGGTCAATTCGGGAGAAATTCTTTCGGCCTGGATGGTCAATCTCAGTCCATTGCCGAACTGATTTTTTTGTTTCAGTATTCCAACTTCTTCAACTAAGCCTGTAAACATATTTTATTTCCTCAAACTAAGTAAAAGATCGTCATCAAATTTTTCAAAAGAATGGATGGATAATTTTCGTGCTTTGCTTATTTCTTTAATCCCAAAATCAGAAAGAAACGGGATACCGCTTCCGAGCAATTTCGGGGCGATAAAAATTTTCAGTTCATCAAAAAGGTTTTCTTTAATGAAAGAATTAAAAATTTTTGCACCGCCTTCAATAAGAATAGAAGCAATATTTTCATTGCTGATCTTCTTCAGAACCGTTTTCAAGTGAAATTGTTTTTTGTCGTCCACCTTCAAAAAGCAAACCTTTACACCGAGATTTTCAAGAAGAAGAGCTTTTGATGATCCTCTCTTTTCACTTGAAGCGAACAGAAAGACATTTTTTTCGGAGTGAAAAATTTTCCGATCCAAACAAATTTTCAAATCGGGATCCAAAATAATTCTTTTGGGATTTCTTCCTTCTGCCAATCGGACTGTTAATTGCGGATCATCTTTATTAACGGTGTTCGCCCCTATCAAAATGGCGTCATACTCCGAACGCAGTTTATGCACTTGTTTTCTAGAACTCGTTGAGGTAATCCATTTGGATTTAAACGACGCATCGGCAATTTTACCGTCAAGTGTCATCGCTGCTTTCAATGTAACGTAAGGCGTTTTTTTTGTGACATTTTTGAAAAAGACTTTATTTAATTCAACACATTCATTTTCAAGAATGCCGACTTTAACTTCAACACCATTTTCTTTTAGTTTTAGTACCCCTTTTCCGCAGACAAGGGGATTCATATCAAGCGTACCGATAACAACTTTTTTTATTTTTTTTTCAAGAATGGTATCAACACAGGGAGGGGTTTTTCCAAAATGTGCGCAAGGTTCTAGATTGACAAAAAGTGAAGCGCCTTCAACACTTTCCGATGCACTGTTAATAGCGTTGATCTCTGCGTGCGCTTCTCCAAATTTTTGATGATATCCCGCTCCGATGATCTTTCCATCCTTTACTAAAACGGCTCCAACTAAAGGATTCGGACTTACAAATCCAATCCCCTTTTTAGCAATTTCAAGTGTTAGTTTTATATAGGATTCATCAGTCACAAAATCACTTTTATTTTACTGAAAGAATTTTAAACTCGAGTAATCCCGCGGGAGCCTTAACTTTAACCAACTCCCCAACTTTTTTCCCCAATAATCCTTGACCGACCGGGGAAGTCGTAGCAATTTTCCCGGCTTGAAAATCAGCTTCTTCAGGGGAAACCAATTGATAGGCAAATGTTTTGTTTGTTTTTAAATTTTTCACTTCAACATGGGAAAGAATATTTACTACACCTTCTTCAAATTTTGAGGTATCGACAACCCGGGCGCGCGAAAGCACATTTTGCAGTTTGCTAATGCGCAGTTCAAACATTCCCTGTTCTTCTTTGGCCGCGTCATATTCGGCATTTTCAGAAAGATCACCATGAGACCGCGCTTCCGATATTTTCCCGGCAATTTCTTTTCTGCCGTTGGTCTTCAATTCCTTTAATTCTTTCTCAAGTTCAATCAACCGTTCTTGAGTTAAATAGACAAAATTCGCTTCCATCATGGGGACAATCTCTCTTTTGGTGAAACATTTAAAAAAAAGCACCACCGCTTTTCGCAGTGGCTATGCAAAATTAAAGAATTTAATGGCTAGTGTCAAGAAAAAGTATTAAAACGTAAATCACACCGTCTCAGTTTCTTGTATTCTGCAAACACTTTTAAATGAACAAACACGACAGACTTTCTCTTCCCGTTTTTCAAGTTTTGATAGATGATAGACACCGGAGCTAATTCCATTTATCAAGTCATCAATCTTTTGCAGAGCATGTAAAATCATTTCCCGGTTTGCTTGAATAATTTGTTCGCGCATTTCGGCGCCGGCTTTGTCGTATGATTTCCCTTTTACCACTTTCACTTCGTCCGGTCCAAAATCATCCCGGCTAAATTTTAATGAGTAGATAATTCCTGCAGCCGGAAGAAATGATTCGTTCAATTCATTCTGTAAGATCTGTTGCGCCGCAAAAAGATAAAGTGGTATTTGTAATGAAATGCCAAGTTGAAGGTCTTCAGCATTCGGTTTCTTGCCCGAGAGCTTGTAATCATAAACTTTAAAATGTTTTTCATCCGCGTTAATGTCGATGCGGTCAATCTTTCCGCGAAGTTTTGCGTTTGAAGTTAAGGTGAGATTCAGTGCAGTAGACCGTTGTCCATCATCGCTGCCCAATCTGCCAAAAGGGACTTCAAAATAGACGGGGGCAAAATTATCTTCTCTCGTAAATTCATCTTCTAGAAAGAGCCGGAGAATGGAATCGTTTTGGTTTCCGTTCACACCAAGAATTTTTTCTCTTTCCCAGAACGATAGCGATGAATGAATGCTGAGTTTATCAATCTTCTCTTGCGCTATTGCAAAAAGAAGTTTTGCGGCTTTTTCTTTTTCAAGTTGAAGATTAAGGTTTTCTTGTTTAACCGTTTTCATAAATTGTTCAAGAATTGCATGCAGCAGTAATCCCATTTCCATTGGTTCAAGTTCTTCGGTCGGTTCTTCAAGCGGCGTGAGCTTCAAAATCCGTTTCAAGAAAAATTGGAATGGGCATTTGGCATATAATTCAAGTTGAGAGATTGAATAATCACCGGAAGAATATTTTTCCAGTAATTTGGCGGTATGTTCTGCCGTTGCATCTATAAATCCGTTGTGTTCAAAGGCTTCATACGGATGTTCTCTTCTCGTTTTATCAATTAAGAATCTTTCGCTCAACTTCTCTTTTTCGTTTTCATCATTTGCATTTAGCAGCAACTCTTTATCGTTTTGCTCTGCAGCCTTCTGCGTAAGTTCACCAAACGAGTAAATGTATTGCTCGTTTTTGGTTATACGTAAATCATCAACTTCGATGATTTTTTTCAAATCAATTAAAAAGGATGAAGGAGCCAACTCTTTTTTTGTTCCTTCGTGCAAAGGATAAGAAAGATAGAGCTGTTCGGTATACGTTTGCAGTGTTTGATAAAATAAAAACCGTTCACGCGCAACGTGTTTATTTTCAGCTTCGGAATACGATTCGTAAGAAAAAATTTCGGGAGAAAAACGCGTCGGGAAATCACCATCGCATAATCCGGCGAGAAAAACGTAGTTAAAATTTAAACCGCGTATCTCTTCAAAGTTCGACACGAGTACGCCATAGCCGGGTCTTTCCTTAATATTAAACCGTGTGGAAGCCACGGCTGTTTTTAAGTGATTCAGAAAATATTTTAAAGGAAATTTTTGCAAATCCGGTTCATTATATTCAAACTGAAGCTGTTCAAACAGATCGGTAAACATTTCAATAAACGTTGAAAGAGATTTTATATTTTCTTCTTCATAGTCTTTGCTTAGCTTTAAAACTTTTACCGGGAAGTCAAGTTCATGAATAAGCGCCACTAATTGTTTAGAAAATTGGCTGAGCGTCATCGGCTCTTCAAATCTTTTCAAGATTGCGTAGAGCGCTTCAATTTCTTTTTTTACCGAAGAAAGCAATTTCTTGTCTGAAAGGATCTCATCTTCGGTTTCATTCCCGCCATCAATAAAATGGTTGATGTGCGTAACCCATGTTTGATAACCGGAAATAATTCGCAGCTTGGAAGCCACTTGAAAAATATCGGAGGATTGCGCATTTACCGGTTGATAATATTCGCTGCTAAAAACACGGAAGACCGCTTTGTGATAAAAATCGGTCGCAATTACCTCAAGCAAGTTAATCACAGATATTACGGGATTAAACGTATGGAGTGAAAATCTATCGGTCAGGTTAAACGGAATTCCATATTGATGAAAAACGTCACGAACGATCCCGGAATAGTTTTGTATCAAATGAAAGGCGACGCAGACTGCATTCGGTTGAACATTTTTTTCAACAAGAAGAGTTTTAATTTCTTTCGCAATTTGAACGATCTCATCTTCTCTATTTTTCGCCGCGATTAAAACAGCGGAATTTCCCATCGGTTCTTTTTTAATAAAATTCTTTTCGTTAAATAATCGTTTTGAAAGATATTCGCTAAATTGATTTTCAATGTTTTTTTTCGAGAATGGATAAGCATAAAATCCGGCTTTCTCAAATTTATCTTTCACGTCTCCCGCGAATGAAAATAATCCGGAATTATTACTCCGGTAATCAAGATTGATGTACAGATTTATCCCCGGCAAATCCGCGAGGATGCTCAACAGAGCAATCTCCGGCGTGGTAAATTCGGAATAACCAAATGCATAAACAATTTTAACCGAAGGGAAAAGTCTGCCGAACCGTTTGGCAATGTCTTGATATGAAAGAGTGTTTACAGCCCGGATTACATCGCCTATTTCATAAAGATCAAGTTGGCGGAAAAGTTCGCAGTAACTGTCGTAAACTTTTGCCAATTCGGAAAGTTTTTGCTTTTCAATTCCCTCGGCTTTTTCCAATTCCCTCAACAAATATTCGGAAGTAATTCCGTTTCGTTTATATTCCGAAAAAAGATTTTTAATCCGGTCTAAACTTCCTTGCGGAATTGTTTTTGAAAAGCTCCGGAAATATTCAAGATGATTTTTCTGAAATGCTTTTTTTAAGAGAACCGATGAAGCTGCATCAGTGGCAAGGGACAAAGGCACTTCCACACCGAACAGTTTTTCTGCGAGTGTAAAAATTGTTTCGATAGGAATAATTGAAACTGCCTGCGTCGGAGTTTTATCAATGATTTCTTTTTTTAGCGCGCGCGCTTTCCGGTTTGTCGGCACCAAATGCAAAACTTCATTTGTTTTACCGCTAAGTATTTTCTCTTCAATCATTTTAAGAAGAGAATCAGAAAAAGTTTTCTTTTTGGTTAAGATCATTTTTTACCGGTTTGTAAAAGGAGATCGTGATAGGATAGCCGCAACTCCTCTTTCGGATTAAGTTGCAAAGCTTTCAGCAAAAAGAGGAATTGTTGCTGTGCCACTTTTTTTGTTGAAAGAACCCGTGTTTCAAGTTCTATAAAATTTCCCAACTTTTTCACTTTGTCAAGATGGATGCGTGTATCACCAAACAAATAAAGAAGCCTTTCTTTCTCTACCACAACTTCACACGTTAACAAATTTCTCAAAAAACTTTCCGCATGTGCCTGGTGCAGTTCAAGAATCTCAAAATTTGACCAGCGGTTTTTTCCTTTTTCGTCCCTTTGATAGCGGATCAACTGCTGATTTTTTCCTTCTTTCCGGAGTTTTAACAATCCCTTTGCATTTGAAAAATAAACATCTTTCTGATGCAGTACTCCCGATTTCTTTGCCTTTACTTTTTTTAAGCCTGCAAGGATCAAATCGAAATTTTTTACTCTAACTTTTATTTCCAGATTGATCGGCATTTTCTCTTCTTCCTCTGTTTTGTTCAAAACTATAAACGAATTGTGTTTTGATAATTTCTTGTTCGATATCAAAAAATGAATTGATTTTTGTTATAAACTAAGTAATTTTAAAATAAAAATTTAGATAAGTATGAAAAAATATTTTCTTTTAGCAATACTCTTTTTCCCAATGAATCTTCTCTTACCACAAAGCATTGGAGAAATTGCCCCGGACCGCGAACCTCTCGCCTTCCCCGATAATGCTTACGGCGTTGATTTAATGTTCGGAGAAGGGGGATTTGGCCTCGGCGGTTTTTACAGAAATAATTTGAATAATACGTTAACTTTTTTCACCGATATGTCCATCTCTGAAGCAAAAGATGAAAATGAGTTTGAATATATTGATTATTGGGGACAGACGTATACCGCTGGGAAAAAGAACAGAATTTTTCTCGTTCCTTTTTTTGCGGGACTCCAAAACCGTTTCTTTGCAAATGATCTCGGCGATAATTTCCGTCCTTATTTAAATTTTGCAGCCGGACCGGCGATGGTTGTAACCACCCCGTATGCGCGTGAGTTTTTTAATTCGTTAAAATATGCACAAGCAAATTTTACGGTCGGCGGATATATTGGCTTAGGAGCAAATTTTGGAATCGATCAAAAGCATCTTGCCGGCATAAATATTCGTTATTATGTCATTCAATTTTTTAACCAGGGCATTGAAAGTCTTGAAGGGAAGCCGAAAAAAACATTTGGCGGATTTTATATAACCATCAATATCGGTTCGATGTATTGAAAACTGCGGAGATAACTCAGTTCCAAGGATTCCCACCACAATTATTTGCTTTTCTGGAAGGGTTAGAGAAGAATAACTCAAAAGTTTATTTTGATAAACACAGAGACGAATACGAACAATTTGTTGTAGCGCCCGCAAAGGCTTTTATTTCAACCATTGCACCTTTTCTTGAACAACTCAATCCTTCAATACGAAGAGAGCCGAAGTTCAATCAAACAATTATGAAATTGAGTAAAGACATGCGGTTCTCGAAAGGGGTTCCATACAAGACTTTTCTGCTGGTTCATTTTGGAAGATTTAAAATGGACAGCGAGTTCTATGTTTACTTAGATAAGGCAGGCGTTCAATACGGGATGTTTATCAACAATACAAAAGAAGAAAATCTTTTCTTCAAAAAGAATTTGTTGACGTATGAAAAAGAAATTGAGAAAGTTTTTTCCAATTACGGATTGAACAATCAATTTTCTTTAACGGAAATGAAAAAAGAGATGGTGCTTGTCCGGAAAAAATTTAATTTTAGCAAAGAGGGAAAACTCCTCACCCCGATGAAATATATCCTAATTGAAAAACCAATGCTGCCTAAGGAAAAGAAAAATATTTCATCACCGAACTTTATTAATGATGTTATTAAAACATTCTCACGGCTTTACCCCCTCTATTGTTTTGCAATTTCGGAACAACCGCTTAAACTTCTCGCCAAATTTGAGGAGCAAATGGGTGTTGCAGATTAACCCGGCTTCCATTTGATAGTGCAGCCTATCGCGTAGGTTTCGGGAACAGAAATTTCTTCGCCTCGTAAATATTCTTCGATTGCGTTTTGTAAATATTTCGTCTGCACTTTTTCCGGTTCGCGCCAGTTATCGTCAATCTTCCCGGTATAAATTAATTTTCGTTCGGCGTTGAAAAGGAATAGTTCTGGCGTAAACGCTGCGCCAAATACTTTAGCGGTTTCCTGCGATTCATCTCTTAAATAAAGAAAATTAAATTGTTTCTCTACTGCCCTCTTTTTCATTTCATCAAAAGAATCTTCCTCGTATAAATCAGCATCATTTGCGTTGATCGCTACGATCTGAAGTCCTTTTCCGCGAAAATCATTTTGAAGTTTTTTTATCCTTTCTTCATACGCTTGAACGTAAGGACAATGGTTGCACGAAAAAATAATGAGCAGCAAAGGACTGGCGGCAAAATCAGAAATGCTGTAATTTTTTCCGCTTACATCCGGGAGACTGAAATCCGGCGCGTCGTGTCCAAGATCAATTCTTTTATTCATTTTCTTATTCCTTCCGATTTTTTCTTAATTTCCATATACAATAATCGCTAATTTTGAAATGAAGTTTTTCTATTTTTTATTAATAACCTTATTCCCGGTGATTGGCATGAGTCAAGAAATCTCTTTTGCGCAAAACCTTTACAATACATACGAAAGTTACCGCGAACCGTCGTTGAACTCCCGCAGGATAACGCACAAGAATATTCTGCCGCTCATCGAAAAATTGCATCACAACTCAAAATTTGTAGTGCATAAATTAGGAGAATCTGTAGAAAAAAGGGAATTATTTTTAATAAAAATCGGAACGGGGAAAACAAAAATTTTTCTCTGGTCTCAGATGCACGGAGATGAATCAACCGCAACCATGGCGCTGTTTGATATCTTCAACTTTTTTTCGGCTAATGATTATTTAAATGAGACGAGAGAAAAAATACTCCGTGAAACCACAATCTATGTTCTTCCGATGGTCAATCCCGATGGAGCAGAAGCTTTCCAACGAAGAAACATTTTAGAAATTGATCTCAATCGAGACGCGAGCCGTTTAGTCTCTCCTGAAGCCGTTATTTTAATGAACACGTTCGATAGTCTTAATGCTGATTTTGGATTTAATCTTCACGACCAGAAGACGACCTATTCGGTAGGCAAAGATTATAAGCAAGCCACTCTTTCCTTTCTGGCTCCGGCATTTAATGAGAAGAAAGACCTTAACGAGAAACGGGAACGAGCGCTAAAACTTATCGGCATGATGAATCAAGTGTTGCAGCAATTCGTTCCGGGGCATATAGCAAAGTATTCGGATGATTATGAACCACGCGCTTTCGGAGATATGTTTCAGAAAAAAGGAACAAGCACAATTTTAATAGAATCGGGTGGCTGGAAAGATGATATTGAAAAACAGTTTATCAGAAAATTAAACTTCATTGCCATGCTATCCGCATTTCTCTCAATCTCGAATGAAACGTATACCGAAGTTCCGACGGATACGTATAACGCAATCCCGATGAACGATAATCATCTTTTTAATCTGCTTTTAACGAACATCACGGTTGAGAAGTACGGATTAAGTTTCCCGCTCGATATAGCAATAAACACTGCCGAGCAGAAAGTTGATTCGGAACAAAAGTTTACAATCTCCGGCGCTATTGAAGACCTCGGAGATCTTTCGGGTTTTCATGGAATTGAAGAAATGGATTGTACCGGCTTAACTTTTAAAGATGGGAAAGTTTATCCAAAAATGATAACAACAAAAGCAGAATTAGCTTCATTAGATTTTCAAAAACTTATCGATGAAGGGGTTTTATTTTTACCTGTTGAAAAAGACTTACTCAGCAGTTATCGCCGGTCTTCTGCCCAAGAGCGGTATCCTCTTCGTTTTGTTGAAGCAACCGGCTTTCAATTTCAATTAAAGATTGGAGAGCACCCTGCGTTTTATCTTCTTAAAAATGATATCCCCAAATATGTGGTGCTAAACGGTTCGGTAATTCATTTAAAAAAGTAGCGGCAGATTTTAACCAGTAAAAAACTATCCGGAATTTTGCAATACAAACTTATTTTCATTTATTTTGATGTTAAGATTAAATTAATAAACCAAGAATTGTACCGATTATAGAATGAATAAATCCTCCGAGTTTTACGAAGAGTTTAATAAAGAAGCCATCCCGCATATGGATGCTTTGTTAAATTTTGCCATACGGATGACCGGGAACGAGGATGATGCCAACGACCTGGTGCAGGAAACTTACCTTAGAGCTTTTCGTTTTTTCGATAAATTTGAAAGAGGGACTAATTGCAAAGCATGGCTTTTCAGGATCTTAAAAAATACCTTCATCAACGCTTACCGGAAACAGAAAAAAGAACCCAACAAAGTTGATTATGAGGATGTTGAGAATTTTTACGAATCGGCGAAACCCTCAAACACAGATGATTCTCACCTTGAAAAAGAAATTTTTGATAATCTTTTGGATGATGAAGTTTCCGAAGCTATCCAAACGCTGCCGGAGGATTTCAGAACTGTGGTTATCCTTTCCGATATTGAAGGATTCACGTATGACGAAATTGCGGATTTCATCGATTGCCCGGTAGGAACCGTTCGTTCCCGTTTACACAGGGCACGAAAAATGCTTTATTCAAAATTGTATAACTACGCAGATAATAAAGGATATATTGATAAAGAATAAGTTTTTAAGAGAAAAGTAGCTTCATTTAATGGAGGCTCTTTCTTTATTCAAGGGGAAAGGCAAGTTTTCATCGGACTGAATAATGCATAATTCCGGGCGGAAGACAAAAAAACCGGTTAATTTTCGCCTATTTCATAGTAAAATAGCCGGTTGTTGATTTAAGAGAATAATATTTTTGCAAATCCTTCGATAAATCAATATATTTAGACACTTAATAAATAAGATTTTATGGCAAAAGTTAAAAACATCGAAGCATTTTGCAAATTCTGCAATGCAATTACAAAAATGGAACTTACGGGCGAAGTCTTTTCATCCGTAGAACACGAAGGTAAAGAATGGGCAAAGTGCAAAAAGTGCAAGCAAATTCTCCTGATCGAAACCGTTTCTATTGTGAGAGATTCTAAACATAAAATCGATTTAATTGTACTAGAAAATTCAATCGACTATTCTCCCGATAAAACGTTTAACGTTGGAGAAACTATTTACCATAAAACCTGGGATGACTTCGGAATTGTTACTTCCAAGACCTCGCTTTCTAATGGAAAAGGCTCAATTACGGTTGAATTTCAAAAATTAGGATTAAAAAAATTACTTGAAACTCATTAAAGCTACCCGGGAATTGAGGTGAATTAATTGGTAGGAATTACTATTTCGGAAAACGAATCAATAGATAAAGCTCTTAAAAGATTCAAAAAGAAATATGAACGCTCAGGCATTCTGAAAGAATTTAAAAAGCGAACTTTTTTTGTTAAACCTTCGGTAAAAAAACGATTGGAAAGAATTAAAGCTACTCGCAGAGCTCAACGAAATGATGATATGGATTAATAAAAAAGCCATCCCGACAATCGAGATGGCTTTTTTTATACCCTTACTTTTAACTCTTCTTCTTTAAATAATATTTCTCAAAATGCTTAGCCACACAACTCATGGCTTCTTCCGGTGTGTTGCAAAAAGAAAATAAATTTAGATCCTCTTTACTTATCATTCCTGTTTCTACCAGTGCATCAAAATTGATGAGATTCTTCCAATATTTTTCGTCATAAACGATGATGAGTAAATTCTTTTTAATTTTCCCTGTTTGCACAAGGGTAACCATCTCAAAAAATTCATCCATTGTTCCGAACCCACCAGGAAAAACTATAAGTGCTTTCGCAAGATAAGCAAACCAGAATTTCCGCATAAAGAAATAGTGAAATTCAAAACTTAATTGCGGAGTGACGTACTTATTTACAAATTGTTCAAATGGAATGGAAATATTCAAACCGACTGAATAGCCGCCTGCTTGTTTTGCCCCTTTATTTGCAGCTTCCATAATTCCTGGACCGCCACCGGTACTGATAATGAACCGGTTACTGTCTAGCCCTAAGTCCATAGACCATGTTGTAATTTTTTTAGAGAGATTCACAGCATCTTCATAATATTTAGACATTTCAACATGCTGTTGAGCTGCGCGCAATTTTTGAACAAAATTAGGGGTGGTTTTGGGATCAGAAGCTTTAATTTTGCTGTATTCTTTTGACGCTTCCTTTTTTGACCGAAGCCGCGCAGAACCAAAAAAAACGATGGTATCAAGAATATTAAATTTTTTGAAGCGGGCTGCCGGTTCCAGATATTCGGAGAGTATTCTTACAACCCTTGCGTCTGCTGAGTGAAGAAATTCTAATTTTTCGTAGGCTTTAAATTTTTCCATAAAACATTTTGATTAGTGAATAAAATTCTGTTTATTAATTGGGGTCTTAATATAATCTATTTTCTGTTATTTTAACCATTGAATTATGAAAAAACTTATTTTAGCTATACTACTACTCGGAAACATCCTTTCCGCTTCTGCACAATCAATTAAAAAGGATATTGAAAATATTCTTAAAAAAGTTCCTCCTCAATCCCGTTATGGAATTGTCATCTTAAACCCGATGAAAGAGGATACGATCTTTGCAGTCAATGCTAATGTTCCTCTCATCCCGGCTTCAAACACAAAACTCTTTACCACGGTAGTTGCGGTTTATTTTTTAGGACCCGGCTATTCACTTTCAACTAAATTTTTCACCGATGCCAAGAATGATGATCAAAGAAGATTGGATGGAAACCTTTACTTAAAAGGGTACGGAAACGGATTATTCAGCAGCAGCGATCTTGATAAAATGATCGCCGATCTAAAACGTAAAGGTGTTACGGAAATAACCGGCGATATAATTGGAGACGATACTTTTTTTGATGATGTTTATTCAAGACAAGATTGGATTGAAGACGAGACAAAGACCGTTTCTCTGCCGCCGGTAAGCGCTCTGGTGCTGGACAGGAACAAATATGAAGTAAGAAAAAAGATCCGTAGAAAAAAGTACAGGATGGTAACAGAATTCTTTTCCAATCCTCCACTTAAGATTGCAGAAATTGTTTTGAACAAATTGAAAGAGGCTTCGATAACTGTTGATGGCGTTTATAAAAAAGGAGCAACTCCAAAATCGGCAAAGGAACTTGCCGTTCATTCAATTAAATTAAAAGATTATCTAAGCGTTGTGAATAAAAGAAGTGATAACTTTTTAGCCGAATGCCTCTTTAAAATAGTCGGCGCAGTTTCTTCCGGGAAAGAAGGCTCGGCATTTTACGCCGCGCAAACAATCAATAAATTTCTGTACGACAATGACATTCCTTCAGTGGGAACTAAGGTGGTTGACGGTTCAGGGCTTTCCAGAAACAATCAAGTCTCTGTTGGAGCTATTGCGGGGTTGTTGGAAAAAATCTATTTCGATATCAGGTATTTCGATACTTTTTACAATTCGCTTAGCACTGCCGGTACAGACGGAACGCTTAGAAACCGGATGAAAACACCAAATGCTGAAGTTAATTTTAGAGGAAAAACAGGAACGCTTAACGGCGCTTCTTCCGTATCCGGTTATTTAAAGTTAGATAACGGAGATGATCTCATCATCAGTATGATTTTTGAGTTCTCAAAAAAGAGTAGCAACTATTATAGAGAAGTTGAGGACGAAATAATTGAAAAATTAGCCGGATTCAAATATAAATCCGGCAATTAATATTATCGCGGTAAAGCCGGATTAGTGGGAACACTTTGTCTTCCGCCCTGTTGAATGATACTATTCGTAGTGTCATTCTTTGCTGTCGGAAGAAAAAAAAGATTTACAACTATTGCTAATACCACAAGCACGCCTGCAAGCCACCATGTTGATTGGCTTAAAAAGTCAGCCGTTCTTCTTGTTCCAAAAACAGAACCAACATTTGATCCGCCAAAGGTTCCGGCTAAACCTGAACCTTTACTAGCCTGCATGAGAATAATAACTATCAATAAAATTGATATGATAACCGAGATTCCTATTAAAACGCTATACATAAACACCTTTCTTCTGTATAAAATGGTAGCGGGGGAGGGATTCGAACCCCCGACACATGGATTATGATTCCATTGCTCTAACCTACTGAGCTACCCCGCCATCGTTGTCAAAAAATGGCTTCCAAATATACTAAACATTACAATTTTAGCAAAAATTATCGTATAATTCTTAAAATCTTTAAATCATTTTTAGAATGGTATTATCTATGGGATTTGACCTTCAAATCATTATTTCGCTACTCACATTGGTTTTATTGGAAATTGTACTTGGTATTGACAACATTGTTTTTATTTCTATCCTGACAGGGAAACTACCTGCTTCGATGCAGGAAAAAGCGAGAATTACCGGGCTTTCGCTTGCTATGATCACGAGAATACTGCTCCTGCTATCGCTTACTCTGTTGATGAAACTAACCTTTCCCTTATTCACTCTTTGGGGAAATGAAATTTCAGGGAAAGACGTTATTGTTATTTCAGGAGGAATTTTTCTCCTAATAAAAAGTACCCGGGAAATCCATGAGAAACTTGAAGGAGAGGAAGGAGAAGAAAATTTTAGGATAAAGTCATCTTTTGCCGCAGTAATCGTGCAAATTCTTTTACTTGATATCGTTTTTTCGCTTGACTCCGTAATTACCGCAATCGGAATGGCTAATCAAATCTGGGTGATGGTTACAGCTGTTATTGTTGCCGTAATTTTTATGCTTTTTCTCTCTGGAAAGATCAGCGCTTTTGTCAATGACCATCCAACGGTAAAAATGCTTGCGTTAAGTTTTTTACTCTTGATTGGAATAACCTTAATTGCAGAAGGTTTCGATCAGCACATCCCGAAAGGATATATCTATTTTTCGATGGCGTTTTCTTTACTTGTTGAAATGCTAAATCTAAAAGCGAAAGGGAAAAAAGTAGTCCCGGTTAAACTTCGCAATCCACTGGCTGATAAGTAGTGTCCTTGACTTTTATCTTTGTACCACAGATTAATAAACTGTGGTACTTTTTTTTTATCCTTTTTTGTAAGCTTCCATCAAGAGTTCTAAATCGCTTGAGTAATAGGAATGCAGAAAATCAACGTCTTCGCTTGTAAGCGAAGCAAATTCCTTTACGTTTGCAAGTGCCTGCCCTTCATTTCTAATACCGGGAATTATGGTGGAAACTCCTGCATGGCTTAAAATAAACCGCATCGCAAAATCAACCGGTTCTATTCCTCTTGCTGCGGCTAATTCAAAAACTTTTTTAAGTTTAACAAGTGAAAGATTTAACAATTCCGGATTTAATCTATTGCTCCGGTGATCATTTTTCGGGAAGACTTTTTCTTTTGAAAATTTCCCGGTCAATAACCCAAAATGGAGCGGAACGCGGGCAATAATTCCATAATTATGTTCAACTGCCAGGGGAAAAACTTCCTTCAAAGCAATTTGATTAATAATGCTGAAAGCAATTTGAAACGTATGCCCGATTTTATGTTCAATAAAAAACTTCGCTTCCTGCTGCGGTTCAAACGTATTGAGCGAAATTCCCCAATAACGAATTTTCCCTTCCGCCTGCAGCTGTTCCATAGCTTCAATACATTCACCTTGTTCAAGATGTTGAATGCGCGCGCTATGCAATTGGTAGACGTCGATAACTTCTTTATTTAGCCTCTTTAAACTTTGCTCGCATGCCTTCAGGATATATTGTTTAGAATAATTTAAACCTGCCGAACCGTCATCCAGTATTGTGTTGCCGACTTTAGTAGCAAGCATAATGTCTTTCCACCTGCCGCCGAAAACATTTCCGAACAATTCTTCGCTATGACCGAGCCCATAAAAATCGGCGGTATCAAAAAAATTCACCCCGAGTTCGGACGCTTTTAAGATTGCCTTCTTGGAAATGTCGTCATCAACTTTGCCCCATCCGATCGGAACATCACCCGCCATTACCGGACCCCCGAGCGCCCATGAACCAAAACCAATTTCAGATACTAATAAATTTGTTTTTCCGAGTTTTCTATACTGCATGCTTATTTAGAAAGTTTGTTTTTGATATTTGTCGCATATTCGCTTTTAAAAAGATTTGCATCGTTCGATCTCCAATCTTTGATCACAATTCCCGAACCTTGCAGACGTTCATTGGTCTTTGCAATGCGATTAACCGGATCAGGATGGGTAGAAAGAAATGTTGCAACTTTATTACTCTTTGAGCTGATAAGTCCATCATCACGCATTTCTTCAAAAAAGAATTTTACCGCACCGGGATAAAAGCGCGTGTCTTTAAGGTATTCAAAAGAATATTTATCGGCTTCATCTTCATCCGATCTGCTGTTTGCCAAAAATGCTAATCCTACAAAAAGATTAGAAGCAACTTCGGCAATTTTATTTGGTTGACTCCCAAGCACCATACCGACTAGAAATTGGACTCCGTAATATTTCGTCATCCGTTGCGTTGCGTGTCTTTTTTCAGCATGAGCAATTTCGTGTCCCAAAACTCCTGCAAGAGCAGCTTCCGAATCAAGAAATTTTAATAGCCCTGTGTAGATATAGACGTTTCCACCCGGCAACGCAAAGGCGTTTAGAGTATTGTCGTCGGCGATCAATTCTATTTTATAATTATAAACACTCCTCTTTGCAATTTTAGGTGAAGCTAAAATTTGTTGAAAAACGTGTTGATCGATATAATTTTTAATTGATGGATCGCCTCTAAACACCGGGTATTCGGCTTGGTTTTTTAACATTTCTGCCGAAACGTCCTGCCCGAGTTTAACGTCCTCCGAATCAGAGAACATATTGAATCCGCCACTGCCGCTGCAAGAACTGATGATGACAGCCGAAAATAATGATAAGAAAATATTTAGAAGGTTTTTTTTCATGCTTCCACCTCTTTATGTAATAGCGTGAGTTCTTTCCAAAGATAGTCTAGAAGTTCCGGAATCCCGTTCCGTGTTGCAGAAGAAAAAACTATCGTAGGAGAATCGGCTCCGCGGAATTTTTTCTTTTTCAATTTCTCAATTTCCTTTTCGGTCAACAGATCGGCTTTGGAAATGCTGATAAGTTTTTTCTTTTGAGCAAGAATTTTACTGTGCGTTTTCAATTCCTTAAGGAGAATTGAAAAATCTTTTTGATAATCTTCCGATTGACTGTCAATTAAAAATAAAAGAATTTCTGTTCTTTCAATGTGACGGAGAAATAAAAGTCCAAGCCCTTTTCCCTCGGAAGCTCCTTCAATAATGCCGGGAATATCTGCAACAGTAAAACTTTGATATTCTTTGTACCGAACGATGCCCAGGTTAGGTTCAAGTGTAGTAAAAGGATAATCTGCAATTTTCGGTTTGGCTTCGGAAATTGTAGAGATCAACGTTGATTTTCCCGCGTTAGGAAAACCGACCAACCCAATATCCGCTATCAACTTTAATTCTAAAATAATTTTTATTTCTTCACCGGGCTTGCCGTCTTCAGCAAAACGTGGAGTTTGATTTGTTGAAGTTGCAAAATTAGAATTCCCTTTGCCGCCTCTTCCCCCTTTTGCAACAACAACCTTCATTCCGTTTTTATTGAGGTCATACAGAATTTTTTCTGTCTCTGCATCCTTGATTATTGTCCCCACCGGAACCTGAACAAGAATATCTTTTCCGTTTCTTCCGTCTTTGAGAGAATTCGCTCCGGCAGCTCCATCTTCGGCAGTATATATTTTTTTGTACCGATAATCTAACAACGTTGAGAGATTGCTGTTTGCTACCAGAACAACATCCCCTCCCTTTCCACCGTTACCGCCTGAAGGACCTCCTTTGGGAACATATTTTTCACGGCGAAACGTAATTGCGCCGTCTCCCCCTTTACCCGCTGATATATTAATTTGTGCATAATCTATAAACATTAGAACTCCTTATCACGAAAATATTGTACGATCTTTCCCTTAAGCATGGTGGCTTCTTTTCCTACTGAATTTACGCGATAAGAAAGAAAAACATCTTTTAAAATTTGATTTGCTTCATCTTCATTTGAACATTCGGTTATCCGCTCGAGTGTGTTCACAAAATCCAAACTGTCCTGGTTAAAAATTGCCCCGATAATCTTCATCGTCTCTTTTGTAGTAAAATAAGTGAAAATATCTATTTCCTGTTTATCACTTACTTCATCATCTTCTTCATCCATTGTTTCATCAACCGGGTGAAGTGCTTCTTCATTTTCAAAGCTAGGATCTTCTTTCATTAAAGTTTCATTTTTTTTCATTTCCTCTTGAAAATATTTTTCAAACGGAACACTTGTGGTATCCGGTTTCTTTTCACTTCTTGCCGGTGGCAACTCATCGGCATCCGGTTCAAGAAAATCCATCCCGTCCAATGCCTCTTCAACAGGGATTATCTCGTCATCTTCGGTCTCTTCTTCCTTAAGAAAATCTTCGTCTTCTTGCAAAAGAATTTCTTTGTCAGCGCCGTCATCCATTCCTAATACAAGATCTTCATTCTCCACGCCGTCCAATTCTTCAAGCTCTCTCCGTTCATCTTCGAGTTCTGCTTCTTCTTTCGGTTTCAGCAGTTCATCTGCCGTTGTATCTTCCTTATTTAAAGCGGCTTCCGCCGATTGGAAGATATCGAGTTGCGTTTCATCCTTTGGAGTATTAGCCGACTCCTCATCATCATGCTCAACAAACGCCGGGTTAAAAAGAGCAGCGTTAATTTCCGAAAGTTCAAATTTTTGTTTCGGATCTGCAGAAAGAAATTTTCTTGTTTTTAATACCAGATTTTGAAGATTTTTATCTTTTAAGAAAATCTCCAGCGTTTCAATTGAAAGTTTAGTCTTTGAGACTTCACCTGAATTAAGAAATTCCGCCGTATCAAGTAAAGCATTTTCAAAAACATTCTTCATTTGTTGTTCGAGGAGCTGTGCCTGAATCTTTTCGAGTAAAGCTTCAAATTCATAAATGCTTATCGTTAGCAGTTGCTTCTTTTCAAGGATCGTTAAAAAGATTTTTTTATAGTAATCATAAAAATAAGTGTAATTGAAAAACAACTTAACTTCTTCTTGAGAACGAACCTCCGTTGTATCAAAGATAAATTTTTTCAACGTCCAAACCGGGCGAAGCAAATACGTTAACTGAAACGTTACTGCCTGTTGAATTATTTTCTTTACTTCCTCATAAGGAAGGAGTTTAGCTTTTTTAATTTCCTGGCTGATCGCTAAAAAATGTTTTACAATCTCGGGACCACTATAATCAAAAACCGATTTTTGTAATAACGATTGCCGGTCAAGAAAGATAAGATAATCAATCTCCGCAGAGAGATACTGCACAATTGCCGGGTGGACTTTCGCCTTCGTCAGATCGTCCAACGTAAAAAATGAACCGAGCTTTTTAATCTTATTCAGATTAAAATCGGTTATGAATTGTATTTCCTTCTCAAACATTGCATATCTCTCTTATTCTTACCTCTAAAATAAAAAAAATCCAGGTTAAAAGTTAATCGGGTGGGTATTCACGAAGATTTTTAACCTTCGGGTAAGCTAAATCATATATTGAAACTCATAACCTGGCAGAGCCAGAGCCAAAAAACTTGAAGTTGGTTATATTCAGAAGTCAGAATACAGAAGTCAGAAGATAAAACAAATCAATTCTAAGCTTGCAATCTTGTAATCCATCACCCCTCAACCATCTCTCATCTCCCATCAACCATCTCCAGCCCTCCATTATTTCTTCATTCTTTTGAAGATAACAAACTGCTCGCCATACTGTATTGGTTTTGAGTATTCTTCCCGGCTAAGCTTTTGAATGATCTGACAAATATTTTCCGGATAGAGATTCACATCAACTTCTCCAAGCGCACCCTTCTTTTCGCGGGAAGGAGCAGTTGAATATTGCGCCGCCAGAGTTCCAAAATCCTTTCCTTCTTCTAAGGCTTTGTAAACCGAATCGGCTTCTTCCTTTGATGCGCATACTATTTCCGCCAGGCAGCAATATTGCGGGTTGGCATAGCGTACCTGGGTCTTTATATGATGCCACGTACTTACCGGATGATCATTTAAATGGGCGGGAATAAATTGCCATCCTTTTATCGAAGCCACGGCAAGCGTATCCCATGTGCTGTCGCCACTTCCTTTTAGCATCCGCACATCACTAACCGATCCGTTTTCAAGAACATATAAAACCATATCAAGCTCAAAATAGGGCTGCGTTACCGTCGCGGGAATTTGCGGGAGTGGAGTTCGCTTTAACAATTGCGGAAGGGAATCATCGGTTGTCTGTTGTGTAGAGGAGCAGCCAATAAAACATCCAAGACAGAGAAGAAAAACTAAGCGTTTCATGATCTACCTCATATGATAGTTTTATTATTTTTACATATGACTGATACTTGCTAAAATTTTTACGGGTGTGCAAGTAAAGGTCGAGAAATAACTACATGCTTTTGTGATCGGTCGTGGGTTACTAAGAGGAAGTTGTCGGAAGTAAGTAAAACAGACGACAAATCTTGGGTGCAATTTATGCTTCTCTTTATTCAAAATCAATCTAGTAAATTTTGTAAGCCTAAACTTTTATTCGTTTTTTTAGTCAGTCATAAACTCAATCAATTGAAATCCTTCTGTCATTATTCCCCTTTTAATACGGGGATGTTAATTATTCTTGTTTATCAGGTTGACGACTACCTTAACTATTATATCTTTCTCTTTAGGATCACTCACAGCTATCATTAGACTTATTGCCACTAAAGCATTATCGGTAATTCTTTTTTCACCATCCTTGGTGTAGAGATAATTATTTTTGCTAAGGTACATCAAAAAAATTGCAGCGGCGATTCTTTTATTGCCATCAATAAACGAGTGATTTTTAATCGTCAGATACAAAAGCATTCTGCCTTTTCTTCGATACTTGGATAGAGTTCTTTTTTATTGAATGTCTGGTAAATTGTCCCCACCGTACTCTTTAAGGATTCATCCTTTTCTTTACCAAACAAAGTGGAACTGCTAAATTTCTTTTTGAGATTTTTTATTAACAACTTTGCGTCTTCATATATTATTCTGTACTCCTCTTTCTTTTCGGGTTTGGAAATACTGAGTTGCTGATGGTCGTACCGATCTAGAATATCAAGCGCATAAGTATAATCAGAAATAACATTTAGTATGCCGGCAAGTTCATCTTTTTCTAATTGATAAGTATCGGCAATCCGCTTAAAAATTTCCAGAGATTTTTCTAATTCTTTTATTTTTCCGGTTTGCTCTTTCAATCTTTTTTCATTTAAGGCATATCCTTCAATCAGATATTCTTTCAGAATCTTATTTGCCCAAATCCGGAATTGGGTTCCGCGTTTTGAATTTACTCTATAACCAACTGAGAGAATTACATCAAGGTTGTAGAATTTTACCGGCTTATCGGAATTTGGAATGTGCATTTTCTGCACATTGCTTTTTTCGTCAAGTTCTTTAGTTCTTAAGATGTTCTCTATATGGCGTGTAATCACGCTGCGGTCTCTTCCAAAGAGAGCGGCAATTTGTTGATGGGTTAGCCAAAGGGTTTCTTCTTCAAATTTTACATCAATTGCCGTGTCACCTTCAGCAGACTTGTAAATAATTACCTCTCCTTTTGAAAGAGAAGATATTTTATTGTTTTTCATCTTTGTGGTTTTCACTAAACCAATGCTCCTTCGAACATTTAGAGATTCCATTCGTTTGTGATCGGTCGTGGGTTACTAAGAGGAAGTTGTCGGAAATAAGTAAAACACACTACAAATCTTGGGTGCAATTTATGCTTCGCGTTGGTAATAATCAATCGTGTTATTTTTTACTTACCACGCCCTTGCGAGGACCCTTTCCTTATTTATACGCCTTTGGCGGATTGAAGAAGTCAGGTAGTTTTCTATTTATAAACTGTTAGGTAATTATATTAATTGATTTAAGGATTTCCTCAGCCTTTAACACTTCCTGACAAGGAACCATAACTTTAATTTCATCTATTATATTTCCTAAATAGTCTCCGGCAGCCTCAAAAAGACTATATGACAATCTTGAACCTCCATAAGTGGAATTACGACTAAACAAAACAGGATGAAGACCATCCTGTTCAAGACAAGTTTTTGCATATTGAATAGCTGTGATATCAAGAGTTCCATAGACTCTGGCCATTCCTTCATAAATTTCATAATTGGAATGTTGATTGCATAGAAAATGATTATTTATTTTTGCTCCACATTTTTTACAATACGGGATAGAACATATTATACAAACACCATCAGCAAGAATAGCATTGTGGTTATCGCAAAATATTTCATCAATGAAAAGAGAGCCACAATAAGGGCAAAAATCGTCATCCTTTTTAACTGAATTATTACAAGCTTCGCACGTTAATAAGTTATTCTCTGATTCATCCATATTTCCTTCCTCTTAAAAGGATTGTTGAGTAATTTTTTTTAATTGCCCTACCGCCGTGTTATCACGCCTTGCGTTGCAAGTTATTAAAACCCAACACGCCGAATTAATTATTTAAAGATTTCCATTTCCGTTTAATTTTATTGATCCTCTACGAGGATCATCTTTCATGGTTATATTTTTCTACAACTATTAAACATCTACGATGTTTTGCCTTAGACCTCGTAGAGGTCTTATTCTTGTAACCAACAACACTCTCTCGCACCTTAATCCTCGTAGAGCCTGCCAGCCTCTGGCGGGGATTTATAAGTTTTGTTTTAATACTCGTGCATATTAAAAACAAAAAACATTTTAGCTAAGCGCCTGCATTTGCGGATTGTCACCAATATTTATTTTCTGTGCCTGCCACGCCTTAGCGTGGACTCTTTACTTATTAAAGATGTTAGGCGCTCATTTAAACTCAATATTAATGAATAGATTTATTAATAAAGAAACGGAATTATAGTTTTAGTTTTTGATGCATATAAATTGTAATCAAGAAATCTTTCACGAAGTAACTGTTCTTCGGTAATTATGCGAAGTGATATTACAGTAGATACAACTACACCAATTGTAACTGTCAAAATGGATAAATGACCAATAATACTTATCCAAATAAGAAACAATGCGGATGTATACATAGGGTGACGAACAAATTTATACGGCCCAGTAGTAAGAGGAGAACCATTTGAAGGTTCTGCATGAATGCTAAATTGTTCTTTTTGAAAACTGCGACGTGCCCAAATACTAAAGCCAACAGATAGTAATTGACCAACTATAATAAATGGTGATTCCGACAACATGTTTCCAGAGATCAACAAATAAATAATCGATAAAACAAGAATTAGAAGCGCGAACTTCGATATATATTTAACCATTTTTTATCTCCATTTATATTAAATCGCCTAACGGCGTATTATCACGCCTTGCGTGACAAGTTGTTAAAACCCAACATCGCCGTATTAATTATTAAAAACTTTTTCATTAACCCACGACTTCAGTCGTGGGCATTTACACCACATCTCAACCCCGCAACCGATTTATCGGTTTATTACACCATAAACACTAAAAACAAAAACATTTTAGCTTAACACCCGCGTTTTCGTCAAACACCTTATTTATTTCTCTTCCACCCGAGCACACGAGCCGGAAGAAACATCAAAGTACGGATCAGCGCAAAAACCGCATCAAGAGTGATTCCGATAAGCCGCAATGGTAAAGATAAAAGCCAAACAACGGGAAAGAGAATGAGTGCAAGCAGTGCCACCGGCCAGCACAGCACAAACAAAATGCTCCATCCAACAAATACAATCAGAGATTTCATATTCTTATCCTTTAACGCTGTGCAGCAGCATTTAGCGAAGAAAGATCATCTTCTTTATTTCGGAATACTTTCCACTTACTATTTTATAGAAGTAAACTCCGCTCGAAAGATTACTTGCTCCGCCTATGGTGGAGAATTCTACACTATAGGTTCCCGCTTGTCTGTGCTCATCTAATAATGTCGCTACTTCCATACCCAGAACATTAAATACTTTTATTTGAACATTATTATCTGTAGGTATCGAGAACTCTATTTTTGTAGTTGGATTAAACGGATTCGGGAAATTCTGTTTAATAGAAAATTCTGTTGGAATATCTAAACTAACATCAACTTCCGGCGAATATTCATATTTCCCGTCAGTGTCAATTTGTTTTAGCCGGTACTTAAATCTACTTCCGCCGTCAGGTTTGTCGGCATACGAATATTCTTTTGGTGAATTACTATTCCCATGTCCTTGTACAAATCCGATCTTTTCCCATGTCATGCCGAGCGAAGTCGCGGCGCGTTCAACTTCAAATCCGTAGTTATTTACCTCTGTTGCTGTCTGCCAGTTTAATGAAATATTACCTTGTATAATAGTTGCAGAAAACGAGGTTAATTCCACCGGCAACGCATCAGTAACCGTAAATGGGCCAGTATTAAGTGGCGTTGGTATTGGTATAACATCATTAAATGTCCAATTTGTATAATTGCTGACTCTGTTACGCCATTCTGCCATCGTGGCGGCTGTCGTTGGGCCGGTATATGCACAATTATCATTGGCAGTTGCTAATTGGTTAAAAGATAAAGCTGTTACATCATCTGTCAAATCAGCAACAGAAGCATTTCCAGTACCTGGCAAAGCTGATCCAACACCATTAGTACCTCCTGTTGCGGCGACACCTGTTGCCCAACCTGAAGCTACTACAGCGGTAGACACATATGTTGCAGCAAATAGAAATGTTGGTGAAGCGATACTTCCCTGAAATGCTAAAACTTCATCGGATGCAGTAACTCCAACAAGATTCACGTAGTCGTAAACTGAAATGCCATATGCAAAATAAAACGCAAAATTTGTTGTCGAATTAGTAGCGTTTCGTATTACTGTCCCGGCAGAAACGCCTCCTGCAGGAGCAGTATATTTCACGAATACATCTGATATTGCAGTACTATTTATAAAAGCACCGGCTACATCGCTCCAACCATAGTCAGTGAAATAAATCTCTGTTCCAGCGTCTAAATTAACCAGTGGCATAAATGAAAAGCCTCGCCCATAAGTGGCATCTGTGTCACCATTAATGGCAATAATGACTATATCCCCCGCATTTAGAGTAGTTTGAGCATTTAACTCTACATTGATTGAAAATGCGACGAATAATGATAAAATAAAAAGTAATTTTTTGTTCATAATATTTTCTCTTATTTAGTGTTTTAGTATATCTATAATCGTGAATAAATCTCTATTCTTAAGCCACCAAACGCCGTCTTATCACGCAATGCGTTACAAGTTGTTAAAACCTAACACCGCCGTATTAATTATTTAAAGATTTCCATTTCTGTTTAATTTTATTGATCCTCTACGAGGATCATCTTTCTTTGGTCTATTTTTTTACAACTATTAAACATCTACGATGTTTTGCCTTAGACCTCGTAGAGGTCTTATTCTTGTAACCAACAACACGCTCTCTCACCTTAATCCTCGTAGAGGATTTATAAGTTTTATTTTAATACTCGTGCATACTAAAAACAAAAAACATTTTAGCTTAACACCCTCGTTTTCGTCAAACACCTTATTTATTTCTCCTCCACCCGAGCACACGAGCCGGAAGAAACATCAAAGTACGGATCAGCGCAAAAACCGCATCAAGAGTGATCCCGATAAGCCGCAATGGTAAAGACAATAGCCAAACCACGGGAAAGAGTATTAATGCAACCAGTGCCACCGGCCAGCACAGAACAAACAAAATGCTCCATCCAACAAATACAACCAGAGATTTCATATTCTTATCCTTTAACGCTGTGCAGCAGCAATTAGCGAAGGAGGATCATTTTTTTAATTTGAGAATACTTTCCACTTACTATTCTATAGAAGTAAACTCCGCTCGAAAGATTACTTGCTCCGCCTATGGTGGAGAATTCTACACTATAGGTTCCCGCTTGTCTGTGCTCATCTAATAATGTTGCTACTTCCATACCCAGAACATTGAATACTTTTATCTGCACATTATCATCTGAAGGAATAGAAAACTCTATTTTAGTTGTTGGGTTAAACGGATTCGGGAAATTCTGCTTAACAGAAAAATCTGAGGGAACATTAAAGCTCACTTCAACTTCCGGCGAATATTCATATTTCCCGTCAGTGTCAATTTGTTTTAGTCGGTACTTAAATCTACTTCCGCCGTCAGGTTTGTCGGCATACGAATATTCTTTTGGTGAATTACTATTCCCGTGACCTTGAATAAAACATATCTTTTCCCATTTCATGACGAGCGAAGTCGCGGCGCGTTCAACCTCAAAACCGTAATTATTAACTTCGGTTGCAGTCTGCCAATTCAGTTCTACTGTGCTTTTACTAATAATTGCATTAAAAGAAGTCAATTCAACTGGTAATACATAATTTACAGTTGGAGCAGGGACTGAGGCAACATCAGTTTGCCAACCTATTGATGGTGGTGTTAGTGCAGTACTTAAATTATAATATTTAACTTCGTACGATAGGTTGGATTCATTTGTATCCCAGATCTCCCATTCAATGCCATAACCACCATCCCTGTACTCGAGTCTGTATATACCATACGTAAAATATGGACGACTATTTGAAGTCCCTGCCTGCGTATAAGTGCCATTTACACCCCCTGTTCCCGCACCTGACACCGTGGCGGTTTGAGCAAAAGATAGTGTAGTACAGTCAAGCAATAAAATAAAAACTGTAACTATAGTTATAAATAATTGTTTCATAAAGCACCTTTTGTTTAGAAATTATGTTTAGTCATATAACGGCGTGTTATCACACCTTGCGTTGCAAGTTGTTAAAACCCAACACGCCGTATTAATTAATTAAAGATTTCCATTCTCGTTTTATAAACAAAACGGATTATTTACTTATTAAAAATCTCCGCACCCAAAGTGACGGAGTTGTACTGAACAATAAAAACAAAAAACATTTTAGCTAACCACCCGCATTTGTGGATTGTTAGTGGAATTTCCGCCAAAGGCGGATACGCCTCTGGCGTATATTTTTCTCTTGACTACCAATCCTAGCATGACTCTTAACTTATTAAAGATGTTATATCATTATATTTCAAATTATGGCGAGGAGTGGGGGAATCGAACCCCCAGCCCTTAACCGTAATTCCAGATTATTCTTATTCCATTTTTTTGCAATCTACTATTATTGGAGAAAGTCACCAGACCTCCTCGTAAGGGCAATCCCCGCCAAAGCACAAGCAAACAAATAAATGTTCGTATTTAGATTCATAACTGCCTCCACAAATAAATTTACTGTGAAAGTAATATTTCCAAATATTGCAACAAAATTGAAAGAAAGAACAATCCTTAGAGTTACGCTCGTTGGTTAATTATAATAACCATAACCGAAAATATTATTTATTTATATTGTTTTTTTCAGAGTCATCAGGTTTGCCTCGAACAAATTTTTCCCTATTAATTTTATAAATACTGAATTTGGGATGTTTATCCTCTTCAACTTCTCTAACTAGTTTCTTCCGTGGGACATCTCCTCTACCAGGAATATGGTAAGATTCATTACGTCCATTTTCACCATCATGATTTCCTGTAATACTATTTGCCATAAGACATTCCTTTTATTTATGAGGTATAACGATGTTGCGCCTGCCACACCATAGCGTGTACGCTTTACTTATTTATCCGCCCTCTGGCGGATTAAAGATGTTATAAGTTTTATAAATCTTCTTGGTATTCTGCATCAATCTCTTTTGCCATTTGGACTATTTCTTTAAACTGTTTTTCAAGAAAAAAAATATAGATATAGGCATCTTTATCATTAGGAACATCATCTATTCTATAAAAATAATTTCTAAGTCGTTCCAGGGGATATTCTATTAATTCAATATGATACTTTAACCAATCGTAAGCATCGTAAACTCCTCTATTCTGTAATTCTGTAATAAATTCTCCGAGATTTTTTTTTACTACATCATAATTTATTTTTCCAATATCAAGTGGAGCTGTTTGATGAGTTGATTCGTACATTTTTTCAAAATGGTAGTGTAAAGTTGTTGGAAATATTCCAGCGATACTTTTGTCACGATGCTTCTTTCTATGTTCCATTTCTTCTTCTTTTAATTTTTTTACAACTTCTATCAATGAATTATAAATTATTTCATTTTGAGTTCTTATTAGCTCGTGAATATTATAATGTCTGAATTCAGTTTCTTTTTCTCTGCTTGGATAAACTGTCATCAAACTTAATCCAGTGTGTCCCAAATATGGACGACTAATAAAATTAAAATATTTCCCTTCCCCAGAACCTCTTTTTGTTGGATGCCCAATACTATCATTCCTAATTTCTCTAATTTTAATTAAATCCTGATTGAGGGGAAATTTAATATTTAATGCTTCGCAAAGATTGTTAACAGCATCTTGTTGAACAAAAAGAATTTGTAGAATTCCGAATACAATTAAATATTTTTCTCCATCATTTTTTGTTTTTTTAATTTTTAGATATTCTTTAATAGCTAATTCTGTATCCCCAATAATATCTAAAGAACTACATAATTTATTCCAAGCAATCTTATCTTTTAGTAATACATTTATTTTTCTAGCAGCATTTATATATGTGCGAACTTCAGATTCTATTTTAGATATATCCTTCATACAAATCGTATAACGTTGTTGCGCCTAACACACCGCCAAGAACGCTCCGCCGTGTTAGTTACAACAATCATAATTATTTAACTATTTACTTATCTAGAACTCTTAACACAAAACTACTGAACTGAAATGCAAAACCCGAAAAAACAGCACTGTAAAATCGTTTATACGTTCGTGGTTTATGTGCGGTTTTTATTTAATATTTAGTTGTTTCTTTATCTTATCGTACTTCATTTCCAAACCGGATATATAAATGTTTTCCTTAAAATTAAATTTAAAAGTTTCATTAAAGGGAATTAAAATATTTCCATCAGGATCTTTTGAAAAATATCCCGTGAGAAATACCACAACCTCAGGGTAAACAAGAATACCAGGAGATATTTCCAGATATTTTGTTCTTAAAACATCTTCAGCAAGAAAGCTTTCTCCAATCGTTAGAGGAGATGACCCTAATAATAAATAATCATCATGACCTCTATCTTTTAGCAAATAACAATAAAGACTTATATGATAACATGTGCCACCTTTTGAAATAAATTGAATATTAAACCGATTTTTATCATTGTCCTTTGTTAGGAATGCTGGACTTCTTCCTTTTTCTAATGGAGCTATTAGTATTTGTGGTTTCGCTGCATCCAGTTTTAATTTGCTAACTACAGAATGCAGTGAATCAGTAATTTTTAGGTTATATTTTGCTAGGGCCTCGTTTGAAGCCTTGATACTTTTCGCATAAGTACTATCTACTTTTTTAATAATTGTATCTTTTGTTGATATTTGGAGTAGAAGTATTTTTGTTTGTGATGATTGAAGCAATGAATCACTTATGGCTTTTGCCTTGTCAGTTTCCTCTTGTTTAGTATCCGCTTGCCAGTCCCTGTAAAGATTAAAACCAATACTTAGTACTGCACTTATGACTAAGTACCACCCTCTTTTACTAATTCTACCGAAGATAGAGCCTTTAATAGTTTTATCATAGATAAGTTCTATAACTGAAACAATGGCAAATACCATTAAAAAAGTGTTAATAATAAAATTTAAAAAATAACTGTCCATAAATTAGTATGTAACTTTATAATTAATTTATTTTAAATAATTATCAAAGGTATACCGCCGTGTTATCACGCCTTGCGTGACAAGTTGTTAAAAGAGATATAAATACTTTTAAGTAAAATTCTTTTGTTGTCTTTTTCGATGTAGGAAATAAAAGGGGAGAAGGTAATGTATTTACCCCGTTCGGTAATATTGTTCTATGTAATACTAATGAAGAAATAATAGTGCCTCTTCTCTCAATAATTACTATGGACAAACCTAAGGAGTTTCTGACATATTTCCAATTTATAAAAAAAGTTTTCAGTTTACAGTTATTAGTTATTAGTCCGCCGCGGCGGAATTCATAACCTGTCCCGATAGCTATCGGGACAGAACCAAAATTGATCTCAGAACAAGCATGCCCGGCTCAGACGGGGATTAACGATTTTAGAAACATGCCAAGGCTTGCCATGGTTAGAAGATTTTGTTACATCATAAATCAAATATCGTTAATCGTTATTCTTAAATTTTTAATATCCTCGCCATCCAGCGCCGTCCGCCGCGGCGGATTTTTACTAACTATATAAATCGGCAAAGCTGGAACCAAAATTGATCTCAGAACAAGCCTGCCCGGCTCAGACGGGGATTAACGATTTTAGAAGCATGCCAAGGCTTGCCATGGTTAGAAGATTTTGTCACATCATAAATCAAATATCGTTAATCGTTATTCTTAAATTTTTAATATTCTCGCCATCCTGCGCCGTCCGCCTCTGGCGGATTACTAACTATCTAATTCATAACCTGTCCCGATAGCTATCGGGACAGAACTAAATTGATTCCCGGTTGTTGGGAACACCGGCGGGCACAACCCTCCCTTCTAAACTTTAACAAGTCAAGACTTCAACAAGTGTTATACGATTCTATTTTTCAAATCCCTACAATTCCCTTTGGCAATAGAATCACCTAAGCTACCATAAAGCCGAAGACGACTAAAACAACCAACCAACTTTTACATATTAATTGAGTTGCTATTGCCATTCCCTATGGTCGCTCCAGCTGCCTTGTCCTCCATAAACACCCAGCCCGAATGCTACTCCACCACCAATGAAATGACCAATAAAACTGCCGTCCACCAGCTTCCAGAAATTAATTTGCGTGAATGCGGGAGCTATGTTGAACTCAAAGTTCGCGATCACTTTGTCAAGTGATTTCAAATCAAAGTTGAAGAAGCAAGTTCCCCACGTAGAGCCAAGACCTACCCCTAACCCTCCATAAAATCCCTTAAAGAATGGCGGATACCCCTCCGGAAACAGATTTACTACACCGCCAAATAAATTTGCAAAATCCATTTGAGCACTGTAGCTGTACGATTCGTTTGAACTAGCTGCCAACCTTGCAGCTTCAATATTTAAACCCGGCATCTTCTGCAAGATATCGTTTGCCGGAGGTTTCTCAAGAAGCTGCAGTATCCGTTGATTAGTATGTTGCAGCGTTGCTTTCGCAAATGCCTCATGCGCTGCTCTTTCTTCGGCTGACCTTGGATCTTTGTTCATTTTTTATCTCCTTTTTAATTATTCTTGATTCCAGTCCTATTCGTCTAACCATGTTGTCTATAGAAAAGAAAGTCAAGTAATTATTACTTATGCCGCACAGTTTAGTTAATTAAGGAATACATTACCGCACGGCACTTCATCCGCCAAAGGCGGACAGGTAGATGTATTCCAACTTTTTTCTATCTCATTCTAACAAACCATCAATTCCCATATCATCCCGATTTATCGGGATGATTTTTTCGAACAGCGATACCCTTCAGGGTATCGCTGCAATGGATCGCAACCGTGGGAGTGCTTTTGTTGCAATCGTTAATTATTTCGGCTCTTCCGGCGGAGGAGGAGTCTCACCGTTCCCTCCCCTTCGGCTCCCCCTCTTGTCGTAGATAATCCGTGCCATGCTGTACCGGGAATATAAGTCGGGTTTCTCCTCCTTAAAGTTCAGCATCAACTTATCCAGCACCTTCAGCTTCTGATCAACTTTTACGAGCAGCTTCTTACTGCTTTCCGCGGCTGATTTTTTATTCCCCTTTCCCGTATTTACACTGCCGAATTTCTCCATGTAATCATCCAGACTCGCCCTGCCGGTGGTCCTCTTTTCTTCCGACAAGCCGAAAGGAATGAGCGCCGCCCCGAGCTCGTCCCCTTTATCCAGAATCTTTTCAACCTTAAGAGGAATTTCCGCGTCCCTCATTTTCTTGAACGTGCTGCTGCTTACATCGGCAAAGGTTAACAGTTCAAGATCGTTTTCTGCGGCAGCATAGCCGTAGATAGCCCCGGCACAAACCAGAGCAATTTTGATCAGCTCGGACTGGGAATCATCCCGGGAAACTACTTTCCCCTTTGTCCCTTCCTGAACGACCTTTTCATTCAGATCGATCTCCTTGTTGATCGCGATAACATCCGAGAATGCCGAGATTAATCCGGGCAGATCAGCGAATGTGCTCTTCTCCGTCTCATAAAAACCGGTAACGGTGCCAAGCATTTCATGCTTGTTTTTTTCACGGGTATTCATTGTAGTACTCCTTTTTGTTAATGAATGAAGATTTAATTTATTTTTAAGAACAAATACTGTCTCGAACCTGTCTGCCTCAGGCAGAGCTCCACGAAGGGATCTTCTTCGCGCTCTTCGTGTCCCCTTTGTGTAACAAATCCTTGTTTTTCTCCCAAATTCAAACATTTTTCATCTTTCACCTTCTAGATCTTGACTGTTAGGTGATGTTTCTCACATGCAAGCATTCATTTCCTTACTGCAAGATTACATTTCTTCACAGCAAACTGACATTTCTTCACAGCGAGCTGACATTTCTTCACTGCAAGCTGACATTTCTTCAGTGCAAGCTTTTATTTCCTCGCTGTTAGATGATATTTCTCGCACGCGAGCATTCATTTCCTTACTGTAAGATTACTTTTCTTCACTGCAACATGACATTTCTCACATGTCAGTTTTTATTTCCTCACCGTTAGATAACATTTCTCCGGTGTCACCTCTCATTTCATTGGAGTCACCTTTCATTTCTTGAAGGTAACCCTTCAAAATGTGCCATGTAATTTCAAAGAACAGCCCTCCATCTATTAAAACAGTGCTTCACTTTTTTATTTCTTAAAAACCATATTATCTTTATCTATCGATAGCTCAGTCTTTCCATTAGTCACTTTTAGAATCCATCCCTCCCCTTATTTAAAACGTAATCCTATTCTAAAATCAGCTTCATGTTGAAACAAAGGAGGCAGCGCACCATTTACCCATTTAGCTACTACTGCAAGAGACTCCGAAAGATCTTGTTCCAATGTCATCTCAACATATGAGCGCGGTTGATATCCCTTTTGAAAGTAAGCAACGCCATAAAAACTGACATACTGATTTTTTAATAAGGGGATGTCCCAACCTCCATGTATAGCTCCACGTAAATAAGAAGAATCTTTTACCGTAGTATTCTTTACAAATTCTATTGCAGGTTGAAGAAGCAACCCTATTGAAGCGTTTGTTCTATTATTAGCAATAACTCTTGCAAGAATATCCGTCCAGGGTAGAACCGTACTAAAAGCAACACTCCCAACCATATTCGTTTGACTAAAATTTTGAGGATGTTCGCTCCCGATATTTCCGTTTAATCCTAGATATTTAAAAAGACCCACATCCGTAAAGATGAAAGTATATCCTCCTTTTATTTGAACGCTGTTCAATGCGGCGGAATCTGGTTTAGAAGAGAATGCCCCTTTAAGATTTAAGTCAACATTCATGGCTGTGCCATTAGTATAACTTTCCACAAACTTCCTTCCCCAAACAAGATCAAGTTTCTGAGCTTCTGCTGCGTCAAGAGAAGGTTTAAGATCTAGTTTGAAAACACCTCCTCCTATTGCTGAAACAGAATCAGTCCGCTTTACTAAAACATTATCAAGATATAACGCAAAGTCATCGCCAGCCATATTCTTGATAGCATTATCGACGAACTTGATAAATACAAGCTCCCCATCTTTAACACCGATACTCTCCCTGGCAGTAACTTCACTTCCTTTTGTTTCGTTTTTAAGAACGATCTTTGCTTTCAGAAAATAATTATATCTTTTTGTTAACTCACTACTATCCTTAGCGTTTTCGAAATAAACGATTTCTCCCGACTCAATCTTATTAGTAGTTAACATGCTAACATTTTGTGGATAAATGGCACATGCTAATACCACAACAGCTAGCAAAAACTTATAAAAGAATTTCATGTTAGCTCCTTTATATTGTTTGTCCATTTATATATTGTGAAACATCATCCACAGTCCAGGTAGAATGACTTGTTAAAGTATCAACCGAAAGATCAATACTAATATCTACACACTTCTTTAATTTGATTACCAATGGCTGCATTGGTGAAACACCGGGCATATTGGGATTCTGAGAAAGCGGTAAATCACTTATTTTAGTCTTTCCGATTTCGTCATCCGTTATTTGAGCTCCAGCAAAACAGAATGCACGAACTTTAGCCCTAACACAATTCCGAATTTCATTTGATGAATTAGTCATTATTTTTCTCCTTAAGGTTTTACTTCCGGCGTAGTTGTAACCGGAGCCGGTTTTACTTCCGGTGTGGATTTTCCATCACCATCCTTTTGTAATTTCTTTCCTACAATTGTTTCAAGCGTACCGAGCAGCCACCGTTCAGAAAAGCCGGCAAGGAAGGCTAAGAGTAAAAACATTCCCGGCTTCGGATACTGTGAAATAACTTTGGAGGTTGAGATGAGCGAAGTATCTCTAATTAACGCGGGTACTTTCCAACTCATTACGGTGGTCGAGTCACTAATTTTAGCAACAATGTAGTTGTGCGTTTCGGTATCGCTTAGATAAAAAGTATCACCGCTTATTACCTGCGGACCAAGAGGTGAAATGAGAATAAGATACAAGATCAAAGCGCCGACACCTCCCAACAAAGGTTGAATGTAAGTGTAAAGCGCTAAAAGAGAAAACGCCGCGGGCTTAAATTCCAGACTCTTTAACGCTAACACACGGCTGAAGAATCCTCCCAGCAGTCCGAAGATTACCGCGTAGTGTACAAGCGGGTCGCGGATAATCGCAAAGGCAAATCCCCATGCAAGAATTCCTACACCAAGGGTGATCCAGAAAAATCTTTTCATTAACGCATGTTTAAGATCGGTGGTCATAAAATTCAGCCGCCGGGCTTCTTGAATTTCTGCCGTTACCGAATAGATCACATTACGGAAATAGTTTTCGTCAAGCGGTTGGGCGTTGTCCGCCACATCAAATTTAGTAAGTACCGGTTCCCACCGTTTTCTATCTTCCTCATCCAGCACATAAAGGTTATTACGGATAATAATTAGGTGGGAGAGAAGCGCTTTCAAATCATAAAGCCTGAGTATCTGTAATTCAATAAGATGAATGAACGGCCACAATTCTTCATAGTGGTTAATCCGGTTTGCTTCAGCAATAATTAAATCAATCTCTTGAATAGTATCATGCTCTTCTGCGCTGATCTTTTCCTTTGCCAGGATTACCGAATGAATTACCGCGTATTCACTAAGTATTTTTCTATACGCTTGATGAGCATCCAAATAATAAATTTGCTTGATGTTGAAGAACCGTAAAAAAGCGGCGAATAAATCTCTAATCAAATACCAGGCAAGTAAGAATATTTCTTTTGCCCAGGATAAAAACCGTTTTTTCTTTACTACAACAGTAGGATTGGCAGAAGTTGTTTGTTGTTCTATTTCCATAACTCAATCTCCTTTTATAATAAAATATTTTGATCATTTTCTTTATGGTGATTCATTTACTATTAAACGTTTACCGCTGTTCCGTTCGCCATAACCGGCAGCTTATCCAATTGCCAATTGTCCGCAACGATCTGATCCTTAAAACATTGTGTTCTATAAATTGTTCGCTGCACAATCGGATTGGTGTGATACTTCAGCCATTGATGGCGGATATCGACGTACGATGTTATCCACTTCTTTTCGTCACCTCCTTTTGCCGGCGGGTACTCGCCAAATCTTTTCCTCAATGATTGCAGTATGCTTCCCGAATGAATATAACTGTCGTAAATAACAAGCATACTCAGAGGAAGATCGAATCCGTTCTTTGTAAAAAATTCAAACGCGGGATTGTAGTATGCGAGATCGAAGAACTCATCTTGTGTAGAACGCATCAGTTCATCCTCTGTGGCTGCCGTGCGTAAAAGATCTTTGAATGTTTTGTTATCTACTAAAGAAACCTTTCCAATTTTATCAATGTATTTGGAAAGTTGCTCTGCATAAACTCCATTGTTCCGGATATACATCTCAATAAGCTTTGCAAGATTTCCTTGTTCCGTAGTTTGGCTGCGACCGTATGTGATTTGCCGGGTTCCCCCTTTTCCATCGGCAAGGATAGTAATTTGATTGTACTTCCCTTCCGGTGTTCCGGTTTCAAATACATTAATCACGCGCTCAATCAATTTTTTATTAGTCTCTGTTACCATGTCACGTAACCTCCAATACTATTAGTAATGTTTAATCTTATTTATTTTGTTTATCCACAGACATGAAAAACGGTTGTGGTTGACGGGTTTCATAACACATCCAACCATCCATTTAAATTTTCAAGTTCTTGTGTTCTAAAAATATTTCTCCCCTTTTAAAGGGAATTCGATATCCGGCAAATTCATAATGAATAGCTGCCGTGATTTATTTTCTGCGGTGTACCGCGCGATGTGAAAGTGGAATTGTTTACAGGATCAACTGCTGAAGAGAGTACCTAATAACGGATTGCAGTTAACCCTAACGCTAGAGGCATTTGTTTTGTGATGAATTTATTTGGAGAGGAATACTAAACAAGATAATGTTTAGTCTGCTGTACAAGAAAAACTGAAAAAGTACCAGTAACTGCTTCATTATAAATAACCTCCGAACAAATTTTTATGATGAAATCAGAAAAGGAAACCGGTATATGAGAATTTGTTCCCTTTCTGTTTAAAAATTAGAAAAATTTTATTTTAATATCAAATAGTATTTTAATTCTGAGGGAGTGCGTCTCACTTGGCTGGATGGAATATGTTCTTTCTACATTCGAAAGATAAACACAACAATCGTCCCGGATAAAAAAAGAAGCAAGAAAAATCTTTATTCGTTCGATCTCTCTTGCTTCACTATTCTTTCGGAAATATAAAACAAATACCTACTTGTTTTTTGTTGTTTGTGCTTTGGTATTTGTTACTTGTTACTTTCCTCTTACACTTCTATTTTTTCAACCACCATTTTTGCTTTGAAATAATCACGGTTCATACGGGCAATGTTACTGACTGAAATTCCTTTTGGGCATTCGGCTTCACATGCATAGGTGTTTGTGCAGCTTCCAAAGAAATTTTCATCCATAACTTTCACCATCGCTTGAACACGCTCATACCGTTCCGGCTGCCCTTGCGGCAGTAAAGCAAATTGAGAAACTTTCGCACTTACAAACAGCATTGCAGATGAATTCTTACAAGCCGCAACACAAGCGCCGCAGCCGATACATTCAGCTGCGTCAAGTGAAAGGTCTGCTTTCTCTTTAGAAATAAGAATTGCATTCGCATCCTGTGCGCTTCCGGCATTAATGGAGGTGTACCCACCGGCTTGCTGGATTTTATCGAATCCCGATCTATCAACAATTAAATCTTTTATAACAGTAAACGCCGCGGCTCTGAACGGTTCAATATAAAGCGTTTCGCCGTCTTTAAAATTCCGCATGTGCAATTGGCAGGTTGCAGTCTTAGGCAATGGTCCGTGCGGATGTCCGTTAACGGCTAATCCGCAAGTTCCGCAAATACCTTCACGGCAATCGCTTTCAAAAGCAATCGGTGTTTTTCCTTGAGACTCTAAAAGATTATTCACTTCATCAAGCATTTCAAGAATGGAAGAATCGGGAGAAACTTTTTGATTGAAGTCGTCGAAGTGTCCCTTTGCATTCTTATTTTCTTGACGCCAGATTTTTAACTTCAAGGTTATATGATTATTGCTCATTATTTATAACTCCTCGTCGCTAATTTAATATTTGTAAATTCAAGATTTTCTTTAGCGAGTTCCGATTCGCCGGGACCTTTATATTCCCAGGCTGCCACATAAGAATATTCATCATCCCTTCTCAAGGCTTCACCTTCAGGGGTTTGATATTCTTCACGGAAATGTCCGCCGCAGCTTTCATTCCGGTTGAGAGCATCTTTTGCCATCAGTTCGCCAAGTTCAAGAAAATCAGCAACTCTTCCGGCGCGCTCTAACGTCTGGTTAAGTTCTTCCCCTTTACCAACAACTTTTACGTCGGTCCAGAATTCTTCTCTTAATTCTTTGATAGTTTTAATCGCTTCGTTTAATCCTTTTTCATCTCTCGACATACCAACTTTATCAATTAAGATTAAACCGAGTTTTTTATGGATAGCGTCAACGGTTTGTTTTCCATTAACGGAAAGTAATTTTTTAGTGCTGTCATTTACGTTCTTTTCAGCATCTTTGAATTCATTGCCGTCCGGATTTGCTTTTTCCGGTTTTTCAGTCGCAAGATAATTTCCGATAGTATAAGGAATAACAAAGTAACCGTCTGCTAACCCTTGCATTAAAGCACTCGCGCCGAGTCTGTTTGCACCGTGGTCTGAGAAGTTTGCTTCGCCAAGTACAAACAATCCGGGAACGTTGCTCATCAAATTGTAATCTACCCATAAGCCGCCCATTGAATAATGTGGAGCCGGATAGATTTGCATCGGAACATCGTAGGGATTTACACCGGTAATGTTTTGATACATATCGAACAAGTTGCCGTATCTATCTTTCACACCATCTTTCCCGATACGGTTGAATGCTTCAGAAAAATCAAGATAGACCGCGCGTCCGCCGTCAACACCGCGACCTTCATCGCAAACATATTTTGCGTTTCGGGAAGCAACATCACGGGGAACTAAATTCCCAAACGCGGGATATCTTCTTTCAAGATAATAATCTCTTTCCTCTTCGGGAATTTGATTTGGAGGTCTTTTATCATCAACTTTTTTAGAGACCCAAATTCTTCCGTCGTTACGCAAGCTTTCGCTCATCAAAACTAATTTAGATTGAGCTTCTCCATGAACCGGAAGACACGTTGGATGTATTTGTGTATAACAAGGGTTAGCAAAAGCCGCTCCCCGTTTATGCGCACGCCACACTGCGGTAGCATTACTGTTCATCGCATTGGTAGATAAGAAATAAACATTCATATATCCGCCGGTAGCAATAACAACTGCCTGCGCTGAATGCCGTTCAATTTCTCCGGTAAGTAAATTTCTTACAACAATCCCTTTTGCTACTCCGTCAACAAGAACAACATCAAGCATCTCCCGGCGGTTAAACATTTTTACGTTGCCAAGATGGATTTGTCTGTTGAGTGAACTATAAGCGCCAAGTAATAATTGCTGACCGGTTTCACCGCGTGCATAAAACGTTCTTGATACTTGCGCGCCGCCAAATGAACGGTTCGCTAACGTTCCGCCATATTCTCTTGCGAAAGGAACGCCTTGCGCAACGCATTGATCAATAATGTTGTTGCTTACTTCAGCTAACCGGTAAACGTTAGCTTCGCGAGCGCGGAAGTCGCCTCCCTTTACGGTATCGTAAAACAAACGGTAAACAGAGTCGGCGTCGTTCTGATAATTTTTTGCTGCATTAATTCCGCCTTGCGCTGCAATTGAATGCGCACGGCGCGGGGAATCGTGATAGGTAAACGCTTTTACTTTATAACCGAGTTCACCTAATGTTGCTGCGGCTGAAGCGCCTGCGAGTCCGGTACCAACAACGATGATATCAAATTTTCTTTTGTTGGCGGGATTGACGAGCTTCATCGAGAATTTATGGTTCGACCATTTTTCGGTAATGCCGCCTTCAGGTACGTTTGAATTTAACTTTATCATTATTTGCCTCCCATCAAAAAGTAGATTGGAATAGATGCAAAACCTAACGCCATCACCAACGCGAAGGCGGTTCCTAACTTTTTAATTAACGGTGTATATTTTTTATGATTTAAGCCGAAGGTTTGAAACGCGCTTTGGAATGCGTGGTTCAGGTGAAAGCCCAAAAATCCCATAGCAATAAAATAAAAGATGGAATAAACGGGGTCTCTAAACCAATCGGAAACAATTGTGTAAAACGGATATTCTGTCTCCGGGTGAGTTCCAAAATTGAACGTTGCCCAAAAGGTAGATAAGTGAATTGCCAGAAAAATAAAAATGACGCTGCCGGTTATTGCCATACTTCTCGAAAAAATATCCGAGTTCTCGCGTGAAGCGTTAACGGCATATTTCTGCGGGCTAGCTTTTTTATTTTCCCACCATAATTTTATTGCGTTATAAATATGGAAAATAAAAATTAATGCTAAAAGTATTTCTATTACTCTAACGGCAGGTTTTACTGTTTCCAAAGTTTCGACATATGTTTGAAAAACGGCGGGACCAAAATAGAGCATCATGTTACCAATGAAGTGTACAATAAGAAACATCATCAGCAGTACCCCGGTAAGAGCCATAATAAACTTTTTACCGAGTGAGGAATTGGTGAAATCAGTGAACCAACTCATTCATTTTCTCCTTAGTTAAGTGTTAAGAAATGGAATTGTTGATTGAATGTCGGCGCTAAAGTAGGTTTCATGCTATTTTAGTTTGCGTTCAAATGTGAGCAATTTTTTTTTCATTTGAATGAAAATTAAGAATTCTACTTGCGATTTGCAATTTGAGGTGAAAAAAGTTTAACCCTCCCCGACAATATTTAACAGTGACAACTTACATACGTCGTACATCTTTTTCCAAGAGCGAAAAAATTATACTGTCGTAAAACGTATTGTTAAATAAAAAGTTTTCCCGGAAGTAGGCTTCCTTTTTGAATCCCGTCTTTTCCAGCAGCTTAATAGAATTGTTATTCCCCGGATTTACATTTGCCTCAAGGCTGTGTAAGTTCATGTTGGTGAACCCAAACGTAATCATAGCCTTTAGCGTTTCAGCCATGTACCCCTTGTTCCAATAGTTCATATCAAGCGCATATCCAATTTCTGCTCTGCAATGTTCATACATTATTCTCCAAAATCCAAAATAACCGATGAAATTGTTTGAGTACTTTTCAATAATGCCCCAATTAATCCCGGTCCCATTGTTAAAGGATTCCTCAACCGACCGGATCATCTTTTCCGCATCATCACTTGATTCCATTTTTTTTGTATCCATAAATCTCATAACCTCATCATTCGACCTGATGAGATAAAGATCTTTTGCATCGCTCAATAAAATCTTCCTAAAAAGAAGCCGCTCGCTTTCTAATTCGGGAAATACCGTAAAAATATTTTTATTTATTTCTATGTTCATGCAATTATAAAATTATTCTGAAAGAAACGGCTCTGTTTCTTTATTTGAAGAAGCTTCAACCTTTTTTAGAATTTTATCAACCTTCTCAAGCGGAAGCCATTTTACTTTGCCAGTTGCAACATCATAAATTGCTCCGACAGCTTTGGCTTTCCCTTCTTTAACCATGTTGCGCACTGCCGGACTTTTCATAAACAGGTCATCAACAGCCTGCCAAACATTTTCTTCTATGGCAAAAGGAATAACCGCGTCACCATGCGCTTCTGTATGTTGCTTCATTGCCCGTTTAACTGCCGGAATAATATTATCAACAAGCGGTGGAATATTACGTTCGAGTTTATGCCCTTCTCCATGCACCGCATGGGTTACTGCAGTAACCGCGCCGCATTGCGTATGACCTAATACAACGAGCAAGGGAGTATTTACATGTGCCAACCCATATTCAATCGATCCGATCTCATCCGTATCGCAAACATTTCCCGCAACCCGTACAACAAAAAGATCCATTACTCCGGCATCGAAAAGAAGTTCGACCGGCACACGGGAATCAGAACAAGAGAGTATCGTGGCATAGGCATATTTTCCCTGATCCTCTTTTCCAGCCATTTCAAGTCGCGCAGCATTTGTGTGAGGATAAGTTGCTTTCCCGCTATAAAATCTTTCATTCCCTTCCTGCAGCATTTTAATCACTTCATCGGGAAACGGTTTTTTAACATCTTGAGCAAAGGCTGCACCGGTAAAAACAAATTGAATAAACAAAAGAACACAACTTATGTTTAGCATATTTTTAACTAATCGTTTCATTAAAAAACTCCTTAAAGCCTTGTTTATAATTCAAACCACAAAAGAATTATTCCTCCTGGTCTTTTGATGTTCCCCAGATATGCAAATTAAATTCTTTCAGCAATTCCTTTGCATCTTCTACCTGGTTTTCGTTTACAAAAAATTTGGCGGGCTGAATCAACGGATCAACGCTTAAAAAGTTTTCACCCGTTGTGTAATATTCGATTTTCGAGTTATCAAGGAGAGACTTTATTAATGCGATATCTCCCTGGTTTAACGAAACTAATAATTCTACAAAGTTTTCCCGGTTTACTATTTTGGTCGGGATAACTGTGAAGTCTATTACTACTTCACACTCCGGGCAGTGAACTTTTCCATTTAACCTTTCCTCTTCAGAAAGGTCTAATTCACTCGCACAGTTGGGACAAATAATTTTTTCGGATAACTTCCCCGCGGGCATTTCTTTTTTCAACAATTCCTGGCACTCGGGATTTTTACAATAATAAAATTCTTTCCCTTCATCTAAGCAAGACCCACAATAATCTTTTCCGCATCCGTGACATATCGATAATGCTTCCCGTTCAGGATGGTTAATACAAGTTTTCATCATTTCACCTTTGGTATTTAATGATTCTTATTCAGCTCGGCAACGAACTCCGTTTTACATTTGCAACTTACTCTTTCAGAGGGCAAGTGTCAAACAGAAATTCTTCCCCTTACTTTTTACCAAATTTCTTCTTAAATAAGAGGCGGTATAATTTGGAAAATAATTATTTTTCTTCCTGTAATCATACAAGTAATCATAAAACATGAAAAATCTTCAAACATGAAAACATCAAACAACAAAATATTAATTACAGGAGGGGCTTCAGGTATTGGCTTAGGGCTGACCGAAAGATTTGTTAAAGAGAACAACACCGTAATTATTTGCGGAAGAAGGGAATCTCTCTTAAAAGAAATATTTGCTAAATATCCTTCGGTAATTACAAGAGTATGCGATCTATCAATTGCCGGAGAAAGGGAAAAACTCTTTGCATGGATTTCGGAAGAACATAATGATTTGAATGTACTCGTTAACAACGCCGGCATTCAAAATACGATGTCAATTTATGATGATGACTTTTTTGCCCGCACAAAAGAGGAGATTGTGATTAATATTGAGGCTCCCATTCATCTGGCTTCACTCTTTCTTAATTTGAAATCGTTGGACACAATTATTAATGTAACCTCAGGATTGTCTTTCGTCCCGCTCGTTAAAGTTCCTGTTTATTCTGCTACAAAAGCTTTTTTCCATTCGTTCACACTTTCGCTGCGGCAATCTGTAAAATCAAAAAATATAGAAGTGATTGAATTAATTCCTCCCGCGCTTAATACCGATCTTGGCGGGAAAGGCATCCACGATTATGCTCCGCCCGTCAGCGATTTTATTATTGCCATCTTTGAACAATTAAAACAAGGAAAGACAGAACTTTCTTTTGGATTCAGTGAAGCGATGACGAAAGCCGGACCTGAAGATTTGCAAAAAGCTTTTACAAGGATGAACCCGGAAAGCTAAAATAAAACGGCGAGAAAAAGACCACTATTAAAAGGAAATAATCATATGTACGAACGATATCACCAAAAGCCTATATCACGGAGTCACTTTGCGCGTCGCCTTATTTTACATTTTCTCGGCTCTGTAGTATTGATTATCGGTTCACTTTTTATTGGAATGATCGGCTATATACACTACGAACAACTACCGTGGCGTGATGCTTTTCTCAATAGCTCCATGTTGCTTGGTGGTATGGGTCCTGTTGATGCCCCTAAAACTGATGGCGGAAAACTATTTGCGGGATTCTATGCGCTTTATGCCGGATTAGTTTTTCTTATAGCAGCGACTCTTATCATTGCACCGGCGTTACACCGAATGCTGCATCTGTTTCATTACTCGGATGTGAAAGAATCTTCCTTGCCAAAGAAGGAGACCAAGCGTTAAAGAACCGAAACTCATTTAGTGCTTTAGTAAGTCGCCTAACACAAAACTAAAACTTTGCATAGCCACGACTTTCAAGTCGTGGTGGAATAAAGCAAAAAATTCCCGGCTTTAGCCAAAACAAATGCCAATATTGAGCTAAAGCCCTTTTTTCCTTGCTAATTTGATCCCCGACATAAATGCCGGGGCTATTCAATTATAAATTCTGAGTAAGGTAAGTAGTCAATTAAATAGTTGGGATCAGGAATGTGGTTTAAAAACTATGCGTTTACTCTAAATTCAAATCTTTAATCCTCTTCCGCACAACCCTCATTCTATGTCGAATCATTTTCAAAATACACCCTTCAAATTTTTTACGCATTCTTACTCTTGCATTGCTCTCAAGACCAAACAGTAGAATATTTTATAATACTGACAATATTATTACCATTATAGTAAAGGTCAGTAAAAAGAAACTTAAACATCCTCCTCGTCTATAGTAATTTGAATAATATCCTTTTTTATAGATAGGACTCCTGTGCGAATATTGACTTACATTATTTTGATAACTCCGTCTTTTATTGATTCTTTCTGCATGTTCTCTTAAATATGTTCCTAAAGCACTTGGAGTTCCTAATGATTTATCAACTTCTTCATCTAAACGTATATAATCTAAAACATGACCAACAGCGGAAATGATTGGGAGATTTGATAATCTAATTGCTTTAACAATAATATCATCCCCTAAATATTTAATACTTTCACCTCCGCCTCTTGTGATTGCAATTAAATCTGAATCCTTTTGTGAATCTTCAATTGCTTTTGCTACCTCATATGCCGATTCAATATTTATCAATTTATAGCGAACGAAATAATAATTATGAGTACCTCTAAGTTGACTTTCAAAGTCTTCTTTTGCTTTTGAATTCTTTCCGGTAATTACAGTAAGTTCAACTTTACTTTTATTATTAAGATAGTAATCGACATTTATTTTAGGGCGTGAAAAAATCTCATCTGAAATTTGATGAAGATTTCTTTTCTCTTCAAACTCCACTTTGTCGTCCACTTCATCAATTGAATTTATTCTTAACAAAGGATTAAGTGACCCGAACTTCTTATTCTCTTGGACAGTAAGTATCCCTGTTAAATGATATATTTTTTGTAATTGCAATTTTGAGAGTAGTGATGTTGGTACTTTGAATTTTATATAATCACTTGTCTTGAAATCTTCAATCTTTCCATAATAATAACCATATGATTCTATAGTGTTAATTTCAGTAATTTTTCCTCTTATTGAAATTTGGCCATACTTTTTAGAAATTAAATCTTTCAACTCGTTGGGGATATCCGAGACAAGTTTTTCGATTGTAGTATAATTGATTTCACACCTCCACATCATTTAGTAAGATAAAAGATTACCCGAGCATTTTTACTTTTTTCTATTTTTCAAATATAACAATTCCATTTCATAATCTATATTTCCTACTAAGCAAAATCTATCCTTTCATTCGCCAATGTCAAGAATTCAAGTACTTTTCCTTTAACCTGCCGCTTCCATTCTCCTCATGGAATTCTATTCCTAGATTTTATTAAAGAAAACCATGATTTTGCTCAAAAATCACAACTTTTCCCCTTTTTCGCATCACTTTCAAATCACCTCGCACGATTTTCATTTTGCTTCGCATCACTTTCAAAACACTCCGCACGGTTTTCATTTTGCTTCGCATCACTTTCAAAACACTTCGCACGATTTTCATTTCGCTCCGCATCACTTTCAAAACACTTCGCACGATTTTCATTTCGCTCCGCATCACTTTCAAAACACTTCGCACGATTTTCATTTCGCTTCGCACGACTTTCGAAACACCTCGCACGGTTTTCATTTTACTTCGCATCACTTTCAAAACACTCCGCACGACTTTCAAATCCCTTCGCGCCACTTTTAAAACACCTCGCGCGGTTTTCAAAATAGCTCGCACAGCTTACCATTTATCTGCTTCAAGATAAAAAATACCCCGCATAACTTCCCGATTAATTCCCGGTTCATTTCAAATTCCAAATAACAAAATCCAAAAAACAAACTTTAAAGTTCAAATAAATCCCAATAAATTATTAACGGGTCACCCGATATTTTGAACATTACAATTTTAGTCCTAGTGATTAATCGGGACATGGGATTTGAAATTTATCGTTTGAAATTTGCAAATTTTCTTCTCTATTCTCTTTTCATTTTGATTTCAAAAACAATTCACTTAGATTTCGCCCGTTCTTTTAAGATTGTTACGGTGTCCCGCATAGAACGGGAATGATAGGGAATCCGGTGAGAATCCGGAGCTGTCGCGCAACTGTGAAATGACTGCTCGCAAAACACTTGTAGTCAAAAGTCAGGAGACCTGCCGTACAAATTTTAATCAACCTTCGCGGGTAAGGTTGGATTAACGCAATAGTACTCTCTATTCGTAATTCATTTCTTTCATCCCACGAAGTTACAACCTTATTTAATTCAATTTATTTTTACTAAAGGAGTAACTTCTATGGTGCACAAAATTTTTCTTTCTCTTGTCTTCCTCATTTCCGTTGTAAATGCGGAAGGAGAAAAACCGGGTAACGATTCTCTCCGAACATATCATCTTTCCGATGTGGTAGTTTCAGCAACAAAAACGCCAACACCGGCAACGCAAATCGGTTCTGCCGTAACCGTAATTGATAGAGCCGAAATTGAACTCTCACAAAAAGGAACGGTTCTCGAATTACTTTCCGATGTTCCCGGAATTTTTATGTTGCAACAAGGGGGCGCGGGAAAACTTGCTACTGTTTTTACTCGCGGTGCTAACTCCGGGCAAACGCTTGTACTGCTAGACGGTGTTGAAATGAATAACCCGGGCGATATTTCAAATGCGTTTGATTTCTCCAATCTTCAAGCGGATGATATTGAACGGATCGAAATTCTCCGCGGACCGCAAAGCACGCTGTACGGTTCGGATGCACTTGCGGGTGTTATCTCAATCTACACAAGAAAATTCTCTCAAAACTTAAATGTGCATGCTCATCTTGAAGCCGGTTCATATAGCAGTTTGCGTTCAAGCGCTTCTGTTTCCGGTAGAGTAAACGAGTTAAGCTATCTCGTCTCGGCTAACGATTTCAAAACGAAAGGGTTTTCTTCAGCTTCGGAAGCATACGGAAATACCGAAGCCGACGGATACAAAACTTCTTCGTTCACATCAAAGCTTCAATATGCTCTCCCAAAAGATATTTTATTATCTCTTCTCCTCCGCTTCAACAAAGCCAATACTGACTATGATTTCAGCGGCGGAATAAACGGAGACGACCCGAACTATTCTTATTCACTGCAAGAATCGGTAATAAAAACTACTCTCGATTTTTCTTTATTCGATAAACAATGGACGCAGTCTCTTTCATTCGATTATCTGCGCAATTTTAGAAAATATGTAGACGGCGTTGACTCTCGGCGTCCGGCTACCTTCTCCGATGCACGATATGACGGAACAAAAAAGAAAATTGAATGGCTCAATACTTTATCCTTCTTTGAAGCTCAACGGATAACTTTTGGCGCCGAAGCGGAAGAAGAAGTTGCGGTGTCCGATTATTACTCAAACAGCGATTGGGGACCATTCGACAGTTTCTTCCCGAAGATCAGCACAACAACGTTTGGTCTTTATGCGCAAGACCAGGTTTCTATAATTAAAAATTTTAACGCAACCGTTGGTGTCCGTTACGATAAACATAAAATGTTTGGCTCCGTTACAACGTACCGCATCGCTCCCGTTTATTTTGTAGAAGGAACCGGAACAAAAATACGCGCAGCGTACGGAACGGGATTCAAAGCTCCATCACTATTTTATCTCTTTGATCCCGGTTACGGTAACGCCGATCTAAAACCGGAAAAAAGTACCGGTTGGGATCTTGGCGTAGAACAATTTTTATTGCAAGATAAGTTATCATTTGAAGTTTCCTACTTCACCAATCACTTTGATAATTTATTCAGTTTCGATAACGCAACCTTTAAAACAATCAACCTTGCAAAGGCTGAAGCAAATGGAATTGAGTTCGGCTTAAAATATAAATCAAACGGATTTGCCGCTTTCAATTTTACTTATACGTTAACAAATACTAAAGATAAAAGCGAGAATAGCCCGGACAAAGATTTGCCGTTGCTCCGCAGACCAAAAGATAAAGCAACCTTTTCAACGTTTTTCTTCCTGAATAAAAATTTTAATCTCGGGTTTGATGTTTTGTACACGGGAGTTCGGGACGATAAAGATTTTTCAACCTTTCCCGTGCAGCGTATTCAATTAGCAAGTTATACTTTGGTTAACTTATCAGCTTCTTATAAACTTACCAGCGGGTTGGAAATTTTCGGGAAGCTGCACAATATTTTTGATAAAAAGTATGAAGAGATTTTTGGCTACGGAACAGAACGGCGAGCAGTTTACGCCGGAATTAATTTTTCACTTTAAACATAGGTATTAGTCAATGGTCATCAGTCATTCTATAAAATTTAACAGAACGCTCGCGAGCGTTCCCTACGATATATTTTTGTTTCAAAATGTAGGGAACGGTCGAGACCGTTCCGATTTAATGACGAAACAGATAAAATAAATTTTTAACTAAACATTTCATTTTTTTTTGTAATTTTGAACAAGTAAGAAAAGGAACTCTCATGAAAGAAAAAATATTCTCAAATAAATTTTTTGTATTAACTGGATTGATTCTACTTGCAGCGATCAGCAGGTTGATTCCCCATCCGTTAAACTTTGCGCCAATAACAGGGATGGCATTATTTGCCGCCGTTTATTTTGATGAAAAGAAATTTGCTTTTGCCGTTCCGGTTTTAGCAATGTTTCTTTCTGATTTAGTTATCGGTTTGCATCCGCAAATGATAACCGTTTATCTCAGTTTTATATTAATAGTTGGAATCGGATTCCTTATTAAGAACAAAAAATCGGTCGGAACCGTGGCGCTTGCCTCTGTCGGTTCTTCAATTCTCTTTTTTGTAATAACAAATTTTGGAATGTGGGCTTTAGGTACGCTCTATACAAAAGATTTAGCCGGGCTACTGCTCTGCTTTACCGCTGCGATCCCTTTCTTCCAGAATACTTTGCTGGGCGATCTGTTTTATACAGGACTGCTCTTTGGAGTTTATGAATTGGTGAAAGTAAAATTGCCACAGGTGGTAAAAGTTCGTTAATTTATTTGAGGGTTGTTTATGAAACGCTTAGTTATTATAAATGTTGCGCTCGTTTTATTTTCTTTTTTATCATTTAATTGTGCAACCTTGTTAAAAGGGTATGAAGATACAATCACACTAAACAATGCTCCTGACAGTATTCGTGTGGTCGACCAGCATGGGGCTGAAATCTTTGTAAAAACACAAACGGTTCGAATTCTTATTCCTAAAGATGGAGGATCTTTTATAGATAAAACATCAAAGACGATTTCTCTGAGGAACAATAAATATTATACCCTCCACTTAAAATATCAGGATAAAGAAAAAATCGTTTCCCTTTATCCTAAAATTGGCTTTGGTTGGGCGTTTCTTGATGTGCTTTGTGCAGGAATTCCATTAATTATTGATATGTATACTGGAAGCTGGAATAGGTTTCCAGATGTAGACGCAGCATTTTAGTTTACTTTACACTTCCGAAGAAAAGAGATTTTTATATTTTCAGAAACCTTCGCAGAAATTAATTTTTCTTCGAAGGTTTTTTTATAACCTTCCCATGGTTCTTATATTTTTCCCCGCGCAACAATGCAAATTGAATTATTTTCTCAAGCATTTCATCATACTCAATTCCGGCAGCTTCTACCGAACGCATAAACCCTGCCCCTTCAGTTAAATCGGGATTCGGGTTTACTTCCAGTACAAAAAGTTCATTATCTTTAGAAAGCCGCATATCAATCCGTGCGTAATCGCGTACACCCATCGCCTTAAAAGCAGTTAACGCTATCTTTTCCGCTTTCGCCTGAATTTTCTTCGGCAGTATCGACGGACAAATTGGAATTGTTTTATGATATGCTTCGTGAAGCGGATCCCACTTTGCCTGGTAACTTACAATATTCGGAAAATGATCGGGCATTGCTGAAAAATCTATCTCGCTGATAGGAAGCACTACCGGATTTTCATCTCCCATTACCGCAACGTTTAATTCCCGTCCGTCTATAAATTCTTCAATTAACGCGGCTTGTTTAAATTCACCGAAAATGTAATTTATCTTTGCGTTCAATTCCGCCTTATTATGAACAACGGCGTTGTAATCAATCCCTACGCTGGCATCTTCAAACGCAGGCTTTACGATAATAGGAAAGCGGAGTGAGTGTTTATATTTTTCAGAAAAAGTTTTTATTAACTGGAATTCCGGAGTGGCTATTCCATACGAAGAAAGCATCCTTTTTGTAAATACTTTGCTTTGACAATTTGCCAGCGCCAAGGGCGGGGCTCCGGTAAAAGGAATTTCCAAAAGCTCAAATATTCCAGTCACATTCATTTCAAGTTTAGGATTGTTATGGAACAACTCTACAAAATTGAAAATAACATCGGGGCGGTCCTCAGTTAACCTATTTATCAACAAGTGAAAGTCATCCATCAAATTCAGCGTATAGCAATTATAACCACGGGCTTCAATTTTTTGAGCAAATACCTCATATTCCTCCATCGGGGTTTTATCCTCAATCTCGAAATAGGGGATAAAATTGAGCTTTTCCAGATTTGGAACGTCTCGTTTTACGTACAACTCGGGGGAAGGTTCGTTATAAATTACGGCTACGGTCTGTTTTTTCTTCATCTTTATAAAATATATCTCGATAAATTCATTTTGTTGAATTAAATTTACGATAAACAATTTATAATTAAAAACTTAGAACAGCGTCTATGAGTTTCTATCCTCAACCTTACAAATATCAGTGCGGTCCTTTTGCCTTAAAATATGCCTTAGTTATGCTTGGACAATTCCAAAATGAAAATGAGATCGGTAAAAAAGCCGGAAGTAATTGGTGGTACGGAACTGATGAAATAGGACTAGCAAAAGCTGCAAAAGCTTACAACTGTAAAATGAAATACTTCAGGCGCGAAATTCCCAAAGAAGCTTTAAAAGTTTTAAACGAACATCTGAAAGATGGGTATCCTTGCGTACTAAGCGTTGACAATTGGGAACACTGGTTTACAGTGATCACTTTTCAGCAAAATAAATATATTGTCGTGGATAGTGCCTTGGATAAAGTAATCGTCATTACTACTCCTACGCAGCTTTTAAAAAGATGGAAATACTTTGATGAGGAAACCAACGAAAGAAGTTACGACGGATATGCGGTTGTACCGAAGCTAAAAGTTTCTACAAAAGCTCACTTCTCATTAGAAAAAGCCCGCTATGTTATGCGCGAACGGAATAAAAATCTTGCTGAAAAATGGGACACTTATTTTAATGATCTCATTTCCATCTGCCGCCCCCAGTTTCCAAATAGTTACAAGACAATTTCCTTTAACGAATTTTTACGCCGTTATGAAAAAATCCTCGTGCACGAAACCGCTAACTGGCACGGTACTCCAACGTACCAGGAATTAAGAAAAGTATTAAAGAATTTAAGTTTTGTTGCAGAAGTCTACGACCTCGTAATTTATATTGACGACCAGAAAAAAGCGCTTGTTGATCTTTCCGCCTTGTTGATGATGTACGCTTGCGGTAAATACGGGATGGATCCGATTTATTAATACTGAATTCCAGAACTCGACTTTGTCTGAAGAAAAAAGAATATCAAATAAAGAACAAGGAACACTGAATGGGTCAGTTTTTTATTGATAAGATTTCCTCTTCGGGAAGTTATAAAAACAATAATATGAAATGCACCAAACCTTAACTTCGATAAGGAATTAAAATCGGTGGGCGCTCAAAATATATTTCTCCCTTTTATAATTAATCTTATAAAAAAAGGAAGATCAAGAAAAACATATCTTTTAACTAATCTATTCGGTTCTGAAAATAGTCTCCATACCCACTCGAGTCCAATTTTTTGCAGGAATACAGGGGCTCTTTTTTTCATTCCAGAATAAAAATCTAGCGCTGCACCAACACCAACATTTATTCTTGCGTTTATTGTATTCATATTTTCAGAAAGCCAGATTTCTTGCCTTGGACATCCTAATGCCGCAATTAAAATATCCGGTTGGAAGTTTTTCAATTCGTCAATAACTTTATTGTTAGTTGATTCTTCTGTTTCAAATAAAAACGGAGGAGAGATTGTTAGTAATGAGATGTTAGGAAAAGTTTTTCCCAATTTGATTCCCAAAACCTCTAACGATTTTGTGGTAGAACCTACCAAAGCTAACCTTAACTTTTTATCGTTGGCAATTTCTAAAAGTACTTGAAATAAATCATTCCCCGTTAATCGATGAAGAGATATCCCATATTTTAGTTTGAGAAGAGAAGTAATTCCAACTCCATCCGCCAGTACAATTTGTGCGTTTTTACAAACATCTTTGAATGTGTTATTTTCTGCCGAGATTCTCAAAAAATCTAAATTAAATGTTACTATTAAGTTTGTCTTTCGTTCGCTTAACAGAAACTCCAGTTCTTTCTTAAACAAACCAACGTCTTTTATATTATTTATTTTAATTTCGTTTATATACATTTGTAAGGTTCAATTTTGATCAATAAACTACATCCTCGATCTAAGCAATGAAGAAACAATACTTATTAATAATTTTATTTCTTTATAATTACAGTTTTAATATTCTGTCTCAAGTCTCCCTTACATCTGAAAATGTGAAGGGAAACAAGCATATCCTTTATTATCAAAATGATTTTAACTTTCACATCTCACCAGCTTCCGGACAAAAGAGATTACAGTTCGATTTCCCGTTGGATGAATCAAAACCAAACCAATTTAATCTGCCTGCAGCAACTATTTTTATTCCTATTGCCGCAAACACAAATCCTCAAGTTCAATTCGTCATTGATCGTGAAGAAGTTTTGGAAGCCATTCCGGAAGTTAATCCAACGATTACTGTTGATAATCAGAAAAAAATTCATTACGAATATAATACTTCGCTTCCCAAATCTTATAATTCAAAATTCTTAATTGTAAACGGACAATTAGTAAAAGATGGAAAAAGTTATCTTCATCTTTCAATTTCACCATTCCTCTTCGAACCTGCGAAACGTTCTGTCCGGAGAGTTGTGAAATTTCATTTGGAAATTATTTATCCCGTTAGTATTGCCTCAACATTCAACACTCAAAATAATTTAAATTCTTTTTCCGAAAGTAAAATCAACTTTAACGATACTAAATTGGTGCGGTATAATCTTAGAAGGAGCGATTCCTCTGATAAATGGATTGATTATAATGCTACTTACCTAAAAATCGGTGTGAGCAAAGACGCTATTTACCACCTGACTTATAATGATCTGAGTCCATATTTAAATTTATCTTCTATCATTCCTAAAACTTTAAAGCTCTATAAAAAAGGGATTGAAGTCCCTATTTATGTAAAAGGAGAAGATGATAATGTCTTCGATTCGGAAGATTTTATTGAGTTTGTGGGAGAACGAAACATGGGAGGAAAACATCGCGAAGTAAACCAATATGGTGAACCTTATAATGAATACTTGGACCGCTACTCTGATACGACAATATATTGGTTGACATGGGGAGGAATGGAAGGGTTACGTGTTCAAACCGCAAGCAATGGAAACCCTGGACAAACCTCCGATACTTTGAAATATTATCATGAAATTGTTCATTACGAAAAAAATAATTGGTTTGATTTTTCAATGGCAGATCAGGTAAGAAGAGAAATGCCAAATTGGTATGAAAATAAAACCTGGCATGAAGGAAATTTAGGAGTGGGAACAAGAAATTCACCTTTTATTGTTTCCGATGTTTATCCCGATAAACCATTTTATGTTTTCTCAAAGCAGCAAAGTTATGCTTCAAGCATTAACCAAAATGCCCACCTTCTTGCAATTTCAGTTAACTCTTCAGCATTACAAGATTCAGGATTTATTGACAAATACAGCCGGAAAGTACTTAAAGGAGTATATAACTCGAGTATTCTGTCAAATGGGGATAACACACTCAAGATTTACTCTTTTCCAACTACTTCATCACCTAACCTTTGTATTTTCGATTGGTACGAAGTTGAATATCCAAGGTGGTTACGTACTTATAATGATTCTTTGATATTTTCCTTCCCGTTTATTGAATCGATACCGGCTGCCAAGGGAATAAAAATTACTAATGTTTCTTCCGATTCAATTATTATTTGGAGATATGGAAAGGTAAATAAAAAATATCAGTTGCTTAGAAATAATAATGAAATCGTTTTCTTTGATACGTTAACGAGCCAGGATAAATTTATTCTTATCAATGCAAGTAGCGTTTCAGAACCAATGTTATACTATGCGAAAAAATTTGTGAATTTAAGGAACCTCCAAACTCAAGCTGATTATCTTGCAATTACACATAAAAATTTTCTCAACAAGACAAATGATTACACTTCATTTATTTCAAACAGCTATAACGTTACAGCGAAAGTAATTGATGTTGATGATATTTATGATGAATTCTCCTACGGTTATTTTAATCCGGAAGCTATACGAGATTTTTTAATATCCACGCATAACAATTGGCAAACCCCTTTACCAAAATACGTCTGTTTAATTGGCGGAGCTACCTATGACTATCATGGCGATAAAACCAAATATATGAATACCCCGCCAAAATACAATTTCGTCCCATCTTTCGGGGCTTCGGTAAGCGACAATTGGTTTGTAACGTGGGATACTACCGGCGCTTATATCCCGCAGATGAATATTGGAAGAATACCGGTAACCTCCGAACAAGAATTAACTTATTACATGACAAAACACATCAACTATGTTTCCCGTGCTTCTGATAGTTGGAATAAACGATATATCTTCTTTTCAGGTGGAACTGGAGATAATCAGAGCCAGTTGGATCAACTTCGTGAAGTAAACAATTATGTAATAGATAATTTTGTTTCACCTCCACCCATTGGAGGAAACTTTAAACATTTTTATAAAACTATTAACCCGAATACAAATTTCGGACCTTATTCAGAAGCTGAATTTCAGAAAACAATTGATGAAGGATCGGTTTTTATTTCATATTTAGGACATAGCGGAACCCAAACATGGGATAATTCAATTACAACCCCTACACAGCTTAAAAGTAAAGGCTTCGGGAGTCCATTAATTACTGATTTTGGATGTTCAACCGCACGGTTTGGAGAACCCGATGTTACTTCCTTCTCGCAGCTTTTTGTTGTTTCAAATGAAGGAGAAGCAATCGCTTATATTGGAAACTCATCGCTAGGATTTCTGTCCACTTCATTATTAGGTCCCAAGTTGTTCTATGAGAAAGTTTTGAAAGATTCGGTCACTACGATAAGTGAAGCTTTAAAACTTGCAAAATTGAAGATGCTTCAAACTTATGGGAATACCGGAGTGTATCAATTATTCGCGTTAACGAATACGCTGATTGGAGATCCAATAGTACAACTTCCAATTCCCAAGAAACCGAATTTATCCATCACCGCTTCTGATATTCACATAAATTCCACCAATCCTTCAGATCTTATGGACTCTTTATCTGTATCTCTTAATTATTACAATTATGGTAAAGTAACGAATGATTCTTTTTCGATTGTGATGAATGATGCCATAGCAGATACAAATAATTTTAGTTTTTCAGTAATTAAATCCCTGCCGAATTTTTCTGATTCTATGAAGATTTCAATACCAATCCGAAAGAAGCCGGGAGAACATACTTTTTCGATCCATCTTGATGCAAATAATTCGGTTGACGAATTGTCAGAAGTTGACAATTCCGTTTCGATTAAATATTTAGTTGTCGGATCGACAATCAAGACGATGGTTACTCAGCCGGTTGAAAACGGATTAGGTGATCTTCTGCGTTTGATTAATCCAGCCAGTAAACAGCAAAGCGATTCTTTGGAAATAGACTTTGCAACTAATGATTCCTTCGAGAACAGCCAGGTAGTCAACAAATCATTAGATACTCTCTTCACTTCATTAAGTACGGCGAATCTTCAAAAAGAAACACGCTATTGGGCGAGGACAAAGACTTCAGGGAATGAACAGTTTGGTTCTTCTTTTTCATTTATTAAAACGAATGACAATAAATATTTCTTAAGTGATAGTCTTTCCTTTTCCAAATCTACTTTAACAAATTTACAGTATCTGAACAAAAGTATATTGTTTGATTCAATCACGACAGTTTTTTCTGCTACTTCGGCTGGATTCAGCGACGGAAATTCAGCTTCAATTCAGAAAAATTCTAAAAATTATATTCCGGAAAACACATTACGTGGACACCATGTCTGTTTATTTGATGACAGTAGTTTTGAATTTATCTCTTACAGACGCTTTGATGTATTTGGTGGTGGAACGACAGAAATAAATAATTATATTAATTTTCTTAATACACTTTCCGACAAAGACATTGTTGTTATTGCTGTCTCGGACGAAGGAAGTGTTTCTTCTACCGCATTAAAAAGTCAAATAAAAAGTCTTGGCAGTATTTATATCGATAGTCTTGAATTCCGGGGCTCATGGGCAATTATTGGGAAAAAAGGAGCGACTCCGGGCTCCGTCCCGGAAGCTTTTTCCAAACCAACCCAGGGGAGCGTGGCCATCAACTCAACCTATTATGTACCAAACAAAAATGGTCGACTTTTAACTTCAGAAATTGGACCGGTTGGGAAATGGGATTCCCTTTCCATCGAACAATTAAACAGTAATCAACTCATTAGTTCATACCGCCCTTTAGGAATAAGGGATGATGGAACGATTGATACTTTAAATGCTTTGTCAGTAATAAATAATGTAGCAAACTTAGGTTCCATAGATGCAAACATTTATCCGAAGATTAAAGTTTTATCAGAGTTCAGAACTGATTCAGATTCCGTCTCGCCTAATTTATCGAGTATCAGCGTAAAGTTTCAAACGCTTCCCGAGCTTGCCACAAATTATCAAGTTGTATCCGTCTCACGTGATACGGTTATTCAAGGTGACAGTCTTGACTTGAAGTTTTATGTTTATAATATAGGAGAATCATCTGCCGATAGTTTTAAAGTGCTGGTTGATGTAATGAAAGAGGATAATTCTTCGCGGCAGTTACTCGATACGGTGATCGCGTCACTTGACACGATGCAGCGAACATTATTTACTCTTAATTATATGACCAATAAAACTGACGGCAAAGGAAATATGGGATTCAAAATAAAAATTGATCCCGAGAATCACGTCCGAGAGTTATACAAAGACAATAATGAATTCACTATTCCGTTTTATACTAAACCCGATACGAATGTTGTTTCGGTTTCCGCTTCAACCGTAAGTGTAACTTTTGATAATACGGAAATTCTTAACGGCGATTTTGTTTCAAGCAATCCCAATATAAAAGTTGATCTAAAATACCCGACATGGTTTTCCGTAAGTGACACATCCTCGCTTTCTTTGCTGCTTGATAATCAGAAGATACCCTTTGATCAATTGAATATTAAAAATGATTCAGCGAACAGAACTTTGACTTTCGAGGTTAATCCATCATTGGACAACGGCGAACATCAATTCAAAATATTTGGGAACAACGTTTACGGAAAGTTAGATAATCAACCTGGATTTGAACGCGTGTTTGTAGTTTCAAGTGACTTAGCAATTATGAACTGCTACAATTATCCCAACCCAATTAAAGAGAATACGCATTTCACCTTTAAACTTCCGCAGGTGCCCGAAGAACTTACAATTAGAATTTATACGATTGCCGGACGCTTAGTAAAAGAAATAAAAAAATCGTCGTCCGAACTCAATATAGATTTCAACCGTATTTACTGGGATACTAAAGACCAGGACGGAAACTCTTTAGCAAACGGTGTTTATTTATATAAAGTGATTGTAAAAAAGAATGGGAAATCAGAATCAGTTACACAAAAACTTGCAATAGTAAAATGAAATTATTTATAGTTTTTATTCTCTTGTTTTCTTTAGCATTATTTGCTCAAAAGCCAGCCGGAACGTTACCGGTTGAGCTCGTTTATTTTGAAGGTTCCTTTACCGATGGGAAAGTAATATTGTTTTGGGGAACGGCTACTGAAATTAACAATGTCGGTTTCGAAGTTGAACGAAGAATGCCCCAAACAACATGGATTACTACCGGGTTTGTATCCGGCAGCGGAACAAGTTATTCACCGAAAAATTATTTCTTTGAAGATTCAACAGATTTGCAGAGTTCAGTCTATTTTTATCGTTTGAAACAAATCGATACCGATGGAAAAAATAAATATTCCGATTCGATTCCAATCTCAACAATTACACAACTTAAGAGTGAGGTTCAGCCGCCATCAGGTTTCTCTTTAAAACAAAATTTTCCAAATCCATTTAATCCCTCTACAGTTATCAGCTATCGGTTATCAGTAAACAGTAAAGTCAGTTTAATTATTTATGATCTCATCGGGAATAAAGTTGCAATCTTAGTTGATGAAGAACAAAGCGCTGGAGATCATTCCGTTAAATTTGATGCGACTAGCCACCTTCAACTAACTACCCACACACTACCTAGTGGCGTATATTTCTACCAACTTCGGGCGGGAAATTTTGTTGAGACAAAAAAATTGGTAATTGCAAAATAGAAGGATGTTGTTTTATCATTTAGTAACTTTGGAAAAACAATTAATAATAATTCGGAGATAGCCATGAAAAATATCTTACTAACTCTCTTCATCTTGTTCTTTTTCGTCAGTGATAATTTTTCTCAATTCAATCAATTCCCTAATCCAAACAAAGGTGACTTAACCGGAGGATTAGGAATGACCTGGATTGACGGGCAGCCTTATTATTCCTTCCGGTTTAGACCGGAAATTTCTTTTGCTAAAGTTGGTGTTGGCTTAGATCTCAATTTAGAATTCAGTTCTCAAGGAAAATTACGCAAAGAAAATTTTAACGAAACTTCAGATTACTTGAGCATTATTCGTTATGTCCGCTATGGACTAAAGCGAGACCCGGTTTATGTAAAAGTTGGGGCTTTGGATTTTTATACCTTGGGACATGGAAGTATCATTTACCAATATAATAATAGTCCAAGTTTTGACACGAGGACAATCGGAGCCGTTGTTGATTTAGATTTTAACAAATTCGGTTTTGAATCCATCTATAGTAACTTTGCGCAAGCCGGAGTATTAGGAATTCGCGGATACGTTCGACCGCTTCAATACACGTCGGCAGCTTCTATCCCGATTATCGGAAATCTTGAAGTTGGAGCAACATTTGCGAGCGACTTTAACGCAAATTCCGGAAAAGTTATCGTTCCTCCTCCACCTTTTTCAAGCTCAAGTACAGTGATGCCGACAATTGAGGATAAAGGAGCTATTAAAATTGTAGGACTCGATCTAGGTTTGCCTCTCTTTAATTTTAGTATGGCAAACGCTTCACTTTATTTTGATTATACGAAAATTCTAAACTTTGGAAGCGGTGCGGCTACAGGTATTATTTTGGAATTGAATGGACTGGGAATTTTTAACGCTTCCGCGAAATTAGAACGCCGATGGAATAAGGATCAATATATGCCGGCATATTTCAATTCCCTTTATGAAATTGAACGCTACACGGATAGTGTTTCAAGCAAAGCCACGACGCTTGAGTATATGAATGCTGCCGAAAATGGTTATTACGGTGAGTTGGGAATTTCTGTTTTGGGTACCTTCAATGTAATTGGAGGTTTGCAAAAGTTGGACAACCACGATGGAGGAATTTTACATTTAACTGCAGATGTAGCTCCAAGCGGATTTTCATTTATAGCAAGAGCCGGGTATGATAAAATATTTGTTGACGGCGCCGATGTCTTCAAACTAAATGACCGCTCAATTTTATTTACGGAACTTGGTTACAAACCTTATCCTTATTTAATAGTTTCAATGGTTTATCAATGGACCTTTACACCGATTAGAAACAGCGATAAAGAAATAACCGGATATAAGCCACAAAAGAAGATAGAACCGCGTATCAGTTTTGTTTACCCGTTCAATATGTAAGTATTTTATTAAGAATTTAAAAAAGGAGAAAGTGAATTTTCTCCTTTTTTGTTTTAAAGAACTTCCATAAAAAACTTTTTCAATTCGTTAACCGTATGAAAGATATAATCGCTCTCCATTGATATCACTTTTTCGTACGCATAACTATCCCAGACCACAGAAGCGATTTGAACTCCCGCCGTCCTTGCCGCATTAACATCAGCCGGTGCATCACCGACCATTAAAACTTTGTCTTTTTCTAACGAGTATTTATCGAGAAACATTTCAATTCCTTCCGGTGAAGGTTTGTGCAGCTTAACATCACTCCCTGTGATAATTAAGTCGAAGTAATCATAAATCTCCAATTTTTTCAAAGTGATAAGAGTTGCCTCTCTCCCCTTTCCGGTATAGATTGAAAGCAGTACATCTTTTTCTTTCAAAAAATGGAGCAGCTCTTTCATGCCCGGATAAATATCTGCCATCGCGTGATTAGCTGTATAGAATGAATAATATTCTCTTCTTACTTTTTCCGCATCATCACCAAACCAATCCTCAATAATTTGATCTTCGGTAGGTCCGAACAAAGAAATAATTTCTTCATTTGTCATTGACTTGTTTAAATATTTTTTTGTAATGTGATTAAAAGTTGAAAAAATAAGTTCATTTGTTGAAGTTAATGTTCCGTCAATATCAAAAATAACACCGTCATATTTTTTCATGAGCTAATTCACCTTAAAGACTATAATTTTTCCATCCATGTTTGATGCGGCAATCCGGTGTTCGTCAAGTTCTTCTAAGGAGTGCGTTCTAGCCGTTCCCATAAAAAACAAAGAAGCAAAATTGAATTTAGAATCGATCGAATAAATATTTCCGTTTTTTCCGCCAAAGTAAATTGTCCCGTTTACTTCGATAGGCTGAACCGGTCCGGTATCTAAACCGAATTTCATATCAATTGTTTTTTGAAGCTTGCCATTCAAGGTGGAGATGAGATGCAATTTATCATTTTGGCCTTTTATGAATAATGATTTCCGATTGTTGCTAATGCCGATTGATTCCCAAGCGTCATAATCGGTCTTTCGCCATGAGGTTGTACCAAGCAATAAATCTACGGCGGTGATGGCTTTGTCCGGTGTCGCAAAAAAAACATTTTTTCCATCTGTCACAAGCGGGGTTGACCCGGGAGAATAATTAAACACCGGATTGCCCGTCCATTTCCAGTTTAATAACCCTGTATTTGCATCGAGGCAATAAAGAAAAGTATCCCAGCTTCCAAAAATAATTTTATCTCTTTGAACTAATGGCTTCGACTCAATCATTCCTCCGGCAGATGCATTACTCCAGAGAAGGTCTAAACTGGAAAGTTCGTACGAAAATATTTTTCCGGTAGCCGTGCCAAAAATTATTGCGTACGTTTTTTCCCCTTCGTAATCTATAGCCATTGTAGCAATAGGAGATGTAATAGCCTCATCTATTCCGATCACCTGTATAACGTGTCCGTTTGTTACATCGAGAGTATAGAGATCACCTTTCATCGTTCCTACAATTGCAATGTTATTTGCCACCGCCGGTTTGCTGAATATTGACGCGCCCAAATCGTTTCTCCAAAGTTGTTTCCCGGTTTCATCGAAACAGAAGAGAACTCCTTTTTTGGTCGCGGCAAGAACTTTTCCGGCTGAGGCTGTTACCCCGGCAACCATTGTTGTTTTAAGATCTTTTTGCCAAAGCACATCCGCAGAATAGTTTTTATAATCCGTAGAATCGATGTATGCATATTCTATCGGATTTTGTTTTCCGACAGCGTTCCATTTTTTAACAAGTGTATCTTTTGTTATTTCATAAAAGAAAAGAGAATCAACCTGGTCATCTACCAAAGTATAACCCCAGCTTTTTCCTTTTGCCGTCTGCGTTGATCGTGACATAACACCAGGAAGTCCGTTAAAATCATAAACGCGGTTCGCATGCCCATGCCCAACAAAAATTTCTTTAATGTTTTTCTTTGATAAAATATTCGTCACCTTGAACCAATTATCAACTTCTTTATCAAGTTGATGATGAGCGAAAAATAAAATTTCTTTTTCGGATGAAACAGTTGATAAAAGAGAGTCTAGCCAATGTAAATCTTCCGGAGCAAAATGACCACCACCCCCGCGCCAGGGAATACCGCTGTTGAGTCCAACAAGAACTGAATTACCATATTCAAATTTAAACTTGTCGTCCTTCCACAAATCGGAAAAAACTTTGGCGCCGCTTTCACTCCACTTTGTATCGTGGTTGCCTGGAATAATATAATACGGAACATTTAACTTGTCTAAAATCTGTTTTGCATTTATCAGGTCTTCTGTTTTTCCTGTTTCTGTAATATCTCCGGTAGCAACAACAAAAGAGATCTCTTTTTTAAGATTGATATCTTGAACAACCGCTTGCAGATCGGAGGCGGCATTTGTTGATCCGATATGCAAATCGGTAATCCATCCAAACTTAAAAGGCTGAGCAACAGATGAACATGAAAGAAGGAGAAATATCAGGAAGAAATAATTTATTTTTTTTAATGTTTTCATAGAGAATTCCTAAAAATTAATGAACATGAAGAACAGAGAAATTTACGTAGCATTCCGTTGATGAGGAGGAACGAAACCACGATATGTATCAAATCGTGAAGAATAGAAAACGATATTAAAATCCTTATCCCGTAACGTTCCACCGCTTGGATAAAGGTAGAACTCGCTTACTTCGGCAGAAACAATATTTGAGGGGGTTCCATTCTTTATGAAAAATTTTACGCGGTAAAAACCAAGTTCATACTCACCAGTTTCTATCTGCTTTAATAAATTTTCTTCGGAGAATTTATACAACTCATTCATAGAATTTTTTAGTAGACCGATTTAATTTTATTTATTAACTCGCTAAATTCAACATCAAACCGTCCTCCGGTTTTACGATTCTTCACTTCTACCTTGCCTTCTTTCAACTTTTTCTCTCCGATAATCACTTGAATTGGCATACCGAGCAAGTCGGCATCATTAAATTTGAATCCGGCTCCGGCATCAACGCGGTCGTCAAATAAAACCTTGTACCCGGCTGCTTGCAATTCTTGATAAACTTTCTCGGAAGTATCAACAATGATCTGGCTTTTCAAATTCAACGCTACAAGATGAATATCAAACGGAGCAAGCGTTTTGTCCCAAACAATCCCCTTTTCGTCGTGATGCTGTTCTATGAAACAAGCCATAACACGGTCTACACCGATACCATAACTTCCCATTATCAACGGATTTTCTTTCCCGTTTTCATCAAGAAACATTGCGCCCATCGCTTGTGAATATTTTGTACCGAGTTTGAAAATATGTCCGAGTTCTATTGCGGTAAAAACATCAAGATTTTTATCACACTTCGGACAACCTTCGCCTGATTTAACAATACGCAAGTCAACATATTCAACGCTTTTCACATCGCGTTTTAAATCAATTCCGCCGATGTGATAATCATTTTTATTCGCACCGCTGTAAAGATTGATTGCCTCTTTCAAACGTAAATCCGCCAGAATTCTTCCATTAAATCCAACCGGACCAATAGAACCGGCATCAGCACCGGTAATTTCTTTTAATTCATCAGGATGAGCAGGGCGAACTGTTCCGCCTAAAATCGATTCTATTTTTGTTTCGTTCACTTCATCGTTCCCGAGCATTAAAAGTAAGACAGCTTTACTTTCGTGCATAACCACGCGGGATTTTGCACATTCCGTTTCATCAATTTTCAAAAACGCACAAAGTTCATCAATCGATTTTACATTCGGTGTTGATATTTCATAAATGGTTTTGCTTTCAGCATCTCTTTCTTTATGCGAAACCTTAGAAGATGCAACTTCAACATTAGCCGCATAACCACAGCTTTCGCAGTAGGCAACGGTATCTTCACCTGCATCGGATTTAACCATAAATTCTTCAGAACCACTTCCACCCATAGCACCGCTTGAGGCTCCAACAACAAAATATTTCAGTCCACACCGATCAAATATTTTTCGGTAAGCTCCGTCGTGCAGTTGATATGATGCATTAAGATTCTCATACGAAGAATCGAATGAATAGGCATCTTTCATCAAAAACTGTCTCCCGCGAATAACTCCACTGCGGGGACGCGCCTCATTCCTAAATTTCGTTTGGATTTGATACCATATCTGTGGCAATTCTTTATATGATTTCAAAACTTTTCTTGCGTGATACGTCATGATCTCTTCATGCGTCGGGGCGAGCACGTAATCACGATTTTTAATTTGGAAGAGAATGTCGCCGAATGCTTCCACTCTTCCGGTTTCTTCCCAAATTTCTTTTGGGTTCAATGCCGGCAAATGAAATTCCTGTCCGCCGATTGCATCCATTTCCTCACGGATAATTTCGGATATTTTTTTTATTACTTTATAACCAAGTGGTAAAAAGGAATAAATACCCGCGCCAAGAGAGCGAACCATTCCTGTGCGAAGCATTAATACGTGACTTGTGACTACCGCATCGTTCGGTACTTCTTTTAAGGTTGGAATAAAGGATTTACTGAATTTCATATTTTTTTCTTGGATAATGGAGTTAAAAAATTTCTTTTTAAAAATAACTAAAGCGGCGTGTCTATCAAAATTGAAGAGATAAAATCAAGAGGATTTTTGGCTTCCACAACTATTTTAAGCTGATATTTGCACAAACCAGTGCTAACGGCAGATAACTAATATGATCTTTATGTTTCCGTCCGTTTAATAAATTCAGCCATAATCTCATCGGTGGAATTTTCAAGTTCATCAATATTTCCAATAAAATGGATTATCCCCTCATGCATCATCGCCACTTTGTGAGCGACATTCTTTACACTGAACATATCGTGCGTAACCACAATTGAAGTTACTTTTAATTTCTCGGCTAGCTCTTTTATAAGATTGTCAATTGAATCAGACATAATCGGATCAAGCCCGGTGGTTGGTTCGTCATACAAAATATAATTCGGATTGGTTATCAACGCACGGGCAAGCCCAACCCGTTTTTTCATTCCGCCGGAGAGCTCGCTCGGTTTAAGATTTTGAATACCGGAAAGCCCGACAAGTTCAAGTTTTTCTTCAACTAATTTGATGATCTCTTTCTCCGGTGTTCGGGAATTTGCTTCTACCAGCGGAAGAGCAACATTTTCACCAACCGTCATCGAATCAAATAACGCGGCTCCTTGAAAAAGGAATCCAAAATTTCTCCGAACTTCATATAATTCTTTTTCGGAAAGCTCGCTTATGATTTTCCCTTCAACTTTCACAAATCCCTCATCGGGGGAAAGCAATCCAACGATGTGTTTAAGCAACACACTTTTTCCACAACCACTTCGCCCAATAATAACAATGGTTTCACCGTCATGGATATTCAGGTTCACTCCGGATAAAACTTTTTTCGATCCGAAACTTTTGTGAAGATTTTTTATTTCAATCATATGTTGGCTTTCAATTCTAATTCTTTAATTAACTCTTTAAGATAATAAAAATCATCCATCGTATACCAATGTTTCATAAAAACCGCCCGTAGAGCAATCAGTGATTCACCTTTAGGGTTTTCATATTCAGGAAGAACTGTTTGTGTGATTTCAGGTGAAAGCACAAATTTTGAGAGAATGAACTCCGGGTTTTCCGCTTCAACTGAAAGAGCAGAATAAATTTCCAAAGTCAATCTATTTACTTCAGAAATATCTTTTGTTGTTGCTTTTCTGAAAAAGCAGTTGATATCCAAATCAGGAAAGTTCAGGTTATCATAATTTTCGCTCTGCTCGATCATCGCATAAAATTTTTGCGAAGCAAGAATAGTTTGCGATAACAGGTCTCCGATCCCTGAATTATTCGGCGGAATTACTTTGTATGTTAAGTAACAAGCTGCCGCCGTTGCACCGGATCGTGAGCCTTCAAGTGAAAACATCCCGATATTCGGTTTATCCAATTTGTGATAAGTGTATGGAGCTGTATTTAAAATAATATTTCGCAGTTCTTCATTTTTATAGAGGACGGCTCCTGCTCCGTATGAAACGGAACCTTGCTTGTGCGGATCAATGGTAATTGAGTCTGATTCCGACAAGAGAAGTAATTGCTTTTCTGTGTGTCCGCTTAATTGAGTTTTATCCAAAGAAGGATTATAATTTTCATCTAAAAGAATTGATCTAAAAAACCCACCGTAAGCAGCGTCAATGTGAAGATGAAATTTGTAATTTTTTTTCAACTCAAGAATTGCCTCAATATCATCAACACTACCTGTACCTGTAGAGCCAAGATTTGCCATCACCATCATCGCTTCGTTTTTTTTCAATTCTTCTTCAAGTTTGCCGCAGTCCATTCTAAAATTCTTATCAACCGGAATTTCTTTAAAGGAATCGATATTTAAAATTTTGCAAATCCGCTTCCACGAATAGTGAGAAACTTCCGAGAAGTAAACAGTTCCTTTTTTATAATAATCTCTCGCTGCCCAAAGCGCTTCCGTGTTGGCAAGAGATCCGCCGCTTGTTAAATGTCCCCAGCCGGTTTTATACCCAACCATTTTTAAGAGAAGTTCGACAACTTCCATCTCCATTTCGGTAGTTACCGGACCTCCTTCATACGCATGATTATTAGGGTTGGAAAGCATGAAGGTTAAATAGCCGAGTATCGTTGGAATCGAAGGGTCCTTTGCCATTTGAGCCGCGTAACGTGGATGAAAAAATGGAAAATGCTCTTTGCTTCGCTCTAAAAATTTTTCAAACTCTTCGGATAATTTACTGTTGTCGTACGCACTCTCTTTATATAAAGAAATGTCTTCCGGCGAATAACTTGCGCGCCATTTTTTCTGTTCGTCAAGAATTTTTCCGATAAAAGATTGAAGCAGAGAAATGTTTTCTCCCTTTGGACCTATAAATTGAGAAAAAAGAAGATCGTTCATACAATAATTCCTAAGCTGGTTTATTCAAAATTAAGCAATTCTCACTACGTGTAATAGTCCGGTGTTATAGATTAGCCTTATTTTAATCCAATTATTTTTATATTTTCCTTTAGCAAATTTATAATTTAATGCGAAAGCAATATGGCAAAAGAAAAGAAAAAAAATCAGGCACGTCAAATTGGTAAAACACCGGCACAAGAAAAAAAACCGCTACTCGACCCCAAATTAAAAAGCCGGATAGAAACAATAGTATTCCTTCTAGTTCTTTTATTCTTCTTTATTTTGAACAACACAAGAAAAGAACCCGAAAGCGGACCCTACCCTCCTTTTTATAATAAAACAGGACAAGTTTCAAATCAGTGAATCTTTTTCGGCTTTTTCACATCAAACTTAAAATTTAATAAGGACTTATATGAAAAATCTTCTGGCTTCGGTTACTTTTTTTGTTTTCATCATGTTTCTGTTCTCCAACTCATCGCTTGCTCAAGAGAAAAAAGCTCCCGATTTTTCACTTAAAAGCGTTGACGGTAAAATTATAAAACTTTCTGATTATAAAAATAAAGTTGTGATTATAGACTTTTGGGCAACTTGGTGCCCTCCTTGTAGAAGAGGAATTCCCGATCTGATTGCATTACAAAAAGAATTTAAAAAAGATTTGGTTGTTCTCGGTATTTCGCTGGATACTGATACAAAAGGAGATGTTCCCGCTTTCGTAAAAGATTATGGAATTAACTATCCCATTGTGTATGGAGATAACACCACTGCAAAGCTTTTCGGTGGAGTTTCGGGAATCCCAACTTCTTTTCTTATTGATAAAAAAGGAAACATTGTTGATAAGCATGTCGGACTGGTTCCGAAAGAAACATTGGCAGCCGGAATTAAAAACTTGTTGAAAAAATAAGAATAAATTTCTTATTCAAAAGCCCGACCTAGTCGGGCTTTTATTTTTTAAAGAGATAGAGAATCAATGCCAGAAGCAAACTCAGAAGAATTGAAGTTACAACCGGGAAATAGAATGTGAAATTTTTCTTCTGGACAATAATATCACCTGGTAGTTTGCCAAGAAAAGGAATTTTTCCGAACGACAAAAGAATAATTCCCAGAATCACAATAATTCCTCCCAACAAAATTAACAGTTTTCCTATTTGAGATATTTCTACGTTCATTTATACTTAACCAAGTTTTTTTAATATCTCATTGAAATCGGTAACCGGTAATTCACACGTAAAATTTTTGCAGAGATAAAAAGTTGGTTGACCGTTCAGTTCTGTTAGCTGTGCAGTATAGTTTGAAATTGAATTGAGAAGATTCGCATCATCCGGATTTTTACAAATCACTATTTTATTTGGAACGAACTTTTTCCTTAATTCTAAAATCGCCGACTTTACTTTTGCCTCACCCGGTTTTCCAACGATAACAATCTCATAACTTTCAGAAAGCAGAAACTCAAGCGCAACCATAAGAAATGGGTGCCCCATCGGTGTAGCTTTTACTTGTTCGTGGAAAGCCCGGCTAAGATCGAGCGCTTTGTTTTCGTAGTCAGTATTTCCCGTATAGCGCGCCAATTTTAAAAGATTCAGCATGGTAACCGCGTTACCCGAAGGGATAGCTCCGTCATAAATTTCTTTCTGGCGGATGATCAGTTCTTCAGCGAAATCTGCGGTAAAGTAGAAGCCACCATAGACATCATCACCAAAATGTTTGTTTATTATCTGTTGATATTTTTCTGCGTGTACCAAATATTCCGCATCAAAGGTCGCTTCATATAATTCAAGTAACGCAAATATAAAGAACGCGTAATCATCGAGGTTTGCGTGGACAGCAGCTTCATTATCTCTATAGCGGTGACGTAGTAATCCGCCGGATGTTTGCATATTACTCAAAACAAATTTTGAGGCTGTATCTGCAGCGTTCACAAATTTTTCTTCTTCAAATACCGCTCCGGCTTTTGCCAATGCTGCTATCATTAATCCATTCCAATCGGTAAGAATTTTATCATCTTTGTGCGGATGAATTCTCTTCTCTCTTTCGTCAAAAAGTTTTTTTACTGATTGTGACATTTTCAGGTTCAATTCTTCGATTTGCAAATTATGATCACTTGCGTACTCTGAAACGATTTTGAAAAGATGAGGAATATTTTCTCCGTGATTTTCACCTTTAAATGGTTCAAGGAAATTACCTTCTTCTTTTATTTGAAAAACGCCGATGAACATCCCGGCATCTTCACCTAAAATTTTTCTAATTTCGTCTGCTTTCCAAAGATAGAATTTCCCTTCTTCGCCTTCGCTGTCGGCATCTTCGGCGGAGAAGAAAGCCCCGTTGGAAGAAGTTAACTCGCGACTAACATAATCATAAATTTCATAAACCGTCTGCTTGAATAATTCATTGTTAGTCACTTGATATGCTTCGGTAAACGCTAACATCAGCATCGCTTGATCGTATAACATTTTTTCAAAATGGGGAACGAGCCATTGCCGGTCGGTTGAGTAACGGTGGAATCCAAATCCAATTTGATCGTACATTCCTCCTTTGCGCATTCCAATTAGAGTTTGAGTAACTATTTCAAGAGCTTCACTATTTTTTGTCCGTTGATAATACCTGAGAAGAAATAACAAGTTATGAGGAGTAGGAAACTTGGGAGAACTTCCAAACCCTCCGAATTGATGATCAAACCGCTCCTGGTACTGTCGAAAAGCTAAATCCATAATCGAAATCGTAAAATCATTTCCAAAACGGGAATCATTCGTCCGTTGCATTGCTTCAGTAATTTGGTTGGCAGAGGTAAGTAAGTCTTGGCGTTCTGTCTTCCAGAGTGTGTCAATCTTTACCATCAAATCCTTTAACCCCATCCTTCCCTGTTTACTTTCCTTCGGGAAATAGGTTCCTGCAAAAAAAGGTTTCTTATCAGGGGTCATTATAATTGTTAAAGGCCAGCCGCCACTTCCCGTAAGAACCTGGCAGACCGCCATATAAACCGCATCAATATCGGGTCTTTCTTCTCTATCAACTTTTATTGAAATAAAGGATTTATTCATCAGTGCGGCAACAGATCTGTCTTCGAACGATTCCTTTTCCATTACATGGCACCAGTGACATGTTGAGTATCCGATTGAAAGAAAAATTGGTTTGTCTTCTTTCTTCGCTTTTGTGAATGCTTCGTCGTTCCATGCATGCCACTCAACCGGATTGTATGCGTGCTGTAACAAATAAGGACTTTTCTCGTTAATTAATTTGTTCGGAGTTTTATTTTCCACAATAACCTTCTATTAAATTTGCGTTAAACTTTTTTGTTCTTCAAGGGCAATGCTAAAAATTGCACTGAAATCTTTATATTTCTAAAGTAATGAATGAATTATTTATCATTTCTTTAAAGAAAATTAATGTTTACTTCTAAATGGAACAAACAATTTGTTATAAAAACTTTTGTTGTTCTAACGGTTTTTGTTTCAACAATATTTTATACCGGTTTAACGAATTCCGCCAATTCACTATGCAAAAGTGTTTTTAAGAATATTCGCGGTGAAGTTTTGCCCGACACGAATGTTGTGCTGATTACTATTTCCGGAAACGATATTGAACAGCTTGGAGGCTGGCCGTTAAAAAGAAGTTACTACGCACTGCTCATCAATGAATTGAATAAATACGAAGTAAAGAAAATAGGAATTGAAGTTTTTTTCAGCGGACGAAATTCAATTCAAACGATGTACGATCATCTGTTCATCTCTCAGATTAAAGCTGCTAATAATGTTGTCCTTAGTTCTGTTCCCGGAAGTATTTATACCAAAAATAATATTTATCATTCAGAAGAAATGGAGTATCCTTCGCTCAAAGAGATTGATACTTCACTTATAACCGGGCATCTTGGTCTATTAAAAGATGGAGTAATTCCTCTTCAGATTGATGATGAGAAGTCCTTCGCCGCACAATTGACCGGCTCAAAAAGAACTGATGAAATAAAAGTGAATGTCACTTCATCATGGAAATCTTTTCATCAGTATGAATTGCTTGAATTTTTCTCACTCGTTAAACAAAGCTCTCCAAGTTTACAGCAGTTGCGCGGCAAAATTATTTTGATCGGCGTTTCGGATGAAAAGTTCACAAAGAAACTTTCCTCTTCGTTCGATACATATCTTCCGGGAATAGCGTTCCATGCTTTTGCCGTCTCAAACTTATTGCAGAATAATTGGGTAAAAGAATCCCTTTTTTCAATTTCTATTCTAATCCATTTACTTTTGCTTGTTCTTTTTGTTTTTCTCTTTGAAAAGAAAACTGCGAAAAGCAGATATGAAATTGCCGCGTTATTCATTTTTATTTTGGTTATCGAATTTCTCTTTTTTAGCTTTTTCAATTACGAATTGCATTTTGCCTCGTTCGTTCTACCATTCTTTTCATTACTTATCTTAGAGCTCGCTCTCACCTTTTCCGAGCGTAACTCTCTTTTTGAAACAACTATTTCAGAATCGGAAGCATTGAAACATCTGTTAACCAAAAAAGAACACGACCTTGATGAATTGCAAAAACACTCCACGTTTTCTTCATTAGCAGAAAAAGAAAATTTAAAAGAGAAAATTGAATTACTGCAAAAGGAAATTTCCCGGCTTGAAAAACAAGGGCAAAACGAATTACCTTATACACCAAAAGCGGAAGAAAAAATCAGTGAAAATTTTTGCGGCATCCTTTACCGCTCGAAAGTAATGCGTGACGTGGTTGCGTTTATAAAAAAAGCGGCTCCAACAAACGAAACAGTCTTAATCCTTGGCGAAAGCGGAACGGGTAAAGAATTGGTTGCAAAAGCACTTCATCAAAACAGCAGCCGTAAAGATGCCCCATTTATCGCAGTTAATTGCGGCGCACTCTCGGAGACACTTTTAGAAAGCGAATTATTCGGGCATGTGAAAGGAGCATTTACCGGTGCGGCTGGAGATAAAATCGGTAGATTTGAAGCCGCCGACAAAGGAACTATCTTCTTAGATGAAATTGGAGAAACGTCTGAAAACTTTCAAGTAAAACTGCTTCGCGTATTGCAAAGCGGTGAATTTGAAAAAGTCGGTTCCGCAAAAACGTTTCGCGTTGATGTACGCATTATTGCCGCAACAAATAAAAAACTTGATCAAATGGTAAAGGAGAAAAAATTCCGCGAAGATCTCTTCTACCGGCTTAACGTATTCCCCATTCAGCTTCCGCCGCTTCGTGAGAGAAAAGAAGATATTCCTGAAATTGTAGAAGGAATTTTAAAACTAAACAGTAAACTTACCGGAATCTCAAAAGCAGCGATGGAAATTTTATTACAGCACGATTGGCGGGGAAATGTGCGGGAGTTAGAGTCAGCACTTAAACGCGCTTTTGTTTTTGCTAATGCAGAACAACGGAAAATTATCCAACTTGCCGATTTACCGGAAGACGTTGTAAAAGAAAAACGACTGCATTATGAAGAACTTGTCCTGGATGCACTCCGGCAGAAAAAATTTTCCCACTCAGCGTTTAGTGAAATTGCTTCTGAACTCGAAGTGAACCGAACATTAATCTCCGAAAATTTCCGCGGACTTTCTTTTAAACTATTAGTGAAAAATAATTTTGACGTCGAAAATACTATAAATGAATTAGCCGCCACAGATGACGAGCAATCATTAGAAAAAGTGAAAGCGAAACTCGAAACTTTTTTATCAAACATTCGTGAAGATGCCAAGAAAGCCGGATCAACTGACATTAAGATCGTAAAGCAAAAATTACAATCGAAATACAAAAATCTTCCTAAAAAATTTCATCCTTATTTAGATGAAGTAATAAAACACTTTCTAGTATAACCCGTTGAGAAAATCTTTCATTGCCGCATTCACAAATTCCGGATTTTCAATTGGCGTCATGTGTCCTGCTTCAGGAACAATTAAATATTTTGAATTTGGGATTTTTTCAGCAAGAGTATTCATCTCAGACGGTGGTGTTAGATTATCTTCTATCCCACACAACAATAATGTTGGGATTTTTATCTGCTCTAGAAAAGAAGTTGTACTGGTTCTTCCCTGCATTGCAAGTAAACAGCCTTTCACACCCGCCGGATTTGATTTTTTGCTCCGCTCTAAATAAGTTTTGTACTCCTCACTATTCTCCGTTTTGAATTTCTCGGAAAAACAATTGGGAACAAATCCTTCAACAAATTTTTCTACACCAACCATATTAATTTGATTAATCGCGTTTGCTCGCTTAAGCTTTGCCGCATCACTATCCGATTCTGCACGAGTATCACACAAAATCGCACCGGAAAATATTTCTTGCGCTCTTTCAAGTACCCGGAAGCCTAAATAACCACCCATAGAAAGTCCGCACAGTACTGGTTTCTCAAGTTCCAATTCAGCAATGATGGTTAAGCAATCATCTGCAAACATTTCCATGGTAAACTGGCCATCACCGGGGTTAGATTTGCCGAGACCGCGAATATCATAGGTTACACAATGGAAATCGTTTTGGAGAAATTCAACTTGCTTTTTCCACATTAATTGGTCATATGGAAAGCCGTGAAGAAATATTATACTCCGACGTTTTTTAACACCGGTTGTTACCACATTCAACTTTTCGTAAAGTTTCATACTTATCACCTTTAATTTTGGTGATAAACTACTAAAAATATTTTTTATCCCTCAACAAGCTTTTCATACATTTGTGCATCTTTTAAATAGCAACAATACTAATTTATGGAAACAAAGCGAATTATATCTTTTTCAAATATTTATAGCAGCCATAAAAAACCCGTCTATCACTATGTGTTGAAAATGGTCCGTTCGTCTATGACG
>JBAYFO010000007.1:0-86521 GCA_041667115.1 Ignavibacteriaceae bacterium | reverse complement strand
TAACAAGAAAAGTTTTAATTTTAATTAAGAAAAGTGACTAATTTGGAGATTATATAATTTGGCAGTTAAGTTAAGATTACGCAGAATGGGAAAGAAGAGACAACCAATTTACAAGGTTGTTGCGGCTGACTCTCGTTCACCAAGAGACGGAAAATTTTTAGAAGCAATTGGTCTTTACAATCCGAAAGCGACACCGCTTTTTGTTGATATTAAAGAAGATCGTGCATTGTATTGGTTAAGTGTTGGCGCCCAGCCGACCGATACCGTAAGAAGTCTTCTTCGTTCTAAAGGAATTACGTTAAAACAAGAATTACTCAAACGCGGTGCACAACCGGAAGAAATTGCTACCGCGATGGAAAACTGGAATAAGCTTAAAGAAGCTTCATCTGAAAGAAAAGCTTCGAAAAAAGAAAAGAAAAAAGAGACCAGTGCCGCAGAAGTAAAGGGCGCTGCTTCTGACGAAAAAGTAGAACAACCCGCTTAAATTCTTTAAGTGCTGCTGCTCAACTTTTTTACTTAATTCCAAAAGCTCCCGTCTCTAATTAAGGAGATTCTTCCATGAAGGAGTTCATCGAATTCATAGTAAAACAACTCGTGGATAAACCTGAGGCTGTTGTCGTTCGAGAAAAAGTGAGCGAAGAGAAGAAAGTGATTTTTTCTTTAAAGGTTGAGCAGAACGATATCGGGAAAATAATCGGGAAACAAGGAAGAACAGCTATAGCTATGAGAACGTTGTTGACAGCAGTTGCTGCTAAGCAAGGGAAGAAAGCAATTTTAGATATTGAAGGCTAACACCTTTTGAGCGATTTTGTCCTTGTCGGTAAAATTATTTCTCTGTATGGAAAAAGCGGCGAAGTTAAAGTAAAATTATTTGACGAAAGTTGTGAAGATAGTATTCCTTTAGATTTTTGTTTTGTTGATTTTTTCGGAAGCAAAAAAAAATTGCAGATAACATCAGCTAAACAGTCAGGAAAATTTTTAATCCTTTTATTTGAAAGCTTTGAGTCGCAAGAAGCGAGTTCTATTCTTCTTGAAAAAGAAATTTTTCTTGAAAAAGATGAAGATGAAGCTAAAGAACAGCACGAATTCAGTTTTTTAATTAAAGATTTATTGCACAGCGAAGTTTTTACGTTCGATGGACTGCTCGGAAAGGTAGTTGATGTTCTTTCTCTTCCGGGTAACGATGTTTATGCAGTTGAAGACGGAAAAGGGAAAGAAATCTTAGTTCCGGCGCTTAAACAGATTATAGACAGGTTTGATAAAAAGGAAAAGAAACTTTACTTAAAAGTTGAGAAGAGTTATTTCGAGGATGATGAGAATTGATATTATTTCGGCTGTACCTGAATTACTGCAAAGTCCTTTAAACACCAGCATACTTAAAAGAGCACAACACAAACAAAAAGTAGAAATAGTTGTCCATAATCTTCGTGATTATGCATTTGACAAACATAGACAAATTGATGATAAACCGTTCGGAGGAGAAGCCGGAATGCTTCTGAAACCCGAACCGTTCTTTGCGATACTTGAAAAATTAACTGCTGAACGCGTCTACGACAAAATTGTTTTAACATCCCCGCAGGGAAAGTTATTTACGCAAAAAGTAGCGAATGATTTTTCGCTTTGCCAAAACATTATTTTTCTTGCAGGTCATTATAAAGGAATTGATGATCGCGTACGTGAGAGATTTGCAACAGACGAAATATCGATTGGTGATTTTGTCTTAACCGGAGGCGAACTTCCAATTTTGCTGATGGTTGATGCAATTATCCGGTTAGTGCCCGGAGTGTTGAACGATAGTCTCTCTGCCTTAAATGATTCTTTTCAAGATGGAGAAAATATTTCTGCACCGAATTACACACGCCCGGCAGAATTTAAAGGAATGAAAGTTCCCGATGTTTTGTTAAGCGGAAATCATCAAGCTGTTCAGCAATGGCGTGAAGAACAGTCGAAACTAGTAACAGAAAAATGGAAAAAAAATAAATTAGCGGAGTAAATCATGATTAGCTTACATGAATTGTTGCCAGAGCAACAACCAAAAATAGAGATGCCGAGTTTTCGGTCTGGAGACCACGTTAAAGTTCACGTGCGTGTTATTGAAGGTGACAAAGAAAGAATTCAGGCTTTCGAAGGGGATGTTATCAGCATCCGCGGAGGTCAGGAAAATAAAACGTTTACCGTAAGAAAAATTTCTAGCGGTGTTGGAGTTGAAAGAATCTTTCCATTTCATTCTCCTAAAATTGCAAAAATTGAACTTCTTAAAGAAGGCGATGTACGAAGAGCAAAATTATTCTATCTTCGTGAACTCTCCGGTAAAGCCGCAAGAATTAAATCTAAAAAAAATTAATTAAACGACAAGCCGCCGTTTGGCGGCTTTTTTCTTAATATGAAGTATCTATTCCCAGACAATCTTTTTGCTCGTTTTTTTACTTTTTCTTTTACTGAAGAAGAAAAAAGAGAGATCATATTTTTGCCATCTGCTCAACTAACCGCAGCATTAAATAAAGAGACAAATGCCATCGGATTAATTCCTACGTTGGATCTCCTAAAAAATGAGGACTTATTTATATCAAAGCTTGGCGGCGTTTCATTTGAAAGCGAATTTTGTAATTCGTATTTCTATTTCCCCGCAAGCGGAGAGCAGAAAAAAGTTACAGAAGTTTCCTTGGCGGGTGATGTTTCTTCTATTGAAGCTATCCTCTGCAAAATATTATTTGCAGAACTTTATGATCAAGAGGTGAAAATATTGCTCAGCACAAATCAAGTTGCAAATATTGAAACTCCTTTGTTGCTTGTTGGTGATACTAATCTGACGAATGAAAAATATTTGAAAGGAATTAGTTTTGCCGACGAGGTGATTGAAATCCTTTCTGCCCCTTTTGTGAATTATGTCTTTGCCGGAAAAGAAAAAGAAACCGTTGAAAATTTTAATAACAAGTTTGCTTCGCTGATTCCAACGTTGTACGAATCAATCCTTCCTTTTTTAGCTTCATTAACCTATCCAGATGAATTAAAAGATAAAATAAGACAAGACTTTTCTTCTTTTGTTTTTGAGTTTGATAGCATGGATATTGATGGAATAGCACAGTTGACCCGTCTGCCTTACTATCATGGAATGATCCCAGAAATTATTGAGCTTAAGTTTGTTTAACAAAGAAGGACATCAAAATTTTTTTTGATGCCCCTCTTGATTAATTTATAACGCGATATACGAAACACTCAGTACGTTCGGATTTTCTTGAATTTTTTGTAACCGGGCTGCAGAAATTCCTGTCTTAAATTTCATTGTACAGCTTGCTATTAAACCTCCGTCGAAATTAATATTTTCTATCTCTTCAATATTAACACCTTCTTCAGTTATTACAGAAAAAATTGAAGAAAGAACTCCCGGTTTATCGTAGTGCTTTACAACCAATTGATAACCCATCTCTACTGTTTTTGCTTTGTTTACCCAATGCGCAACTACACCGCTCTTTAAAAAATCTTTTATAATTCGAACCGTTTCATCTGCAACTGCGTTCTGAGCTTGTTCGGTTGAAGCGCCGATATGATGAGTTATATAAATGTTTTTTGATTGTTGCAGCGGAGAAGAAACCGCACCTGATTTTTGCTCCGGTTCTCCTTTGAATACATCAACAGCAACGCGAATATTTTTTTCTTTGATTGCTTCAAGCATTGCTTCTTCGTCAATAATTTCAGCGCGTGAAGTGTTAATTAAAAAAGTATTCGGATGCAAGTATCCGAACATTTCTTTATTGAATAAGCCTTTAGTCTGTGGTGTTAACGGAAGATGAATTGAAATAATATCGCATATCGGAAGAATTTTATCCATTTCTGTAAATTCTTTTATAATATCGCTTTCAATTCGGAAAATATCTTTTCCGTAAACATTCATACCGAAAGCATGGGCGCGCTTTGCAACTTCTTTTCCAATATTGCCAACACCGATTAGTGCTAAGTTTTTTCCAAACAACCCTTCAGCTTTAGAATACTCGCCTTTATTCCAAATACCGTTTTTAAAATCCATCACATTATCCGGAATCCGGCGGTCAAGCGAGAGGATTAATCCCATTGCCAATTCAGCTACGGCTATTGAATTCATGCCGGGGCAATTAGCAACGTAAATCCCTTTTTTATTTGCTGCAGAGATATCAATATTATTAACCCCGGCTCCGGCCCGGATAATAAGATTAAGCAAATTTGCTTTTTCGATTGCGGCAGCATTCACTTTTGTGGAACGGACCACAAGAATATCTACATCGGCTACTGCCTCGTGTAAATTGTTTTCTATTAATTGTGGGGTGTAATCAACTTCCAGTCCTAACGCTTTCATTTGAGTTAGATATTTTTCCGGAAATTTATCGGCTACTAATACTTTCATTTCGTTCTCCCTGTTTGTTATGGTTATAAAATCTATGGAATTTTTACGTTAAATTTTTTTGCATTATCGATTGCTCTTTCATATCCTGCATCAGCATGGCGAATGATTCCCATTCCCGGGTCGTAAGTGAGTACGCGTTCCAGTCTTTCTTCCGCTTCCTTTGTGCCATCTGCGACCACAACCATTCCAGCATGAATTGAATTTCCGATTCCAACGCCTCCTCCATGATGCACAGAAACCCAGCTAGCTCCGCCAATCGCGTTCAACATTGCATTGAGTATAGGCCAGTCAGCAATTGCATCGCTACCGTCCTTCATTGCTTCAGTTTCGCGATAAGGAGAAGCAACCGAGCCGCAGTCGAGATGATCACGTCCGATAACAATTGGTGCAGAAACTTTTCCATCTGCAACAAGTTGATTGAATATTTTTCCCATCAGTGCACGTTCACCATATCCAAGCCAGCAAATGCGTGCTGGTAATCCTTGAAAGTGGACGAATTTTTGTGCTTTGTCAATCCAATTTATTAAAGCTTTGTTTTCCGGAAAAGTTTTTTTAATTGCTTCATCGGTTACAAAAATATCTTTTGGATCACCGCTTAAAGCAACCCAACGAAACGGACCTTTACCATCACAGAACAACGGGCGAATAAATTCCGGAACGAATCCGGGAATGTCAAATGCGTTTTCAACACCGTTGGCTTTTGCTTCTCCCCGAATATTGTTTCCATAATCGAAAGTTATCGAGCCGCGTTTTTGAAATTCGAGCATTGCTTTTAAGTGAACAACAATGGTCTCTTGAGCATGTTTAATATATTCTTGCGGATTTTCATTTCGAAGTTTCAAGGCTGAATCGAAATCCATTCCCATCGGAACGTAACCGTTAAGCGTATCATGCGCTGAAGTTTGATCGGTTAAAATGTCAGGAATAATATTTCGTTCTAAAATTTGTGGAAGGATTTCTCCTGCATTTCCAAGCAAACCAACAGATAGCGCTTTTTTATTTTTTTTCGCATCAAGTACAAGTTGAAGTGCTTCATCAAGCGATTCTGAAAGTACATCAAGATAACCGGTATCAATTCTTTTTTGAAGACGGGTTTTATCGACATCAATTCCTAAAAAAGCGGCGCCGTTCATGGTTGCTGCAAGCGGTTGAGCGCCTCCCATGCCGCCTAACCCGGCGGTGAGTAAAAATTTCCCACTCAAATCCGCATTAAAATATTTTCTTCCGCATTCTGCAAATGTTTCGTACGTTCCTTGAAGAATTCCTTGCGTACCGATGTAAATCCAGCTTCCTGCAGTCATCTGTCCATACATCGTCAATCCAAGAGCTTCAAGTCTGCGGAATTCATCCCACGTTGCCCAGCGGGGAACAAGCATCGAATTTGAGATAATTACTCTTGGTGCGTTGGAATGTGTTTTGAAAATTCCAACCGGTTTCCCGGATTGCACAAGGAGCGTTTCATCGTTTTCTAGTTGACGCAAAGAGGTTACAATATTATCAAACGCTTCCCAATTTCTTGCAGCCTTTCCTTTCCCGCCGTAAACAATTAGTTCCGCGGGATTTTCTGCTACTTCGGGGTCCAGGTTGTTCATCAACATCCGTAAAGCCGCTTCCTGGACCCAACTTTTACATGAAATTTCTTTTCCGCGCGGAGCTGTTATAATTCTTTGCCCGGACATTTTTAATCCTTAAAATGATTATCGAATAAAATTTCGTACTGCATAAGAATGGATTTGTAGAGCCATTTTTTAAAGAACCATCCTTTTTTTATTTGTTCTCTAAAATGTTTAATATTTACCTCAAGTTGATAGCGGAAACGGGTGAACTCATCTTTTGTTAATTTTATAGTTTCGTCATCGGTTTTAATTTTATCAAGAATAGAAGAGAGCGCCTTTACTTCAGCAAAATATTTTTGATCTCCTTCTGTTTGTTTGATGACTGTTTTACAAATGTTTTGTACAAGTTTTTTATCGTTTTTATTGAACTCGAAATTATAATTTCTGAACTGTAGTTTTTTCATTAGTGCTTACTTTTTTAGTGAAAGAAGTTGTTCTCTGATTTTTTGATAACCAGGTTTTATTATGCTATAAATGTATGCAAGTCTCTCCTCATGATGCAGAAAAGCCGACTTCATTGCATTGATCGTTATTTTTTCAACATCATCAAGTGAAAGATTAAAATGTTCGGTAGCTGTAAGGAATTCTTTTGTCATTGTGGTGTCGCTCATCAGCCGATCATCTGTATTAATTGTAAGACGGAACTTTAATTTGTTTAAATACCCAAACGGATGATTTTCAACTTTATCAATTGCCCCGGTGTGCACATTGCTTAACAGACAAATTTCAATGGGGATTCTTTTATCCAGGATGTATTGAGCCAGATCTCCCATGCTAATAAAGTTACCATCTTTATCAAATGTTATGTCCTCAAGAATTCTTGTCCCGTGTCCAATACGATGGGCTCCGCACCACTGAATAGCTTGCCAAATAGATTCTTTCCCAAAGGCTTCTCCGGCATGAATGGTAATGTTAAAATTTTCGCGCTGGCAAAATTGAAAAGCTTCGATATGTTTTTTCGGAGGGTAACCGCCTTCTTCTCCGGCTAAGTCGAAACCAACAACACCCCGGTTGCGGTAATTAACAGCAAGTTCGGCAAACTCAAGAGCGTTTTTCATATTTCGCATTGCGCAGATAATTAAACCAAACCCAACTCCAAAATCCTTTTTCCCTTTTTCCAATCCTTCAAGAACCGCGTTAACAACATCGTCATAATGTAAACCTTTGGATGTGTGAAAAACAGGTGCAAAACGGGTTTCGACATAACAGACACCGTCTTTTTTCATATCTTCCATCATTTCATAGGAGATGCGGGTTAAAGACTCCTTTGTCTGCATTACTGCAATGGTATGCTCAAATCCTTGCAAATATTCAATCAGATTTCCTTTGTTTGCACCGCGGTGGAACCATTCTGCAAGTTCTACGGAGTCGTCGGTGGGAAGTTTCGTGTACTTTATTTCTTTCGCAAGTTCTATAATTGTTGACGCTCTTAACCCACCATCGAGGTGATCGTGGAGTAAAACTTTCGGTACAGAACGGATAATATCTTCAGTGTTCAAAATTCACCTCATTTTTGTTTCAAAAATATCCTTTTTGCAACGGAAAAGCAACGAAGTAAAATTCTATTCTCTTTCTTCTGTGAAATTTTAGCTTAGGCTTGACTTAACAATTTCAAATAACTAAGTTTGAATCGACAATAATTTAAATATGGAGAATTAATGAAACGTGTAAATATTTTTACAGCGATAGTGTTAGGGGCTTTTTTAACTTTTACCGGCTTTCAATGCTCATCAACTGAACTAACGAGCGCCAAGTTATATATTCAACAGAAAAATTGGGATAAAGCTATTGAGGCATTGAACAAAGAAGTTACCAAGAACCCGAAAAGTGACGAAGGTTTTTACCTTTTAGGTGCAACCTATGCTGAAAAAGAAAATATGGATAAGATGATTGAAAGTTTTGATAAGTCATTAGAAGTAAGCAAAAAATATGAGAAAGAAATCACTAGCGCAAAAAAATATCATTGGGCAAATTTCTTTAACAAAGGGGTTGCATTTTTTAATAGAGCAGCGCAACAGACTGACCCTGATAGCGCAACTATTATGAACAATAAATCCACGTATGCCTTTGACCAAGCGATCAAATTAGAACCGGATTCAATAGATGCTTACAAAAATTTAGCTTACGTTTATATGAACATGCAAAAATATGACGATGCAATTCCTAATTTTATGAAACTGATTGAAAAAAAGAAATCACCTGACGCCTATAAATATGTAGGACAAATCTATTACAACAAGGGTGTTGTTGAACGCGATAAATATGAAAACTCCAAAGTTGCCGCCGATAGTATAAAGGCATTAGACTATTTTAACAAAGCCATTTCGATATTGGAAGATGGGAAAAAAGTTAGCCCAAACGATACCGACATTTTACTCTACTTATCTAATTCATATATCGCTGCCAATAAAGTTGATGTTGCCATCGATGCTTTTAAAGCGGGCGTTGCAGCTGAACCAAACAATAAGTTTTATCGTTATAATTACGGAGTTCTTCTTTTAGGCGATAATCAATTTGAAGAAGCAGCAACTCAATTTAAGAAAGCTGTTGAAATAGACCCTGCGTATCAAAATGCGATCTATAATTTGGCGGTTACTTACGTTAAATGGGGTGCCAAGATTGCTAAAGATCATGAAATTGCAAACAAAGACGTTAAAGACGCTAAAGAAGAAACTCAGGCAAAAGAGAAATACAAAGCTGCATTACCTTATCTGGAATCATACGTTCAGAAAAAATCTGACGATGCTCAAATTTGGGAGCTTTTAGGTAAAGTTTATACCGTAATGGGAATGCCGAACGATGCATCGAATGCTTTCAAAAAAGCCGATGCCATCAGAAAAGGCAAATAATTAAAATGAATCCAAACGAGCAAAACCAACAGATCAATATTGAACTTGGCGAAAAAGAAGCCGAAGGGATCTATTCTAATTTGGCGATCATTACACATTCGCCTGCCGAATTTATTATAGATTTTACGCGCATCGTTCCCGGTGTTCCAAAAGCCAAAGTACACGCGAGGATAATTACTACACCCCAGCATGCTAAACTTTTGATGCGGGCTTTAAAGGATAACATCGATAAGTTTGAACAACGGTTCGGAGAAATACATGTTGAGGCTCCACCCAATCAACAATTTGGGTTTACTCCCTTTATCAAAGACGAAAAAATTAACTAGTATAGTACGGCTTATTCACAAATGAATAAGCCTTTTTTTTGTGTCTAAAAACAACTGCAGAGCAAAATTAAACGCCGGGGTTTGATTTATTAATTTTTATTAATTATGTTCTCATAAGTAATAAGATTTTTCTCTTCATTTTCATTAAATAAAAAGGTAGGATATGAAATTCTCACTACTTCCTTATCGGAAACCAGTCGGAATTTTTTTGTTGCTGGTTCTGATTTCGTTTATGCAATCTTGCGACATTAAATCACCGACAGCCCCAAGTTGGGATGTTGCGCTTAATGTTCCGCTTATCGATACAACCTATTCGGTTTTTGATATGATCAAAAAAGATTCTTCGATCGTAAAACCGGATTATACGAGACAAGGGCTTTTAGTTTATAGTACAGTAAAAGAAGTAGAAAAAATAGAGGTGAGCGATAAACTTAAAGTTGACGGATTTTCTACAAGCAGTTCTAAACAGATTGGAAGTATTACCATAAACGGAGAATCAGCTCAAGCTGACATCGGGTTTAGTTGGTCTCAGTATCTGAGCAACATACCTCCAGGAACGCAAGTAATAGTCCCGGATGAAAGCAACCGTTCAGCTTCAAATGATTTATCAACGGTTACCCAATTTCTCAGCGCAAAATTTGAATCTGGAACAATTACTATTGGGATAAAAAATAATTTTTCGCAGTATGTTACTTTAACCATCAGCGGTTTGACCATAAAGAATAGTGCGACTAATGAAATTGTTGCACAATCTTTAGCTACACTTGTTGTTCCACCGAATTCGACCGGAAGCTTTCCGGCAATTTCTTTCAATCCAAATGTTACGGTCTCAAACCAGTTGAAATTTGAAACAACAGTTTCAGTAGCCGGAAGCGGAACAAATTTTGTCACGCTGCCACAAACAGCTTTTTCGGTTACCACTAATTTTTCAAACCTTTCGATCTCAGAGGCGACCGCTAAAATTCCACAGCAGAATCCCATTGAGATTGATAGCACGCTCATTATGGATGAAACTTCAGCTCAACCTACAAAATTCAAAACAGTTAAAATTGCCACGGGAAGTTTGAATATTACGCTTAGGAATAATCTTGATGTTGACGCTTCCGTATCAATGGAAATTAGTAATCTTTTAAATGCTTCCGGGAATATATTTTCCGTAAGCAAGACTATAACAAGAAAAAGTACAACCAAGTTTGTAGACAATATTTCACTGAACGATTATTCGCTTGTTAGTTTGGATAATAATCCCACGAATAAAATTCATTATAAAGTTACGTTTAATTCAAATGCTTCATCAGACTACCGGACAATTAGCAAAACAGATGATTTTCAGGCAACTGTTGATTTCAGTGCTTTAGGAATAAAAGAGTTTGACGGCTTAGTAAAACCTACTGCGCTTGATCAAACGCGTTCTGCGATCAACTTAGATACAAAAGAACTCCAACAGAAATTTGGTTTTCATCAAATCAATTTCAACAAACCGTTGCTTGAACTGCATTTAGTCCCATCTCCCGGAGCAAAAATCAATTTCCAAATAGATGGAAGACTTGAAGCGCAAAATTCTCTCGGAGAAAAAAGTACGCTTTCGTTAAATGCGAATACTATGGACAAAACAACCATTACTGAATCTGATTCGGTAATTATTTTAAATGCTGACAGTGTAAGTAATTTCTTCAAGAAATTCTCAAAACTGCCCGATTCAATTTTTGTTTACGCAGGCGGTACGCTAAACGCGAATTATCAACAGGTCACAGTTACTAATACCAGTTACGTTTCCGGTAGTTCTAAAATTGAGTTTCCACTTGATCTTGGTATTAGCGATGGGGTGTTTACCGACTCAATTAAAATGGATTTCGATACCGATAAACAAAAACGAATTCGTGATCTTAATACTGCCGACATGAATTTGATTTTAACAAACGGTTTGGCAGCTTCGTTTACGTTTACAGGAAAACTCTATGATAGTACCAACACATTCTTGATGTATTTCCCTCCGAAACATGCGGATCAGGATACCGCAATAACCGTTACCGGCGGCATTACCGACGTGAATGGGAATGTGGTTACAACAACTACGCAAACGGTTAATGTAAAAATTGCGGCTGGCGAATCCGATTTAATTGCTCGTGCAAAGTATATGCGGATTTTAGTTAAACTTAATACAAGTCGTTCAAGTAATCTTCCCGTCAAATTTAAAACGATAGACGACATTCGTATAGAGGGTTTTGGCGGCGTTAATTATAAAGTTAATCCGTAGGAGAATGAACGATGAAAACAATTTTAATAACAGCAATCGTATTACTTTTTTCTTCACAAATTGCCGCACAATCAGCCGGTTCTGTAGGCATGACCGATGCGCGGTCTGTTGCACTGGGGAGAACCTATACTGCCGCCTCAAACGGATTAGGCGGCTTAGGAACCAATCCGGCGACAATTTTTAATCGAAGAGATTCTACACGAAAATGGGAAATAATAATTCCGTTTCCTCTGCCGCAACTCGGGCTTAAAGTCGGGACAAATTTTTTCTCCATCAATGAATTCAATTATTTCTTTGGAGAAAACAGCGTTGATGCCGATGGGAAAAAAGTCGGAAAATATTTAACTGCCGAAGATAAAACGCGCTTTACAAATTTATTTTCTGAAGGAGGAACATTTCAGACCGATGTACAAGCAACACTTTTTGCGATCTCGTTCAAACCAAGTGCAAAAGCCGGAGTATTTACTTTTGCTATCGGGGATGTGTTTGGTTCAAATGTAACAATCCCGAAAGGCTTGGTTGATTTATTAATGAACGGAAATACGCCGGGAGAAATATTTAATTTTAATGATACAAAAGCGCAAGCTTGGTGGTTAAGAAAATATTCTCTTTCTTGGGCGCATGGAATGAAATTTTTGCCGAAAATTTTTCAAGATTTCAACTATGGTTTTTCTTTTAATATTGTTTCGGGATTCTTTTATGTCGGAATAGATAAAGTGAACAGCCAATTTTCGACCGGTGCAAATAATGCCCTAACAATTCAAAATGATTTTATGGCTCATTCATCGTTCTCCTCCGATTTTGGTGTTTCATACAGTTTCGATTCTACTTCGACAAAACCAAAAGCCTCTTACGGACCATCTCCTTCACCTGCCGGCAATGGATTTGGAGCTGATTTTGGCTTTTGGGGAAAGATCAATGATGTTTGGGCGGTTGGACTTTCGTTTACTGATTTGGGAAGTGTGAAATGGCAGAAAAACGTAGCAGAGTTCCAAGCTAACTCGGAAGTTATTATAACAAATTTGTCTGACACGAATCAAACTAAAGATTTAGGTGATAAGCTGAGCGGGAAAGACGAAAGCAAATATATCGATGCAATTTCAACGCCACTTCCTTCAGCAATGCATGTTGGTGTTTCATTTCAACTTGATAAATTTGTGAATGGACATTTCCCCGGCAAGATGTTAATCGTTGCAGACTATAATCAAGGCTTCAACGATCAACTTAGGAACAGCAAGAAGCCACGTTTTTCTCTTGGTGCAGAATGGGTTCCGAAAAATTGGTTTCTTCTCCGGACCGGCATTTCAGTTGGGGGATTTGATAAATTCGGTTGGGCTTTCGGTACCGGGTTTGATTTTGGTTTATTAGAACTAAACTTTGGCTCACCTGATTTCCATTATCTGTTACAACCAAATGGCGCAAAGAGAATTTCCTTCGCAATGGATTCAAAGTGGAAATTTTAATTGTTTAACTTAAGAAATGATATCCCGTCAATTCGGGATATCATTTCTTTATTCTTCTATTTTGAGATTTCTTATCGCTAATCATTAATTCACTTTATACTTTTAACTTTTATCTTTTTACTAACATGAACTACCGCCAGGCGAAAAACGGCAAACTGATGATTGAGATACTTCCCAATAAATGCGACTTCTGCGGATGCTGTGTTGGTGTATGTCCCGAAGATGCTATTGAATTAAAAGAGGCGGAAATATTTATTATAGATGAACGCTGTACGAACTGTTCTAAGTGTGTCTGGAGTTGTCCGATTGAAGTGATTAAGTTTAATAAGAATGGAGTAAAAGGGCAGTAGACAGTCTCCAGTCTGCAGTCTTCAGTCGGCAATTCGCAATTCACAGTTGGCAGTCAGCAGTAGGCAATTGGATGTTATGAATAATTGAAGTGAACAAAATGAGTAATGGATTTAAAAACTTGCTGGTTTATAAGAAAGCGTTTGCTTTAGCGATGGAAATATTTGAAATCACCAAAACGTTTCCGAAGGAAGAAATTTATTCTTTAACTTCTCAAATCAGAAGATCATCCAGGTCAGTTTGTTCTAACATTGCAGAAGGTTATAGAAAAAGAATTTATGAGGCTCATTTTATTTCTAAAATATCCGACTCTGATATGGAAAACAGTGAGACTCAAGTTTGGTTGGATTTTTCATTGGCTTGTAATTATATCTCCAAAGAACAGTTTCAAGACTTGGTAAATAAAGCAGAAGAAGTTGGAAGACTATTAGGTGATATATTAAAGAATCCTCAAAAATATTGTTGAAGTATTAATCAAATAAACACTTCTGTTAAACGCTGGTTCCTGATTTTGAACTGCGGCTTGCCAACTGCATTCTGCCGACTGCTCGATCATTTCTCAACACTTTTCAACACCAGCAACTTATACACCCACAATTTTTTCTTATACGCCGCAAATTGTGACAAGCCGGTTTTGTAATGAACTCTTGAAAAATAGCTCGCTTTTTTTACAAAAACATTATAAAGAAAAGTCCCGAACATTCCCCAGAAAGCCGCGAAAAAAAATCTTACTACAGACGGATAAACTTCTTTTGTAACATCATGTTCTTTTTCAAGAGCAAATCCAAATTGCTTTGCGCGTTTGACAAATTCTTCAGAACTTAGAACATCTGAAACCGCCCACCCGTTGAACATGAGATTCATCAATCTGTTTTTTTCAAAAGGGTAGTCGAACGATTTGAAACAATCTGCAATAACAATTTTACCATCGGGTCTTAAAACTCTTTTCACTTCTTTTAGAAAATCAGATTTATCAGTTGCTGTCTGCATACTTTCAATTGCCCATACCGCATCAAAAGAATTATCATCAAACGATGTTGCTGTGTAATTCATTGGATAAAAGGAAGCGAGATTGCCGACTCCATGCTGCTTTGCGAATTCGGTTGCTGTAGAGGCTTGCTTTTCACTTAGTGTAATACCGGTAACTTTGCAGCCGATATTTTTTGCTAAAAAAATTGCCGACCCGCCGACTCCGCAGCCTGCATCAAGCACAATATCGGTCGATGTTATTCCTCCCAGCTTCGCAAGAAGTACATTTGTGTTGAGGACAGCCTGATGTAAATTTTTTATTTCTTCACTCCAGATGCCATAATGCAAGCCAAGGCTTTTTTCTAATTTCCACCAGCGCCGGTAGTGGTTTTCTGTTTGATCGTAATAGTTTGCGACATCCTGAGGCGTAAAAGTTTTCATCAGCGACTTATATTAATGAATGACATTGGTTCTTTGACTTCTAAAATTAGGTAATTATCATCATAAAGAAAAGGAAAAGAAAAAGAAGTCGAAAAATTTTATGTAAAAGTAAAATTAATTTTTATCTTTGTCTAAAGTAATTAAAGAAAAAATTGATTTGAAAAACAATTATGATGTTATTGTTGTTGGCGCGGGACCCGCAGGTTCAATAGCTGCACGAAGCGCTGCAGAAAAAGGACTTTCCGTTCTCTTACTTGAAAAAGATAGAGATGTCGGTTACCCGGTCCGATGCGGAGAAGCAGTTGCCAAAGCCGGTGTTGAAGAATTTATCACTGTAGATGATAAATGGGTTGCTGCTAAGATAAATAAATTTTCATTTGTTGCCCCTAACGAAGCCGAAGTAACAGTTCAATTAAGTGATGTCGCTTATGTTTTAGAGCGCAGGTTGTTTGATTATGAACTTGCCCGCACTGCGGCTGCGGCTGGTGCAGAAATACTAACACGTGCTTATGTAAACGGGCTGTTGATTGAAGAAGGAAAAGTTTGTGGTGTTAAATATGAATATCAGGGTGAACAAAAAGAAGTCCGCACAAAAATTGTAATTGCTGCCGATGGTGTAGAATCACGTGTCGGGCGTTGGGCGGGAATTCCTACGCACGTTGATTTTCGCGATATGGAAAGCGCAGTACAAGTTACTGCCGCCAACATTCCAATTAATCAAGACACACTCTATTTCTATTTCGGACAAGACGTTGCTCCTTCAGGATATTTTTGGGTTTTCCCGAAGGGAAATAATAAAGCGAACATCGGAATTGGCGTCAGCGGTTTGATCGGAAAGAAAAAATCAGCACAATCTTATTTGGATGATTTTATGTTGAAGCATTATCCGGATGCCCCAATCTTAACAAGAATTGCTGGTGGAGTTCCGTGTGGAATTACTCTGGATAAAATTTCTGCACCGGGAATAATGCTCGTTGGAGATGCAGCCCGGCAAGTTAATCCTTTGAGTGGCGGTGGAATTGCCAGCGGGATGATAGGCGGAAGTATTGCAGGTAGCATTGCTGCCGATGCGGTTAAAATGAATAAACTTGATCATGTTTTGACTTATGATAAAGCCTGGCATGACCGTCTTGGGAAACGTCATCTTATTTTTAACCGGATAAAAGAGGGTATTTATAATTTCCCAGATCAAAAATTTAATGATATCGCCGACGCATTTGTAAAAATTCCGATGGATAAGAGAACGCTGGGGACACTCTTCAGAACAGCCTTGTGGAACAAACCTTCTCTGTTGATCGATGTTGCAAAAGTTTTTCTGTAACAAACTACATAGAGAATTTATTCTTCAACTTAAAACTCTAGACTAATTCCTATAGTTGGCAGAATACCGATGGATTGGTTTTTTACAACTTTCTTTTCCCGCTGATCCCATCTCGGGTAACCGCCGTTTTTGTTGTTGTAAATATTTTGAAGATCGAGATAAGTGATTAACGTATACCGTTCGAAAAACCAACGCTTATCAACACGTAAATCTAAACTATGCAACGGATCCAAACGAGATGAATTATAATTTGCCACACTCTGAGTTCCATCAGCATTAAACGGAGTAGAAGGTTTTCCGGATGCGTAACGGAATTTAAAACTTGATTCAAGACTGTTACTAAAAATAAATCCTCCGCTCAAATTAAAAATCCAGCGCTGATCAAAACTACCGTACCGCTTAACTCCATCGAGCGCTATAAATTTAGATTCGTTATACGTGATACTCAGAATTCCATAGTGAGGACTGTCGGAAGATTTTTTCTGAATTGAAACTTCGATCCCGCGGGAAAATCCCTTCCCGGCACTAACCAAGGGTTCCAACCCGAACGCGGAAAAATTATCTTCCGAGCCCGCGAACCCGGTGCCGGTGTTTGCAAGCGTTAAATAAGGACGAACTGAACTTGTCGGGTAATTTGAGTAATCTTTATAATAGAATTCATTTTTAAAAAGAAGATCATCTTTAATGCGATGGTCAAAACCAAGCACAAATTGATTTACTTGAATGGCTTTTAGATTTTTATTTACTGGATCACCACTTAACCAAATATAGGAAGGGAACTGGTGATACATACCTGTGCTGAAATTAATGTTAGTGATTGGAGAAAGCATGTAAGAAAGTGACAATCTCGGACTACTGTAATATTTTGTATTGATCGCATCGAAGTAATCTAATCTGACACCGGCATTTGCCGTAAATCTTTGAAAAAATATTACGTTATAATTTAAATATGCCCCATATTTATAATAGTACTTTGCAACATCAACGGAGTTGATAGGTAACGTTTCACCGAAAGTTGTTAGAAATGGAGGGAAGAAAATATTCGCGTTAAACTTGATTAGCTTTGCCTCCGCGCCAATATTAAGTTCGGTGAGTTTTGAAGTTTTGTATATAAGATCAAGTTTTAAAACATTCTCGGCTTCGCGTGAGGTGTTAAGGAAAATTGGAGTTAGCAGCGAATCTTTTTGAGAAGTATTATAATCAACAAAATTCCGGCTAAAGGAAAGGGTGAAAAATCCATCATTAAATAATCGTTTGTATTGAATTGCGGTAGCGTACTGGATCTGATCACTTCCTAAAACAGTTGAATTTTCATACCGTTTATCTTGTGTATCGTTAAAGTATTTTACGTTATCAAAAGCGCTGATAAAAAGAAATGATAAAGAACTTTTGGGGTCAATGTCAAGATCGTATTTTGAGAGGACATCATAATATTCGGGAACAAAGCCAAAGCCGGCTGCTTTGAAAATAAAATCGAGATAACTTCTTCTTGCGGAAAAAAGAAAAGAGGAATTGCTTGATAGAGGTCCTTCTAGATTTACTCCAAATTGCGAAGCAGAAATAGTAGCTTTGCCTCCTAATTTATCCTTTCTTCCCTCGCGTAAATTGATTTGTAAAACTGAAGAAAGCTTATCGCCGTAAAGAACCGGAAATCCCCCGGTAGAAAAAGTAGTTTCCTTTACAAAATCAAGATTAATAAAACTTAAAGGTCCCCCGGTTGCACCTTGCGTGCCGAAGTGATTAATGTTAGGAATGGGAATTCCGTCGAGCAGATACAGATTTTCTGAAGGAGCGCCTCCGCGTACGATCAAATCATTTCTTCCGGCATCTGCTTGAGCTACCCCTGGAAGAACTGAAAGCGCCCGCACAACATCTTCAAATCCGCCCGGAGATCTTCGTATTTCCTCATAGCTAAAAGATGTAACGCTATTGGTCTCAAAGGGATTTTTCAAAAAATAATCAGAAGTAACCGTTACTCCTTCGAGTTCTAAAACTGATTCCTTCAATGCGAAATCTATTCCGGTAGGCTTTGCAGTGTTGATAATTATATCTGTTTTTATTTCGGGTGCATAACCGATTGCAGATACTTTTAACTGATAAGCTTGCGGCGGCAAATTTAATATTCTAAAATTCCCAGAAATATCAGATTCTGTTCCCTTTCCCGTACCTAATAATGTGACTGAAGCAAATGGAATAGGTTGATTTGTCGAATGATCAAAGATTTTACCATAAAGTGTTCCGGTTAGTTCTTGTGCTTCCACCGCAACGATAAACAAATAATAAAACAAGATAAAATAGATAGCCTTCATCGAATCCTTAAATTTTCTGTAAATAACGCTGTAAGATGCAAAAAAGTTTCCAGAGGTCTAAAAATGAAATTCGCCTAATTCATTCAAGATTAGTATATTTGAAAAAAGATTATTCATTTAAAGACAGAAAAATTGGAACAAATCAGCAACCCAAAGCATCCGCAACCAGCAACTGAACTTGAGTGGTATAAAGAGGCTTCTCTCTTAGGGGATAGTTTTTTTGTGGTGTTTAAAAAAAAGAGAAACTTCGACGAGATTGTGGTCAGCGAAACCGTAAAAAAAATTATCGGCTGGGAGAAAGAGCAACTCATCGAACAAAAAGGAAAGCTATTTTCGCTTATTCATCGCGATGATGCCGTTCAAGTAATCAAACAAAATAACGAGTTCCTCATTTCTCAAAACAATGTTGCCGATTTTCATTACCGGATCGTTTTGGAAGAAAAAAAGGAAAAGTGGATTCATGAGCGGATTTCTGTAGAAAGAAATAAGACCGGTACGATTGCAGCATCTTTTTCTTTGTTTACGGATGTGACAAAATATTATGAGCAAATTACACAGTTGCAAAAATCCGAAAGTAATTTACTTGAAACGTGTGAAGGAAAAGATAAATTCATTAACATTCTTTCTCATGATCTCAGGGCTCCCTTTACAAGTATTCTTGGGTTTGCAGAAATTTTAATTAATGAACCAAATCTTCCTCTAAAAGATAAAAACGAATATCTCAATTACATTTTAGAAGCTTCACAAAATCAACTTGAGTTTATTAATTATCTACTCGATTGGTCACGCTTGCGTACCGGCTCACTGAAAATTGAACCGCAGCGCTTAAAAATAGCGGGCGTTATTTATAATTGTGTTTCTACGCTTACCGGAAACGCAATGAGAAAAGGGATTGAAATAAAAGTTATTGTTGTCGATAACCTTTTTATTCAAGCTGACGAAAGAATGCTAAAGCAGGTAATCTTAAATCTGCTGACAAATGCAATAAAATTTTCATTTGAAAATTCTAAAATAGAAATTACCGCCGAACAGTTTAACGAGAAACAAGTTGAATTCGTTATCCGCGATTTTGGTGTTGGGCTTTCAGGTGAAGAGCAGGAAAAAATATTTTCTATTGAATCCTCTTTTACAAGTGTAGGAACAAAAGGGGAAACCGGAACTGGTTTAGGTTTGGCGCTGGTAAGGGAAATTATTGAAAAGCATAATGGAGAGATTTGGTTATATTCCGAAGAAGGGAAAGGAACGGAGTTTCATTTTACTTTACCTCTTCCCTCAAATAGGATATTAATTATTGATCGTGATAAAGGTACTCTTGCACAAATAGATGCTATTTTAGAAAACAATTTTGATGAATTCGAAATTCTGCATGCAGAAAATGGATATGAAGCGTTAAATATTATTTCGGAGAAGATCCCGATGCTGGTCGTTGCCAATCATCAAATGCCGTTGATGACAGGATTGCAGTTTCTTGAATCGACTAAAAAGGAAAACGGCAGCCTGCAGTTCCCAATAATTATTATGCTGCACGCCAGCGAATTGGAACAACGGCAAGCCTACATTTTGCAAGGTGTAAAGCACTTTGTGCATTTGCCTTTGCAGGAAGAAGAACTTTTATATACTTTTAAAACAACCTTAAATTAATAAATATTTTTTTTAAGCTTAACTTTTGTTTGGTGAATATTGCATGGAAACTTTGAATGGAAATAGATACTGGTTCGCTTTATACACTAAGCCGCGTCAGGAATTTAAAGCAGAACTTCAACTGAGAGCAGTTGGTCTTGAAGTCTATTTACCGAAAATAACCCGGCTGAAACAATGGAGCGACAGGAAAAAAAAGATTACCGAACCGTTAATTAATAGTTATATTTTTGTCAACTGTGTCGAGAAGGAACGCTTGTTAGCACTCGAGCAAGACGCGATTGTCCGGTGTGTATTTTACTGCGGAAGACCGGCTAGAATTCCTGATGATCAAATGCAGAATTTTATTGACTTTATAAAAGACGAAGAAGATTATTTTGTGGTCAACGGAATTGTAAAAGGAACGAAAGTGCTGATTAAAGATGGACCTTTTACCGGAGTTACCGGTGTTGTTATAGAAGACCCTTGCGGCAGAACGGTTGCCGTCTCTATTGAATTACTCAACCGTACCGTTGTGGCCAGGTTACATGATAATGTAAAACTAGATGTGCTTTCACCTCAAAAGGAACTCAATGAAATTTCAAACTGATTTAGCCACACTTAAAAAAGGAGACCGTGTTGATCATTTTCTTATGATTAGACGCAGTGAACTTAAACAAACAAAAGCCAACAAACCGTTCGTTAGTCTTGAGCTTGGCGATAAAAGTGTTTCCCTCCCGGCAAATTTGTGGGACAATTTTAACTCCATTCTAAGCGAATTGACAGTTGGGGCAGTTGTTCAAGTTGAAGGAGTGATCGAAGAATATCAAAACTCTCCCCAGCTAAAAATTGAAAATATAAAATTGCCGAAACCTTCAGAAAATATTTCCGCCGAATTTTTTCTTCCCAGATCAAAAAGAAATTTTGAGGAAATGAAACATGAGTTCTACGAATCGATTTCTGAAACAGAAAATGGTTACTTGAAAAAATTGCTGAACTCACTTTTTGACGATAAATCATTTGAAAAATTTTCCAAAGCTCCGGCGGGAAAACAATGGCATCACGCTTATATCCACGGATTATTAGAACATACATTAGAAATTATAAAAATTTGTAAATTAATGGCAACGTTTCATGAAGAAATAAATAAAGACTTGCTTGTTGCCGGTGCAATGTTGCATGATTACGGAAAAATGGAGGAACTGGTTTTCGATTCTGCTTTTGATTATTCAGACAAAGGGAAATTGCTGGGGCATATCGTGCTTGCATCTTTAAAAGTAAATGAAGCGATAATTGAGATTCCGGAATTTCCCGAAGAACTTAAAAATCAACTACTTCATTTGATCTTAAGTCATCAAGGTAAGTTGGAGAATGCATCTCCGGTTGTGCCGAGAACGCTGGAGGCAATCGCTCTCTATCACGCGGACGAACTCAGCGCGCAAACCAACGCCTATAAAAGCGCGATTGCTAGTGATGTGAACGCACAATCTGATTGGACAAAATATATTTCATTAATTTCGACCCAACTTTATAAAAAAGAAATTCTTAACCAATAAATCAAAGAGGTGTGTATGAAACAGAAACAGTTATCGGTATTGCTCTTTTTCTTTCTCTTCTTTTCGTCTCTCGCATTTTCTCAATCAGTCGATGAACTGATAAAAGAAGGTGATAATTATTCAATGAAAGAATTCAATAATCAAAAAGCGCTCGAGGTTTTACTCAAAGCGGAAAAGCTTGATGCTGACAATCCCGAAATCCTTTGGAGGATCAGCCGGTCATATGTTGACATTGCCGAGCACATGCCGGGCAGTTCGGATGATCAGAAGGATGCCCAACTTGTGAAATATCAACTTGCTCTTGATTACGCAGAAAAAGCGGTAAAGGCGGCTCCAAATTCATCTGTTGTTTATCTGCGCCGCGCAATTGCCAAAGGAAGAATTGCATTATTTAAAGGGGTTTTCAAAGTTATTGGTTTGGTAAACGATGTTAGAAAAGATTGTGAAAAAGCTATAAAACTTGGTAATGGTGGAAACGAAATTCAAGCTTCATCACATTATGTGTTGGGAAGAACGCACGCAAAGGTTTGTGAAAAACCTTATCTCGTTCGTCTTCCGCTGGGGCTAGGTTGGGGAGATATGGATGTCTCTTTTGCGGAATTTAAAAAAGCAATTGAGCTTCGTCCCGACTTCCGCATGTATCATCTCGATTACGCAAAAGCGTTGATTGAAGAAGATGAATATCAAAAAGCTAAAGAAGAACTTTATAAGTTACCTTATATTAAAGTAGTCGATGAAGATGATGATATGTTTTTGGCTGAATCGAAAAAATTATTGGAAACAATAAAAAATAAATAAACGAAAGTTTTCCGTGCTTCAACATTATGAAAAACTGAAAACCGTTCTTTCATCTGCGAATAAAATTGTGTTTTTTACGGGAGCCGGAATTTCTACCGAGAGCGGAATTCCGACTTTCCGTGGTAAGGACGGTATTTGGAATAAAATGAAACCCGAAGAACTCGCAAACTTTAATGCGTTTCTTCGAAATCCCCAACTTGTTTGGGACTGGTATCAATATAGAAAAAAAATTGTGCATCAAGCCTCACCGAACGCAGCTCACTTAGCCATTTCCGAACTTCAAAACTATTTTGAAGAAGTTACTGTCGTAACACAAAATGTAGATAATTTTCACCGCCGCGCGGGTAGCAAAACAGTTTATGAACTTCATGGCAATATCGAAAAGAATTATTGCATCGAGTGTAAAAAAAGGTATGATGATGAAAATCTAGTTATTGAAGAGAAAGTCCCCAGATGCGAATGCGGTGGACTGATACGTCCCGATATCGTTTGGTTTGGTGAATTCCTTCCTGAAGAGGCATTATCGTTAAGTGAATTAGCTGCCGAAACGTGCGATGTTTTATTTATTGTTGGAACGTCTGCGGTGGTTTTTCCGGCGGCAAACATTCCTTACCTCGCAAAGCGGAATGGAAAATTTTTAGTAGAAGTGAATATTGAAAAAACGGAGTTATCAAACATTGCCGACCTTTCGTTGATCGGGAAAGCGGGAGAAATTCTTCCTCAAATTTTACAACTTGTTAAAGAAGATAAAAATTATGGCAAAAAGCAAAGTTAAATTTGTCTGTACAAATTGCGGATGCGAATCTCTCCGCTGGCTGGGGAAATGCCCGGAGTGCGAAAGCTGGAACACATTTCAAGAAGAAATAGTGGAAACCGGAAAGCAAAAAAATATTCTACAAACGAAAACCTCACTTCCGAAAAAGATCAATGAAATTTCTTCCTTTGAAGAAGAAAGAATTAAAACAAAGATTGAAGAGTTTGACCGGGTTTTAGGCGGCGGACTTATTTCCGGTTCCGTTGTTTTAATTGCCGGTGATCCCGGAATTGGAAAATCAACGCTTGTTTTGCAAGCGGCAGCAAAGATCAATAAAACAGTGCTTTACGTTTCGGGTGAAGAATCTGCCCAGCAGATCAAACTTCGCGCTTCCCGGCTAAAAATAAATTCTGAGTCACTTTTGGTACTTGCCGAAACAGATCTGCATACTATTCTTCATGTAATAAAAAATGAAAGTCCGAAAGTTGTAATTATTGACTCGATTCAAACGATGGTTAATGCAAATTTTGAAAACTCTGCCGGAACGGTTACGCAAATTCGCGAATGCACGGCAACGCTTTTAGAAAGAGCTAAGCAGGATAACTTTTCAGTAATTATTGTAGGACACGTTACAAAAGACGGCACCATAGCGGGACCCAAAATATTAGAACATATTGTTGATACCGTCATTCAATTTGAAGGAGATGTTAAAAATTCTTACCGCATTCTCCGCGCAATTAAAAATAGATTTGGCAGTACAAACGAAATTGGCATTTTTGAAATGCGCGATACCGGTTTAGAAGAAGTTACAAATCCTAGCAAAGTATTTTTAGGAGATAGAGAAACACTTATCAGCGGAAACGTGGTTACAGCCAGTATTGAAGGGACGCGCCCGCTATTGATTGAAGTGCAGGCGTTAGTAACTCCTTCACACTTCGGAAATCCTCAACGTGTTACAACCGGCTTTGATTACCGGAGATTATCAATTTTACTTGCCGTATTAGAAAAGCGGGCGAACATAAGAGTTTCCGCTCATAATGTGTTTCTTAATTTAGCAGGCGGCGTAAAGATTGATGAACCTGCAATTGATCTTGCTGTCTGTTGTGCTATTGCTTCTAATTTAACCGATAAAACTGCCGACCCGAATTCAGTTGTTGTTGGAGAAGTAGGTTTGGGAGGTGAGTTAAGAAGTATTAGTCAAATTGAAAAAAGAATTATCGAATCGGAAAAGTTAGGTTTTAGCAGAATCTTTATTCCTTCGGCTAATAAAAAATTATTAAAGACGAAAGTTTCGATAAAAGTCATCGGAATTGGGAACCTTTCCGAAGCACTGACACTTTTGCTCTCTTAAAAAAAATGTGGAATTCCTTTGCTTTTATCAAAAAAAGGATTAGCTTAGGGCTGTAATTAATTCATATTTCATTATTTCAAAGGTTCATTAGTGAGTACTAAATTGTTCGTTGGGAGTCTTCCCTGGTCTGTAGATGACGATGCTTTAAAGTCAACATTCGAAGCTCATGGCAGCGTCGTATCAGCAAAAGTTGTAAAAGATCGTGAAAGCGGTCGTTCTAAAGGTTTTGGTTTCGTAGAAATGTCTACAGATTCTGAAGCTCAAACAGCTATGCAAGCTCTTAACGGTTCGGAAGTTAATGGTAGAAATATCATTGTTAACGAAGCCAAACCGAAAAACTAAGCGTTTTTGCTTTCTGATTTAAGGCGTCTTTTGACGCCTTTTTCGTTTTAAAGATGAAGATAGCAAAGGGGAATTTATGCAACACCAAAGTACTCTCTCCGGGTTCCCGTTAAGAAAAAAACGGAAAACGAATTAACTTAGCAGAATTACTAATTGATAATTCAGCGTAATCTTTCCAGCGGTGGGCGTACATAAATGGTTTATGCCGTACAAACAAATGCCGCCAAAGTGTAATATTCAAACCCATCACCGTTTACGATGATCTTTTTCTTACAGCTTTATCCCAATCTATCGGGATAGAGCTGATTACAGAGTAAATATATTTTCGTTTCCTCTTGCCTTTCTCAATATTTATTTGGAATTTTGCAGCAAAGAAAAACAAATAACTTCCTGGAGCGGTTTTATGAGTGATTTTTCTTCCCCTGAACAAAAAAAACAGTTACACCAAAATACACTTACCTTAAGTTTCCTTCTATTATTATGAAAACAACATTACTCTTTTCCTCGTTACTATTATTTACCGCTTTAACATTTGCCCAAGTGCGGTTTGTAAGCAAAACCGGCAGCAGCACACCCCCCTACACAAGTTGGGCAACGGCAAGCGACAGCATACAGAAATGTATTAACGTTTGTAATGATGGTGATACAGTTGTTGTTGCAAATGGAGTGTATAAGGAGTTCTTAATAACAAAAGCAGCTATAACACTTCTTGGCAGCAGTATGGATAGCTGTGTTATTGATGGTACAGGGTTGGGTGTGTATTATACCGTTGAAGCAAAAAAGGATATAACTTTAGCAGGTTTTAAAATAATTGGCAAGGGTGTTAGTACGGGCATGTGGAATTCAGTAGTTGCTTCGCTTGGTTACAATGTCAATATTAATGCATGCATTATAACTAATGCAAATGTTGGAGTGGATGTTACTTCATCAAGCGGAAGAATTGAAAACCTACTAATTAAAGATGTTGAAATAGGGGTGCATACCTTTTGTGCTTATGATACTTGTAAACCGGTAATAAGTAACTGCTTAATACACCTTAGGCATGATCAAGGGAATTCATTAATGGGGATTGATAATTATCATAACGGACAGCCGACGGTAGATAATAATATTATTCTTGGGCCACCGAAAGAAGCTTATGAGGGTATTAGTAATATAATATTTTTAAAAAATATGAAAGTAAGGGGAAACCTGATAGCTGGTTTTTTTATTAACATTGATGTAGCAGCGGTTACCGATACGGCAGTGATAGTCAACAACACATTGCTCGATTATCAATTAGGTAATTCAAGCACTCTTGGAAGTATTTGGTTTGCCGGAGATAATACATATCTACGGAACAATATTATCGCAAATAGTTATATTGGGATTAGGGTTGAAGGATCTCCTAATACCGATTACAATCTGTTCTGGAATAATTCCGCAGATGCAACAGATGCAAGAGGAATTGGCGCTCATGATATTTTTGCAGACCCGATGTTTGTAAAAGATACTATAGCGTATTCAGGAAAGGGCGATTTTCATTTACAAAAATACTCGTCTGCGATTGATGCCGGTGATCCATCTATTCTTGATAAAGACGGAAGCCGGAGCGATATCGGAATGTATGGCGGAATCCTCGGGTCTCTTTATACGTATCTTGATCTTGCCCCAAAAGCGCCCGGGGGACTAACGCTTAAAGCTGATTCGGGAAAAATTTATCTGATATGGAAAAAGAATAGTGAAGCGGATTTTAAGCAATATAGAATTTTCAGAGATACCGTCCCTAATTTTAATGCTGACTCAACTACATTCATTACTACTACAACTGATACTTCTTATACTCATTTGATTCCCGTGCAAATTGATAAATTTTATTACAAACTAACCGCGGTTGATACAAGCATGAATGAATCGGAGGTAAGCGAGGAAGCGGGAATCAATTTAACAAGTATAGGAAATGAATGGAATGTAGTATACAGTTATAGGCTTTATCAAAACTATCCAAATCCTTTTAATCCCAAAACCATAATATCCTACCGGCTCAAAGAAAAAGGATTAGTAAAAATTACCATCTACGATATCAAGGGGGAATTGATACAATCGTTGGTAAACGCTGAACAAACTGCTGGGTATTATGAAGTACCGTTTAACGGGGAGTATCTTTCAAGCGGGATCTATCTTTACCGCATAGAAGCATTAGGGGAAGGAAAAATTCCACGGTATATGGAAATGAAAAAAATGTTGTTAATAAAATAAAAATATCGGGAGCAGCTCATGAAATTTAGTATTACGCGATGGTTCTTTTTCTTTGTTTTCCATATCTCTTTTTTATCTGCGCAGGTGCCTTATTTAGATAGGTATGATGGTATCCCGATAATTGCCCATACAAATAAAAAATCTTCGGAAATCTCAAATGAAAATCTGTTGAAGATGAAAGAGTTGGGAATTTATGGTTTTTATGCCACGGATTTAGACCTGACTAATTACAACAGAATAAAAACCCAGGGATTAAAAATGTTCCCACTGCAGATATGGACTGCAAATCCCTGGGTTGTTTATTATACCGATGCAGTTTATACGAAATGGGAAGCTGAAGGGAAGGGAAATGGATTAAATGGTGATATGGAATTAAAGCATAATACTTCTATAGGAATCCCTTTTACCGAAGGGAATACAAGCGGGATTGTTACCAATTCCGCTTCTTCAGACAAATTAATCTACGGACCAGGTTACTACCAATATGTTACGTATAAAGAATTACCCGTATCCGGAAATGATCCGATACGATATAGAGCAAACTATCGTTTGAAAGTTAAGCGGATAGATGCCATTGCGCTGCCGGCGGAGTATTTGGATAGCGCTGTATGCAAACTCCAAATTGTGGCTTCAAATCCGGCAAACAGCAGCGAAACCACTATACAAGAGATGACATTATCTGTAAGAAATTTTCTTGAAAATGGAGGTGGGTGGGATGTCTGGGAAACAAAATCATTTTTTCCATATACATTAGCAAGTTTAGTAAACATTAACCAAACCGAACATTTAACCCCGTCGGGAAATCAGAATCTGATTAGTCTGGAATTAACAACGCAATACATGCAATATAAAGTTGTATGGCAAGGGCGCACTTTCTTAAAATTGTATGTTGATTATATCGAAATTTATGATTCAAAAGCAAATGAGCTGATAACTTCACCAACAGTTCGTACTAATATTGCTTCATTAGTTTCACAATATGCAGATACCAGTGGGGTTCTTGGTTGGTTTGGCTTAAATGAACCCTCCAGTATAGATAACTACGAACCTTTTAGAATTGTTGATAGTTTAGTACAAAGTGTTAACCCGAACCTTCATCTCTATACAACATTTACTACCGGATACACCGCCGCTTATGGAGGACAATATCCTGGTTTTATGGAAGGAAATGGTTCAGTCTATCCGGGAACAGAATTTATTAAAAGATCAAAGCTCAAATATCTTTCTTTGAATACGTATATGTATGACTATCCTTATTCCCTAGGAGAAGAATCGTACCGTGAACGTAACATCGCATTAGTGACAAATCTAAATTTAACTCAACTCCGAATTGATGGGGCTCCAATTCCCTTAAGCCACTCCACACAAAGCGGGAAATTTTGTAATATATTGGGGAGCTATGTTCCTTCAAATACGCAAATGAATTACCATATTAATTTAGGTCTATTGTTTGGGATGAAGGAACTGACTTGTGATCCATTTTTTACACTTACGCTTAACAATAGTCCATATCGAGAAGGGTTGGTTAATTTTGAAAGTACACCACCAACGCTTACGCCATTAGGACAGTTTTGGAAAGATATCATAAAACCAAGAATGAGCGGTCTGGTTGGGAAGACCATAAAAACGCTCACTCCTACCAGCCAATATTATGAAAAAGATTTAGCATCTACGTCAATCATAAATAATACCTTCTTAAATAAACTTGAAAAAAATCCAACTAATCTATCTGGTGCATTCATTGTTGATTTAGGTTTCTTTTCAAATCCAACCGACTTGAACAAAAAATATTTTATCGTCGTAAACAGATATTACAGCGAATGTGAAAATTTGAGATTTTATTTTCAAAATCTAAACGATTTCAAAAACTGGGAAATAACTAATCTTGTTACCAATACTAAAACAACTATTGTAACCAATACTGCGAATGAGGCAGAGCATACAGATGTTATACCAATAGGCGATGCCGGACTATACAGCGTTTTACCGGTTGTAAAGTATGGCGGTACATTAGCGGCAAGCGAAACTATCTCCGGCAGCTTACAAATGGGAGGGAATATCATAGTTCCAACCGGTTTTACCTTAACCTTAGCGGCTAATTCTGTTATTAATCCAAATGGCTTTTCTATTGTTTCAACAGGTGGTACTATCACTATACAAAGCGGTGCAACGGTAAACGGAGCTATATTAAAGACCGGCAGCACAGTAAAAGCAATTTATCCAACGATGCTAGCGGCGTTAAGCGCTGCCGTATCGGGTCAAACGGTAAGTGTAAGCGGCGCACAAACTGTATCCTCAAATTTAACAGTTCAATCAGGTGTTACTTTATCAATAAATTCAGGTGCAACAGTATCATTTAGCGCGGGTAAAAAGATTTCAGTTTACGGCAACCTTACAGCTAACGGAGCTACTTTTATGGGGAACGGTTCCAAGGGTTATTGGCACAGTCTTAGTTTTTTCGCCAATAGTAGCGGAACTATTCAATCTTCAACAATCAAAGATGCTCAATGCGGTATTTACACTACCACCAATGCAAATGTAATTATCTCAAATAATACTATCACAAATAATTCTCTCTACGGCATTAGCAGTCTAAGCAATTCTACAATAAACGTATCAAACTGTACAATCTCAAACAACGGTATAGGCATTAATACGTATTCAACATTAGCGACAATAACAGGGAGCTCAATTCTTAATAATACAAATTATGGTATTAAATCTGACAATATTGGCTATAACAGCGATCTCTATTGGCATGATAATACGTTGCATGGCAACGGATACGCAATTGTTCTTAATAACGCTTCACCCTGGATTGGGAATTGCGATTTGAGTGATAATACCCATGGTGTTGTTGTCAATTCAAGCATGACAAGTTTTGCGGTAATACCGGAAGAAAATTTAAATATGAGAGGCTATAATACGATTACTTGTTCAGCAACACCTTTATTTAGAGCCGACAATTATTCGACTGTTTATATGGGATATGATTCTGATGGAGGATACAATAGTATATTCGGAAGCGAATTACCTGATATGGAGGCAAAAAATCATTCAAAAATTTGGGCGGACAATAACTATTGGGGTTCGAGCCAACCAGCGGTGTACGCGGATGGAACATCATCGATTTTTGCAAGAACTCCCTTACCTTCTGATCCAAACGAAGGTTCTTGTTCGAACTACAGCATGGCATCTAAAGAGGTGATAAAATCACCTGTATTAAAAAAAATGTCATCCTCAGCGCTAGGAGATAATTATTCAAAATATGGAGATGCGATAACCAACGGTCGTAAAGGAAATTTTCAGAAAGCAAAGGGAACCTTACTCTCAATTATAGAAGGTGAATTCGATAATAAATATTCTCCTCTTGCTCTTATCACTTTTTATGAATTCACTCTCAATGAAAAAAGAATAAAAAACAAAAGTGGAGAAGTGGATTCATTGAACACCGATTTAAATGATATACTTGAAAAAGTTATTAAGCGAGCTAAAGAAGATTCGTTAAGACCTTTTGCGCTTCGCCTGCTCGCTCGCGAAGCGGCACTGTCTAACAACTCTCTCGAAATGCTTTCTTACAATAAAGAACTTGTTGCTAATTATCCTAACTCAAGTAATGAATTATCTGCGCTGTTCGATTTGATAACCTATTATACCGACATTGAACAGGATGTGGCAAAAACAGATGAGTTTTATGCTCGTATGGTTAAAGCTTTTCCCAATGAAGACCTTACCAAATTTGCAGGAATTAATCTTGGTAAGAATAAGGGAATGCTAAAAAAGGGAACTTTAGGCTCTGAAGATAAGATCCCGACAGAATATTCCCTTAGCAACGCCTATCCAAATCCGTTTAATCCAATTACAACAATAACTTATCAGATCCCCAAAGCGGGTTTTGTAACACTAGAAGTATTTGATATTCTTGGTAATAAAGTAAGTACCCTCGTGAATCAGCAGAAAGAAATAGGAAAATACACTGCTCAATTTGACGCTTCCTCACTTGCAAGCGGGACGTACGTTTACCAGTTGCGGGTAAATGATTATACTTCTACCAAGAAGATGATGCTGGTTAAGTAAAAAGTAGAAAGTAAAAAGTCAAAGGTCAAAAAGAAGAAGTCAGAATAAAGAAGAAAGAATTAAAATGTAGCAGCTTGCCATTTCGCCCAAGCGGGACAAGCCGCTACAACTTTTCCCATCTTTGGGTCAGTGACACTCAAAAGGCGGAATAAATAACATAATCAAACAACTATCATAAAGGAGTTCTGTATGGAACAAAATCTTATCTCAGCCGAATTAACGGCTGAACAAGTAACAACCATCAATCAATCGCTTGCTTCGGCAAAAGAGCTTCTCCCATTTCTCCTCACGCTCACTCCCGAAGAAAAACAGATCATTCCAAAACTTGGGAATGTACTAAAGCCAATGGTTGATAAAGCTGAGGCAGCGGCGGTGCAGTATCCGCAAATATTCAGCGGTACATTTAACCGTGAGGAATTTCTGAAAGATTATGCGTTGCTGCAAAAACTTGAACCGGTAGCCGCAATACTAAATCCGCTTCAATCAGCTGTAGAGGACACTCTGATGGCTGTAGGGAGCGACACGTTAGTGGCGGCGTTAGAAGTTTATGCCGCGGTTCAGGCTAATAAAGGAAAAGTGCCGGGACTTGACACCTTAGCCGACGAGATGAAAGTCTTTTTCCCGCGAAGTAGAAAGAAGACGCTTCCCGCGAATACGGTTCAATAGTCAGTCAAATACTTCCCATCCCGGAAAGGAGTAATCCCACGTCCGGGATATTTTTTTATCCTTCGCGGGGATAATTTTCATCAATTAGAGGGAAGTTTTCATCCATGAGAAGAAAGTTTTACCTCCGGAGGGGGAACGGTTATCTTCAGAGGGATAAAATTTCCGCGAAAATGGCAAAAGTTTTCGTCTAAGCGAAGGAAAATTTCCTCCCGGAGGATAAACGTTTGGTCTTGGAGAGGGAAGTTTTGTTCCCGGAGAAGAAAACTTCCCTCAAAACGGGGGAAATTATGGTTAGTGAGGGTAAAATTATATCGTCTAAGGGGAATCGTTTACCCTCTAAGTGTAAACGTTATAACTCATTTATTAAAAGATACTACACGCAGATCCAAATTCTCCGTGGTGGACTTACTCCTTTACGTTTTCTGCTTCTTCTTTTTCGCCGCGGGGAAGAGAACGTTGTTCAGAATTAACCGGTAACCGGGAGAATTTTTGTGCAGCGATAATTCAGTTGGAGGATCGCCGACCGCATGTTGATAATCTTCCGGATCGTGTCCACCGTAAAAGGTAAAAGTCCCTCTTCCAAAATTCCCATGAATATATTTCACTTGATCAGTTCCGGCTCGTTCACCAAGAATGATAACCGATTTTTTAATCAACTCTTTTCTAAACATAGTTGTCTGCCCCATAAATCCCTTAATAACATTTGCATGGTCTTGTGTAAGCATCGTCGGTACGGGATCGTATTTTGCTGAAAAGTCGAACAGTGTGAAATAATCATTCTGAAAATCTAGAATCTCGGTAGGCTGGATATCTATATTACTATATTCGTAAATAAAGGGATTCATCTCCAGTTTGAAATTTTCAAACGCGAGGGTGTTTTTAAAATCTAACTTTGCTTGAGCATTTTGATCCGGAGCATCGCCGTCATACATTTTATCGCAGATATCCACTTTCTCTGCGGCAAGAGCAATATCATAAGAATCGGTAGCTGAACACATCGCAAATAAAAATCCACCATCGGCAATAAAACTTTTAATTGAGAGCGCGATGGCTTTCATCATCTCCGAAACTTTTTTGTAACCCAATTTTTTCGCACTCGCTTCATAGCGTAATTGCTGGTCGATGTACCATTGAGCGTTGCTGTAACTTCCGTAAAACTTTCCGTATTGTCCGGTAAAATCTTCGTGATGGAGATGGAGCCAATCATATTTTTGAAGTGAGCCGTTGAGCATTTCATCATTCCAGAGTTTGTCGTAAGGAATTTTGGCATACTCAAGTACAAGGGTAACCGCATCATCCCATGGTTGAAATCCCGGTGGAACGTAAACACCAATCTTTGGCGCTTTTTCTAATCGAACAACATCCATATTGTGGTCATCACTTTGAACGAACGCGTAAATTGCTGTCGCCTCCGAAGTAGTTAGTGTAGAAAAAGAAACCCCTTCGATACGGCATTCATTTTCAATGGATCGTGCATAATCTAAAAGGAAAGAACCTCCCCGGTAATTGAGCAGCCAGTCGGCTTTTAGCCCTTGTTCTAAAGCGTGGAAAGTGATGCCGTAAGCTTTTAAATGATCGGTTTGCGAAAGATCCATTTGAATGAGTATCTTATTCTGCGCAAAGACAGAGCATGAAAAGAAAAGGAAAAAGAGAATTTTTTTTAATGGCATTTTTGTAAAATTATTTTATCAACGAATCGGTTTAAAAGAAAAACGCAACTCAAAATAGGAAAGAGTTGCGTTTACAAAAAGAGCAAAAAGCGTTACGCTGATTTTCTACCCGACTCAATGTAGATCGGTTCGGCTTTTTCCATCACCACATCGCGGGTAATAATACATTTTTCAACTCCCGTTTTGGAAGGGGCATCAAACATAATATCGATCATAAAATCTTCTAAGATTGAACGGAGTGCACGCGCACCGGTTTTTCGTTCCTTCGCTTTTTTAACAATGGCATCTAACGCAAACGGATCAAATTCCAAATCAATTCCTTCCATTGCTAAAAGTTTTTTGTACTGTTTTAGAATCGCGTTCTTTGGAGTTGTTAAAATATTTTTCAAGGCTTCATCACTTAACGAATGCAGCGGAGCGATAACAGGTAAGCGTCCGATTAACTCCGGAATAAGTCCGAAACGCAACAGGTCTTCCGGCTGTACAAGTGCCGTTAACTCATCATCGGAGAGTTCTTGCTTACCGCTGATATCAGATCCGAATCCCATTTTGCTTTTGTTGATACGCGAGGCTATGACTTTTTCAATTCCTTCAAACGCTCCGCCAACGATAAATAAAATATTTTTCGTGTTCACGTTTAACAAATTTTGTTCGGGATGTTTTCTGCCCCCCTTCGGTGGAACACCTGCAATAGTTCCTTCTAAAATTTTCAACAATGCTTGTTGAACTCCTTCGCCTGAAACATCGCGTGTAATACTTGCGCCTTCACTTTTGCGGGCAATCTTGTCTATCTCGTCGATGTAAACAATTCCTTTCTGAGCTTTTTCAATATTAAAATCGGAAGCTTGCAACAAAGAAACTAAAACAGTTTCTACATCATCACCAACGTAACCGGCTTCGGTAATGGTAGTAGCATCGGCAATAGCAAAAGGAACATCGAGAATTTTTGACAATGTTTGCGCTAATAAAGTTTTTCCAACCCCCGTAGGACCGAGTAACAGAATATTACTCTTTTCAATTTCAACATCGTCAAGTTCAAAAAATGTGCTTTTTGAGTTCACTCTTTTATAGTGATTGTAAACAGCAACCGAAAGGGTTTTCTTTGCCCGCTCTTGACCGATCACATGTTCGTCCAGTGTTTTTTTGATGATATCCGGAGTTAACAAACTTGCTTTCCCCGGCTTTACCGTATTGTATGCCGCCAGATTATTTTTTAGAATATCCACGCTGCTGGTTATACATCGGTCGCAGATGTAGACATCTGGACCGGCAATCAAGCTGCCGACTTCCGAGCCGTCTCTACCGCAAAATGAACACTTAACAATCCGGTTATTTAATTTCTTTGCCATTATATCTCTCTAACTTATTTTATTTCGTAATTTATTAATCGCTTCCCTCGCTTCATCAAGATACAATGAATCGGGGAATTTTAGGAGAAGATTTTGATATTCTTCTATTGCTTTAGCCGGATTCTTTAATCCGTACTGGTAAATTTTAGCCGCCAGCAAGTTAGCTTTGTCGGCAAAAATATTCTTTTCATCTCTTTTTAGCAAAACATCAATTTGATCCAGCGCTTCCTGGTAATTATCTAAACTGATTGAAGATTCAATCCAACGAAGTTCAGCTAATTGTTTGATGAGAAAAGGCGTTTGTTCAGTTTTAAACAAAGAGGAAAAAGTCTTTTCCGCTTTATTGAACTGATTTCCCAATAAAGCAAAATCTCCTTCTGCAAATTTAACTAAAGTTAATGAATCATTAAAAGCCGAAGTGAGCAGAAATGAAAGTTCCATCGCATCATTCGAAATATTGTCATTTGAGGCGGAAACTAACTGGCGAAGCAATTTATTCGATTCGATGAAGTTTCCTTGAAAAAACGCCATTTTTGCTTTCCAGAATTTAGCTTTGTTTTTTTGTTCTTCCTTGGTTCGCGGATTTCCGAGAATTTTTTCATAAAACGACGAAGCCTTCTCAATATTCCCTTGTTGAAGCTGCATTGCCGCCATCTCAAAACAAGCTTCCGGGTAAAAGTTTGAAAAAAGAAAATTTGAAATAATCTTGTTAAAATATTTTTCGCTTTCTTTTGTATCACCGATTTTGTCGCTATACAAAAATCCAAGGTGAAACATCGCTTCAACACCCAATTCGGAAAAAGGATTCTTTTCCGCAACTTCTTTATAAATAGAAAGAGGTTCATCGTATAATTTTTCCGGAAAATATTTTTTAGGTGGAAAAGATTTCCATAGTTGGGAAGAATCGGCTGTTTCAATTTCCAGTTTTGCTTCCGAATTTTTTGCGAGGCTTAATTTAATTTGAAGTTGAAAAGGAGCGTCGGGATATTTTTTTAACAGATAGGAAAAAACTTCCGAAGCAGAAGTATATTCTTTTGCGGAGGACAATTTCATAGCAAAATTTAAAAGATCGCTTCCCTTATATTGTTCTTTGTTATCAAGCGTTTTGTAGAGCGAAAATGCGTTTTCATATTGCCGGTTTGCCGTATAAAGTATTGCTAAAATATTTCCGATTGCGGGAGATTTTTCCGGTTGTTCGTCCTGGAAAACGTTGATAAATGTGTTTAACGCTTCACTCCGGAGCGCATAAGTAAGTATCCGGGATTCAACACTTGGAAACTGTTTTTCGTCAGCTTTCAGAATGGTTATAAATTCTTCAGCGCACTTGGTATAATCCATTTTGAGCGCGTAAAGATTGGCTAGATCGTAGCCTAAATAAAAATCGTTGTTAGAAATTGATTTTGCTTGCTGAAGCAACTCGATAGCTTTATCAAACGCGCGTAGCTCAATAGCGGTGTTCGCAAGTACGCGGAAAAACATTGCATTATTCTTTCGGCTCTCTAAAAAATCATCCCACAATTGAAAAGCTTTTTTTTCTTCTCCATTTAAATAGTAGGTTGATCCAAGCATTCCGACAAGCGATACGTTATCTTTTTCAATTGACAATTTCTGCTGGATTAATACGCTTGAATTATTGTATTCTTTTAATTGAAGATAGCATTTATTTAACGCCTGGAAAAAAACGAAATTCCCCGGTTGAGCTTTGTACAATTCTTCGTAAATCGTTTTTGCTTTAACGTATTCACCGATCTGCTCGTAGCTTTGCCCAAGCATAAACCGGTTCTGCAGATCACCTTGTTGCGCAAAGAGGAATCCTGCAAAAACAAAAAAAAGGATGACGGGACTAAATTTCATTTAAAATGTTTTATCTTTTACTAAATTGACGGACAACTCCCGTTAAAGTTCATTTTCCGAAGAACAATTTCATCGAGTAAATAAGGAGAAAGGCGGCAAAAACCTTTTTTAGCAGTTGCTCCGGTACTTGAACGGCAACTTTGGAAGAAAAATAACTTCCTATAATAAAAGTAACCGCCATAATTATTGCTGCTTTTAGATTCATACTACCGGCTTTGTAATAATTGATAACAGCCAAAATACCGATAGGAGGTAGAAGTAATGCTAGTGAAGTGCCCTGCGCTTGCTGTTGAGAGTAACCGAGAATCATTGTTAACGCGGGAATAATAATGATTCCTCCACCGATTCCCAAAAAGCCGCTCATAATACCGGCAGCAAGACCGATAATTAGATAAATTGCTAGTTCAAACATCATCTTTTCTTTCGTGAATTTTAGAAGTTTTGTTAATTTCCATTATCAATTTAAAACAATTTAATCCAGCGAAAAATAGAATGCCAAAAATCTTATTTACCCTTCTTCTCCTCTTTCCGTCATTAGCTTTTGCTTTTGAAGCGCCCGGAGATAGCATAAAATATGTTTTTGATGAAGTTTCGGTGGTTGGAGATGGTGGCAAAGCAGATGTAAAAAGAATTCCTGCTTCGATTGAAAACGTAAAAATAGATGAAAGCAGCAACAAAAGTTTAACAAATGCCGTAAAAAATATTCCGGGGATTTTTCTCCAGCAAAGAAGCGGGGGAGAAATGCTAACAAAAATTACCATGCGAGGATTCGGCGCACGTTCTAATGATCCGCAAATTACCGGAATAAAAATTTTAGTTGATGGATTCCCGGAAACGGAACCTGATGGAAGAACTTCGCTTGATCTTCTTGATGTATCGGCTTTTTCACAAATTGAAATAGGAAAAACGAACAGTTATAACTTGTTCAGCGCTGCTTCCGGCGGATATTTAAATTTTATTACCGAGAGAAATTTTATTCATCCCTTTTCTGAAATCAGTTTTTCGTTTGGTAGTTATGGATTTCAAAAATTTCAAGCGGAAGCCGGAAGCAAATTAAAAAGCGGATCCGTTTTTGTTAATATTAGTAATACAAAGTTCCTGGGATGGCGTAAGCATTCGGAGAACTACTCAACCAATTTTAATTTCTATCTAAAAAATCAACTTGATGAACTATCGAGTTTAAATCTTTCCGTTGTCGGAGTTTCAAGTTCTTACAAAATTGCCGGACCACTAACTCAACAACAACTATTAACTGATGAAACGGAAGCAAATCAAACATTTCTAAAACATGATGAACGGCGAAGTATTGAAGCTTTACGGATCGGATTGTCGTATCAGAAATATTTTACCGAAGAGCAATCGGTTGCAGCTTCCTTTTTTGTATCTCCAAAAATATTGATGAGATCTCAAAAAAATAGCTACCGGGATTTTAACCGCGTCCATCTCGGCGGAAAAGTGCAATACAATTTTGTAAAGAATTTTTCTACTGAAACCGTAAATAAATTTTCTTTGGGAGTGGATAATCAATACCAAAACGGTCCTTCGGTGTTTTACTCTTTATCGGCTACAAATGAAAGAGGAACAACACTAAAGCAAAATAAAAACGAAGGGGGGCTGAATTACGGACTTTATTTTCACGACGAGCTTTCTTTCAAGAGCGTTATAATTGATTTTGCCCTCCGTTATTCACAAGCAAAATATTTATTAGATGATTTTATAGACCCGCTCCTCTCCGACAAAATTACGTTCGATGCTGTTACCCCTGGATTTGGGGTTTCCTTCGCTTTGAACGAAAATAATTATGTCATGATTCATTACGCAAAAGGAGTTGAAAATCCTGCGTTTAATGAAGTTGATCCCCCTGCCGGATTGGATACACTTACGGGCTTAAACCCATTATTGAAGCCTTCAACATCGCACACGGTTGAAACTGGATTTCGTGGAGATTTTTCATTGAAGGAAACTTTTATCAATTCGGTAACCTATAACATAATAGGTTATTCGCTTGTAACGTATGGAGAATTGGTACCTTATCAAGTTGCGGGAGCTTCATATTACGTATCTGCAGGAAAAACTAAACGTTATGGAGTTGAAGCTTCACTTTCGCTTTCAACTGACTATTATTTCATGTTTGAAAGTTCTTTAACATTAGCAAAAAATTATTTTGTCGATTTTCATAACAACGCCGGAGATTATGCAGACAAAACCATTCCGGGTGTTCCTGCAAGAATAGCTTCCGTTAGCATAGAATATCAAAATCCATCGCTTCCTTTTATTAATTTGCGGTATACCAATCTAAGTCAAATTTATATTGATAATGCAAATTCGGTCGCTGCCGGGCAGTATGATAAATTTGATTTGCAGTTCATGTACCGCATGAAGATAAACCCGGTTGCGATTAATTGTTTTGTGGAGATTGAAAACATTCTCGACAAAAAGTACATCTCATCAGTTTTCGTTAATGGTTCCGGCGGCGAATTCTTTGAACCGGGATTACCAAGAAATTTCAGTGCCGGTGTGGCGCTAACCTATCAATTTTAATTATCAACGGAGAAAAAATGTCAAAAAAAATAACACTCTTTTTACCTTATAACGGTTTTACCTATACACAGAAAACGGTAGCTTCATTTTTAAACTCCGGGCTTGTTGAAGAAATATATCTTCTTACAACCAAGCAAGATTTACCGGAAGTTGAAAATTGTAAAATCATTTTTACAAAAAATTTATTGGGTTCTTCAACAATTAAAGAAATTGTCTCAAAGACAAAGACCGACTTTACTGCAATAGTAAAACAAGATACGTTACTGGAACTCGGTCAATTTGCACTGGAACGGTTTGTTTCAATTGCTGAAAACACCTCTGCAGGATTGGTTTATTCCGATTATTATGAAATCAAAAATGATGTGCGACAACCGCATCCTACTATTGAATATCAAGAGGGAAGTCTGCGTGATGATTTTAATTTTGGTGATTTTTTATTATTTGATTCCAAGGTGATAAAAACACTTTCTTTTGATGAAGGATATCAATTTAGTGGTCTCTATGATCTGCGGCTGAAAGTCTCGCAAAAAAATAAAATAGTTCGTATTGGCGAATTCCTTTATGCTTCAATTGAGTCGGATGAACGGAAGAGCGGTGAAAAAATATTTGATTATGTTGATCCCCGAAACCGCTCAACGCAAATTGAAATGGAACAAGTTTGTACGCATCACTTAAAAGCCGTTGGAGCTTTTTTAGAACCTGAATTTGAAAAGATTGATTTCGGCACCGCGGAATTTAAATTTGAAGCCTCAGTTGTTATTCCTGTAAAAAACCGTACAAAGACTATCAGTGATGCCATTCAATCGGTTCTAAAACAGAAAACAAATTTTGCCTTTAATCTGTTTGTTGTTGATAATTATTCCGATGACGGAACAACGGAAAAAGTTGCAGAATTTGCAAAACAAGATTCGCGGATCATTCACCTCATTCCCGAAAGAAAAGATTTGGGAATCGGCGGATGCTGGAATGAAGCGGTTCATAACGAAAACTGCGGAAAATTTACCGTACAGCTCGATAGCGATGATATGTACAGTGATGAAAATACGCTTCAAAAAATTGTAGATAAATTTTACGAAGATAATGTTGCTGCGGTGATCGGTAGTTATCTAATGACAAATTTTCAATTAGAACAACTTCCTCCCGGAGTAATTGACCATAAAGAATGGACGCCTGAGAACGGTAGAAATAATGCATTGCGTATAAATGGACTCGGCGCACCGCGCGCTTTTTATACTCCGGTTCTGCGTGAGGTAAAAATACCAAATGTGAGTTACGGTGAAGATTATTCGGTTGTACTCGCAATATCTCGGCGTTACCAAATCGGGAGAATATATGAGCCGTTGTATTTTTGCCGCCGCTGGGAAGGCAACACCGATTCAGCTCTTTCAATTGTGCAAATGAACAACCACAATTTTTACAAGGATAAAGTTAGAACTTTTGAACTCTTAGCAAGAATAAAGAAAGTTAAAAGTGGAAAGTAGCAAGTTGAAAGAAAACAAAAATTATTTACAATTAGTAAGCATATTATTTAAAGAGCAAAAGTTAAATTGGGAACAGTGTAAAAACGGATACGCTACGCTTGATTCCGTTGAAGTGAAAGTTTTTCACTTTGAAAATTTTTCGATCAAACTTCAATTTAATCCCGGCAGGATGATCTCAACATCTGCTAAAGTTGATGCAAAATCAATAAATGAACGGAAGTGTTTTTTGTGTAGAGCGAATTTGCCGAAAGAGCAGCAAGCAGTTGAATATAAAGATGATTTCTTTATACTGGTGAATCCATTCCCAATATTTCCGGAACATTTAACCCTTCCTTCACTACATCACACAAAACAGGAGATTAAAAATTCATTTCCTGTGTTGCTGGATTTTTGTGAAGACTTATCACCTGACTTTTCTGTTTTCTACAACGGTCCCAAATGCGGTGCTTCCGCCCCCGATCATTTGCATTTCCAAGCCGGGACAAGAAATTTTATGACGATTGATCATGAATATGATTTGCTAAAAGAAAAGTATGCGGAGAAAATAACAGAGAACAATTCACTGTGCGTTTATGCAATTGATGATGGTTTACGCAAAATGATTGTCTTTGAAGGTGAAGTGAAATCTGAAATTGAGAGAGCTTTCCAAATATTTTATTCTTCTTTCACAGAACTTACCGGACAGTATGAAGAACCGATGATGAATATCGTTGGCGCATTTCAAAACAAACAATGGCGGATTATTGTATTTTTAAGAAGGAAACATAGACCTGATGTCTTCTTTGATGCGGACGAAGAGAAAAGAATTTTACTAAGTCCTGCAGCGGTTGATATTGGCGGAGTATGTATCACTCCACGCGAAAAAGATTTCGAAAAAATAACTAAAGAAAAATTAGAAGAAATTTTTAAAGAAGTTTTTATTGTTGAAAAAGAATTCAATACTCTTAAAATAAAATTGAAGAATGATCTCGAAAATAATTACTCTTGACTCATAAGATCGGCGATAAACCGTAAGTTTTGATTTTTAGAATTAGAAATAATTATTTTAATGATCGCGGTAAGAGGAACGGCTAAGAGCATTCCGAGAATTCCCCAAATATAACCCCAGATCAATACCGAAAGAAGAATAGCTATCGGATTTAAGTTTAAACGCCTGCCGATCAATTGCGGCTCTAACAAATTAAAAAATGCAGTTTGAATAACTCCCATACCACCGGCAACTAAAAGAGTATAGCTTAACGACTCGTATTGAATAATAGCTATGAGTGTGGGTAGGACCAATGCAATTGCTGAACCAATTGAAGGAATGAAATTAAGAAAAAAAGTCAGGAGTCCCCACATAATAGGGAAGTCAATACCTAAAATGTAGAGAAAGAAGCCGACGAAAATTCCTGCTAAAAGGTTGATTGATATTTTCGAAATAATATATTTCTGAATTTGTTCTGTAATCGTATTTAATGTTTTTGCAAGCTGATGTTCAGTTTCTTTTTCTTCTTCATCGGAAACTTCCACCGGTGTCTCAGTTACGTCTGAATTGGAATCATCACCATAATACCTGCGCCCGATTGCTGCGTAGATAGCTTTATGTCCGCTTTCAATAAAAATGAAGAATAGAAGAATAAAAAGAATGTTTCCCACCAAACTGAAAGCTGAATTGAAAACTCCTCCGGCAAGAGCTTTATAATCAAGTTTTGTTAATATTTTTTGGAGAGAAAAATATTTAAAATAAGGATCGTTAATGCCCATCCCTACGGCTGCTTTTCTAACAATTAAATTAAGTTTGGAAAAATAATTTGGGAGATCATCAGTTAATCGCATCACGGAATCTACAACAAATCGAATAACTCCAAATGAAATAAACGAAATAATGATGATGTTAAAAACAATGATGATCCAGAGAGGAATTTTTTTTTCGGTTAAGAAAGTATTGACCGGTGAAAAAAGAATAAAGAGAAACGATGCAATAACAAAAGGAAGCAGGATGCTCTGTAATTCGGAAAGAAGAACTCCAAGCGCTACTAATCCGAGGATAGTAACGAAAAAGATTAAAGTAGAGCTAGATTCAAATTTTTCTTTCATGCATTTATTCTAAAATTATTCACTGTAAAAGTATTCATATTTTTACTATTCCCAATGAAATTGAGAAGAATTTTCATAAAAAGTGAAGAAAACAGCCATATCGATTTTTTCTTTTTGACATTAATGAAATATCGATTATTTTTGACTGCACATATAAATTAAAAGTGCATAAATAGGTAGACTTTTTCATTATTTATTTTTATAATCAACATAGTTATCAAGTATGTGAGAGTAGGGAGGCTTACACATGAGAATTGATAGACAATTATTTTTATGTTCAATCATTTTATTTTTCTTATCCTTTTCTGCTTTCTCTCAGACAGGTAAAATCTCAGGAAAGATTACCGATGCTGCTAACAGCGAAGGGATTCCTTTCGTAAATGTTGTTGTCCTGGGAACCACTCAGGGCGCTGCATCAAATTTAGATGGTGATTTTGTAATCATCAATCTTAAGCCTGGAGTTTACTCCGTCCGGATAAGCGCTATTGGATATAACACCGCAACCTATGAAAACATTAATGTTTCAACAGGACTTACTACTGCCTTAAACGCAAAATTAAGTTCCAATGCGGTTACAATTTCTAAAGACGTCGTTATTGTTGCGGAGCGCCCTATGGTGCAAAAAGATCTAACTGCATCAACCTCAATTATGAACGACGAACTTATTTCCGAACTTCCTGTAACCGAAGTTGGTGATTTGTTGCAACTGCAGGCTGGTATTACCAAAGGCGGCGGTGGTGAACTTCACTTACGCGGCGGAAGAAGCGGTCAGATCGCTTTTCAAATAGACGGCGTTCCTATTACCGATGCGTATGACGGAAGCAATGTTATCGATGTTTCGACTAATTCGATCCAGGAATTACAAGTTGTCTCCGGCGCGTTTAATGCTGAATTTGGTCAAGCGATGTCCGGGATTGTCAATATTGTTACAAAAGACGGTGGTGACAATTTTAATGGAAGTTTGCAATCCTATGTCGGAGATTATGTCTCGTCAAAGAATGACAAATTCTGGAATATCAACAACTTTAATCCAACAGCGATACGAAATTTTGAAGGAAGTTTAAGTGGTCCGATTCTTCGGGAAAAATTATTCTTCTTTGTTAATGCAAGGTATTATTACAACACCGGCTATTTTTACGGGAAGAGGGATTTCCTCGTAACCGATTTTGCACGCGAAAAAGATGCTTCGCAAGGCGGAGGATATTTTGTACAGAAAAGTGGCGGTGGTGAATATGTTCCGATGAACCCCAATGACCGCGTTTTTGGCCAGGCGAAATTAACCTATCGCATAGGCAGCGGCATGCGTTTAAGCTATAATTATATTCTTGATAAACAACAATACCAGGATTACGACGGCAATAACAGATTAACACCGGACAATAATCTTCATAGATTTAAAACAGGCTATTCAAACACTGTCAGTCTTAATCATGCATTATCCGCTTCTACGTTTTACACGTTAAATCTTTCTTACTTCTATAAAGATTATCATCATTATTTGTTCGAGAACGTTTACACCGGAGATCCGGCGCAACCCACTTTTTATGTTGATAATAGCTTCTTGCAGACACCGCCTTACAGTTTTGCTATAGGCGGAACAAATACTAATAGATTTACGCGAAATACATCGTCACTCTCTGCTAAGTTAGATATGACCTCGCAATTGAATAAAGAAATTTCCATTCAATTCGGCGGAGAATTTAAGAGGCATCGGTTATATTATGAAAATATTAACCTGCAGCCGTTGTTAGTGGATGGCTCGAAAACATTTCCTTACAATGTTACTACTCCTGCAGCTACGTCAACCGACTATGACAAATATATTAAAGAACCGACGGAGATGTCCGGATATTTTCAATCGAAGTTTGAAGCCTTCAATTTAATTTTCAATGCCGGTGTTCGCTTGGATGTTTTTAATCCTAACAGTTTTATCCTCAGTGACCCGACTGATCCCGATATTAATAATCCAATACGTCCAGAAAATAAGAGCGTTTCACTTGCGGAAAGAGAAACCTACTGGTATAAAGACGCAAAAATAAAATATCAACTTAGTCCACGCTTAGGAATTGCGTTTCCTATTACGGATAAAGGCGTTATTCATTTTTCGTACGGTCATTTTTTCCAGCTTCCTTCTTATGAATTGCTTTACTCTAATCCCAATTTTAAACTTGCTGATGTTTCCGGTAATGCAGGGCTGGTTGGCAACGCAGATCTGAAACCGCAAAAAACCGTTAAAGGAGAAATCGGACTTCAACAACAGATAGGTGAAGATATCGCTATCGATGTTACCATGTTCTTCGAAGATTTTCGCGATCTTATCGGAACGCAGACAAATGACGTTTTAGTTTTTGGAGGATCCAAATCCTACAGCCAATATGCTAATTCTGATTTCGGATTTTCTAAAGGAATTATCGTAAAGTTTGAAAAACGTTTCATGGATGGGTTAGCTATAAATCTTGATTATACATATGCTGTTACAAAAGGAAATGCTTCTAATCCTGCCGATGCAAGAAACGCTGTGTTAGGCGGTGCGGCTCCGGAAACGTTTATTACTCCGTTAGATTGGGATCAAACCCATACTTTGAATCTTACGGCGGCTTATACAGTACCTGATAATTTTGGATTTTCTTTAATCGCCAATTATTATTCAGGCCAACCTTATACGCGTCAACCAAATAAAAACACGCTGGTTACGCAAAACGCTTTCCCGAAGAACAGCGACACGAAACCGAGTATTTTTAATATTGATATCCGAGCCTACAAAGATTTCAAATTTAATGGTTACAAAATTTCATTGTTTGTTAAAGTGTTTAACCTGCTCGACCTCGATAACCCGAGAGGGGTTTATGGCGATACCGGGGATCCATTATTTACGTTTGGAAAGTTGGACGCTCAGAAAATCAATCCTACGATGTATTACAATACTCTGGATGAACTTTATACCAATCCGACATTTTTTTCAGAACCGCGTAGAGTTGAGCTCGGCGCTTCCTTTAACTTTTAACACTAAGGCACTTAGCTATGAAAATAAAATATTATAAAAATTTAGTTCTCATCGTTTTACTTGCGGCTGGCAGTCTCTTTGCTCAACGAAGTGATCCGAGTTTAAGAAGAATAGGATTTCATAAAGGAAATAGAGTCGCTATTTCCTTTTATAACGATGGACAAATCTCCGGATATAATGTCGGGACCGATATTCGCGGTGAATGGCCTAGGGGTTCCGGCGAAAATTATATCGGCGACTGTATTCCCCTTATCGGACTTGAATTTGTTAATTTAAAGGGAGATACTCTTCATTCTGTCACCATCTCGCGCGGACCAAGAAATGGACAGGGGAATGAAAAAAATCCCACATATAATTATTTCTGGGGTTTTAACCCGATGCCCGGTTTTAATAATCCCGCCTATGAAAGTAAGATTAATGAAGGAATTGCAATGAGCCATTTGCCTGGCACATGGCCTATTGGCGGTTGGCGTGATCATCCCGATTGGACAGATCCAAATGGCGTTTCTGAGTGGGACGGTTATTTTGGACGCGGACAAATTAATGCTGATCAGGAAAGCTATTATTGGGCAGATGATCAATGGGATGATGAATTTAACGGTGCCGATAATGTTGTAAACCTCAATGCTACTCTTTTTCAACCTGATTCTACTGATCCTACAAGACACGGAATGGGTTTGCAATTAGCTGTCCGTGGTTTTCAGTGGGCAAGTTTTCTAGCGGAAAATACAATCTTCTGGTTGTATGATATAAAAAATGAAGGAACCTATAATTTTAAAAAAGCTGATTTTGGAACTGTTGTTGGTACCTTAGCCGGTGGCGATGGAGATAGCGGCGACGATCTTGGATTTTTTGACATTGATGCTTGGATAACCTATTCTTGGGATAACGATGGAATTGGTAACCATGGACAAAAGGTTGGATATGTTGGCTACGCTTATCTTGAGTCTCCCGGCAATCCTTTTGATGGAATTGATAATGATGACGATGATCCAAACCCGGTTGCAAAAACTTTTGTGAAAACGGATTTCGATTCGATAGTTTATAAGGCTGGTGATGTAGTTGTGTTAATTGATCCCGTCACTTACGTAAGAACTTTACACACGGTAACACCTACTCAAGATACGGTTTATTCGATGGGAGTCAGGTTTATCATTAATCCCGGTGTTACAAAATTCCGCGAAGGAAACATTGCCTCTACCTCAGGCGGAGTTTCAATTCCCTCAACTACCGCCTATGATGGTATTGACAATGATCTTGATGGTTTGATTGATGAGAATGAAGCGATTCATTTTGAAACAAGAAACAAAAAAGGTCTCCCCGGTTTGCGTTATAAAGATTATAAAAACAATATTGCTGTTGATGACCCGTTGATTGATGAAAAACGGGATAACGCAGCTGGAAATATTGTTTCAAGTTATGTTTTGGACGCTAATAAAAATGTTCTCCTAAAATCACATTTTTTCGGCGATGAAGATGGTGATTGGGATCCTTTAGTTGATGATGTCGGCTCCGATGGTGTTGGAAAAGATGACCCGAATTATATACGCCCCGATGCCAATGGAACTGAAGGAAATGGAATCCCTGACCAGGGTGAACCGAATTTTGGAAGAACAGACCCGGATGAATCAGATCAAATTGGGCTAACAAGTTTTAATTTCTTTGAAATTTCTGCAGCTCCTGATTTAAGCGATGATGCACTTGTTTGGACGAGAATGTTCCCTGGTAGATTTGATGTTGTCCCTCCCAGACCGATGGATGGAGACTTTATTTATGCTTCCGGTTATTTCCCTCTTAAACCAAACCAGACCGAACGGTTTTCGGTTGCTCTTCTTTTTGGTGTCGACTATAATGATATTACCCGCAGCAAAAATATTGTACAACAAATTTATAATGCCGGGTATAAATTCCCGCAACCTCCTAAAAAACCGAAAATTACTGTTACCCAGGAAGATGGCAATGTCGTTATTTATTGGGATGGAAATCCGGTAGAAAACTCAAAAGATTTTATTACTAAGAAAAAAGATTTTCAAGGATATAAAATTTATCGTGCCACCGATGCTGGATTTATCGATTCCCGTCAGATTACAAATGCCCTCGGAACGTTATCATTTGATAAACCGATCGCTCAGTTCGATCTTAAAGATAGTATTTCAGGATTCTTTTATCCTTCAGCCTCTCTCCTTGAACAAGTTGGGGGTACAACCTACTATCTTGGATCCAATACGGGTATTGTTAATAAATTTATTGATTCGACGGTTATCAAAGGTGAAACATACTACTATGCAGTTTGCGCTTATGATGCCGGTGAAGCAAAGTTAGATATTTTCCCTTCGGAAAATTCAAAGTTTATTGATAGAACAGCGACCGGGGAAATTGTTACTGATGAGAATACGGGGCATATAACTCCGGGGTTCCGCCCTTCAGGATATAAGCCTGCTAAAATCGGTTTGTATCAAAAATCAGCAAATTTTAGAGGCACCGGTTCGGTTGAAGTTGAGATGGTGGACGATCATGCAATTCGTTCTAACAATCAATATCAAATTGCTTTTCAAGATACCGCATTGCAGGGGTATACCTCTAATTGGTCTTTAATAGATTTAGTGACTCCGGATACGGTGAAGATTCCTTCTTTAAGTGCCCAATATCTTGTTAAACCCGGAGAAACAATTTCGGTTCCGAAAAATGTTGAGATTTTTGTTAACGGCGTGTCTAAGGTAACTGATACCACGATCTATGTGGGAACAACTGACACGTTAGTTGATAAAAGCACTACCTTCAACGGCGAAACAAAAATTGTTCATGGATTTAGAGTGCAACTATATAATGACAACGTGATTAAAACAGATACTCTCAGATCTAAATTCGAAGGGATTTCTTCAACAGTAAGACTTCCAAAGTATTCGTTTAGAGTTTTCCCTCCTCCGCAAACCAAACCTTCAGCGGCGGGAATTCCGATGCCGTATGATTATCAAGTGGAGTTTTATAATGCTCCTGCCGATACATCGGTTGCCGATACGTTAGGTCTCTTTGCTTCAGATAGATACCCCGCTAAAGTGGTTAATTTTAAAGTAAAGAATTTAACAACCGGTAAGTACATCAAATTTGCTTATTGGACTCAGGGAGTGTTAAGCACTGCTTATTATATTCTCTTTAAGGAAGATATTGGAGGGAAAAATTATCGGACGTTTAATGTTACAATTACTTATGATACGCTAAACGTTCCTCTCGAAACTTCCGGTTTCCTAAAAATCTATACGACCAAACCGTTCAATCGAAATGATCAAGTTACTTTTTCTATTGATCAGGCTAGCATAGATAACGGTCTCGCGAAGAGTGATTTAGATAAGATTAGAGTAGTTCCGAATCCTTATGTGGTAACGCACGAGGCGGAATCAAGGTTACTGAGTACGCAAACAAGCGGTAGAGGGGAAAGAGAAATTCGCTTTACCCGGATACCTCCCGGATCGAAAATTTCGATCTTTACGGTGCGAGGTGAATTAGTGAAAACCTTAACGAACAACGATCTGTTTGTGGGCGATGTCTATTGGAATTTACGTTCCGATGAAAATCTAGACGTTGCGTTCGGCGTGTATGTATTTGTAGTGGATGCGCCGGGTATCGGAACCAAAATTAGCAAATTTGCTCTCATTAAATAACGGAGTTTGAGAGATGAAAAAACTTTTTATTATTATAAATGTATTGATCTTTATAACCGGACTTTCTTTTGCACAAACGAAAGTCGGTTCAACTGCGGCGCCTTTCCTTAATATTGGTGTTGGTTCCCGCCCGGTTGCAATGGGCGGCGCCTTTTCTGCTACTGCGAATGATATCACTTCGCTTTATTGGAATCCCGCAGGCGCTTCCAGAATTACCGGGAATGAAGTATTCTTCGAGCATACCAAATGGTTTGCGGATATCACCTATAATTGGGCTGGTGCTGCGTTAAACCTGGGTGATATGGGAACTGTCGGATTAAGCTTAACCTATCTTGATTACGGTAAGATGGAAGTAACAACGTTGCGCGAACCTGATGGAACCGGCGAAATGTTCTCCGCAAAAGATTATTCTCTTGCGGTTACCTACGCCTATAATCTGACCGACCGCTTTTCTATCGGCGGCAATCTTAAATATATTAACCAATCTATTTGGAATACCTCCGCTTCTGCGGTTGCAGTTGATCTGGGAATTCTTTTTAATTCGGATTTGTATGGATTAAGAATGGCTGCTACTATTACCAACTTCGGGACCGATATGAAAATGGATGGAAAAGATCTATACGTCCTACACGATATTAACCCGAATATTTACGGTAACAATGACCAAATTCTGGCTACCTTTAACACCGACAATTTCCCTCTTCCTTTAACGTTTAGAGTCGGGTTTGCAATGGACGTCCTAAACACGGAAGAGCATCGCTTAACATTAGGCGCAGACGCGATGCATCCAAACGACAATGCCGAATCGGTTAATGTTGGTGCGGAATACGTCTTTGAAAATATGATCGCACTCCGCGGCGGATACAAATCATTGTTTCTCACAAACTCGGAAGAAGGCTTAACTCTTGGCCTTGGACTGATGTATGAATTCTTCCCCGGTCTCGGTGTATCTCTTGATTACGCCTACCAGGATTTCGGTATGCTAAAAAATACCCAGCATTTTTCTATGGGTATTAAGTTCTAAGTACTGTTACTCTTTTAATTGAAAAAGGCATATCATTTTTGGTATGCCTTTTTTGTTTTTAAAGTTAAAAAATCATGCACGGTTTTGCCTTTATAAACAAAATTTAATTAAATTTCTTTCGATGAATGGAAAATCTTTAGACATACTACAAAACCAATCCCGATATTGCTAAAGTAAGAATTTGATGACGCATAAATGAAAGTTGAAAACAAAAACAGTGTTATAAATGAGAGATATTAAAATAGATATTAAGACCATATAAAATGGAAAAAGAAAGAATAGCCAAACTCAACCAATCTTTTGAAGAATATGCCTACGAGCAAGACGGTGTAGAATATTGGCTTGCCAGAGAATTACAGGAACTTTTGGGTTACGCCGATTGGCGTAATTTTTTAAATGCTGTTGATAAGGCAAAAGAAAGCTGCAAAACCACTGGTGAAGCGGCTTCCGACCATTTCGTTGATGTCAACAAAATGGTCAAGATTGGCTCTGGTGCAGAAAGAAAGCAGGACGATATCATGCTTACCCGGTATGCCTGTTACCTCATTGCTCAAAATGGCGATCCTAAGAAAGAACAAATAGCCTTTGCACAAAGCTATTTTGCCATACAAACCCGCAAGCAGGAATTGTTGGAAGAACGTATCCAATTGATGGAACGGTTGAAGGCAAGAGAAAAATTAGTCGCCGCCGAAACTGAATTATCAAAAAATATTTACGAAAGAGGTGTTGACAATAAAGGCTTTGCCAATATCCGGAGCAAAGGCGATTGGGCTTTGTTTGGCGGTAACAACACCAGTGCAATGAAACGCAAATTAGGCATTGCCGCAAACAGACCGTTAGCTGATTTTTTGCCAACCATTACCATTTCTGCCAAACAATTGGCTACTGAGATTACCAACTTTAACGTAAAGAAAAATGATCTGAAAGGTGAAAACAAGATTACCGGTGAACATATAAAAAATAATCAGGATGTTAGAGCCCTATTGGGGAAAAGCGGAATAAAGCCTGAGCAATTACCAGCCGAAGAAGACATTCAAAAGTTGAAAAGACGACTTGAATCGGACAATAAAAAATTGTTGAAGGATGCCAAGAACCTGAAAGGGAAAAAAGGCAAATAGTTTTTTATAAAACTCCACTTCGATAGCAAACAACAATTCCAGTTAGAAGCGGTTAAAGCCATCACTGATATTTTTTAGGGACAATCTTTAAGCGACGGTGACTTTGAGTTTTCAATCATTCAGCCATTCGCACACTTCTTGAAAATGGTTTCGTCTTTAAAAATCCAACAGATGGCACCCCCCCTTAAAAAATATTTCTAACATTTCCTTGCTTTTGTCAACCAATTTCCACTTATTTTTGTAGAACAATTAAGTTCTTTTATTTTAAAACATTTTTAGGAGAATGCTCATGGCTAATACAGAAACAGGTCATGCAAAGAATGTAGCTAATTTTGAAGACCTTATCTCATTTTGTACCGGTTACGGCTCAAGCTACAACCCTGCTAAAGATCCAATCAAACTTCAGGCGTTAATCGCACTGCACACCGAAGCCGAAAATAAAATGGCGGAAGTAAATGCAGCGCAAACTCCCTGGGCAAATGCAGTTGCCGCACGGGAAATTCTTTTTGAACCGCTAAGCACTTTTATCACCCGTGTTGTTAATGCCCTTGCTGCTAGTGACGTGCCCGCGCAAGTAGTCGACAACGCAAAAACTATTGCAAGAAAAATTCAAGGAAGAAGAGCAACTCCTAAAAATGCTCCTCCTCCTCCAGACCCAGCGGTTCCCGAAGAAGAAACTGCAAAAAACATTTCAGCCTCTCAAATGGGTTTCGATAACCGTATCGACAACATGGACAAACTCGTCCAACTCCTATCCGCCCAACCAGGCTACGCTCCAAACGAAACCGACTTGACTACTGCGGCATTAACAACTTTGCACGCAAATATGAAAACAGCCAACACCGCTGTAATAAACGCTTACACTGCTTTAAGCAATGCCAGGGTAGCAAGGGACAAGACTCTCTACCAGCTCAAAACCGGCTTAGTTGATATATCTGTTGATGTTAAGAAATATGTTATAAGTGTATTCGGTACAACAAGTCCCCAATACAAGCAGCTAAGCGCTTTAAAATTTACACGCCCTTGAAAAGAAGTAGTAAATTAATTTACACATGCAACATTATCAATTAACCCCGGCAGTTATGCCGGGGGTTCTTTATTATTGAATAGCCCCGACATTTATGTCGGGGACTAAATAAACAAGAAGTCCTGGGCTTTAGCCCAATTTCAGCATTTGTTTTGGCTAAAGCCATTTACTTTTTTGCTAATTATTCCACGACCTGAAGGTCGTGGCAATTGAATATATTATTTTGAGTAACGTGACTTCTTAAATAAAAGACTTCCTCCGTTAAGAAACTGGTTTCAGTATCGAAAAATGAAGTAACATGAAAGGAGAAACATCCCCCCTTATTAATAAAACAACCCTCCGCATAGCTGCAACTCCCTCCCTAATAGTTGTAACTTTAATCCTTATGAATGAAACACTCATCCGCATGGATAAAACTTCCATCCTTACAGTTGCAACTTCCACCCCTTTTGATGCAACTCACATCCTTACAGATGAAACTCCCATTCTTATAGGTGAAACATTCATCCTCATAGATAAAACTTCAATCCTAATAGTTACAACTTCCACCCCTTTTGATGCAACTCACATCCGCATAGATGCAACTCCCGCCCTTTTCGATAAAACTCTCATCCTTATAGCTGCAACAACCATACAGATAACTGAAACAAGCAACCCCGGTATTAAAACCCTCATCCTCTTGACTAAAACCCCTAATCTTATAACTAAAAAGCTAAATTTTCCATTCTTTAATAGATGTAGCCATTTGCCTACTCTCCGTTTCTAAGAACCGCCCGGGAAATCCCCCTCAACTTAATTTCGGAGTTGCTTAAAAATGTGCCTTAAAAATTTTGCTTAGGCATTATAAACTGGTTTAATTTGATAGAGAATTATTTGTAATTTTAGACAATTAATCACGAAAGATAGTGCATGCTAAAATACGTTTTTCTTCTTCTCAGTTTTAGTTTGATCATTCAAGTAAAAGCGCAAACCGGTGATGAAGTTATCGCAAAAATAGGAAATATTCCCGTTACCCGGAAAGAATTCATTCAGCGTTACGAGATGATGCCGCAGCTTGACCGGCAGATGAAGGGGATTACTCCCCAACTGAAAGAGGAGTTCCTTTACGGAATAATTTTCGAAAAATTATTCGCCCAGGCTGCTCTTGATCAAAAACTTGATACTGCGGAAATAACTGCGTACAGCCTTCATGAATTTGAAAAAATGTTCGTACGCGACGCGCTCTACAACAAAGAAGTTAGCGAAAAAGCAAGCGGGAAAGCCCAGCTTCTTCTTTCGCAGTATCTCGCAAACGCTACCAAAGTTTTTACTCAAACGTTGTACTCAAAAGATGAAAAAGAAATAAACAATTATTCAAATCTCTTAGCCAAAGGCTTGCCGTTCGATAGCCTTATTGTCGAATTGCCCGAACAATCAAAAGACACCATCACTTTTGAAATTGGGATGGAAGACCAAAACTTAGAAAGGCAAATATTCTCTCTGCCGGAGAATGCTAACACCGCACCAATCCATTTTGAGGATGGCTGGTATATTTACCACATCATAAAGAGATATGAACCGATCTTAGAAAAATCGCAAGGTTGGGAAAGCGAATATCAAGCAATAAAAAAAATTGCCCGCCAACGGGCTGAAAGGGAATTTTATCTCCGGTATATGAAAACAATTTTTCTAAATAAAAAAGTTGAAGCCAAAGCTTCTTTATTGAAACTAACCGGCGAAAAAATTGTTATACTCTTAGAGACAAAAAAAGCCGGTAGAAAAAATAAAGAGGATAAACTTTATTTAAGCACTGAGGATTTTTACAAGCTTGAACATGCACTGCTTGCGGATTCTCTTTCAAACGTTTTTATTAAGCTGGAGAAAAAGAAGATTCCGTTAAAGAATTTTATCCGGTTCCTAAATTTTGAAGATCCCGGATTTGCCACCTCCGATCTAAAGCATGTTCTTTCAATCCTAAATGCAAAAACGAGAGAGTTTATTGAGCGGGAAATTCTTGCCGATGAAGGATACAAACAAAAACTGGAACAGACTAAGGAAGTAAAAGAATCTTTTGGCATCTGGAAAGATTTTCTGTTGCAGCAGGCAATGCAAAGCAAGTTCCTCGATTCTGCTAAGGTAAGTGATGACGAGGTTGCTGCATATTATGCAAAACGTCAGGCAATGAAAGAATCCGCCACGCTTGTAAACATTGTTGAAGTCCTTACGAACAAACTTGAAACGGTTGATACGGTTCTTCAAAAATTGAAGGAAGGCGTTGACATTAAAATGCTCGCCCAACAATATTCACAGCGCGAGACTACTAAAAACAGCAGCGGAGAATTTGGTTTCTTCCCCACAACTTCATTTGGCGATATCGGAAGAATTGCCGGAACGCTAAATGTTGGTGAAACATACGGACCGTTAAAAGTCCCCGAAGGGTATTCAATCTTCAAAGTTATTGGCAAAAAGAATCCCGAATTTACCCATGACGAAGAGTTCGCGGTTATGAAAGATAAATTAAAAAGAGACTTAGCATTTAATAAACTAAGAAATTCAATAATCAAATATTCGGTCCAATTAGCCCGGAAATATGGAATTACGATAAACGAAAATATTTTAGAAGCCACACCGGTTACAAACTTGAATTCGGTCGTTTATCGTTATATTGGTTTCGGCGGAAAAATTACCGCCGTTCCAATGATGACCCCTTTTACTGATTGGGTCGAACAATGGAAAAATAATACAAATACACCATAAACTTATTACAATATGAAAACACAACTTGAACTAACATTGATGCCGGAGAGCGCATTTTCAGATGCAATCATTCGTTCTGAAATAGCAAGACAGTTACAAATTTCCGTAGAAGAGATAAAAGGTGTCCGGCTCATCCGCCGTTCTATTGATGCGAGGAAATCACCCGTTTACAAATTACTTGTTGATGTGTTTGTAAATGAAATTCCTTCTGAAGAAAGTATTGCGGTTGAGTATAAACCGGTGAAGGGAAATAAAAAAGCTGCCGTTATCGGCTTTGGTCCCGCGGGAATGTTCGCCGCCCTGCGTTTAATTGAACTCGGTATCAAACCGATCATTATAGAACGGGGGAAAGAAGTCAGCGGAAGAAGACGTGACATTCATCAGCTTATGGTAAACCGTGAGGTTAATCCTAATTCAAATTATTGTTTTGGTGAAGGAGGTGCCGGAACCTTCAGCGATGGAAAGCTTTATACAAGGGCAACCAAACGGGGTGATGTAAAAAAGATTTTGCGGATTTTTGTGCAGCATGGTGGAGCGGAAGACATTCTCGTCGATACACATCCGCACCTCGGTTCTAACAAACTGCCGGATATTGTCACTGCAATCCGGAATACTATTCTAAGATGCGGTGGAGAAATTTATTTCGATTCCTCGGTAACCGATTTCATCTTAAAAGATAAAAAAATGCTCGGCGTTGTTGTGAACAACAAAAGTGAGTTGCTGACTGACGCAGTGTTGTTAGCTGCGGGACATTCTGCCCACGATATTTTTTCTCTGCTTCATAATAAAAATATTTTGATTGAACCGAAATCATTTGCTATGGGCGTACGGATAGAGCATCCCCAGGCTTTGATAAACGAAATGCAATATCATTCAAGCGAAAAAACTGAATATTTACCCTCCGCAAATTATAGCTTAGCCTGCCAGGTTGATAACCGCGGTGTTTTTTCATTTTGTATGTGCCCGGGGGGAATAATCATTCCCGCTTCAACATCACCGGATGAGTTGGTCGTTAACGGGATGTCGGTGTCAAAGAGAAATTCTCCCTACGCTAATTCGGGATTTGTCGTTACAGTGGAACCGGAAGATTTTAAGGAGTATAATAAGTTTGGTCCGTTCGCAGGATTGATGTATCAGAAAGATGTTGAACACTCAGCGTTTGAAGCCGGCGGGAAAAATCAAACTGCACCGGCGCAGCGCGTTACCGATTTCTTGAAGAATAAAATTTCTTCGTCACTTCCCAAGTCATCATATTTCCCGGGGACATTATCATCTCCGCTTCACACAATTCTGCCGCAGCCAATTGTAAAAAGATTGCAAGACGGACTTCTTCAGTTCAACAATAAAATGAGGGGATTCATCACGGAAGAAGCGCAAATGCTCGCTCCTGAAACGCGCACAAGTTCGCCCGTGCGTATTCCAAGAGATAGAGAAACGTATATGCACAAAGAAATTGCAGGATTGTTCCCCGCCGGTGAAGGCGCCGGATACGCCGGTGGAATTATGTCTTCTGCTATGGATGGAGAGAATTGTGCTGATGCGGTTGCGAGGTATCTTAAGGAGAAAGTTTCAAGTTGAAAGTAGAAAGTGAAAAGTAAAAAGTGGAATGTTGAACTAAGAAAAAACAAATAATTCCTAATTCAACATTCCTAATTCCTAATTATAAAAACTATGCCTTTACTCTTTCAACATAACTTCCGGTGCGGGTATCAATCTTCAGAAGTTCACCTTCGTTTACAAATAAAGGAACATTTACCGTTGCGCCGGTTTCTAATTTTGCCGGTTTGGTTACGTTGGAAACGGTATCGCCTTTTGCACCCGGTTCAACCGAAACTACTTTTAAGTTGATGAAAATCGGAATATCAACACTGATAATTTCTTCACCGTTAAAAAGAATTTCTACTTCTTCATTTTCCTTCAAATAATTTACGCCGTCACCAATATGGATAACCGGAACATTTATTTGTTCGTACGTTCCATTATCCATGCAGACCAAATGCTCTCCATCGCGGTAAAGATATTGATATTTTCTTCTTTCAACCCTTACTATATCAAGCGTTTCGCCGGAACGGAAGGTGTTGTCTAAAACTTTTCCGCTGCGCAGATTTTTTAACATCGTGCGAACGAAAGCCCCGCCTTTGCCCGGTTTTACGTGTTGAAATTCAATGACGGTGTAAAGGTCATTTTTAAATTTAATGATTAACCCATTTCTGAAATCGGCTGTTGTTGCCATGAAGGAACTTCTCCTATAGTTATAAAAAATCTTGTTTTATTTATCGTCTCTTTTCGTTTTAAGTCGTATGGATAAGAAATACTAACTTGCGAATCGGTAAGACTGGAAAAATGTTTACACAAATTTAAGGAATTACGGCAATTATGTGAAATGAAATTTACCGTGTTTTGAATCCGATACTTTCAATTAATGTTTTTGCCTGTTGGGCGATATCTTCCGAATCGAAAGAGAGCCTGAACGTACCGCCGGTTCCCTCACGTATTTTTAGCAATTCCATATCCTTTATATTTAATTTATTCTGATAGAGGATAGTTGTTAACTTGTGCAGCACGCCTGGTTCGTCTTTTACATAAACAAAAATATCTGCAAGCTGGTTGATAAAGCCTTTCGAGTTTTTGGGAATTTCATCGCGCCTTTCTTTTGCTTGTTCAAACGCAACCTGCAGCGCAGCGTAATCTTCCTTTTCAATTGAAGAAGAAATCTGCGCGACCGTTTTTTGAAATCCGGAAAGTGCAGCAAGAATAGGTCCTCTGTTGTTGCGGATAATTTGTTCCCAGATCAGAAAATCACTAGAAGCGATTCGTGTTAAATCACGGAAGCCGCCAGCCGCAAAATCTTTAAATGCCTGTTGATCTTCATTTAACGCCGCATTAACAAGCGAAACCGCAACAAGCTGCGGCAAGTGACTAACGTTTGCAACAATCTTATCATGCAGCGATGCGTCTAAAAATTTTATTTTTGCACCGATCGACGTGAGCAGATCAATGAACGTTTGAGAAGAGGGGAGTGTGGCTTCTTTTCCGGTCAAAATATAAATAGCATTTTCAAAAAGGATTGGATCTGAATTTTCATATCCTCCTTTTTCTTTTCCGGTCATCGGGTGCCCGCCGATATAATGTCCATTGCTTGTAAGTGAATTCCACTTCTCTTCAAGAATTTCTTTTACGCTGCACACATCGGTAATAATGCAGCCGGGTTTAACGAGGGGCGCAAGTTTTTCAATCTCTTTAATCGAAAACTCAGTTGGCAGACAGAGAAAAATAATGTCGGAATCTTTTACTTCGGTTGAAGTAGAAAGTTGCTCATCAATTACTTTCTCTGCAATTGCCAGTGCGGTAACTTCCGGCAGATCGAAAGCCGAAAGGAAAATATCCGGTCGGATATTTCTAATTGCCTTTGCAAGTGAACCGCCGATAAGTCCCAGACCAAGAATAGCGATCTTCATTTAGGCGATTTTTCTTCCAATAACTTCTGCGATAAGCCGAATTTGTCTCATCAAATCCATGAATTGTTCGGGTAGTAATGCTTGCGGTCCATCGCTTAAAGCTTTTTCCGGTTCGTGATGCACTTCTACCATCAGGGCATCGGCGCCGGCAGCAACTGCGGCACGAGCCATTGGTAATACTTTATCGCGCAATCCGGTTGCGTGTGAAGGATCGGCTACAACCGGCAAATGACTTTTCTTTTGTAAAACGGGAATAGCAGAAAGATCAAACGTATTTCTTGTTGCGGTTTCAAACGTTCTTATCCCACGCTCGCACAACATTATTTGTCTGTTCCCGCTCGATAAAATATATTCGGCGGACATCAGCCATTCTTCAATAGTTGCGGAAAGTCCCCGCTTCAACATGATTGGAATATTCGTTTTGCCAAGTTCTTTCAACAAAGAAAAATTTTGCATGTTACGCGCGCCAACTTGATAGATGTCGGTATATTTTCCGATCAAATCAATTTGCGCATTTTCCATCACTTCGGTAATTACAAGAAGATTGTAAGCGTCGGCAGCTTTGCGGATAAGTTTCAATCCCTCTTCTCCCATCCCTTGAAATGCGTAGGGAGAAGTGCGTGGTTTAAAAGCTCCGCCGCGTAAAATCTTTGCGCCGGATTTTGAAACAATTTCTGCAAGTGTAAAAATTTGTTCTTCGCTTTCAATAGAACAAGGTCCTGCCATCATCATCACTTCGTTTCCGCCGATCGGAATCCCTTTAATGGTTATAACCGTATTTTCTTTTTGGAAACTGCGGCTTGCAAGTTTGTAAGGCTCCGTTATGCGGTAAACCTCTGCAACGCCGTCGATAATTTTTACGTTGCGTGTATCAAAATCGGGTTTAACGCCGATGGCTCCGAGAACAATTTGTTCAACACCGGTTGATTTATGAACGGCGAATCCGAAATCTTCCAAATGCTTTATAATATTTTCTATCTGTTTGTCTGCAACATTTTTTTCTAATACAATAACCATGTTTCACCAATTACTTTTTTTTATTTCTGAAATTCACTTCCATTTTCAAAGTGCTGTTGTTAGTTATGAAATTTTTTCTCACCGGCTTTTACGGCAATATCAAGATAATCATCTTTTGTTGGAATTGCGCAAGAGTATTTTGGACTGTATGAGCAATACGGACTATACGCAAGATTAAAATCAATTGTGTAAAGAAAATCTTTATCCGGGTTTAATTCAAAATCCAAATATCTTCCAACGCCATAGGTATCTTCGCCTGTAGTTTTATCGGTAAACCAGAGGCTGTAATATTCTGCTCCGCTTCGCGAAGTCCCTTTGTAAACATTCATTTTATAATTTTTGTTCTGAAAAGAAATTGAGACGTAACCGAAGCGGACAACTTTTCTTTCTTCACCTTTTGTTCCATATATAGAAACGGTGTCTTTGGTTTCGTATTCCGTCAATTTGCTTTTGAAAACAAAATCTGGATCAACCTTGTAATATTTCAGCGGTTCAAAATGTTGTTTAGGCTCTTGGTTAAAGGGGGAATCGGCATCATTCATCATCGATTCGTCTTTCTGTTTTCTCTCCTCTTCAATTGAAGCGATATACTTTTGTTGTTCCGGCGTGTATTGCTTTCCACAAGAAACAAGAAACAAAACGAGCAGCAATAAAACGATGTTACTTTTCATCTTCAACTTTCTTTTTCATATCGTGTAAATAAGTCAGCGCTTGCAGCGGAGTTAAATTATCAACTTCCAAATCCTTTATTTCATCGCGGAGCTTGTCGTCTTTAAATTCGAACATATTGATCTGTGCATCGTCTTTCTGTTTCATCTTTGCGAGACGCTCTTTTTTAAGTTCGTACGGAGTTAATTCTTTTCCTTCGAGATTAAACAAAATTTCTTTTGCGCGGTCGGTAACAAATTTTGGTAAGCCTGCCATTTGCGCTACTTGAATGCCGTAACTGTGGTCGGCTCTACCGGGATTAACTTTGTGAAGAAAGATAACTTTGTCGTCATATTCACGCACTTCAACTTTGTAATTTTTAATTCGGGGAAAAAGATCGGACATTTCATTCAGCTCGTGATAATGCGTTGCGAAAAGTGTCTTTGCAGAAATATCGGAATTCTCATGCAGAAATTCTGTTATCGCCCAGGCAATTGAAATGCCGTCAAACGTTGATGTACCGCGTCCGATTTCGTCGAGCAGAATTAAACTTTTTGCCGTTGCGTTATTTATGATGTTTGCCGCTTCTTGCATTTCAACAAGGAATGTGCTTTCGCCAGCGGAAATATTATCGCTCGCGCCGACGCGGGTAAAAATTCTATCCACCAATCCGATGGTTGCTTCTTTTGCCGGGACGAACGAACCGATTTGCGCCAATAAAACCAGCAGTCCGATTTGCCGGAGATAAACAGATTTCCCAGCCATATTTGGTCCGGTTAACAAAATGATCTGCTGTTCTTCGTTATTCATTTTGCAATTGTTTGGAGTAAATTTTTCGCCCGGCGGTAAAATGCGTTCAACAACCGGATGTCGTCCTTCTTTAATTTCTAAAATTGTTGAGTTATCAACCAGCGGTTTTACGTAATTGTACTGCTCGGCAATTTCAGCAAAAGAAAGAAAACAATCGAGCATGGCAACAAGCCGTGCATTGTTTTGTATGGCTTCAGCAAAGGATGAAACGTACAAACGGAGTTCGTTAAAAAGCTGAGATTCCAGTTCGTAAATTTTATCTTCGGCGTTTAAAACTTTTTCTTCGTACTCTTTTAAATCGGGAGTGATGTACCGCTCTGAATTTACAAGCGTTTGCTTGCGAATGTAATCAGCCGGAATTTTATCTTTGTGCGTGTTGCTTATCTCAATGTAATAACCAAATACACGGTTGTAATTAATCTTAAGCGATGAAATTCCCGATTTTTCCCGCTCGGTCTTTTGTAAATTTGCAATCCAATCTTTTCCGTTAAGAGAAATATCTCTAAGCTCATCAAGTTCCGCGCTGTAATTGCTGTGGATTACACCACCGTCTACAAGAGAGAGGGGAGGCGAATCAACTAATGCTAGTTGAATTTTTTCTGCCAACTGTTCAAGCGGTTCTATCTGCTGAAAGATTTGCGAAAGTGCTTTTGATTCTGCGCCGGACAATAATTCTTTTAGATTAGGAATTTTTTTAAGCGAAGTTTTTAAGAAAACAAGTTCGCGTGGATTTGCTCTACCTGTACAAATCTTTGAAACCAACCGTTCGAGATCACCGATCTCTTTCATTTCCAGCAAAAGTTTTTTTCTTATTTCTTTTTTGTTTACTAATTCATCAACTGCGTTTTGCCGCGCGAGGATTGGCTCCAATTTTTTAAGGGGGGCAGAAACCCATTTCTTTAATAATCTTCCCCCCATTGCAGTTTCGGTTTTATCAAGAATTGAAATGAGCGAACCTTCACGTCCGCCATCCTGCATCGAAAAAATGATTTCAAGATTCCGCTTTGTTGAATGATCCAAAAGCATATAATCCGATGGATTATAAAGCGCGACTTTGTTTAAATGGGAAAGATTTGCCTTCTGAGTTTCTTGCAGGTAATTTAGAATTCCACCTGCGGCAATTACTCCGGCGTTGAGTTTCTCAATTCCAAATCCTTTTAGATTAACCGTTTTGAACTGCATCAACAAAAGTTCTTTTGCATATTCAAAATTGAAAATCCACTCATCAAGTTTTGTAATTCGGATTGAGGAATTAATTGAGGCTATCACCGGGGCAAACTCTTCTTTTAATTTTTTAGAAAGAAGAATTTCAACCGGTGAGATTAATTCAATCTGCTGTTTAAGGTGCTGTACGGGAACTTCGTACACTTGAAATTCGCCGGTAGAAATATCGCAAAAAGAAATTCCTGCAAGTTCATCTTTAATTACAAATGAAAAGAGGTAATTATTTTTTTTATGGTCAAGGAGTTTATCGGTGAAGGCTACACCGGGGGTAACAACTTCAACAACTTCCCGCTTAACCAGTCCTTTGGCAAATTTTGGATTTTCTGTCTGGTCACAAATGGCAACCCGGTAACCGGCTCTGACAAGTTTGGGTAAATAGGTATCAACTGCGTGATGCGGAAACCCTGCAAGTGGGACATCTCCGGCAGCTCCGTTTGCACGTCTCGTTAAAGTTATTCCAAGAACTTTAGAAGCCGTTTTAGCGTCTTCTTCAAACGTTTCAAAGAAATCACCGACGCGAAACAGAACAATCGTATCAGGATGTGCTTCTTTTACTTTAAGATATTGGGCCATTAAGGGAGTTTGCATTGCACTTCATTTTGTTCAAAATAGTGAACCAAATTTACCGTAAACTTAACGCATTTGCAATTTTGGGAAGTGGTTTCCTTAATTTCTTTCAGAAGTGAATGGGTAGATAACTTTTTTCCTCTCCATTTTTTACCAGGGTGTGACACAATTAAATACAGTTGAACATAATTAAACAGAGTTAATTATAATTAATTATAATTAAAGGAAAAGCCTTATATTTAATTATAAAATTTTATAATTAAGGAAAAAGTGTGAAAATCAATGAAAATCGAAGAATTTAAAAGCGGTAAATATTTACAGCAATATAGATATAAAAGTTTCTCCCCAACGAAAGTAAATGGATTATGGACTTGGGAAGACGGCAAAATAAACACTTTATTGGCGGAGGCAAACCGAAAACTCGGCGCTTTAGATGCGTTTTCATTGCATGCACCGGATATTGATATTTTTATTGAAATGCATGTTGCGAAAGAAGCAATGAAATCCAGCAGAATAGAAGGAACGCAAACTGAAATAGAAGAAATATTAAAAAAAAGTTCAGATATTGCTCCAGAACGTAAAGACGACTGGAGTGAGGTGCATAACTACATTGAAGCAATAAATACTTCAATAGAAAAATTAAAGACTCTACCACTTTCAACAAGATTATTGAAAGGAGCACACAAAATTCTATTAAAAGGTGTGAGAGGAGAACATAAAAATCCTGGTGAATTTCGGACCAGCCAGAACTGGATTGGAGGAATCACGCTTGAAGATGCAACTTTCATTCCGCCGATACATACAGAAGTGAATGAGTTAATGAGTGATTTAGAAAATTTTTTGCACAACGATCTGATAGAAGTTCCTGTTCTGATTAAAGCAGCGATTTCTCATTACCAGTTTGAAACTATACATCCGTTTCTTGATGGCAATGGAAGGATTGGTCGTTTATTAACCACTCTTTACTTGGTTAGTGCGGGACTTCTGACAAAACCATCACTTTATTTATCGGATTATTTTGAGAAACATCGTCAGCTTTACTATGATAAGTTGAATCAAGTTAGAGTGAAAAATGATTTAAGCCAATGGCTTAAATTTTTTCTTGTCGGTATAATTGAAACAAGCGAGAAAGGAAGTGATACATTCAAAGCAATATTAAAACTTAAAGAAAAGATAGAAGATGAAAAATTGCCGGGACTTGGGAAAAAGTTGTCAACGGCAAAACTTCTAATGAAATATCTTTATAGGAAACCGATTATAAATACCCAGGATGTTCATGATCAATTATCGGTTTCATTTCCTACGGCAAATTCGATTATCTCTGATTTTGTGAGATTAGGAATTTTAAATGAGAAAACCGGGTGGAAGAGAAATAGAGAATTTGAGTTCACAAATTATTTAGCACTGTTTAAGGATAACTAAGAAATGTTGATAATTCTTATAATTTGAAGACAAAGAAATCAACTAAAATGACATCAAATCGGCTAAAAAACGGAGCTAAATATTTTCTTCACTTAAAATTGACTTCTATGTGGTTTTTCACTATTTTTACGCACTTAGAAAAGAAAAAAAGGTAAAAAATATGTACGCAGTAGTCGAAATTGCCGGTCAGCAATTTAAAGTTTCCGAAAAAAACAAAGTGTATGTCCCGCTTTTAGCTCAAGAACCGAATAGCGAACTTACATTTGATTCTGTTTTGTTGGCAGGTGATGAAAACGAAACCAAAATCGGATCTCCGTTTTTAGATTCTCCAAAAGTTTATGCAAAAGTTCTTGAACATGTTCAGGACGAAAAAGTTTTTGTTTTCAAAAAGAAAAGAAGAACCGGGCATGAGAAGTTTAACGGACACCGTCAACAGTTAACAAGAATTGAAATTACTAAAATTGGTTAAAAGGTAAGGAGTTTTAAGATGGCTCATAAAAAAGGTCAAGGTTCTTCAAGGAACGGTAGAGATAGTAATGCTCAACGTTTAGGCGTAAAAAGATTCGGCGGTCAAAAAGTTAACGCCGGAGAAATTCTCGTGCGTCAAAGAGGAACAAAGTTTCATCCGGGAACAAATGTGCAAATTGGCGGAGATGATACTCTTTTTGCAGTTGCTACTGGACTTGTAAAGTTTGAAATTGGTAGAGGAGATAGACAGAAAGTTTCTGTTTACCCTGTAGTTTAACAAACTTAAATCAGAGGAGCTCATGAGAAAAATAACCGTTATTGGTGGTGGGAACGTTGGTTCTACCGCCGCACAAAGAATTGCTGAAAAGCAATTAGCAGAAGAAGTTGTTCTTGTTGATATTCTTGAAGGAATACCTCAAGGAAAAACACTTGATATGTGGGAAAGCGCACCGGTCGAAGGTTTTGATTCGGCAGTAATTGGAACAAATGATTACGCAGCTACTGCAAATTCTGAAATTGTTGTTATCACCGCTGGATTAGCAAGAAAACCCGGTATGAGTCGCGATGACCTTTTATCGGCAAATGCAAAAATTGTTAAATCAGTTACCGAACAAGTCGTTGCTCAATCCCCTAACTCAATCTTAATCGTAGTATCTAATCCCTTAGATGTTATGACGTATGTTGCTAAAAAAGTAAGTGGATTTGATAAACATCGTGTTATCGGAATGGCAGGAATTCTTGATTCTGCCCGCTTTAGACTTTTTATTGCCCAAGAATTAAAGGTTTCCGTAAGAGATGTGCAAGCAATGGTTTTAGGCGGACACGGAGATTCCATGGTTCCGTTAGTACGTTACTCAACAGTTGCCGGAATTCCTATTTCGGAATTAATTTCAGCTGATAGAATAGAAGCCTTGGTTACCCGAGCTCGCAACGGAGGAATTGAAATTGTCAACTTCCTTAAAACCGGAAGCGCATATTATGCTCCTTCCTCATCAGCTGTTGAAATGGTTGAAGCAATTGCCAGAAACAGCAATAGAGTTCTTCCTTGCTCTGCATGGCTTGAAGGGGAATATGGTTTGAAAGATGTTTATTGCGGTGTTCCGGTAAAATTAAATGCAAATGGAATTGAACAAATTCTTGAATTGAAACTAACCGATGAAGAAATTGCGGGACTAAAGAAATCCGCAGACGATGTAACTGCCAATATTAAAAAATTGGATATTTAGTTTTAATATTTTTTTACTGACGCGAAAAAGGCATCTCAACCGAGATGCCTTTTTACTTTTAAACCTAGTAGGATATTTTTAGAATAGTCTCTGTTCCGGTTGGGGTGATATTGTAAAGTACCTCATCACAATAAACCTTCATCAAATAAAGACCACGTCCGGAGTCTCTAAACAAATTTTCCGGTTGCGTAGGATCGGGAATCGAAGATGGATCAAATCCGTTTCCTTCATCTTTTACCTTTATCGTCAACATTTTTTCATCAACAATAAAATCGATATACACCATTTTTGAAGGATCTTTTTTATTGCCGTGTATGATAGCGTTGGTTATGGCTTCAGTTAGAGCAACTATCAATTCCGGAAACCGTTTTTCCGGTAGGTGGATTTCCACAGCAATTTGGTTGAAAAATTCCTCCACAACAATCAAGTTGTTCGGATCGCTTTTTATTTCGAGATGATAATTTTGTGTTTCCAAAAGTTGTTTCTTTTTTTTTGAAAAATAAGGAAAATAATTGTTTCTACAATTTAAAAATTCAACAATACGGCAAAATCAAGATTGGGGAGCTCATTCACTCTTTTCTGGTTTAACGTTACAAACTCATACCAGGCTTTTAGCTGAAGTTGAACTTTCTTTGCAACTGAATAGTAAATTTCTGTTATCGGTCCACGACTTACATAATAGGCATCAAGCACTTTCTCTGTTTTTAAATAGGTATAAGTTTTTAGCGAAAACTGCCGGTATCCGATGAAGAATTGCATGTCCAAATAAGTATAGCCAAGCTGCGGCATAAAAAATGATTCTTGTAAAAACCGGATGGGCTTTAGTGAAAAAGCTTTCCACTTTAATTCCCCTTGTTCTGAAAGGCGCAAATACCCGTTAAATTTCACATCAATATTTCTCATTACCCTCATGGTAGTTGAGTCAAATACTCCGAATTGCCTGAAGGAATAACTTTTATAATTTGGATTTAGGTCTTCATAATCATACACCGTATAATTAGCGGAGACTTCAAAAGCATTGTAGGAGCGAAGCCTTTTACCGGTAAAAGTTCCACCTGATTGCAATTTAATAACGCGGTTTACGTTGTTGTTGGAACTTCGTTGCGATGAGATGTACACCAACTTATTGATGGTTCCCTCTGTCGAGGTGAAAAATTCAAAATAAGAATTTAAAAAACGTGTGTACTTTATTTTGATAATGGAAAGAAGTTCATCTCTATCATCATAATTCTCTTCGCTCGGGGTGTCGTAAGTAAGTTTGTTGTGAAAAAGGCTGATCGAGATATTATCTCTCTTTGATAACTTATAATCACTTAAGATGGTTAAACTCGTGCGTTGTGTGAAATTGTTTTTTTGTGATTCTGAGTTATTTCTCTGCTCGAAGAAGAAGGGATTTGCTCCATCAAAATTATTTGCCAAATGTTTTTCATCCCTCTCGGTAAAGGCTGATTTCATCATAAGATGGAACCCATCTTTTTGATATTCCGCTTCTCCTTCCAGATCAAGTTTTAGCTCATGGATTTCGGTATCAAAGACTGTTTGAGAAGGAACAGAAACTGATTTATACTTTGTGTCTCTAAAAATTTTCCGCCAAAGAACAGAACTGTGCAATGTAAAATTTGTATTCGGAATTATATGGAAATACATGAGAGAATCATCAAACTGGAAATTATTTTCTTTTCTGCTCTGAATATTATTTGCGACCGAATATTCTTTCCGTGTTAATGAGTCAGCTTCGTAATAGAAATCCTTTCTGGTTTCTATGTATGAAATGTGGAGAACGTTCCCGATAAGTTCAGAAAATTTATTTGCCGCTGAAACGCGGAAATCCCTGACATTGTTTTTCCTCGGCAAAATATCTTCCTCTCTTATTTCCAGGGAGGAGACTAAGTCAAATCCATCGCTGGTTTTGGATTGAATATTTGCTACTCCGCCATATAAAATACCGTCATCGTGCACCCCGATCTGCCGGTTACTTGAATACCCGGCAAAGGGGGCTACAAATATGTCGGGGGCAAACGTATACCGTGGGAAGAAAACAATGCTTGATTGTTCAGCGGAATTAATTCCAATTTTCCTTGAATCGGAAAGAATAGAATGATTCACTGCAAATCCTCCCGAAATATTATCATTCAAATTGTAGGCGGTTCCTAACGAAAAAAAATGTTCATCTTTTATACTTTTATCCGATGATTTAATAAGGGTTGATCCGTAGTTTTCTTTCACTGAAAATGAGAAGGCAGATAGGGTTTTATAGTAAAAAAAATTTGTCTGCAATTGATAGGTTGAAAGAAGTTTGTTCAGTTTGGTTTCGAAATAATTTACCGAATCGGTTTTGACCGGCAGCGAAAGAGAATCCTGGTTGATTTCTCCCTGCGCCGCAATCTGTTGAATCCCCAAAGACAATAGGAGTATTAAAAAATATTTCATTTGAGCAGACCGGATACATGTTGTCTTTGAGAAATACTATGCAATAGTATAATGGTGAAAAATATTTCTTGCATAACCTATAGACTAAATACATCTCCGCGTGAAGGAATGGTTATTTCACCAAATCCAGACGCATGTAATCTATCCCGGAATTTTATTTGCTGATCTTCATCGCCATGAACAATAAAGAAGTTTTTCAATTTTGTCTTATTTAATTTGTTGCAGTAGTCTAGTAATTCGTTAGCATCGGCATGGGCGCTTAACGAGTTGAGAACGATAACTTCAGCATTCAGAGGAAATACTTCGCCGAAGATTTTTACTTCCGGTTGACGTTCAACAATTCTTTTTCCCAGCGTATGTTCGGCGCAATAGCCAACTATCAACACGATGTTATTGGCATTCGCAATATTGTTTGCAAGGTGATGCTGAATTCTTCCGGCTTCCGCCATTCCTGAGGCTGAAATGATCATTACAGGTCCGTTAATATCATTCAGTTTTTTCGAATCTTCAACATCGGTAATATATTTTAACTTCTCAAATCCGAACGGGTCGTGATGCTGGTTCATAAAACTTATTGTTTCTTTGTCGAAACATTCAGGATGAAGTCTGAAAATTGCCGTCGTATTTACAGATAACGGGCTATCCACAAAAATTGGAATAGAGGGGACTAACCCCTTTTCAAAAATTTGATTCAGCAAATAAACAAGCTCCTGTGTCCTTCCCACGCTGAAGGAGGGGACAATAATTTTTGCTTTCCGTTGAATTGCTTTCTTTAAAACTGCTGTTAAACTTTCTTCCGATTTGTCAAATGTCTCATGGAATCTTCCTCCGTAGGTACTCTCGCAAATAAAATAGTCAACATCGGGAATTTGTTCCGGATCGCGAAGGATTGGTAAATTAGGTCGCCCCAAATCTCCTGAAAATCCCACGGTAAACGTTTTGCCATTTTCTTTAATCGTTAAATAAACCACCGCCGAACCGAGAATATGTCCGGCATCATAAAAAGTTACGGAAATGTTTTCATCAATTTTGTAGGTGCGATGATAATTTAATCCGACAAACAATTCCATGGTTTCATGCACATCCTGTGCTGTGTAGAGAGGTTCAAAAAGATTTTTCTTCTCCCGTTTTCTTTTTTTATTCACATACTCAACGTCTTTTTCTTGAATATGTGCGCTGTCTAAAAGCATTACCGAGCAAAGATCGCGCGTTGCCAGCGTAGCATAGATGTGTCCCCGGAAGCCCCGTTTAACAAGGTTGGGAAGGTTTCCCGCATGGTCAATATGCGCGTGAGAAAGAATAACAAAATCAATTTCTTCCGGGTCAAAAAATTCAAATGTTCTGTTTAATTCAAATGATTCTTTTCGTTTTCCCTGAACCAATCCACAATCAAGAATAAACTTCTTTTCGCCAACTTTAAAATAATGGAGTGAGCCTGTTACGGTTTTTGCCGCGCCGATAAACTGAAGTTCCATAGTTTTCCTCTGTTTGAATTATTCTTATATTAAAATAAAATTTTTTTCTCGAATTGACTAAGCAATTTTCACCCCGACCTGGAAAAATATACTTCAGGAAACTCCTAAGTAAATTGACATTCAAAGGTATTTATGATAAATTTGAATCCAAAATAATTAAAAGAAAAAATGCTAATTGAATATATCCCCATATTTTTAGTTTTTGGCTTCGCAATCGTTTTTGCGGTAGCTACGGTTTTCTCGTCCAACATTTTTGGACCCGCCCGGCCTAATGCAGAAAAGCAGTCGACTTACGAAAGCGGAATGAAACCGATTGGAACTACTCACGACCGAGTTTCTGTTAAGTATTACATAGTTGCAATGCTCTTTATCATTTTCGATCTGGAAGTGATTTTTGTTTATCCCTGGGCTGTGCAATTTAAAAGACTTTTTACCGAGTTTGGAATTTCTATCTTCTTCGCAATGGTAGTCTTTTTAGTGGTTTTTGAAGTAGGTTTCCTTTATGCTTATAAAAAAGGCGGTTTTAAATGGGATTAGAAAGTAAATTAATCAATGACGGCTTTTTCACAACTACTGTTGATGCATTGGCTGCGTGGGCTAGAGAAAATTCTGTCTGGCCGATGCCGATGGGAATTTCCTGCTGCGCGATTGAAATGATGGCTTCCGGCGATCCGAAATATGATATTTCCCGTTTCGGTTCGGAAGTTATGCGGTTTACTCCACGGCAGTGCGATCTTATGATCGTTGCCGGAACCGTTACGTATAAAATGGCTCACGTTGTTAAAAAGATTTTCGATCAGATGCCGGAACCCAAATGGGTAATTGCGATGGGCGCATGCACTTCTACGGGAGGAATGTATAGAAGCTACAACGTTGTTCAGGGCATCGACCAGTTTTTACCTGTTGATGTTTACGCAGCCGGGTGTCCGCCAAGACCTGAAAATCTTTTAAATGCACTTATTCAGATACAGGAAAAAATTGGAAAAACGCGGGTAAAAGATTTTCCTGATTCACCGCAAGTCGGCTTTGATACAAAGCAGACTGAGCTATCTCTCTCAAAAAATTAAAGCTGTATGAAAGAATTACTAAAAGAAAAATTAGCAAAACAATTCACCACAGTTCAATTTGAATTTAGTGAACAAGTTGATGAATTGACTGTGAAGTTAGATAAATCGGCTCTTCTAAACGTTTGTTCATTTCTAAAAGATGAGGAGGGTTTGAAGTTCAATTTATGCGAAGACGTTACGGCAATAGATTGGGCGACGCGGAAAAATAGATTTACCGTTGTGTATCATATTTTTTCTATGGAAAATAAATTCCGCCTTTGTTTAAAAGTTGATGTTGACGAAAGCGAATGTTCTGTTGAATCTGTTTCTTCAATTTGGAAAGCAGCTAACTGGGCTGAGCGAGAAGCCTATGATATGTTTGGAATTACATTCCTTCACCATCCGGATTTGCGTAGAATGTATATGTCTGAAGATTTTGAATATCATCCGTTGAGAAAAGAATTTCCGCTGATGGGAATACCAGGCACACTTCCACTTCCGAAAAAATAATGAGTTTATGTCTATGCAAAAATTAACTAAAGATGATGTGCACCCAAAGATAGTTCAGGCGTTGCTTGGCGCTGATTCCCATATTACGATTGATGACGCATTAGAAAATGAAATGATCCTGAACATGGGTCCGCAGCATCCTGCAACGCATGGTGTTTTGCGGCTGCTGCTTTGCCTGGATGGTGAGACGGTTATTGCCTGCGTTCCCGAATTAGGCTATCTCCATCGCGGATATGAGAAGATGGCTGAGAATATGTCGTATCTCGAATTTATTCCTCACACCGATCGTTTAGATTATATTGCTCCTCCGGCAAATAATGTTGCTTATGCATTAGCGGTAGAAAAACTTGCGGGGATTACTGCTCCACCTCGTGCGCAATATATCCGCATGCTTCTTGCAGAACTTGCAAGAATGTGTTCTCATCTTGTTGCTATCGGTGCACTTGCAATGGATGTCGGCGCGTTAACAGTTTTTCTTTGGGGATTGCGCGAACGCGAAAAGATTCTTGACTTTTTCGACGTCATTTGCGGTGCCCGTTTTACAACAAGCTACACAAGAATCGGCGGCGTTGCTTCCGATGTTACTTCCGATACGATGAAAAATATTATTGCGTTCATCGATCAGTTTGAAGAAAAATTTGATGAGATGGAACGCCTGCTGAACGGAAACAGAATTTTTGTAGAACGGTTGGAAGGAGTTGGTGTTATTTCCAAGGAAGATGCAATCGATATTGGTTTCACCGGTCCAAATATACGCGCTAGCGGAGTTGAATTTGATTTACGGAGAGCGACTCCTTATCTTTTTTATAATGAGATGGATTTTAAAATTCCAACTTATACTGAAGGTGATTGCCTGGCAAGGTATTTTGTCCGCGCAGATGAATTGCGTGAGAGTGCAAAAATAGTTCGCCAGGTAATTGATAAAATTCCAAACGGCGAAGTGATGCTGAACAGTCCGAAAAAAGTTCTTCCGAGAAAAACAGAGATTTACACAAAGATGGAAGAACTGATCCATGATTTTATGATTGTGAATTTTGGAATTAATCCACCCGTTGGCGATGTATATCAAGCGGTTGAAAATCCTAAAGGCGAACTTGGTTTTTACATTGTTAGTAAAGGAGAAGGACAGCCTTGGCGAATGAAGATCAGGTCTCCCTCGTTTGCCAATTTACAGGCAATTCCTCACTTAGTTAAAGGACAAATGATCTCGGATGTTGTTGCAATCGTCGGCTCTATCGATCCGATTATGGGTGAAGCTGACAAATAATTAGAAATTACGAATTAGGAATTAGGAATGAATTCCAATTTGCAATTTCAGAAATGAAATTGATTCTAATCCCGTTCGGGATTAAATATTGGTAGAATAAAATTCCCTTTGGAAAATAAAATCCCGTAGGGATGATATATGGTTCACGAATAAAAAAGTAGAAGAAAAATGGAATTCAAATTTTCAGAAGAGAACCTTCAAAAGATTGAACAGATACTAAAAAAGTATCCCACAAAGCAAGCGGCGGTTATGCCGGTTCTTTACATTGCGCAAGAACAACACGGCTGGATTTCTAATGAGGTGATGGTGGAAACTGCATCCATTTTGGAAATGAACGAAGAAGATGTTTTTGGCGTGGTTACGTTTTATACGATGTACCATAAAAAGGAAATGGGAAAATATCACATTCAAGTTTGTACCAACGTTTCCTGCATGCTTCGCGGCGGCTATCAAATTTATGATGCCGTTAAAGAGAAATTGGGATTAGACAACGGTGATGTTTCAAACGATAAAAAATTCTCTCTTGAAGAAGTTGAATGTATGGGTTCATGCGGCACTGCCCCGATGATCGCAGTGAACGAAGATTACTTTGAAAATTTAGATAAAGAAAAAGCTCTGCAAATATTAGACTCATTAAATTGATTTTATAAATGGAAAAAATAGTTTTACCGGAAATAGAAAATTTTCATCAGCTTGATGTTTATATTCAAAACGGCGGATACGAAGCCGCTAAATCGGCATTTACGCAAACGACCGATCAGATAATTGATACCGTTAAAAAATCAGGTTTACGCGGAAGAGGTGGCGCCGCTTTCTCTGCCGGATTAAAATGGAGTTTCATGCCGAAGAATAACGACAAGCCGAAATATCTTTGCGTTAATGGTGATGAAAGTGAACCGGGTTCATTTAAAGACAGACAAATTTTAGAACGCAATCCTCATCAATTGATTGAAGGCGCCATCATTGCATGTTATGCGATTGGTGCGAAAAGTGCTTATATCTATGTTCGCGGTGAATATCATAAATGGATAAAACTTCTTCAAAAAGCTCTTGATGATGCCTACGACAAAGGATTTGTTGGGGAAAAAATGAAGGAAACATTCGCGACAGATTTTTTCTGTAATATTTACATTCATAAAGGAGCCGGCGCTTATATCTGCGGTGAAGAATCTTCATTGATGAATTCAATTGAAGGACAGCGCGGCTACCCGCGCGTAAAGCCGCCATTCCCGGCGCAAAATGGTCTCTGGGGAAATCCAACTACAATTAACAACGTTGAAACGATTACCAACATTCCTCCGATAATTAAAAAAGGATGGGAATGGTTTTCTGCAATCGGCGAACCGAAACATCCCGGAACAATTTTATTTGGCGTAAGCGGACACGTAAATAATCCCGGAGTTTTTGAATTACCTTCAGGCACTTTGCTTACAGAGATTATTTACAAATACGCCGGTGGAGTTATCGGCGATAAAAAAATTAAGTGTGTTATTCCCGGCGGTTCTTCAATGCCTCCGTTACGCGGCGATCAACTTGAAGGCGTTAAGATGGATGCCGAATCACTTAAAGCTGTTGGCTCTGCAATTGGTACCGGCGGAATTATGGTGATGGACGAAGATACCGATTTAGTAAGAGTTTTAGCGCGCATTGCAAAATTTTATTATCACGAAAGCTGCGGACAATGTACTCCTTGCCGTGAAGGAACCGGCTGGATGTTGAAAATTTTAAATAGATTAGTCCGTGGCGAAGGAACAAGTAAAGACCTTGATCTTCTTGTAACAATAGCGAAAAATATTGAGGGCAATACCATTTGTGCTTTAGGTGACGCCGCCGCTTGGCCTGTTAAATTTATGATCGAAAGATTCAGAGAAGAATTTGAAGCGATTGTGAAAGATGAAGTTAGCTTAGAACCGAAAAACAAAGTTCATTCGATGCGGCACACGGCAAACCCGATTGCACCGGTACAAGTTTAAGTGATTCAAAAATATTAACATGTAAAAGGCGATTAAGAGATCGCCTTTTTTGTTGTGCATTTTGTGAAAAATCTTTGTGCCCACTGTGGTTAATTTTTTATACCACAAGGTTCGCAAAGGAAAACACAAAGCAGTTTAAACTTTCCGGGTGATGTTATTCTTCCCATCGACCAAAACAATTTTCGGTTTGTGGGTTGCCAATTCTTCTTCATCATATTCTGCATAACTTGCAATAATAACGAGGTCACCGATCTGTACCATTCTTGCTGCCGCGCCGTTCAGACTAATTTCACCGTCTTTTCCGAAAATAATATAAGTTGAAAATCTTGCACCGTTATTCACGTTGTAAATATCAATTTTCTCAAATTCCTTTAAGTCGGCTGCCAAACATAATTGCGGGTCAACGGCGATTGAACCTTCGTAATCTAAGTATGCGCCGGTAACGGTCGCTCTGTGTATTTTCGATTTTAATAAAGTCCTTTTCACTACTCATCCTTTTTCTGTTTTTGATTCATCATATATGCAAAGTACAATCCTTGTAATGCCAATGTTGGAATGATTTCCTTGAAAAGATTTTCATCTTCAAACAAGCGGGAAAAACCTCCCGTCGCTAAAACAATCGGTGGTTCGTCAGCAAATGCTTCTTGAATGATCTTTGCTTTCAACTCTCGGACAATTCCAATCTGTCCGTGGTACAATCCCGATTGAATACTTTCAACCGTTGATTTTCCAATAACTGCATCTGTTTTTTTTATTTCAACAATTGGCAGTTGGGCAGTTTTACTTTCCAATGCTTCCATAGAAATTTTTACTCCCGGAAGAATGATGCCGCCGAGATATTCTTTCTTTTTAGAGATTGCACAAAACGTTGTGGCTGTTCCGAAATCAACAACAATAAGATTTTTGTTCGGATAGAAGTGCATCGCCGCAATTGCATTGGCAATTCTATCTGCTCCGACTTCAAGCGGATTGCGGTATTGAATTTTCAGTCCGGTTTTTACACCAGGTTTTAGGAAGAATGGATCAGCATTAAAATATTTTAAACATCCGTTTCGGAGCGAATGATTCAAATCCGGTACAACACTGCAGATTGAAATATCATGTATTTGGTCGGGATCAATTTTACTTTCACGCAAGACAGAGCGGAGAAAAACTCCAAATTCATCTGATGAAAATTCTTGTTTGGAAGTTTTTCTAAATTGATAAACAAGTTGATCACCATCAAAAACTCCCCCGTGCATTTGTGTGTTTCCAACGTCAAGACAAAGTAACATTTACGTCTCCTTTAATAAGTGGAAAGTGGAAAGTTAAAAGTAGAAAGAGAAGCTTGTTACTTGCCACTTGAAACTTTCAACTTTTTTAAGTTTAAGATTAGTGTTTCAATTTTTTGAGTTAATTCTTCAACCGTTTGGCAAGCATCAGATTTATGGGTTAGGCTGAAGAGTATAAAATTCTTTTGCCGATCTTTTTCATCGCGATCACTTTTATCATTTAAAACGATAGCGTCACAAGCCGCATCATCGAAAAGTTTTTCAACAGCAGCGATTCGTTCTTTTTCATTTTGCGTGTTCGTTAACTTAAAGCCGATAAGTATTAAATCTTTGTTCTTAGAATATTCTTTTAAGTGATTGATGATCTTTTCGTTCCGTTTTAATTCGATGTTTATTTTTTTGCCGGACGAATCAAGTTTTTTTGAAAGAGGAAGTTTGTTCTTCTTTCCATTTATTTCAATGGATTCAACAGAATAATCGCCAACAGCGGCAAGGTGAATAACCGCATCAAAGTTTTCGTTAGCGAGTAAAGATTTCAATTGTTTGTTCAGATCATCAAAACTAAAATATGAAATGAGTTTGCAGTCAAACTTTGGTAGCGCAGAATTTTCCGCGTGAACAAAAGTGATTTCATGAATGTTACGTGAAAAATATTCCGCAATTGCAGCACCGGTTTTTCCGGTACTAAGGTTTGAAAGATAGCGCACTCCGTCAATATTTTCTTTCGTTCCTCCGGATGTTATCATGATTTTTAGTTTGCGTTTTTCAGTAGTTTCATTTTTTTTAAGTGCTGAAAGAATATATTCATAAATGACATCCGGCTCCAACAATTTTCCTGTTCCGGTATCGCCGCAAGCCAAGTAACCTTCGGCAATTGGTAGAATTTGCACACCCCACTCTTTCAATTTGGAGAGCGATGCTTGGGTTGCGGGATGATCGAACATCAGCGTGTTCATCGCCGGAGCGATCAAATAAGGTTTTGAACGGTCATGCGCAAGGAATAGGGAAGTGAGCAAATTATCTGATATTCCCGCAGCAAGTTTATTTATTGTGTTTGCAGTTGCAGGACAAACGATGGTTAGATCAGCCCATTTGTTCAGATTGATATGGCTCATCATCTCTCCCTCTTCAAAGGAATCGGTATAGACTTTATTCCCGGTTAATCCTTCGAGCGTTGCTTTCCCGATAAATTTGAGCGCGTAATCTGTTGCAACTACTTTTACTTCAAAACCATTTTGTACAAGTTTTGAAATAAGAGAAGCGCTTTTGTATGCCGCAATTGAGCCGCTGATTTTAAAAAGAATTTTATAATTTGACATTATCGATCAACCTAACCTTTCCGGCATAAACAGCACCGAGACGTCTGCCGTCGTATTCTTCAATATAATCAACCTTGAAGCCGAGCTGTTCCAACTCAAATTTTATTTCATCGGATGATTTATTCGATTTGAGAAGGCGTGGGAAGTTGAGCGCAAATTCTCGTTCTTTAGGAGAGAGGAGTAAATTTCGTGAACTCAATGCAAGTCCGTCTTCATCTCGCACAGTCGGGCATGCGATTATTTCAGTTTGCAAATAAAAAGCTTCCGCCATTCCTTTTATTAATTTATACTGTTGATAATCTTTTTCGCCAAAATAAGCTCGTCCCGGTTTAATGATGTTCAATAATTTAAGAACAACGGTTAATACGCCGTCAAAGTGTCCGCTGCGGAAGGCGCCGCATAAAATTTTGCTGAATGAATTTTCATGAGCCTGATAAGCGAAATTATCGGCATAGAGTTCTTTATAACTTGGGAAGAACAAATAATCTACATTCAAATCATCCATCATTTTAAAATCTTGTTCAAACGTTTTTGGATATTTCTCAAGGTCTTTTGGATCATTAAATTGTGTCGGATTCACAAAAATGCTTACCACGGTACGAATATTTTCTGAAACAGATTTTTGCACCAGCGACGCGTGTCCCTTATGCAAAGCTCCCATCGTTGGTATGAATCCCAGTTGTGAAGGAGAGAGATTCTCTTCAAAATAAAGGTCATTCCATTCTTTTACAGATTTAATAATTTTTGTCATTAATAACTCTCCTTTTCCGAAGGAAATTTTTGCTCTCTAACATCCGAGCTGTAAGCGTTCAAAGCCGATTTAATCAAAGAAAAACCGTCTAAATATTTACGGAGAAACTTCGGATGAAAATCTTTTGAGCATCCTAATAAATCTTGAAGCACTAAAACTTGTCCGCTTGTATAAACTCCGGCACCAATACCAATTGTTGGGATTGACAAAGTTTCTGTAATTGTTTTGGCTAATGTTGCAGGAACCATTTCCAGCACAATTGCAAAACAACCTGCTTCTTCAAGAGATTGTGCATCTTTCAAAATCCGTTCGGAAGAAGATGTATCATTTCCTTGCAGTTTATTTCCACCGAGTTTGTTAATTGATTGCGGTGTTAAACCAAGATGTCCCATTACCGGAACACCTGCCGAAACTAAGTGTTTGATGCTTTCAAGATTTCCTTCTGCACCTTCAAGTTTAACTGCTTGCGCCCCGGCTTTCATCAGCACATCAACAGATTCAACTAAAAAAGGTAAGCTTTTCTTATGAGCAAGAAAAGGGAGGTCGGCAATCAGAAATTTATTTTTCAATCCTCTTTTAACAGCGGCTACGTGATAACGCATCATTTCGAGTTCAGCATTTATTGTTGTATCAAAGCCGTGCATTACCATTGCGGCGCTATCGCCTACAAGTACTGCGTCAATATCGCTTTCGTCAAGAATTAAAGCAGACCAGTGATCGTAACAAGTTACTACGGAGATCTTTTTGTCTGCGAGTTTCATCGATTTGAATTCTTGTATGGTTTTCATTTTTGCCTCAAACTTGAAGCGATATGAAATTTCACTAAACAGAAGAGTGCAGAGGTTAATGGAATTTCGGTTGAGGAATCAATCGGAAAAACGGAGAAATGTTTTTTTGTTTGCATAGATATCTGTCCCGCCAGGCGGGATCAAGTCCTAAAATTTTAATTTGTGAAAAACGTAGTTGTCTTTTAAGGGATCAACTCGATAAATATTTTCAGTTCAAAAATACAATTCTCTAAGTAATTAGCAAAGGGAAAAGCCAATCCTTACTTTTACTGAAGAGCCATTTGTTCTGCTCTTACGATTTGATAATGGAAAGGGTTAGAATTATTTGAGCAAATTTCAGGAAGATAGTAATTCTTTTCGAAAAAGGAAGTGGGTATTGTATCGAAGAGCTGATCCTTATCAAAATATAGATATTTAACAATAATGCTATATATTTGTTCCTATGAATTTAGAGAAACTTCAAAATATTGATGCATTGTACTTTGGTAGCAACGAAATAGCCCGTGCGTTGTCGATAAGTTATAAATCCGCGCAAGTAACGGCATCACGCTATGTTAAAGAAAATAGGTTGATTAGACTCAAACGGGATTTCTATCTTCTTCCTCAAAAACTTAAAACCATCACCGAGGATGAATTATTTGTTTTGTCAAATGTTCTTCAAACTCCGAGCTATATTTCACTAACATCAGCTTTGAGCTACTACAATTTATCTACCCAACAAATGAGAAGTCATATTGAATCCATTGGCATTCAGAGGACAATTTCTTTTAAAATTACAGATATAGAATTCAATTTTAATAAAGTGAAGAAAGTATTTTATTTCGGTTTCACCAAGATAGATAACCATTTCATCGCGTCACCGGCAAAAGCTCTTGCGGATGCAATCTATTTGACGGCAATTGGAAAGTACAATGCTGATTTTGATGCGATAGATTTAGAGAAATTCAATAAAGCGGAAATAAACGAAATACTAAAAACAACAAATAAAGCGGCGCAAAATTTATGGCAAAAATTAATGAAGAATTACGGACTTTAGAAATTTTTGAAATTGAAGTTCTCCAGTTGCTGAATAAGCAGAAAGTACTCGACCAATTGTATTTTGGTGGTGGAACTATGCTACGGCTATGTCACAATTTAAATCGCTACTCCACCGATCTCGACTTTTGGATTAAACCCCATTCCGATCCGGACAAAATATTTATTGAGATGAAAGCTGTTTTTTCACAAGAATATATATTGATCGACAATCAGAACAAACATTTCACGTTGGTTTTTCAACTGAAAAGTTCAAGGACAAAACGAAGTCTCAAAGTTGAAATAAGAAAGGAACAATATGATTTTGAATGGGAAAGGAAGATAGCTTTTTCTACGTTTACCACCATTCAAGTACAAGTGCGCGGGCTTACGCTTGCCCAAATGATGAAAAACAAAATATCAGCATTGATTTCACGAAAAGTTATTAGAGATTGTTTTGATATCGACTTCTTACATAAACGGGGGATTCAACTTCCTAAAGAAAAGGAGCAGTTAAGGAGTATGCTTGGAATTATTCAGGGATTTAACGAGAAGGACTTTAAAGTTACGCTTGGTTCATTGCTTGACATGGAAGAAAGAGAATTCTATAACGAAACCAAATTTACCTTTCTTGAACAGGAAATTACAGCGAGGATTAACACCATAAACGAATAAAAATAATCTACACAGATTTGAGTTTTATAAAAAAGAGTTAGAATTTGAACTTTCGTTCTTTATTTTATGTTCTTATTTAAGAAAAGATTATGTATGAAAAGAACCACTAAAGATGCGACTGCAGCGTTCGCACAAATTCTTTTTTTTACTTTTATATTAAAGACATAACGATTATTTTGCACTACGAATTAACTATGAAAACAAAAAAGACAAATAACGAAGAAGAAAAGCTTCCCATTGAGTTTTGTACTGAATGTGGTGAAGCATTAGATGATTTTGCATTTACACCGACTAGTAAAGACAAAAAAGCCATTCAAGACAATTTTTCCAACTGCCAAAAAACGGGAAAGTTTAAAGGTGAGTGCTGTTCTAAAGTCTTTATTTCAGAAGATGAAATATTTCTCACTCCATCAGAAGAAGAGTAATCTCAGTCTCAAATTTTCCCCCCTAAAAATTAAGTTCCCCTCTCTTTGATTATTTCATTTCAATTTCTATTTTACACGCGCAATTCATTTATTTCAAAGAGGAGCCGAAATGAAGAATGGTTCGAAGACTCAGTCTCAGGAAAATATTACCTCCGTGATGATTGAAAATCGTGTGTTTCACCCAAACAAAGAATTTACCTTAACTGCCAACATCAAATCGATGGCGCAGTATAAAAAAATGTACAAGGAATCGATCCTCAACCCGGAAAAGTTTTGGGGAGACGTTGCCGGTGAGTTACATTGGTTTAAGTATTGGACAAAAGTAAAACAGTGGAATCCCCCCAATGCAAAATGGTACGTTGGAGGAAAAACTAATTTAAGTCACAACTGTCTCGACCGCCACCTAACAACATGGCGGAGGAATAAAGCTGCGATCATCTGGGAAGGTGAACCGGGTGAAACCCGAATCCTTACCTATCAAGTGATGTTTCGTGAAGTGTGCAAGTTTGCAAATGTTTTAAAACAATTGGGAATAGGTAAAGGAGACCGCGTTGCCGTTTATATGGGAATGGTACCTGAACTTGCAATTGCAATACTGGCTTGCGCACGCATTGGTGCTGTGCATACCGTAGTGTTCGGTGGTTTTAGTTCCGAAGCGTTAAAAGATAGAATCAACGATGCACAAGCTAAACTTGTTATAACGCAAGATGCTGCACTGCGGCGGGGGAATTTAGTTTATTTGAAACCTGCTGTTGATAAAGCTTTGGAAGGAACCCCAACGGTTGAAAACGTTGTCGTTTATAGAAGAATTCCCGATTCAAATATTGCTATGTATCCGGGACGCGACCATTGGTGGCACGAAATAATGCAATCGGTAAATGATATTAACCCGGCGGTTCCTTTAGATTCCGAACATCCTCTTTTCATTCTCTATACTTCCGGCACTACGGGTAAACCGAAAGGCATCCTCCATACAACCGCCGGTTACATGGTTAATACATATCTCACTTCTAAAATGGTTTTTGATTTGAAAGATGAAGATATTTATTGGTGCACGGCAGATATCGGTTGGGTTACGGGGCATTCATATGTTGTTTACGGACCGATGCTAAACGGTGCAACTTCAGTTATGTATGAAGGAGCTCCAAATCATCCCGAACCTGATAGATTTTGGCGTATCATTGATAAATATAAAATTAATATTTTTTATACAGCGCCAACCGCTATACGCGCATTTATCCGCTGGGGAGAGCAGTGGGTGTTAAAACATAACTTATCTAGTTTGCGTTTGCTGGGAACTGTTGGCGAGCCGATTAATCCCGAAGCGTGGATGTGGTATCATAAAATTATCGGGAAAGGAAAATGTCCGATTGTAGATACCTGGTGGCAGACAGAAACAGGATCAATAATGATTTCACCTCTTCCCGGAATTACACCAACGAAACCGGGCTCTTGTACTTTGCCGATGTTTGGCGTGCTGCCGGAAGTTGTTGACAAAAAAGGAAAACATGTTCCTGCAGGCTCGGGGGGATTTCTCATTATTAAAGATACCTGGCCCTCTATGCTAAGAACTATTTATGGCGATAATCAAAGATTTAAAAAAACATACTTCAGCGATTATAAAGGATTTTACTTTACCGGCGACGGTGCCCGAAAAGACAGTGATGGCTATTTCTGGGTAATGGGTAGAGTTGATGATGTAATAAATGTTTCAGGTCATCGCCTGGGAACCGCTGAAATTGAAAGCGCACTGGTTAGTCATCCCGACGTAGCCGAAGCCGCTGTTGTTGCACGTCCCGATGAAATAAAAGGAAGCGCGATTGTTGCCTTTGTGACGCTTGAAAACACAAAAATCCCTTCTCTTCTGTTAAAAGAAGAGTTGCGCAATCACGTTGCTCAAGAGATCGGGCATATTGCCAAACCGGATGAAATAAGATTTTCAGAAGGATTGCCGAAAACAAGAAGCGGAAAAATTATGAGGCGCTTGTTAAGAGAAATTGCTACAAGCGGAAACGTCGTTGGCGATACTACTACGCTCGAAGATTTTAGCGTACTTGAAAAACTGAGAAGCGATGAAGAGTGAGGTAATAATTAGGAATTGAGAATTAGGAATTAGGAATGGAAGAGGTTTCAAAAATGATTTGCTGTGGCAGTTTGTGCAAAACGGCAAGAATATTTTAAATATATTGAAATAGAAATCAGAAGTAAGAATTCAGAATGAAATTTCTTCTGAATTCTTACTTCTAAGAAATAAAATCTAAAAACTTTTGATCTCTGTATGGCTAAGAGAAATTTTAAAAGATAAACATTGTAAGGAATTAGAAGAATGAAAACGGAACTAAAATTCGGAATATTCTTTTCGGTAACACAACTCTTCTGGTTGTTGTTTGAATTTGTCTTTGGATTGCAAACTACGTTTATGAGTATGCACGCGGTTGTTACAAATTTCTTTGCTATTCCGGCAATCATCATTATGGTTTATGCTATCCTTGCTAAAAGAAATGAACTTGGCGGAGAAATAACTTTCTTAAAAGCTTTCATAACGGGAGTTTTTGTGTCGCTTGTTGTAGCTGCATTAAGTCCGGTAGTGTTGTTGATCTTTCATTATCTTATCAATCCCCATTTCTTTTCTGATTTTCAAAATTATGTTGTAAAGATGGGAAAGATGCAGCCGCAGGAAGCCAGGGATTATTTCAATTTGAAGAGTTACATTCTTCAAGGAATATTCGGCGCGTTAATGATGGGAACGGTAACCTCGCTGATTATTGCAGCAGTGATTAAGAAAAAGGCAAAGGTTTAGAGATAGGAGATTGGGGAATAGTCATTTGTTATTGGTCATTTGTAAATAGAATATGAAGAAAATAATATTGCGTTTGGTTATTGACTAATGACTGTTGACCACTGACTAACCTCCCGGCATGTATGATTTTTTACTCCAGGGTTGAGTTTGACAAACATCTTAGTATCGATAGACCGCTCCTTAATAGTGATGGGGTGGCTCCTTAATAGCGAGAGATCACTCCTTAGTTGCGTGAGGTGACAGAATAGTAGTTTAATGCGACAACATAGATGCGAAATGAGACAGAATAGTTGCTAAATGTGATAGAATAGTCGTGTAAGGTGGCAGAACAGTAGGAAAAATTGACAACATAGTAGGAAAATTTGACAAAATAGTAGTGAGATGTGACAGAATAGTTGTGAATTAGGGCTCCTTAGTTCCGAATTTTAGCTCCTTAGATGCGAAATGTGACAGAATAGTAGGACAATTTGACAGAATAGCAGTGTTTTGGAGGAGAATAGTTGGAAAATGAGTCGGAAATGAACTTCTGGGTGACAGAAGAGGGGACTTTGGGACGATGAGACTGTGGGACGAGGAAACTGTGGGACGATGAGACTTTGGGACGATGAGACTTTGTGACGATGAGATTTTGAGACTTTGAGACAGTGAGACTTTGTAAAGATGAGAGGGGGAGATGAATGAATTTTACCACAAGGTTCACAAAGAGAAAAACACGAAGGGCACAAAATTCAATTGTGCTCTTTGTGAAAAACTTTGTGTTCGTTGTGGTTATGTTTTTTTGTTCGCCGCAAAAAAGTATTTGACATTTATTTTTATTTGCCGTAAGATTACAGCGGTTATTTAAAACCATGGGGAACGGGGTTCTTCACTTGAACTTACTTTTCCTTAGAAGGTTGTAAAAAACTAATCTGTTTGCACAAATAATTATGATGTATTCTTGTGTGGAGAGATGACTTCAGATTTCTTTGGTTTGTTTATCATATTCATTAAACAATAAAAGGAGAGTAGAGATGAAGGTCGAGATCAAAAAAGCACCGGTAAGTAGAAAAGTTCTACTTGCGGAGGCAAAGAATTGTTACTCAAATCTTGTTGATAAACCTGAGATGAGTGAACAGGGAATAACGGAGGCGTACATCACCCAATTTAAGGCTGATATTTTAGCCGCCGAAAATTTCAAAACGAACAAAGATATTCAAAAAGAAAAAACCGCCTGGATTGTGCTGTTAAAAGCCAAGCTTAAAGCATGTCAGAAGTGGCTTAAACGGGGAGAATTTTATCTTGAACTCGCCTTCCAACCAAAATCATCCCAAACAGCCGAATATCCCGATTACTCATCCGCCAAGAACAATGCAGTGTTAACGGGGGACGCGATGAACGCCGCTGCAACTGTACTAACTAAATATTTAACTAAAGTTACCGAGAATGGAATGCCCGCAACATTCTTAGCCGAAGGCGTTACGCTTACCGAAGAACTGAAAACGCTTGATACGCAGATTGGCGCTGCGGAGGATGATTTTGAGCAATACACCATTGAAAGAAATCTTGCGCTGCTGAAAGTCTATGATGCGGTAAACACAATAAATAAAGCGGGAAGAATAGTTTATGAAAACGACCCGGCGAAGTTGAAGTCGTTCGAGTCTCCCTGGCCGAAGAGCGAGGCAGGGGAGGATGAGGCAGCAACGCCGCCAGTTGAGCCGCCAGTGCCGCCGGTGGTAAGTTAACGAATAGTTGTCAGTTTTCAGTAGCCAGTTAGAAAAAGACTAAATAGAAAAAACTGATTACTGAAGACTGATAACTGAAAACTTTATGAGGAATATTTTGTGAGTGAAAAGAAAGATGAATCATTAGCGGTCTTCGATACGTTTAGAATCCGCCGTCATTATGATGAGGAAAAAGAAACCTGGTATTTCTCCGTGATAGATATTGTTGCGGCTTTAACGGATCAAAAAGATTTTAAAAGAGCACAAAGTTATTGGACTAAATTAAAGAACCGTCTTAAAAAAGAAGGGAGTGAGATTGTCACAAATTGTGACAATCTGAAAATGTTATCAGCTGACGGGAAAAGTTATCAAACTGATGTAGCGGATGTGGAAACGATTCTTTGGTGAGTGAGTGGAAAGTTGAAAATAAAAAATTGAAAGAATATTTTATAAAGATGCAAGAAAAGCACTTGAGCAGAAAACCGGAAAAAGTGTAATTACCGGCGAGAATTTTTTGCCGCCCAAAGAAACGCAAAGAAAAATTAAATAGTTCGGTTGAGAAAAAGTTAAAAGGTAAATTTGATTACTGATTCGCGGCGGCGAACTGATAACTAAAAACTGAATACTGAATACTATAATGTGGTGCGCTTGTTTGGAATCTCTGAGGAAGTAACTTGAAAAAAATCTGCGGGCTAACATTCCTAAATACCGGGAGTGTTAGGTCGCGGGAAAATTGGAAATTATAATGAAGAGAGAGTTTTTAGTGAAATATAACATTCCTAAACTTGGAGTGTTGGGCTGCAATATTGCAGTAGAAGTAATAGTAATATGGCAAACAATAAATGAACATATTTAAAATTCTAGCATTTTTCTTTTTTGGTGGTTTATTATTCAAGTTGTTGTTTACGCATAGTTTTTTTCAACTCTTAATTGTGTTATCAATATTTGGTCTAGGGATTTATTTTCTAATTAAACATAAATTGTTTTGGAAAATTTATGCAGTAGTTTTTGCAGCAATT
>JBAYFO010000006.1:0-94693 GCA_041667115.1 Ignavibacteriaceae bacterium | reverse complement strand
GCTTTGATGAGAAAGATAATTTTTGGGAAATGGGAGAAACCGGTCCGTGCGGACCCTGTTCTGAAATTCATATCAATCTTACCGATGATTACGATAATCCGAAGTATGTAAACGCCGGAACGCCGGAATGTATCGAAATTTGGAATCTCGTTTTCATTCAATATAACCGGGATGAAAACGGAAAACTTCACGACCTTCCTTCCAAACATGTTGATACCGGAATGGGCTTTGAGCGTGTCTGCGCAGTGATGCAGCAAAAAAATTCTAATTACGATACCGATGTTTTTATGCCGCTGATAAACCGGATTGCGGAAATATCAAAAGTGGCGTACGAAGAAGAAGAGCATAAAATCCCAATGCGTGTAATTGCGGATCATATCCGCACATTAACTTTTGCTATTGCGGACGGCGCTGTTCCCGGCAATGATGGACGCGGTTATGTACTGCGCAGAATTTTACGCCGCGCTTCCCGCTACGGAAGAAAGCTAAATATGAAAGAACCTTTTCTCTTTTTGCTCGTTGATGTTTTAGTTGAAACGATGAGCGGTGTTTTCCCGGAAATAAAAGAGAAGCAAGAGTACGTTAAGAAAATTATCAAAAGCGAGGAAGAAAGTTTTAACCGGACACTTGATAGAGGAATTGAATTATTCGAAACAATTGTGAAAGATTTAAAAGCAAAAAATGAAACTGTTATTCACGGTGAAGATGCTTTTAAACTTTATGATACGTTCGGTTTTCCCATCGATCTAACCAACGTTATGGCACGCGAAATAGGTTTCCGCGTTGATGAACAACGTTTCAATGAATTAATGAATGAACAAAAAAGGAAATCACGAGAAGATACAAAAAATAAAACCACATCTTATATTTATGAGAATTACCTTACTGACCGCGTCAAAGGCAAAACCGAATTTGTGGGATATGACTATAAAAATCTTGTTAACTTCCATGTAAAAGAATGCGACCCAACTGGAGACGAAGTTTATATATTTGATAAAACTCCCTTTTATGGTGAATCTGGTGGCCAAGTTGGTGATACGGGAAAAATAATCCTAAAAGATGGTAAAGAAATAAAAATCATTAATACATTAAAACGCCATGATGATATTATCCACGAGATTGAATCTTTACCTCATCCAACAATTGAAGGCGCAAGTTTTTCTTTAATTGGGGACTTCAATGTCTCAGTAGATGTTGAACGCCGCTGGGATATTATGCGTAATCATTCAGCCACGCATCTCCTTCATGCAGCAATGAGAAAAATTCTCGGCACTCATGTTCGGCAATCCGGTTCGTATGTTGGTCCGGATCATCTTCGTTTTGATTTTACTCATTTTGAAAAAGTAAAAGAGTCAGAACTAGAAGCTATAGAATCCTTGGTTAATGAGCAGATTCGCAAAAATTTAGTTATGATTGAACAGCAAAAAACGCTGGAAGAGGCAAAGAAGATGGGAGCCCTCATGTTCTTTGGTGATAAATATGGTGACATAGTAAGGGTTATTCAGTTCGGTGATTTCTCGATGGAGTTCTGCGGCGGTACGCATGTAAAAAATTCTTCCCAAATAGGTTTGTTTAAAATTCTTAGCGAATCTTCTATCGCCAGTGGAGTAAGAAGAATAGAGGCTGTAACGGGCGCCGGAGTTGAGAAGTTTATTCTTGAACAAGAAATCAAAAGTCAGAAGTCGGAAATCAGAATAAATGAATTGATCGAAGAAAAGAAGAAGCTCGAAAAAGAATTAGCCGATTTAAAACTTAAAGAAAAGCTCGGCGGAATTGATTCTATTATTTCAAACCCAACAGAAGCTGCCGGAATAAAAATCTTTAAAGGAAAAGTTGCCGCATCAAATATGGATGAATTAAAATCGTTCGGCGATGAATTGCGTAACAAGATTAAAAGCGGCGTTGGTTTACTTGCTTCTGAAATTGAAGGAAAAGTCGGATTGGTATGCGTTGTTTCAGATGATCTGATAAAAGAGAAAAAACTGAGCGCAGGAAAAATTGTTGGAGAGACGGCAAAAATTCTTGGCGGCGCAGGAGGCGGACGCTCTCATCTAGCAACTGCCGGAGGCAAAGACGTTAGTAAAATTGATGAAGCGTTAAAACAAGTTGATGAGATTGTAAAGGGATTTTAAAAACTCTGTGTCTCTGTGACCTTGTGGTAAATTAATTCACCACGGAGTCACGGAAACACAGAGAAATAGGTTAGTGGGATTGAAAGAGTCCGAGAATATTTCCAAGATTATCCTTTAGAAGAGCATACCATCCATAAACCGGGATAACCGTTTTTTCACGGAATACTTGTCCCCCCGCAGCTTTAACTTTATCCAGTATCGCTTCAATATCATCAACATGAACGTGAAAAACAGTTGTATCTCCGCTGTTTACTTTTTCCACTTTTCGCATCCCGATAGTAATTCCTTGACGCGTATTAAAGAGCAAATATCCTTTTCCGAAATCATTCAAATCCCAATCAAAAACTTTTTTATAAAATTCTTTTGATGCATTAAGATCAGTTGAAGGGATTTCAACATGAGCAATAAATTGATTAGTCATAAAACACTATCCGTTCTTTTAGTTTTAAATTTTACCGTTAAAAATTAAAGCATCCGGCGTTACTTTGCAAATAAGAAGATCACTTAACGTTTTCCACTTTGGGTTTTTCTTTATCAAGTTTTTTATAGTCAAGTTCCGAACCCAAAACGCTGTGCGGGATAAGAAAGATGATCAACATCAGCACCGCTGCGAAAGTTATCCAAAATTTTTCGTTTTTCTTTTTGATAAGAGCAACCGCAGCAAAAATCCAGCCGATCAACGCAATCAAGGTTTTGTTGTCGGTTAAATCAAACCCGAACGGAACGCCCGTCCAGAATTCACCGAAGGCATATTTTTGAACAATTGGTCCGAAGAGAAACCCGCCAAGCAGCAGAAAGACAAACGTCCATACCGTAAATACTTTTAGTTGAGGAGCCGAAGAAAAAATTTCTATTCCGGTTCTTGTAGAAAGAAGCATTGCCAGAAATATGAACAACACATGCGGAATGAGAATCGGCAGCGGCACATCACCTTTAAAACGGATTACAACCGGCTGTTCCGGGAAACTGATTTCTTGTTCATTTACATTTAATGAAATTTTGTACATCAATTTTCCTGCGGAAGGTTGAGCCGGAAGCTCCGCAACAAGCGAATCATTCTGCCGGATCATTTCTACTTTTGTCCATTCATCGTCAGTTTTATACCGTCTCCAATATAAAATTCCGGAAACATTTCTTCCTTTGATTTGAATTTTGATTTGATGATTGGAAAAACCGGAGTGAGTTCTATCCAGTTTATATTTTACTTCTTCATTCGCTAACTTTATCTTTCCGGTAAGGGGATACGTTGGACCCGTAACACGCTGATAATATGCTGATGCAAGAGTAATAACGAATGCCAGTATCCAAAGAAGTATACTCTTTTTCATAGAAACAAACCGCAATACTTTAATTTTTAAAATACTATTTATCCTAGAGTTTCAACAATTTTGTAACTATGAGTGACTTCCGCTGCTTTCTCAAACATTTTTGTTACCGCACAATATTTGGTTTGCGAAAGTTCAATCGCTTTTTCGATAGCTTCTTTCGGAAGGTTTTTTCCCTGGAACACATATTCAATGTGAATTTTTGTAAACACTTGCGGATGTTCGTCAGCAACTTCCGAAGTTATGTTCATCTCAAATCCTTCGAGCTTAACTTTTTTCTTCCCGAGAATTGAAGCAACATCACTTCCCGTACAACCGCCAAGCCCCAGCAATAATAATTCTTTCGGACGAATGCCCGCGTTGCTTCCGCCGAATTCTTCCGGTCCATCCATTGTTATCCAATGATTTGAATCGGTTTTCCCGACAAAAGTAATTCCTTTAACTTGTTTTACAAATGCTTTTTTCGTTGCCATAACTTTTCCTTTCAAATAAAATAATTTTGTTTTCTATTTGATACTTAAAATTGAAAAACGCTTCAAACTATTATTCCATGGCGGGCATGTTGTATTGAGACCATTCCTCTTTTGAGGGTCCATACAATCCGGGAACCTTTAACCCGGCTTGCCGCATCAACACCGTCATTTGCGCACGGTGATGAATTTCATGTTTCATAAGGATAGAAAGCGTCATACTCTTTGACCACTCTTCACCATACATATTCACCATTTCGCCAAGACTACGGTCTGTCCATTTTTCTTTTACTTGAGCTAAAAATGAGGCAGAAACTTTTTGATAAGCTTCTAAAATTTGATTTGCAGTTGCAGGAATCGGAGCATCTTCTGCAACTTCAGTAATCTTCAAATCGGTTTTGTTCATCATCTCAACAATAGAAGTAACGATATGCCAGGCTAACCGTGCAAGCGTTCTTCCTTCAGCATAAACTTTTTGAGAAAGTGAATCATCCGTTAAAACTTTAAAAAGTTTTTGCGTTGCGTTACTTTCGTTCTGCAGTTCTTTAAGCGCTTCTTGAATAGAAGTAAACATTTTATTTCCTTCAAATTGTTTATGATTTGATGAATTAAATTAAGTAATTTTCTGTAAGAAAAATTATTCAGAAGGAAGAAAAATGAATTTACGAACTTCAACTGCGGTAGTAACCGGCGGAGCAATGGGAATCGGTCTTGCAACGTGTAAGCGGCTTATCAAAGAAGGTGTTACGATAACGTTGTGGGATATGAATCTAGAAGCTCTAAATCAAGCTAAAATAGAACTTGAAAAACTCGGCGGAAAAGTATTCGCCTATCAATGTGATGTTACTGATAAAGTCCGAGTTTATGAGTTGGCGGAAATCGCCAAACATGATATGGGCAAAGTTGATATTCTTATTAACAACGCGGGAATTGTTTTCGGTGGAGAGATTTTAGAGCGAACGGATGAAGAATGGGAAAAAACTATTAATGTAAATCTAACTTCATTAATTTATACCATCCGTGCTTTCCTTCCTCAAATGTATGAACGAAATTCCGGGCACATCGTAAACTTATCATCTGCATCGGCAACGCTCGGTGTTCCGGGTTTAGCGGTTTACACCGCAACAAAATGGGCGGTGTGGGGCTTAACCGAATCGCTTCGCTTTGAAGTTTACAACAATGGAAAAACCGGTGTGAAATATTCTTCGGTGCATCCAAGCTATATTGCACAAGGATTATTTCATGGAGCCAAACTTGGCTTCCCCGGAAATCTTATTGTGCCATTGTTAAAAGATCATGACGTAATCGCAAAAACCATTGTTGAATCTGCATTAAAGAAAGGGAGATATTCACCAAAGCGTCCGGTTACGATAAATTTAAATTCACGTTTACGCGGATTGCTGCCCGACTCGTGGTTCCAAAAACTAATGATTTTTTTCGGCGTTCCGCAAAGCATGAAAACATGGACGGGAAGAAAATAGAACCTTTCTCTTCTATGCCCCAAACTGTTTTAAATGATGATCAAAATGGATGTAGATCATTCTTCCCCATTGTTCTCTGGTGAAAGAACCGAATGCGCCGTGAGGTTGAAAGATAAAACCGCTGTCCTTCTCAAGAAAATCGGAAACAATTTTTTTAAGAAGCGTTTTATCATTTTCAAATGATGTAGGTTTTGTTCCGTTTCCTTTTTCTAAATCGATTTCATAAAAGGTTTTTACTTTCCCTTTTGACGCCGGCATTCCAAGCAACACTAGTTTGGAAGCAATTGTTCGCGTAAAGAAATTGCTGAAATCTTTAACCTTAATTTGGTTTATCGCTACTCTTACTTGATCGGCTAAATGACAAAGCATTTCATTAACCGACATTTTACCCCACAAAGCAGTATTAGTTTCTTTAAGATTGTTTATTCGAGTTAATATTTCCTCTCTGTTTTGGGCGTTTAGAATATTCTTCATGCGTTTTCTCTTCAAAATTATTTTTGTTCGTGGAAAAATTAGTTTTAATTAACTTTACTTCCAAGATAAAAGGAAGATTGAAAATGAACGAACAAGGTTTAGCAACGGAAAAAAGAACAACATCAACCAATCCCGCAACCGGAGAAATAATCGGCAGCACTAAAGAAAATTCAATTGCCGATTTGCAGAACGCTGTAAGCGAAGCAAGAACCGCACAAAAAGTTTGGAGAAAAAAAAGTTTCGCAGAGAGGGCAAGCCATCTTTTTAAAATACGCGATTACCTTGTTGCTCACGCAGATGAAATTTCGGAAATCATTTCAAAAGATTCCGGCAAAACAAGAGTTGACGCCATCAGCACCGAAGTGCTTGCTTCTGCAATGGCTATTACCTATTACGCAATGAATGCCGAATCAGTTTTAAAAAGAAAGACACTTAGCGGCGGAAGCATTCTCACCATCAACAAACGCTCGTATGTTGACCGCGTTCCGTATGGAGTAATTGGAGTTATAAGTCCCTGGAATTATCCTTTTGCAATTCCTTTCCACGAAGTTGCAATGGCGCTAATTTCCGGTAATGCCGTTATTCTGAAAACTGCAACGCAAACACTTGAAGTCGGCAAAGCGTTAAAAGCTTGTATTGACGCTGGTAATCTTCCGCAAGGACTTTTCCATTTCCTGAATATTCCGGGAAATATTGCCGGTGATGCTTTCATCGAATCGGGAATTGATAAATTATTTTTCACCGGTTCAGTTCCCGTTGGCAAACAATTGATGAAAAAAGCGAGTGAAAAACTTTTTCCTCTTTCACTTGAACTCGGCGGCAACGATGCAATGATCGTGTGTGAAGATGCAAATCTCTACCGCGCGGTTAGCGGCGCTATTTGGGCGGGATATTCAAATGCCGGTCAATCGTGCGCCGGTGTTGAACGCATTTATGTCGATGAAAAAATTTATGAACCGTTTGTTTCACTACTTAAAAAGAAGTTGGCTGAAATGAATGTCGGGGTGGATAAAAATTTCAACATTGCTGTCGGTTCGTTAACTACTGAAAAGCAATTAGACACAGTTAAAAAGCACGTTGCCGATGCACAAGATAAGGGAGCAACTGTTTTCTCTGCTAATAAATTTGAAGGAACACAGAAAGGATTGTTTCATCCGCTAACTGTTATTGAAAATGCAACCAATGAAATGTTTGTTCAGAATGAAGAAACATTTGGACCGGTTGTTACTGTTACAAAATTTCATTCACTTGAAGAAGCAATTAAGATGGCGAATGATTCCAACCTCGGTTTAACTGCTTCCGTTTGGACGAAAGATAAGACCAAAGCTCACAAAATTGCAGCGCAACTTGAAGTCGGTTCGGTGATGATAAATGATCATTTAATGAGTCATGGACTTGCGGAAACACCTTGGGGCGGCTGGAAGGAATCCGGCTATGGAAGAACTCACGGTTACCTTGGACTTGAAGCCACGACCCAGCCCCGCGTGGTAATTGATGATATTTTACCGGGGCTTCAAAAAAACATGTGGTGGCATCCGCATTCAAAACAAGTTTACGACGGTTTAAAGGGTGGAATGTATTTCCTTTATTCAAAAAATTTAACGCTTCGTTTTACAGGAATGATAAATCTTGTTAAAGTTTTTCTGAGGAGTTTTAGAAAAGATTAAACGAAGAATGGGACGCAGATTTATTAAGATTTTTTATGATCTGCGCTGATCTTAAATGATCATAACGAATCTGCGTCCCATTGTTTTAAATTATTCTTTCACTTTCCATTTGTTGAAAAAACCCAAAAGTTTTTCTCTGCTGTAAGATTTTTCAGCTTCCAATTCACCGGTGTTTTTTGAAAGCAGCAGCTTTCCATCCTTTTCTAAAACAAAAAAGTGAGGATACCCCGCCGCCTTTGGATACTTGCCCAAAACAGTTTCGTTCTTATTCTCTTTACTGTAATTAACTTTTACAACAATAAAATTTGCATGCAGGGTTGAATCAATTTCTTTATCTGCTAAAATAAATTCATCTATCCGATGACACCAGATGCACCATTCGCCGCCGACATCAAGCAGAATTTTTTTATTTTCTTTCTCAGCTTGTACAACAGCGTTTTTAATGTCTTTCGCTGCATCGCGAGCCGGATCAAATTTTTCCCGTTCTATTTTCTGTGCGATTGTTGAAAAGGACAAAATAAGAATTATAACTACCGCTAATTCAACTAGACGTTTCAATTTATCTCCAATTACTTTTCTGAAAAAATATTTTTTACAAAATTGAATTCATCATCGGTCAACGGTTTGTTCATCGCCGATAAATTCACCTTTACTTGATGTAGATTTCTGAAACCGGGAATTACTGCCCCGACAACATTATATTTAAGTAGATATTGTAACGCAACACGCGCCAGAGCTTCAACAGAATGACCAAAATGTTCTTTTACTTTTTCAATCTTTGGTTCAAGCTTTTCCAAATTTTCTCTTGAAAATTTTTGCGAACCATTCCGGTGATCTCCTGCTTCAAATTTCGGAGGATTATTTTTGTCATATTTTCCCAGCAGCAACCCTTGGGCAAGGGGACTGAAAGCGATAAACGACATTTTATATTCTTCAAGTAATTTTCTTGTCGGCGTGCCATCTGCAATAAATTTATCATCCATCGCGTGCGCGAAACTTTGCAGGGCATCCGGCTTTACTTTTGGAACGAGCTTCAAAAAATCTTCATGTGAATAGGCTGACTGCCCGATGAAACGAATCTTTCCTTCTTCTTTTAAACGATAAATCATTTCAATTGCATCATCAAGATATTCGCCGTTATCGCCAAAGTATCCGTGATGAAAATAGTAAAGATCAATATACTCCCGTTTCAAATTCACGAGCGATTGTTCGCATTGATGGCGAATATGTTGCGGCTCGTACGCATTTGCTGCCGTTCCCGGAAACCAACCGATTTTTGTAGCGATTGTTACATTGTTTGTTCTGTTGCCGAGAATTTTAGCAAGCATCCTTTCCGCTCTTCCATTACCGTATACATCGGCGTTATCAAAATGATTGACACCATTTTCAAGCGCATAATTAATCGCTTCGGCGGCTTCGTTTTCATCAACGTTTGCCCAGCCGTTTGGTTGTCCGTTCACCCAGTTTAGTCCGCCGAGCGTCCAGCAGCCAAGCGAAATTTCCGATATCTTTATTCCTGTAGTTCCTAATTCTCTGTATTGCATTTTTTCTCCTTAAAAATTTTCAATTCAAAGTTAAGAAATGATTTGCTGAAATAATTCAAAAACTTTTTAGTAATTTTCAAATAAACTTTTATGAAAACAATATATATTATTCGACATGCAAAATCGGATTGGGAAGAGAGCAGCTTGTCAGACTTTGACCGCAGACTGAGCAGACGGGGTGACCACGATACTGCCTTAATGTCCAATCTTCTTTTTGCCAAAGGCATTACTGTCGAAAAGATAATTTCAAGCCCGGCAAAACGCGCCCAGACAACAGCAAAAATTTTTGCCAGTAAGTTCGGGATTGACAAACATGAAATTCAATTAGAAAAAAAAATTTATGAAGCGTCTCTTAAAACACTTTTAGAGACGATCCATCAAATTGATGACGCGGTTTCCTCGGTGATGCTGTTTGGACACAATCCCGGACTAACTTCGCTGGTAAATTATTTAGGAGCGAGCATTGAAAATCTTCCAACATGCGCTATCGCCGCATTTGAGTTTGATGTTGATAGCTGGAAAGAAGCCGAGGTTGGGAATTTGCTTTTCTATGAGTTTCCTAAAAAATATGAGAAGGAAGAGTAATCCCGCAAAAATATTAGTTTAATATTCGAATAATCTCATTATGAATTTCAGGAGTAGCAGCGATAATGCTTTCTCCTTTTGCAGCGTCATTTCCATGATAATCCGTGATGATTCCTTTTGCTCCGCGGATAACCGGAATAACGGCTGTGGAATCCCAGATATTCATTATCGGATCGATCATAATATCTGCATAACCGGTTGCAAGTAAATAATAACCGTAACAGTCTCCCCAATTGCGATAGAGTTTTACTTTGCGGATAAGTTCATCAAAATTTTTTGCGTCTTGATATTTTTCAATGTTGAGATGATCTGTGGTTAAAAGTGTCGCTTCGGAAAGTGAAGCACATTTTCTTACTTCGGTTTTTACTCCGTTAAGTTCACACGAGTCATTATCGCCAATTAAAAATTCATTTAGAACCGGTTGATTTATTACCCCGAGAATCGGTTCTCCATTTTTCGTTACCGCGATCAATGTTCCAAAAGTAACCGTGCCTGAGATAAAACTTTTTGTCCCATCTATCGGATCGAGAATCCATTTGTATTCTGCATTTTCGTTGTGTACTCCAAATTCTTCACCGATGATTCCGTGCCCGGGAAATTCTTTCATGATCATCTCGCGCATTTTCTCTTCAGCAGTTTTATCTGCTATTGTTACCGGGGATTCATCCGCTTTCGAATCAACGGAAACATGTGTGCGGAAGTAATTTCTAATAATTTTTCCCGATTCATCAGCCAACAATTTCGAAAACTTTTTTAACTCATTCATAACTTTTCGTTTAACGCTTGTTTATAAATTGAAATTACTTTTTCCGTAAGAAAATCTAAATCGAAAAATTTAACCGCTCTCTCTCTTGCTGCTCTTCCGAACTGTTCTCTTTTTTCTTTTGATGAAATAAGTTGTTCAAGTTTTTCTACAAGATCGTTCCAGTTTTTCTTTTCAAACAAGAAAGACGTTTCGCCATCTACGGCAATATCAAGAACTCCATCCGAGCTAGAGCAGACAGACGGAACAGCCATCGCCATTGCTTCAACCAACGCGATACCGAACGCTTCTGCGTGAGATGGAAAGCAAAAAATATTTACAGCTGCAAGAACTTCAGCCGTATCTGAACGGAAACCGGCAAATACAACATTCTTTAAATTATGATCCGTTGCAAGTTTTTTAATTTGATTTGCATACTCTTCTTCTCCCCTACTCGCTTCGCCGATGATGAAAAATTTTAAGTTCGAAAATTTCTTGCTCAATTTATCTGCTGCAAATAAAACCTCTTCATGACCTTTACCGGGACTAAATCGCGCCAGCATCCCGATGACAATTTCATCATCGGTAAAACCAAATTCTTTCCGCACGTTTTGTTTATCAATTTTTTCGGGATCAAAATTTTTAGTGTCAACCGCATTATGAAGCAAAAGAATTTTGTCGTCAGTCAGTGGGCATGTATCAAGTAAATTTCTTTTTATCACCTCACTGATGGCAAGCGCGTATGTTACCCGGTTATAAATCCAACGGTGTAACTTATCTTTTTTGATAATGAATGAACCAACTTGCTTTGTTAAGAAAAGAGGAATGGTACTCCGAATAATTTTTAATGCGGGAACCAGTACCCACAAATCTTTTGATGCCTGTGTATGAATAAGATCAAATTTCCCATTTTGAATGATGCGAGAAAGTTTGAAGGATTCCAGCGGATGGAAATAGCCCGAAGCTTTTGAAGTATGAAAAATTAGTTTTTGTTTTTCAGCTTCTTTGTGGAGACGGGAATTTTCAAAGCATAAAAGCTCAACTTCAATATTCCGTTTCAACAACTGATGAACTGCCGTTAGCGTAAACATTTCCATTCCGCCCCAACTTTTTGATAAGCATGAGTAAAGGATTTTCATCGTGAGTTTTCAGTCATCGGTTTTTAGTGATTAGTTCCGCGAAATAATAATTTACTTTAATAATCCTTTTTTAGCGTTGTGTTTTTATAATAGTGTGAAAGTATTTCATCAAAAAAGAATCCCGACTGAGCCATTAACGCGGCTCCGATTTGACAAAGCCCGACCCCGTGTCCCCAACCGGCACCATGGAGAATAAATTTTTGAGGAATACCATTTACTTCATCCAACTTATCAAACACAATTGCCGAACTATATAAATGTGATTTAGAAAGCAGTTTCCGGATTTCTAATTCCTTTCCGATGATCATTGTTTTTTTTGAGCCCACTATTTTCAATTTTATTAAGCGGGCAGAAGCTCCCCGTTCAATTGGAACAAAATCCAGAATTTCACCAAAATCAATTCCGCTTTTCTCTTTTATTAACGAAGCAATCTCGGTCTGGGTATATTCAACTTTCCATCTATAAAAATCAGTTGTCTCCTGATCGAAATCAATAAGCACTTGAGAGAGTACTTGCTTGTCTGTTGTGTTGCAAAAAGCGGGAGGAGAAGAAAGTATCCATTTCCGTGCATTCCGTTCTTTTGAAAAATCGATCGTATAGTTTTCAGGTTCGTATTTATAATCAACAACAGGAATGAGATAGTTGAAATGGAGGGGTTCCCAAACATTTTCAAATGCTTCCGAGATACCGCCGCAAGATTTTGAAAAGCGTGCATCGCAAATCTGACCGGGTTCATCGTTGCTCACCAAGATTAATCCGCGGGTCTCGTTCACAGCCTGCTTTGAAATATCGGTATAGATTTTCGTTATCCCCTGATACCGTTGACAATGGTCGTCGGCACAAACATCAAAGTGTTCATGGTCTTCGCGGTCGTACCAACGAATAAGTTCATCTTCGTTTTTATTCCCGGTTTCATAGATAAGATTTTCTTTTTTAATTTTTTTTGCTTTTACCAGTTGCGCCATAACCCAGCTTCTGGAAACAATAGCATGAGCTTTTAATAATTGCAGCGTTCCTTTTGCACTCATTTCAGAAGAGATCACGCTTGTAAGATATTCTTCCAGCGGAACAATGTTTATAGCATGAATTTTATTCCCGATACGAAGCAGTTTTAACCATCCCTGGAAACTTTGCTTCTCTTTTCTTTCCCAATGAAATTTCACGCCTATAGTAACATCCTTTAGGGTAAAATGCTCGGTGGCGTGATTGGATGGAACCAGGATAAGTTCATCTGCAAATTGCATTGACGTATCGTTCTTGATTAATTCAATTTTATCATTTATAACTTTGGCTTTACAAATTCCACTTAAGAACTGCTGGCTTCCTTTTATGCGGAAGTTGCCGTGCAATTCAAATTTTATCGTTTTTTCAAAAAGAATTCCGACGCTGATTTTAGGTTCGTTCATATTTATAACTTGTGATGTTTAAAAAAGATTTCCGTGCAAATATAAGAAAAGCAAGATTGAAATGCCGGAACTTTCGGCGTCTCTCTTTTATTTTCGCTGTTTCTTTTTAGAAATTGAAAGCCTTAATTTACGTTTGAAAAAAAATGAAAAATGAACAGACCCTATATGAAGCAAAATGGTGGCAACCCGAAGGAACAAAACTGCTCTGTACCCTTTGTCCCCGCTACTGTACGATAGGTGAGGGACAAAACGGATTTTGCTTTATCAGAAAAAATATCGGCGGCAAACTTTATTCACTTGGATATGGCAGACCAACCGGATTTGCAATTGATCCCATTGAGAAAAAGCCACTAAACCATTTTTTGCCGGGAAGTGAAATCTTAAGTTTCGGAACTGCCGGGTGTAATCTCGGCTGTAAATTCTGTCAAAACTGGACGATGAGCAAAGCCAGCCTTGATGATAGCAATTCTCTCTACGCTTCACCGGAAGACGTTGTTCAACTTGCAAAAAAACACTCCATCCCTTCAATTGCCTTTACTTACAACGATCCTACAATTTTCGGAGAATACGTAATTGATATTTCCAAAATTGCCCGGGGAGAAAACATTAAATCGGTTATAGTTACTGCCGGATACATCGATAAACAAGCCAGAAAAGAAGTTTATCAGTTTATTGATGCAGCCAATGTAGATTTAAAATCCTTCTCCGAAACTTTTTATTATAAACTTACTTCTTCTCATTTGCATAATATTCTTGAAACTTTGCTCTGGTTAAAAAATGAAACGAATGTTTGGTTGGAAATTACAACGCTGCTGATACCGGAAGAAAATGATTCGCCAGATGAAATAAAACGCATGACTGAATGGATTTTGGAAAATCTCGGTGACGAAGTACCACTTCATTTTACCGCATTTCATCCTGATTTTAAATTAGTCAACAGACCCAAAACGCCGCCGGAAACACTCTTGAGCGCAAGAAAAACCGCGTTGCAAAACGGAATAAAGTACTGCTATATCGGAAATATTCACAATAAAGAAGGACAAACAACATTTTGTCCAACGTGTAACACAAAATTAATTGAAAGGGATTGGCATACTGTTCTGCGCATGAACCTTAGAGAGAATAGCTGCCCTAATTGCGGTAAATCTATTAAAGGTGTTTTTCACTAGCGAGTGAAAATAGTTTCGTTTGAACAATTTTGCTTAAGTTTATCAAATTATTTTCGATTATTAATCTACGCTGTCCGGTTTAAGTTTTCAAAAAATGCCGGAAGAAGCAAAACATTTCTTTAAAAGAATGCGAATGAAAATTATCTTAAAAAGTATAAAAGCGGAGTACACATAAGGCATCTAGGTTTATATGGATAAAATTTTTGAAACAATTTTTCAACATTCTCTCGACACTATTTTTATTGTTGACGCCAAGAATGGGGAAATTATACAAGTTAACAATCGGGTAGCTGATACACTGGGTTATGCTAAAGATGAGTTACTTGGAAAAAACTTTTCAATTTTATTCCCCTCCAAAACCGACTCCCCTCTTTCTGATATCTTAAAAAAAACGTACGCTTACGATTCCGTTCTTGCAGGGCAGCATTTTCTTTGTGCCGATGGCTCTTCCTTAACCATGGACCTTACGGGAATCATTGAAGACATAGATGGAGAAAAATATATTATTATTTTTTTGAGGGCAGCAAAAGAACGGGACTTTATCGAAAAGAAATTGTTTTTAAATAATGATCTCTTCCATAGTTTGATGCAAAATCTCCCCGACTATATTTATATAAAAGATAGACAGGGAGAGTTCATTAAGATCAATAAGTCCTTAATAGATTTCTTTGGCGGAACTTTAGATGAAGCATCCTCCAAGAAAAACATTTCCCGGTTTGTGTCTCAATCCTTCACAGATTTAGTTACCAATGAAGACGCTGATATTCTTAAAACCGGGAGGATGGTTCTTAACAGAATTGATCAGCTAAAATCATTTAAAGGGGGCAAAGATGTTTGGATGCTTACTACAAAAGTCCCCCTTATAAATAGAATCGGTGAAATTGAAGGACTTGTTAGCATTTCAAGAAACATAACCGACACAAAAAATGAAATGGAAACGCTCGCCCAGGGAGAGAAACTTTATTCTATCCTCTTCAACATGTCCCCGGTTGGTATCCTGCTTGAAGATGAAAAAGGAATAATTTTAGAAGTAAACAAAGCCTATTGCAACTCAATCGGATTTACTGCGGAAGAACTGATCGGGAAATCAATTTCTCTTTTTACCGGTCCCGAATCAAAAAAAAATATGGGAAAAAATATTCAACGGATTTTAAATGGTGAAATTTTAGTTCAAGAAGTGGGAAATATCGGACGGGACGGCATTAAAAGAATCTTAGAGTTACACGAACTTAAGGTTTCTTTAGCCGGAGGAAAGGATGGAATATTAGTGATCGCAAATGATATCACTGAAAGAAAAGAAGCTGAACAACGGCTTCAGAATGAAAGTGATTTATTGCGAAACCTGATGAACCAAATTCCTGATACCATCTATTTTAAAGATAAACAAAGCCGTTTCATCCGCATTAACGCTGCGCAAACGAAGATGCTTGGACTAAAACGTGAAGATGAAGCTGTCGGGAAAACAGATTTTAACTTCTTTCCCGAAAGCCATGCTTCCGCCGCTTTGGAAGATGAGCGGAACATCATTCGCACGGGCAAGCCGATGATAGGAAAATTGGAATATATCCTTCGTGCATATGACCATAAATATCATTGGGTCTCCTCTACCAAAGTCCCTTTAGTTGCAAAAGATGGTTCGATAAATGGTATTGTCGGCATAACCAGAGATATCAGTGATTTAAAAAAATTGGAGTCGGAAATTAAGGAGAGCGAAGAAAAATACCGATTCATGTTCGAACATTCCCCCATCGGATTTTTTACTTTTGACTCTTCATATAAAATAACGCAATTCAACGAACGTTTCGTACAAATGCTCCAAACCTCTTCTGACAAACTCCTCGGATTAGATTTGAACCTTTGGAGGGATAAATCGATCTGGCCGTCAATTGAAAAAGCGCTGATGGGAGAAGATGCTACCTTTGAAGGATGGTACGAAGCATCAACAAGTAACGCGTTGATCTATACAATTTTTAAGACCACTCCACTCTACGACGCCAATCAAAAAGTTATCGGCGGAATGGGCATTGTTGAAGATATGACCGAGGCTAAAAATAATGAACTGGAAATCCGGAAATCGGAAAACCACTTCAGAACTATCTGGGAAAATTCTTTTGACGGAATGCGCGTTATCGATGATAACGGAATTATCCGTTCGGTAAATAAATCGTTTTGCGATATCGTAAAAAAAACGAAGGAAGAACTCATTGGAAAACATTTTACTTCTGTGTACGATGAAAAATTCAGGGAAGCCTTAACCTTAAATGGAGATGAAAATCTCAAATCGAAAACAGTTCCGCTTAATTACGAACGGAAATTAAAACTCTGGGATAGTTCAACTGTATGGCTGGAAGAAATTAATTCATTTCTCGAAATTTCTGATGATGAAAATTATCTACTCAGTATCTTCCGAAATATCAGCGAAAGGAAACTTGCAGATGAAAAAATTGAAATCTATTTGGAAGAACTTAAAGAGTTAAATAAAAGCAAAGACAAATTCTTTTCTATTGTTGCTCACGATTTGAAAAGTCCATTCCAGGGTTTGCTCGGGCTTTCTGAAATACTTCTGGAAGAATATTCTGAAATGTCGGACGAGCAGATAATTCATTATTTAAAAATGCTCCGCACTACCACGAAAGATGTTTATCGCCTGATTGAAAACTTGCTTGACTGGTCACGTTTACAAACCGGAAGGATGGAGTACAATACTGAAAAACTTGATGTATTCCATCTCGCTGAAAGTGTTATTAATTTGATGAATCCTACCGCTTCAAAGAAAAATTTAAAACTCATCAATCATGTTCCGCGAAATAATTATGTCTTTGCAGATTTGAACATGCTTAATTCCGTGATCCAAAATCTCGTTTCTAATGCCATAAAATTCTCCACTGATTCCGGGCTTATCTCAATTTCTTCGGTTGAGAAGACGGATCATACCGAAATTACTGTTACCGATAATGGAGTTGGGATAAGAGAAAAAGATTTGCTGAAATTATTCAAAATTGATGAACACTTTTCTACTAAAGGAACGAAAGACGAATCGGGAACAGGGTTGGGACTTTTACTCTGTAAAGAACTTATCGAAAAACATGGCGGGACTATTTGGGCAGAGAGCGAATTAGGAAAAGGAACAAAGTTCTCTTTCACTATTCCAAAAGCTCAATTTCAAGAACAATGAGTAAAGGGCTCTTCCTTGTTTTTCAATTATAACAAAGCTTCGGAAAGAACAGTTTTGTGTTCTCGTGAAGAAGCATTTCGTCAATTACAACTTCCATATACTTATAGAGTGAGAATCCAGCAAGCAGAAGCCAAACTTCATGTTCCGACTCCGCAGCAAAGGTTATCCAGAGCTTGGTCCTCTCTGTCGATAGTCCGTATGAAGTAATTTTCTTTTGATTAACAAGTTTGCTAATGTACTCTTTCTGCGCCGGTAAAAGCTCAATATATTCCTCCGAGATTACTCCGGGGAGCGATATGCTTGCCATAAATTCTTTCATTGAAATCCTCAATTCATCAGTTGTGTTATTAGGATAACACATTATTTTCTAAAAAAGTTTACTTTTTCGTTGTATTTGAGAAGAAAATGTTTGTTCCTTCACTTAAAAGCCAAAACTAACTCAAAAAAAAACGAGAAACCGATCTAAAAGTAAACTAAATGCTCCAAAAACTTCTCTCTGATTTCACCTTTTCTTCCGTTTGTTTTCATTACTATTATCGAAGGAAGTTTTCGATTATTTAATTGCGGAAAAGATCTCATACTGTGTTTTGATGGGAACGATAACATGTCAACTATCTAAAAACAAAAGTATTCAAAAAATTCACAAATAATAAAATCGTAAAAAGAAAGAAAACTGTAATAACTAATTATGCTGTTGGAATTCACCATGCCAAAAGTTTGTTATATTTCCGATAGATTTTTTAAAAGTTAATGGACGTATGGTAGAAAAAATAATTCGCGTAAAAGGTGCAAGACAACACAACCTAAAAAATGTTGATCTTGAAATTCCAAGTAACAAACTTGTCGTGTTTACCGGTGTAAGCGGCAGCGGCAAATCCTCGCTTGTGTTCGATACTATTTATGCTGAAGGACAGCGGCGCTATGTAGAAAGCTTATCTTCTTACGCACGGCAATTTTTAGAACGCATTAATAAACCGGACGTTGATTCCATTACGGGCATTAGTCCGGCGGTTGCCATCGAACAAAAAACCGGATCAAAGAATACCCGATCAACCGTTGGCACAACTACGGAAGTTTACGATTATCTTCGTCTGCTGTTTGCTCGGGTTGGTAAAACGATCTGCTTTAACTGCGGAAAGGAAGTAAAAAAAGATACCACCACAACTGTCGTTCAGTTTTTGGCATCACTTGCGGAAGGGACAAAATGCTATCTCGCTTTTCCTCTTACCGCACACGAAGGAAGAACGGTAAAGGAAGAAATTGATTTAATTAAAAAACGGGGATTTTTCAGAATTTTTTATAAAAATGATTTATATGATTTAAATGAAACTACCGTTAATCCAAAATCAAAAAAAGATATCCGTGTTGTGGTCGAGCGGTTAAAAGTTACGCAAGAAAATCTGCGTGAAAAACTTGCAGATTCCATCGAAACAACTTTTAAAGAAGGTGAAGAAAGACTTGTAATCATCAACGCAGAAACGAACGAACAAAAAGAATTCTCCAAATTTTACGAATGCTGCGGCATCCGCTATGAAGAGCCTGAACCGCGTTTTTTCTCTTTCAACAATCCGTTCGGCGCTTGCCCGGTTTGTCAGGGGTTTAGCAAAGTTATTGGGGTTGATATGAATTTGGTTATCCCGAATCCAAATTTAACGTTGATTGAGGGAGCAATTGCACCATGGCGAACCCCCAAGTTCAGCCAGCATTTACGCGAACTGGTTCAACATGCTAAAACTTATGATATTCCTCTTACCGTCCCCTTTAAAGATTTACGTCCTGAAACAGTAACCCTTATTCGCAAAGGGACAAAAGATTTTACCGGCATAGATGAATTTTTTGAAAAGCTTGAAGGTAAGACTTATAAAATGCACATCCGCATTTTACTAAGTAAATACCGGGGCTATACAACCTGTCATGCATGCAAAGGCAGCCGGCTGCGGCGAGAAGCGCTTCAAGTAAAAATTCAGGGTCATTCAATTTATGATATTGTAAAACTTCCGATAGATAAATCGCTTACGTTCATAAAACAATTAGAGCTTTCGGAATATGAAACAAAAATTGCAGAACGGATTTTAAAAGAACTTCAACGCCGTTTAACTTTTTTAAATGACGTTGGGTTAAGCTACTTAACACTCGACCGGTTAAGCTCAACTCTTTCGGGAGGAGAAACACAACGGATAAATCTAGCGACGGCTCTCGGTTCGGCTCTGGTTGGAACACTTTACGTTTTAGATGAACCGAGCATCGGGCTGCATCCGCGCGATAATGAAAAACTTATCCGCATTTTGAAAAATCTTCGCGACATTGGTAACTCGGTTCTTGTAGTTGAACATGACGAAGAAATGATACGGACAGCCGATATTATTGTGGATATGGGTCCGAAAGCAGGGCAGCACGGCGGAGAAATTATCGCGCAAGGAACTGCGGAAGAAATTATTCATAATGAAAAATCATTAACGGGAAAATATTTGTCCGGTAAATTATCTATCCCGTTGCCGCTAAAAAGAAAAACAGAAATAACTTCATCCATAAAAATTATTGGGGCTCGCGAGCACAATCTAAAAAATCTTGACGTTGAAATTCCGCTTCATAAATTAGTTGTTGTTACGGGAGTAAGCGGTTCAGGGAAAAGTACGCTCATCCACGATATTCTTTACGGAGGGACAGCAAAATATCTTGGAATGAATCCCGCTTCAATTGGAAACTTCGATGAGATTAAAGGAACACAATACATCGATCATATTGAGATTGTTGACCAATCACCAATAGGAAAATCTCCCCGCTCAAATCCGGTAAGCTATATCAAAACATTTGAAGTGATCCGCGAACTTTTCGCTTCTACACATCAGGCGCGAGCCCGCGGATACAAGCCCGGATTCTTTTCGTTCAACGTTCCCGGCGGAAGATGCGAAACCTGTTCGGGAGACGGATTCATCAAAGTTGAGATGCAGTTCCTCGCCGATATTTATTTAGAATGTGAAGATTGTAAAGGGACACGATTTAAAAAAGAAATTAGAGAAATTACTTACAGAGGAAAAAATCTTGTTGAAGTTTTGGAGATGACCGTTGATGAAGCGGTGGAACATTTTCAAGGGAATGATAAAATTGTACGGTCATTGCAAGTTCTTGCTGATGTGGGATTGGGGTATATAAAACTTGGTCAACCCTCAAATACACTTTCGGGAGGCGAGGCTCAAAGGATAAAGCTAGCGCTCCATCTCAATGCCCAGCATGACCGGAAGCATACTCTTTTTATTTTTGACGAACCAACGACTGGGCTCCATTTCGATGACATTTCAAAATTGCTTAAATGTTTTGAAATGTTGATTGAGAAAAACAATTCGGTTGTAATCATTGAACACAATCTGGACGTGATTAAATGTTCCGATTATGTTATTGATTTAGGGCCTGAGGCAGGTGATAACGGCGGTGAAATTGTCGCTACCGGAACACCTGAAGAAATTGCCGCCAACGATTACTCTTTGACTGGGAAATTTTTAAAGTCTCGACTGAAATAAACGGGTTTGACACCCGTTTATTCATTTCTATTTTTCTTTGAATACATCCTCCATCAAATTAAGTAAGGCTGTTCTTGAAAAAGGTTTGGAAATATAATGCGAACATCCTACGCTTAAAAATTCTTCTTTATCTCCGCGCATTGCATAAGCAGTAATTGCTATAATGGGTGTTTGTTGATATTCAGGTAACGCCCGGACAAGTTTTGTGGTTTGCATGCCATCAATTCCCCTTGCCAGATTTATGTCCATTAAAATAGCGTCATACTTATTTCCCCTCGCCATTACAACTCCTTCCTGCCCGCTTTTCGCCCAATCAAGTAAGACAATTCCTTTAAGGAAATGCTTTACTACCGAGAAAGATATCTCCTCATCTTCAACATACAGCACTTTTCTTAATTGCGCTGATTTTAGCGGCTCCCCGGTCACTATTTGTTTTTCAACACTGATCTCTTCCTTCACCAGGATTTCTTTTACGGTAGTTGAATTGTTATCAATTGGTAACTTGATAGTAAATGTTGTCCCAACACCAACTTCACTTTCAAGCAAGATTTTTCCATTTAATTTTTCAATGAACGATTTAGTGATGGTTAAACCAAGCCCGTTGCCTTCGAAACTTCTCCCAATACCTTCGCTTGCCTGCCGGAATTCTTCCCAAATAATTTCTTGTTGATCTTTCGGAATACCAATACCTGTATCACGAATTTTAATAATCGCGAAATTACCGTCACCTTCCTTTGCAACAGTAGCTGTTATGGTAACGCCGCCTTTGGGAGTAAACTTTAATCCGTTGTTTATCAAATTATTGAGCATGTGACGTAACATTCGGCCGTCAGTAGTAATCGTAAGTGAATCAGCCGGAAATTCTTTTTTTAGATAAAGATTCCTTTCTTTAGCCATTGGCTGAAGGAGATCGCAAACCTCATCGATAATCGTAAGAATATTAACTTCGGCCGGTTTAACGATAACCCGTTCTTTTTCAATTTGGGCAAGGTCCAAAATAATATTGAGGGTATCCATCAACCGGTTACCACTCTTATTCATCATCGTCGCCATGTCTTTTACTTCATCCGGCAGTTCCATCTCCTTCATTAATTCAGTAAAACCGAGAATAGAGATCATCGGTGTTCGGAGTTCATGACTCATATTCTCGAGGAAGTTCGTTTTCACTTTGTTTGCTTCTTCAGCTTTTTCTTTTGCAAGGATTAATTCTTCTCTCGATTTTTTCGTATCCGTTATATCGGAGGCAACTCCTATAAGTGCAAGAGGATTCCCTTCATTATCTTTTATCACGGAAGTAGATAAATAAACAGGGAACGTTGTGCCGTCTTTTCTTCTATTTACAACTTCGCCTTTCCAACCTCCATTTAAAGTGCTTGAGAAAATTTGTTGAAGATTTTCTCGTGCATCTCTTTCAGGGCGGATAATGCTAATATCGTTTCCTATCAATTCTTCCCTTGAATAACCGTAAGTTTTAATAAATGCATCATTCACAAAGAGAACACGATTATTTATCTCGGTAATTGAGACACATTCACCGATACTTTCAATTGAATGAGCCAACAATTGAATTTTCTGTTCCGATTGTTTCTTTTCCGTAGCATTTTTAAAAATGCTTAGCAGCAGTGGCGGCTGTCCCTCAACCTCTACGAATGAATTAGTTAACTCAACGGACATTGGCTTGTCATTCCAAAGCGTAATATCTCTTTCCATAAAAGGTTGAATAGTTCTATCTGCGAAACGGTGGACAAAAGAAGCAACATCGTTAAAGCCGGAGTCTTTACCATAAACAACCGCAAAACTTTTCCCAATGATTTCGCTCTTCTCTTTTTCAAAAAGTTTTGCGAAAGCGTCATTTACAGAAACGATAATTCCGTTTTCATCCGTTAACCGCATGCCGTCTAACGAACTTTCCCAGATTGAGCGGAAGTGCAATTCTGATTTCTTTAGGAGTTCTTCTTTTAATTTATCTTGAGTTATATCATCCTTAATTGCAAGAAAATTTGTGATTCTTCCTTCATTATTCTTAATGGCAGAAATCGTTGTGGCTTCCCAATAAAGTGAGCCGTCCTTTCTTTTATTATGAAAAGTTCCTCTCCATTCATTTTCCGCAAGAATGGTGTTCCACATTTCTTTGTATTCTTCATCTGGCGTTTCGCCAGATTTTAAGATGCGCGGATTTTGTCCTTTCACTTCTGCAAAGGTATAACCGGTAACTTCTTCAAATTTTTTGTTAACATATTCGATATTTCCCTTAAGATCTGTTATAACTATAGCACCCGCTGATTGTTCTACCGCCTGTGAAAGTTTTCTTATTTCTCTTTCCGCTAGTTTCTGTTCTGTGATTTCTGTGAAAATGCCTAGCAATAAAGGTTTTTCGTACTCACTTTCTATAAAGGAATTTGCGACCCGAAGCCAAATTTTTTTTCCGTCCCAAAGGATAAATTCATTTTCTACAAGTTTCTTAACTGTTCTTTTCTCAAATCTTTCTCTATGCTTATTCTGAATATTTAATCTATCCTGAGTTTTATAAATTATCGATAATGGTGCCCCTTCTAATTCTTGTTTGGTCTTTCCAACGAGCGAGCAAAAAGAAGTATTTACCGCAACAATAATTCCATCTTCATTTGTCAACCGCATACCGCTCGCAGAATTTTCCCAGATAGAACGGAAATGTAATTCCGATTTACGTAGAGCATTTTCAGCCAATTTCCGCTTAGTGATATCTCTGATAACTAATTGAACGGCAGGCCTATTGTTATAGGCAAGAGGCATGGCTGCAACTTCTACGTCAATCACTGTTCCGTCTAATTGAATAAACTTTTCTTCTACGGTTGGGACTAATTTACCGGTTAGGAGCGCCTTAGATCTTTCGATAACCATGGACTTGTCTTCAGGGTGGACAAAGTCTATCACCGATCTCCCAATAAGTTCCTCTTTGTTTTTTCCTCCGAGCAGCAGAACGGCGGCATCATTTACATAAACAATTTTCCCTTCCAGGTAAACCCCAATAGCATCCGGAGAAAGATTCACAAGCATACGGTAGCGTTCTTCGCTTTCTCTCAAAAGCTCTTCTGTTTGCTTCCGTTCAGTAACATCTTCCGCAGCTCCGTAAATACCGATAAGTTTATTAGCTTTTTCATCCCACACCGGTTGGGCATAAGATCTGACCCAAACAATGTTCCCGTTTTTTTGAATAGTACGAACTTCACTAATTACTTTTTCATTGTTAAGAAGTTTTTCATAATCATGAAAATCTTTTTCGCGGTCATCAGGATATAAAACCGTATTCCAGCCACCAATAGCTTTATATTCCTCCAGGGTATAGCCGGTAATATTTTCAAAAGCGCCCATTACCCAATCCATCTCGGCTTTTCCATCATCAGTTATTTTTGTAGAGAAGATATAATCGGAAGTTAAATGAGAAATGATCCGGAAGCGTTCTTCGCTAACACGCAAAGCATCTTCAACCTTTTTCCGCTCGGTGATATCCCGCCAAATAGTATGAAAGACTTGTTTCCCTTTCATCGCTACTGGAGTTAAAAGAACATCAACCGGGAATTCTGTTCCGTCTGCTTTTACGTGAACCCATTCAAATCGATTATATCCTTGTTGAAGGGCTTTGGCAATCATCAACGCCGCTTTTTCATTTGAAAGCATCCCATCGGGTTGTCGCTCCGGAGAAACCTCCCAGGGTTGTTTATTCAGAAATTCTTCCTTGGATGAATATCCGAGCAAAGTGATAGTTGCCTGGTTGCATGCAAAAAAACCTGTGTCATCAAGCAGCAAAATCGAGTCGGCAGATTCTTCAAATAGTCTTCTAAAAGTAGCTTCGCTTTCACGCAACGCGTCTTCTGTTAGTTTTCGTTCGTTAATGTTGCGCGCAACATTTCTATATTCAAAAACATTTCCATTTTCATCACGCACAATGCGGGTGTTTTGTTCAACCCATCGGATAGTGCCGTCTTTTTTCTTAACTCTTAATTCAAGGTTTGTATCGATCGTCCCCTTTTCTGTTTCCATTGCATAATGTTCAATGGCTAGTCTTCTATCAATTGGGGCAATGACACGCAGATAGAGATGTCCTACAATTTCTTCCTGCGCAAAACCGGTTATCGTAAAAAAGTTTGGACTACAATATTTTATTTTTCCCTGACCATCTACAATATAAAAGACATCAGTAATATTCTCCACAAGATTGCGGAACAGTTCTTCACTTTCTTTCAGCTTTTCTTCTATGCGTTTTTGCTTTGTAATATTATGGGCTACGCCTTGCAACCCAACAACTTTTCCATTTGAGATGATTGGGTTTTCAAATATCTCAAGGAGAATGGGATGATTATCTGCATGTTTAACTTCTAAGAAGCTAGAATTTTTGGTGAATTCACCTCGTAAGTGAGTATAGGTATTTTCTTTGGCAATTTTGTTGATCGGATTATTCGTAATGAACCAATGCCTCTGATTATACCATTGATCAACCGGATGTCCGGTAATCTTCTCAACAGAAGGCGAAATATAAGTAAGCTCCGCATTAGCGTTTTGCGTATAGAAGAATAAATACGGAGTCCCCTCAACAAGCAGCCTCATCTGATCTTCTTTTTTTCGTAATTCTTCCTCAGCCCTTTTTACTTCAACTTCCTGCTGTTTCGATTCAAGAGCAAAAGAAATGTCCATGGTCAATTCATCAAGCAAATTAATTTCATCTTCATCAAAAAAATTCACTTCATTTGCATACAATGCAAAGGCACCTACTGTTTCGCCGTTGACTATTAAAGGAAATGCGGCTGCTGAATTATAACCGTTTTTTAGGGCGTCTTCCATCCAGGGAGACATAAGCCGATCATTCTTAATATCATTTGAGATAGTATGCGCTTGTTTTTTTATTGCTTGCCCAACGATGCCCTGGCTTTGCTTTTTATCTTTCAAGTCAATATTAATTTTATTGAAATAATCTTTTGTAACTCCCGATTTACTAATTACATCAACTTTGTTTGTAGATTGATTAACCAGCCCAATCCAAGCCATAACAAATTTCCCATCATCAACAGCAATTCTACAAGCTTCGTTGAACAACTCTTCTTGTTCTTTAATCCGGACAATTGCTTGATTAATATTGCTGAGTACAACATAAAGCCGATTTATTTTTTTTATGTTTTCTTCAGCCTCTTTCCGTTCAGTGATATCTCTTGAGACGCTTATGAGGTGAGGAATCCCACCTATTTCAATTCGTGACGCTGACATTAACCCAATGCATATTTCACCATTTTTTTTACGAAAACGGGTTTCAAGATTATCAACAACACCATCTCTCTTCAATCCGTCAGAGAGTTTTCTTCGCACGTCAGGGTCTGCCCAGATATTCAGTCCCAACGTACTTTGTCCTATCACTTCATCTTCTGTATAATCCAATATTTTTGTAAACCCGGCATTGATAGAAACGAACTTTCCATCGTCAAGGCGGGTAATAGCTATAGCGTCCGGGCTTGTATAAAATGTTTTTCTGTATTTTTCTTCACTTTCTCTTAGCGCTTTCTCCGTTGCTTTTCGCTCTGTAATATCATGATAAATTGATTGATACGTGCCGTTCGGCATCATCTTGGTGTGCATTTCAATTGGAATGATTGCCCCGTCAGGTCGAATGAGGTTGCGCTCAGTAACAACTGTTTCTCCTTTCATAAGGAGATCAAATCTTAAAGGAATCTTACTTAATTCATCTTCCCGGAATAGACCACTAACATGCATACCAATCAGATCCTCCAATGGTCTGCCGGTTAATTTTTGCATATAAGAATTTGCCCCAAGAATAATCCCGTCATGAGAACCGATGAGGATTCCTTCAACCGCAAGTTCAATTAATTCCCGATAGCTGTTTTCGCTATCGCGCAGTGCTTCTTCTGCAATTTTGTGTGCGGTAATATCTATGATCGATCCGTAAATCTTAACTAGTTCGCCTGCTTCATTGAAAACACTCAGCATATTTTCTAATGTATGAATAATTCTTCCATCAACTGAAACATGCATAGTCTCAAAATTTTCTAATTTTTTATTTTTTTTGAGAGATTCCAAAAATCTTGTCCGGTCATCAGCAGAGAGATAAAGTTTTTCCAATGGATAGCGTATTGCTTCTTCTTTGGTTTTAAAGCCAAATAAACTTAAAAAGGCTTTGTTGCAATAAACAAGTTTACCGGAGGGAGTGGTAATAAGATTTGCAGATATGGCATCTTCCAGACTTTCAAGCAATTCATTTTGTTCCGGAATTTCTCTTACCGGCTCTATCTGCCCGAAAAGTTTATTACCCGCTAAGGAAGTCTGAACTTCCAAAGGAATTTTCTTTTCTTTTTTCTTCTTCTTACTTGGCGGGGTGGACATTTCCGAAGATTTCTTTTTCACGAAAACCTCATTCAAAATTTACTGTAAATTCGAAGCATTATTTGAACAGAATATTTGCCGGAATAATGTTTTTAGAAAGTTAAATAAAAATATTTAGATACAAAAGGATTGAAGAAAAAGACGAATCAGAACAATTACTTCTAAAGTATCTGCAGACGATAACTAAGAATTGCGGACTATTTCCTAAGCTTCTTTTTCCATCTCAACCGTCTGGTTATTATGTTCAACGCTTGAGAGGAATGTTGCTTTCGGATTTTTCTCTCTCGTCATTCTCAGTGAAAATTCCGTTTCAGCAATAAAGACAAGATTTTTTGCTTTATCGAAATACAAATAATTTCCACGAAGACGTTGTAGCTCTTCAATATCTTCCTTCTTATCATACTGCACCCAAAAAGCTTTGTACGCGTTCAAGTGCATAAAATCGCAGCTTGCACCAAACTCGTTTAGTAAGCGGTATTTTATAACATCAAATTGAAGTTCGCCGACAACGCCGATAACTTTTTTAGTGCCGTCGCATTGCACAAAAAGTTGGGCAAGCCCTTCATCCGTCAATTGTCTAATTCCGTTTTCAAGCTGCTTAGATTTAAACGGATCTCTATTCTGTACAACTCTAAATATTTCAGGTGAAAAAACGGGAATTCCTTTAAACATAAATGATTCCCCTTCGGTCAGCGTATCGCCGATTTTAAATAATCCCGAATCATACAAGCCGATAACATCACCGGGATACGCGGTTTCTACAAGCGATTTTGTCTGCGCAAGGAACGATGCCGGATTTGGAAATTTAACTTGACGTTTAAGCCGTACATGATAATAGTTTTTATTTCTTTCGAATGTACCGGAACAAATGCGCACGAACGCCATTCTGTCCCGGTGTTTGGGATCTAAGTTTGCGTGAATTTTAAAAACAAATCCGCTGAATTTTTCTTCCTTCGGCGGGATCATTCCGATTGTGGTTTCCCGTGCGACCGGCGGCGGAGCGATTGCCACGAAAGTATTTAAGAGTTCTCTAATTCCAAAGTTGTTTATCGCGCTGCCGAAAAAGACCGGGGCTAATTCACCGGATAAATATTTTTCTATTTCAAACTTTCCGTAAACACCGTTGATAAGATCAATATCATTTTTTAAAGTTTCGGCTGCCTCTCCGAATGTTGTGACAAGTTCTTCGTCATCAATTCCTTTAAAATATTTTACTTCTTCTTCAATCTGCTGTTTGTTGGCCCGGAAGAAGGCGAATGTGTTATCATAAATATTGTACACGCCTCTAAAGCTCATTCCCATTCCGAACGGGTACGATAATGGTCTCACTTTTATCGATAATTTTTCTTCGATCTCATCCAGCAATTCAATCGGATTTCTTCCTTCGCGGTCGAGCTTGTTGATAAAAATAATGACCGGAGTATTTCTTAAACGGCAGACTTGCATCAACTTTTCGGTTTGTTCCTCAACGCCTTTAACGCAATCGATAACAAGAATAACACTGTCAACCGCGGTTAGTGTGCGGTAGGTATCTTCGGCAAAGTCTTTGTGTCCCGGAGTGTCTAAAAGATTAATTTTATAATCGTGATAATTGAAAGAAAGAACGGAAGAAGCGACAGAAATTCCGCGCTGCTTTTCAATTTCTAAAAAATCGGATGTAGCGGTTTTTCTAATTTTATTTGATTTAACCGCGCCGGCAATTTGTATCGCTCCGCTGAAAAGCAATAGCTTTTCCGTAAGCGTGGTTTTCCCGGCATCAGGGTGACTGATGATCGCGAACGTTTTTCTTCTTTTTATTTCTTTTGATAGACTCATATACTACTAATTTGTTTTCTTCTATTGTTAAATGGAATTGGTTAAGAAATGGGGCGTGGAGATGCCTTTTCTAATTCAATTTGGGGTGTTGTTGTATTTTTTGTTCAAATTCATGGTGCAAATATACGGATAATTGGAGAAAGAGATGCGGGGGAAGATTTTAAAGATACTCGTTATTATCTTTGGCAGTTTCATTCGTTAATAATAATGAACCGGAAGGGAATCTTATTGATCGGGATATTTGAGGGAATAGATCAGTGCACAGAAATGTCACAAATAACAAGACAAAGAGAATCCTTAAGAATGAACTTTTACAAACCGCGATTGAAAAATAGTTTTTTCTCACAATACCACCTATATAATTTTGTTATGAAATTAGTTTAACGAACCGGATATAACCAGAAACCATTTTTACTGAAGTTATTTGAGGTAAAGCATTTTAATCTCCTTTTGAAATTGGGTTGTTTGTGAATTGGTATTTACAGCATTCATCTCTAAAAAGTATACCCCGCTGCTTAGGTTATACTTGTTCGCATCGAATGTAATCTTTTGCTCACCTGAACTGTGTATTTCGTTGTTTATTAAAACCGCAATCTCTTGTCCTAGAGAATTATATATTTTTAGCGTTACATAGCTCTCTGCCGATAACAGAAAACTAATTACTGTCGTTGGGTTGAAAGGATTAGGATAGTTTTGATATAATCTATATTCTGTTGGAGTATTTATATCTTTATTATTTATCCCGGTTATTTTAGTAAAGGAGTAGATATATAATCTTCCGAGAGTACTATCATAATTGTAGTCATTTGATTTGTAATATGTTGGCGCCAATACAAAAACATCAGCATAACCGTCGCCGTTTATATCGCCGGGTATATCTAAATTATGTGAGAAAGAAGACCATTTTTGATACCCCTCAAGTAAAAAGTTTCCAGAGGTATCGATATTATTACCTCCCCAGAAACCTACTACCCCACCAACCATTACATTTTGGGAATTTAAATATTGCTCATTCCCAATTAGCAAATCATCGAATCCATCGTTATTAATGTCTCCGCCAGTTCCAACACTTAAACCAATTATTAATTTGGACGGGTAAAAGATAATAACAGAATCTATTCCACTATATAAATATAACTTGCCATCAGAAACTAGAATGAATCCAGTTTTACTATCCTCATTTAATTTTTTGGTAACTTTTACATCAAATAAATAATTAAATGGCCCATAAGTTTTATAGGGTATATCACTTACAATTCCTTCGTCTCCTAAAAAAAGATAAACTCTATCTCTATCAACATAAATGTTGTTGGAAGTAATTAATATATCACCATAACCATCATCGTTATAATCCCCTATACCTAAAACCGATGAACCGAAATTAATATCCTTTTCAGCTTCTCCTTTTAGTGTTCCCCATGGCGCGCTCACTAAAGTTTTCCCCCCTTTGAAGATGTAGACTCTACCAAGTCCATCATCCCAGTTGTAGGGTGAGGCAATAGCAAAATCATTATATCCGTCTCCATTTAAATCACCGAGTGGATACATTGCATCACTCATCAACATCGTCCAATAATAAGGCGGGTAATATTTAAATTTGGGTATCGTATCAAGTTCTTTCCCACCTAAGATTATTTCTCCATAAGGATAAATTGGGTAATATAATGTATCTCCGGTAATTATCATTAAATCGGCATACCCGTCTCCATTCACATCTCCTATTCCATAAGCAGAGCCTTTAAAGTAATTATCTTTTGGCGGTAGATAAAAGCGGTGTGCAAGTTGCGGCTTAAATTGGGTATTGCCAAAGTAGAGATCAACGTATTGGTCATAACAAACGATAAAATCGGCTAAGCCGTCACCGTTAAAATCGCCAATGCCTTGCGCTTTCCAGAGATTATTATTTGCTGCTGTGCCGGTTAGGGTATCTACAAGGTAGAGGCTATCCTGGGCGTGTGTTTCCGTAGCGCAAAAAAATAGGGAGAAGAAAATAAGGTAAAAGAATGTATGTCTTTTCACAAAGGTTTCCCAGTAGAGGTTAAAGGAGGAAGAGGATTAAGAAAAAAAATAAAGATGGAAAGAAGAAAAAAATTAATGGGTATATCTATTCCCGGTATCTTCCCAAATTTTTTGTTAGCAACAAAAGCAAGCAGATTTATTTTTTGCATTGTAAAAACTCCTCAAACGGATGTTGAAAAACAATTACCAAACAATAATTTTTATTGCAGCTACAATAAAAGGAAATAAACTGATAAAAAACAGTAGGGAACCCCCTACAAAAAAGTAGGGATATCCCTACTAAACTTCTAATTTTACCTAAAAACGCAACATTGTTTTTTAATAGATGTAACAGCCGCCCGGTGATTAACCGGCATCCCTCAAGCGCTGTTCCGGAGGTAGAAAACTCAAATTAAATTATTTTTCTTCGATTATAACGTATAGAAAACTCTATTCAGTCTTCATTATAATTATTTCCCGGTAGATGGATAACAAAACAAACATACTCTTACTTAATAATACCATAAAAGATGCTGAAATTTTGACCGCCTTCATAAAGGAAAACAAGATCAATTGCACAACATCATTTGCTTCAGATAAAGATTCGTTTGTAAGCGCCTTAGAAAAAGATCATTGCGCGTTGATCCTCTCGGACTATACGCTAAAGGGTATTGACGGATTAACCGCGTTAAAAATAGCGAAAGAAAAATCGCCTAACCTTCCATTCATTTTCGTCTCTGAAAAGATGACTGAAAAAAATGTTGTTGAGTGCCTTGTTAACGGGGCGACCGACTGTATCAGAAAAAAGGATATTGACCGGCTTAAACTCGCGATTCTTAAAGCTTTGAAAACTTCTACACAGCATAAGAGAATTGATGAGTCGGAAGATTTATTGATGAACCAGCTTACGTTTTTACAGGTACTTATTAACGCTATTCCCAATCCGGTTTTTTATAAAGATGTAGAGGGGTGTTTCCTTGGTGTGAACACGGTCTTTGAACAAAATATCGGGCGACCCGATACAGCAACTTCAGGAATAGAGATAATTGAATTTAGTTCTGATGAAGCTGCGGAAAAATATTACTCGACAAACGAATCACTTTTAGATCACGTCGGTCACACTACTTTTGAAGCCCAAATAAAATATAAAGACGGCTCTCTGCACGATGTAATTTTTAACCAGGCAACCTTTTTGAAATACGATGGCACTCCCGGAGGCGTTGTCGGAATCATCAACGATTTTACGGAACGTAAGGAGACCGAGAAACAACTCGCCTACGAAAAGAATCTCCTTCAAAATTTGTTAAGCAACATTCCCGATATTATTTATTTCAAAGATAGCCAAAGCCGCTTTATACGCGTCAACCAGGCACAGGCAAAACTGCTAGACTTACAATCTACCAAAGACGCAATCGGCAAAACGGATTCCGATTTCTTTCCTAAAGAATACGCAGACACTATCCTTAAAGATGAACAAAAAATGATGGAGTCGGGTGTTCCGTTAATTGACAAAGTTGAAAAAATTGTTAAAAGTAATGGAGATGAAAAATGGATCTCGGCAACCAAAGTCCCGATCTTCGATACGACGGGAAAAATTACCGGAATTGTCGGCATTTCAAGAGATGTGACGGAAAGAATAAACGCAGAAGAAGCTTTAAAAGATAAAATCACCCGCTTGCAATTGCTTAAAGTACTCAATGAAACATTTCAATCAACAATGGATCTGAACAAAGTTTTTTCAAGAGTCTATGAAGTCATCCCCCAATATTTAAGCGACCGCGGCGTACACAGAGCAAGTTTGTTCCTTCATGATCCTGCCGGGAATATGCTTGTAGATGCAAATCAACTGGACCATATCTCCTCTTCAACAAATATCGCTTCAAAGTTCGATGAGATTTGTTTTAAAGAACAGCGCCCGATTATTATAAATGACTGTTCCAAATCAAAACTTATTTCTCCCGAATATACCGAGCGGTTAAAAATAAAATCGACTGTTGCCGTTCCTATAAAAAGCAGGCAAAAAGTAGTTGGAGTTTTACAGCTTGATAACACAGGCGCCATTAACTCCTTTACAAATTCGGATATTGAACTTTTCACAATGATCGGGGAACAATTAGCCATTGTGCTTGAAAACGCAATGTTGTTTAAAGAACAACTAAAAATGGAAGAAGCTCTTAACCGCAGAATCCGGCTTGAAAAAATGGTCACAACCATCTCTTCCAATTTTATCCACTACGCTTCAGAAGAAATTGATAAGGGAATTAATTCTACCATCATGCGGATCGGGTCGTTCTTGAATGTTCAGCGGAGTTACTTATTCTTGTTTTCGGAAGACGGTGCTATTGTTGATAAAACTTTTGAGTGGACCGAGAGTGTTTCCGATCTGAAAACCGGGAAATTTAAAAACACCTTTATAGCTACTCTTCCCTGGATTACTTCCAAACTTTCAAATTTTGAAGTGCTTCATTTCCCCCATTTTATTGATGATGCCTTTGAATCAATTGTGGGCGATGAGAAACAACTCTTTGCCGGAACAAAATCACTTATTCTTGTGCCGATGGTTTATGGTTCACGGCTAAGAGGATTTATGGGATATGAGATGTTGCAAAGTGAACATAAGTGGAATGATGAAGATTTAGATCAGCTTGCAACGATTGCAGATATTATCATTAACGCCGTTGAAAGAAAAAGAGCTGAAGAAGCTCTGCAATCTGAAAAAGAGGAACTGAGTGTAACGTTAAGAAGTATTACCGATGGTGTTATAACAACCGATCTTGAGGACAAAATTAATTTAGTTAATAATGCCGCCGAAGAAATTGTGGGCGTAGAGCAGAAATGGCTTTTGGGAAAATCAATTTTTTCCGTACTTGAATTTCACAAAGAAGAACCTGTTCCCAAAGAGTCAACTTATGCTGACCACAACCAGGAAAATCAAATTAACGATTATTTAATTCTCCTTTCGCAAAGCGGAAAGAAATTAACGATCTCTATCAATTCTAATGTGTTACGTGACCGCAAAGGAAAAGTCCGCGGATTTGTCTACATCATCAGAGACATGACAGAACGGCTCAAAATAGAAAAACAACTTTCGCTTTCTCAAAAAATGGAATCAATCGGAAGACTTGCTGCCGGTATTGCCCATGAAATTAATACACCGATGCAATACATCAGCGATAATACAAATTTTCTTAAAGATGCTTTTGAATCTTTTAAGACTTTGCTAACTTCCATTAACGAATCTGTAAAAGATTCCGCCGCCTTTCAAGACTTTGTGCAAATCATTAAGGCGATCCGGAAAATTCAGGAAGATTTTGACATCCCTTATTTCATCAGCGAGATTCCGTCGGCAATTGAGCAGACGCAAGTTGGAATTGAGCGCGTAAGTAAAATCATTTCGGCGATGAAAGATTTTGCGCACCCTGAACAAAAGGAAAAAACATACTCGGATCTTAATCATGGAATTCAGGTTACTGTTGCAATTTCAAAAAACGAGTGGAAGTATGTTGCCGACCTGGAAATGAACCTTGACCCAACGTTACCGGCTATTTCATGCATCCCGGATGAGATTAATCAAGTGATTCTAAATTTAATAATCAACTCTGTCCATGCGATTCAACTCAGTGAAGAAAAAGATGCAGGAACGAAAGGAAAAATAGTGATCGAAACAAAACATGATGACAAAAATGTAGAATTTCGAATAAGCGATACAGGAACCGGAATAAAACCGGAATTTCTAGGCAAGATTTTTGATCCCTTCTTCACCACAAAGGAAGTAGGAAAAGGAACCGGACAGGGACTTTCGATTGCTCACGATATTATTGTAAATAACCACAAAGGTAGCATCACCGTGGAATCTTATTATGGAAAAGGTGCAACTTTTATTATTCAATTACCGATTTCAAAATGACCCAAATGAAAATACTTTTTGTTGATGATGAAATAAATATTATTCAAGGATTGAAACGGATGCTCTACCCTTTCCGTAAAGAGTGGACCATGTCTTTTTGTAACAGCGGTGAAGAAGCTTTACAACTTTTAGCTTCAGAAAAATTTGATGTTGTTGTTTCCGATATGCGGATGCCCAAGATAGACGGGCTTCATCTATTCACGCAAATAAAAGAACTCTATCCGAACATTGTTAGAATTATTCTTTCCGGTTATACGGAAAAAGACGCTATTCTAAACCTACCAAACGTCGCTCATCAATTCTTATCAAAACCATGCGATGCGAATGTTTTAAAAGATTCTATTGAACGCATTAGCAAACTCCGCAGTTTTGTAAATAATAGAAAGATCTTAGATCTCATATCCGGAATTTCAACCATCCCGACACTGCCGGACATTTATGTCAAACTTCAAAAAGAAATAGGTTCTTCTGCGGCATCTGTAAAAGGAATCGGTGAAATAATTTCTAAAGATGTTGCTATGACTACAAAAATATTGCAGTTGGTAAATTCAGCTTTTTTCGGAGTTTCGCAAAAAATAACTGATCCGGTTTATGCCGTAAGTTTTCTAGGTTTTGAAACTATCAAATCCCTCGCACTTTATGTAAAAATTTTCTCGTCGCTTAACTATAACGACTATAATAAATTTTTTGCCGAAAGAGTTTTTCAGCATAGCTATAAAGTTGGGGAACTTGCACGGAAAATTATTCGTACCGAGGTTTACGAGAAGAGCGTTTTGGATATTACGTTTCTGGGTGGACTTGTCCATGATATCGGGAAATTGATCTTACTGCAAACGCAAGATTATACCGAGAAGATTCACAAAAGTATGACCGGGGATAAAATAAGTTATGTTGATGCCGAGTATAAACTTTTTGAAACTTCGCACTCGGAAGTGGGAGCCTACTTGCTGGGCTTGTGGGGTTTACCGGTTTCAATTTTGGAAATTGCCGCTTTCCATGACCTTCCGTTAAAAGCAGAAGATATTGAAGCCTCCCCCATGTCTGCGGTTCACCTGGCTAATATCCTGGCGAAGCAGGAAAAATTTGATCCTTATGTATTGAGGGAATTGTACCCAGACAATAAGCTGGTCAAAAATATTTGTACAAATTTCGAAAACGGAGATTTCAAAGATGAACAATAAAATTCTTTTAGTTGATGACGATGAAAATATTCTTTCTAGTTATAAAAGAACCTTGCGGATAAAATTTAATATTACCACTTGTAGCGATCCGATTGAGGCTTTAAAACTCTTTACCAAACCCGAAACCTTTGCTGTTGTGCTATCTGACTTTAAAATGCCCGGCATTGATGGAAACACTTTTCTTTCGGAAGTTAAAAAATATTCCCCCAATACTGTTAGAATAATGCTTACCGGTTATGCTGATACCAATACTGCTATTGCGGCGGTAAACAAAGGGAGTATTTTTCGGCTTCTTACAAAACCATGTCCAAATGATGTTCTTGTTGACGCACTGAACGACGCGCTAAATCAGCATGCGCTGATAACAGCAGAAAAAGAATTGCTGCAAAAAACTCTTAAGGGAAGTATTAAACTTCTCATGGATATCCTATCAGTTTTTAATCCCAAAGCATTTAGTCAGGCAAGTCGTTTAACAACTTTAACAAAAAACATTGCCTATCGGTTTGGATTGAATAACACTTGGGAAATTGAAACGATGGTTCTTCTTTCAAAGATCGGTTGCGTTGCTATTCCCTCAGATATTTTAGAAAAAAGATTAAACGGTGAAGCCCTTACCCGTGACGAAGAAAACCTCTACTTGTCACACCCGCAGATCGGGAAATCATTACTCGCGAATATTCCAAGATTAGAAAACATCTCGAACATAATTTCTTATCAACTTTTGCCATTTAAATCAACCCAAGGAATAAAAAATACTCCTCAAGGAGATGAAATACCAATTGAAGCTAGAATTTTAAAAGTGTTAGACGATTACGATTTTTTCAGAAGTACCGGCTTAGACGAAAAAGCGGCTATTCAAAAGATGAAAGAAAAAACTGATGAATACGACACGAATATTTTGGTTGCCCTCGATGCGGAAATTGCCGGCATCTATTCCGGGCTTCGCATTGTTACAATCAATATTGAAGAGATCGAAGCGGGAATGGTTATCGCCGAAGCAATAAAGGACAAAGGCGGATTAACCTTAATTTCAAAGGGTTCCGAGATTTCCCTTGTACTCAAAGCAAGACTACAAAGCTATTTGAAGATGAATAATGTTGAGAGGAAAGTTAAGATCTTCAGTACATGGAGAGAAAAGATTTGATGTTTTCCACCAGTAATCCTGGCGCAAGGGTTATGTAGAAGACGGACTCTTTGCGGGGGAACTCTTGATTATGCGACTTCCGAAAAAAGTTTTGCCTTTGGTAATGTAAAATAAAAAGTAGTTCCTTCTCCCTCGACACTTTCAACCCAAAGACTACCACCTTGACGCGTAATTAACTCTTTTGTGATTACCAAACCCAAACCGGAGCCTATCTCGTTTTCTGTTCCGCTGTTCGTAATGTGTTTATCGACGGAAAAGATTTTTTCCAAAATATTTTTGCCTATCCCAATACCGGTATCTTTAACGGTTATCCGCACAAATCCATTAACTTCTTCCGATTCGATAACAACGGTATCGCCGGTCTTTGTAAACTTAATGGCATTCGTAATTAAATTGTTAAGAATCGAAGAAAGCATGTTGAGATCAGCATTCAGCTTTAATTGGGGAGTCGTTTTATTGATCAAGGTTATCCCCTTTGGAACTGCAATAATATTCAGCAGAGTAACGATATCGTTGACGGCGGTGCTTAATTCAATTTCAACAGGATGGACGGTTACCAAATCACTCTGTAGCTTGGACCATTCAAGTAAATCATTAAAAAATTTGTAGAGAATTTTAGCGCTAATATTTATGGTCTTGGCAAAATCGCAAACTTCCTCTTTCTCCATATCATCAAAGTCAGTAGCAAGAAATTCAGACATATTTAATAAAGCACCGAAAGGATTTTTTAGATCGTGTGAAATAATAGAAATTAATCCGTTTTTACTCTTATTCAATTCCTTCAATCTGATATTTTCATTTTGGGTAAGCAGCAATGTTTCCTTAAGTTTATTGTATTCCCAAGCTATCTCTTCTAAGTTTTGATCAAGCGGGGAGAAAATCGATTGCATTTCGTCGCCGGGGATGTCTCTACCACTTTCTGAAATTTCAAATGTTTCTCGATAACGTTTGTAATATGCGGAATACGGAACCTCCATCGAGGACTCAAACACAAACATGTTCGGTTCTAATCCAATTGATAAATCATTATGAAAGTTAGTTAGGGCAATTTCCCTCAAGCCTGTACTATACCATTCGTGTTTAGTGGACGATTTTGAATTTAGAAAAGAGTAGCTGTTAAGCGTTGATAGTTTTTCTTTCAAATTAATGTACTCAAATAAGGTGTTTCCTTCAGAAACCGACGTTGCATTAAAATCACTTTGCACAAGAGAACCCGCTATGTTTATAGCTTCCTTTTGGACAAAACTTTCGTTGCTTTGCTTTCCCCTATTTTGTATTTGGTGAGAGGTAGTGCCGGAGGTTTCGGCAAATATTTTTTGTTGAACGAAAATTTTGTTTTTGTTATCCATTTAAGATCCAATCGATTAAAAAAATTCGCGTTTTGCCTTTACGGAAAAACGATAAAATTTCATGCCATACTTTAACAAGCAAAAACAAGAAGTATCTTCACTTATCCGCCACTTCTTGAGTTATCCACGACGCACTATTCACCAACTGCTTAATATTGTTCAATTTGTAATTTCAAAATCCTTAATTCATCAGTTTATTATCGGCACATAATTTGACTCTACTAAACGAGCTTATTACACAACCTTAATGATTGAAAGAATTTATGATATTGGTCAGCGTTTATATAAAAGAAGAAAAACTTTTCATCGAGGTGAAACACAAAATTACTTTTCATGTAGAAAAAGATTTTCCTCAAAAGAACAGCACGAATTCGAGAAATATTCTCTTATTCTCACATTTATTTATTTCAATTATCAAACTTGGAGTTAAAGAACTTCTTCAATTCCGAAAACCCGGGAAACTCCACACAAAAATTTCGAGCGTTCCTGCTAATTATATTGAGGGAAAATAAGTAATACTTTAGTTCCTGTTTCCTTTGAACTTTCAAATTCCATTTCACCGCCAAGTAATTTTGTTAATCCGTATGCTATGGTTAACCCCAGCCCTGCGCCTTCAAAATTACGGGCATACCCTTCTTCTTCCTGTGTAAAAGGCTCAAAGAGACGGCTGAGTAAATTTATATCCATTCCTTTCCCGGTATCCGAAACAGAAATTATTATTTTACCATCATGTGAACTGGCGCCCATTACAACACTCCCCGTTTCAGTATATTTTATGGCGTTGTCAACAATTGAAAAAATAATTTTTTCAAATTTTATCCAATCTGTGGCGAGTAAAACTTCATTTTGTTCTACCTCTAATTTAAACTCTAGCTCTTTAGCTTTGGCAGCAATAGTTTTTTTATTATAAACTGATTTCAAGATTTCATGGCAGTTGATTACTACTTTATCAACTTGAACATCTCCGGATTCTATCTGAGAAACTTCAACGATATTGGTGAATAAATTCAAAACCCTATCGAGCACTTCTTTAACAAAAACAGAGATCTCTTTAATAGTGTCAAATTCACCGGTTTGAAGACAGTCGTCAATAATTTCCGAATACCCCAGTATGGCATTGTACGGAGTTCTAATTTCGTGTGACATATTCTCCAGGAATGCCGTCTTCAATTTGTTTAAATGGATTTCTTTTTCGTATGCCCTTTTTAAGATAAGTTCATAGAGAAGTTGGTCTGTGAAATCCTTTAAGCTGATAATAAAAAACTCTTCTTCATCTGAAACAATTCCGGTAACTTTTCCGCTATACTTTCTCTTGTCTGTATGGTCATAAGAGAATTCCGCGTATTTCAGGTTTAGATTTTTTAGTTTCGAAACGGCAGCATAAATCTCTTTTAAGTATGTATTTTCAAAAATATTTTCAATTGGCTTGTTAAGACATTCACTCTTCACTAATGAAAAAGTCTGATAAAAATTTTCGTTTGCGTTATTGAATGTCCATCCGTTGGCATCATTCTTAATTATTAACAGCAGATCGGAAATGTTGTTAATAATGGCTAACAAGCTTTCTGCCGATTTTTTGGCTATCTGATTTTTAAGAATGTGACTGGTAATATCGTGGGCGGTTAAAATAAAATTTAAGAGATTTGTACCGTCTCTATACACAGGATTTAAATTGAGTTCGAGAAAAACATACCCTTTCTCTTCTTCAAAATAAGAGATTTCCTTTGTCCACGTTGTTAAATTATGAATGGCTTCATTTATTTCGTTATAATCTGCATTAATAATATTATTTGAAAGGACTAAGGCTATCGGCTGGTAAAAAATTTCATCAATTGAATTCTTCAGAATTCTTTCGAACATCCTTGTCGCATAATTGATGTTCCCGTTTTCATCCGTAATAATAACAGGTATGCGACCGTACTCGAGTGCATCGTGGAGATCATTAATGCGGGATTCTAATTTCTGTTTTTCGCTTGAGGTTTGGAACGTCAGGAAAAAATATTCTTGATCCACAATGAAAATTCTGTCAACCTCTACATAGTACTGATTAATCTCCAGCTTCTCATCGGGGAATAAAAACAAATCAAAATGAAATCCGTTGAAATTACTTTGTGAAAAAACCGATAATAAATTCTCAAGATTCGGTTCTGACTTTAGTTCTTGAAAACTTTTTCCTTCCTGAATCTGAAATGATTTCCGGAACGAATTATTTGCATACAGAATTTCACTTTTCTTTCCTACAACCACAAGGGGTTTAGAATCCGGTAATTCCTGGAATGTATCAATATCGGGAAGTGACATAACGTCTCAGTTTTTCCATAAATTTGCTATTTTTTTCGTACGTCCACATTTAGTAATTTTATCTTATAGAATGTATCGGAACCGCCCAAACTGTTTAGCGGAAAACCGTGATTTAACATTTTAATGTTCAGTGCTTTTTCAACAAAGGTAAAAAGACAGCTATTCAAATAATCAAATTCTTTGTTAAGCATGCTGAGTATTCCATCGAACAACTCATAAAGGATATTATTATTAATATTAAGTTCTGCTTTAAGGTTTAATGAACTGAGCCTGGAAAAAAATATTTCCACCCCGTGAAGTTCATCTAACTTGTCTGAAAATTCAATTTTTTGTCTATTAATACCAACCGAAACTGCAGCAGTTATCGTTGTTCCGAAATTCTTTTCGTTAGCATTTTTGATAACGTTGTATTCTAACGAGTTCAGTTTTGCCGGATTGGATAAATCAAGTGTGGTTTGAAATTCATATCCGGAAAAATAAAAATCGACAAAAAGCTTCTCGGCCGTCAAATGCTTCATCTCTTTAAGCTGCCAATCAACCTGAGAAAGGAAACGATATGCCGGTGATAAATTAACCGAATCGTGTAAATCGTTTCTTAAGATGTTGTTTCTTGACGAATTTTTATATGCTGAAACAGCTTTTTTTCCGTTAAAAAACTCCGATTTTAAGTTAATATTTGTGATTTTTTCTAACATATAGATTCCTTCAGTTTATTATCGAAAAAATCTATCGTAATTCAAGAGGAAGGATGAATTATTTTATATCAATCATTTTACTGCCTGAAGAATAATCAATGATCGAAGGATTTTGAATGTTCGTTAAACTCTCTGTTAACGTTTTAATCCTGTCGATGGACTGAGAGATAATCATTAAATCTTCGGTAAAGGCGTTCTGATGCAACTCCAATAATTCGGCTTCAATATTTTTGACAGAGATTAATAAACTGCTAAGAGGATTGTTGATCTTATGCCCAATCGTACAAGCCATTTCTATAATCGCTTTATTGTGTTCAAGATTTTTTAAGTCGTTTTGCAGATTAAAAATTCTCACTCCCGACCTTATCCGTGCAAGCAGTTCCTGGTTTTCAATCGGTTTAACCAGAAAATCATCCGCCCCAATATCCAAGCCTGTAACCCGATCTTTTAGTGAAGCTCTTGCGGTCAAGACAATGAAATAAATAGTTTTATACTTTTCGTCTTTCTTTAAAATTTTACAAAGTTCAATACCATCCATAACCGGCATAGTCCAATCTGCCAGGATAACTTTTGGGGGATAATCTTTTAAAAGTTTAAGCGCTTCAGACCCATCGGTAGCCGAAAGCACTTCGTAATTATTCTTGGTAAGGAGTCTTTCAAGAATGAATCGAGTATCTTTTTCATCCTCAACGAGTAATATTTTATCTTTTTCCATTAATTGTTTAATAAATTTTTTACTTTAGTGATGAGTTCATTATAATCGATGATTGGTTTTATAATATAATCATCGGCAAGACTTTCATCGAAAAAAGAATCTCCGTTTGCACTAATCGAATAAGCGGTAACCAATAAAATCGGAATACTCTTAAATTTTTCATTCTGCTTAATTAAACTTGAAAACTTTACGCCATTAATCCTCTCCCCCATCAATGATGTATTCTTGAGATTAATGTCCATGATGATTAGCCCTATCTCCTCTTTTTCCAATTCCAGAAGAATGCGGTCTCCATCTTCCATGATAAGAGATTTGAGACCTGCTTTTTTAAAGATAAAGTTATAAAAATCTTGAGAAAAAGGATCATCTTCGATGATTAAAATTGTTTTGCTCACTTGCTTTCCAGGTATTTTACTATGATACTAATTCGTCTATTAACAAGACTGTATGGATTTTCCGGATCTCTTAAATGGCGGTCTGCATAACCACGAATTTCAACAATTTGAGATTCGTTAAGTTGACTTTGGGTTAAGGCGCTTCTCGCGGCATTTGCTCTATCCGAACTCAGTTCAAAATTGGTGTAACCAGCTTTTCCATTATTAAATGGCCTTGAGTCAGTATGGCCTTCAATAGCTATTTTGTTAGGAAGTTTAGCCAATTGATTCCCGATTTTGATGATCATTTCTCTAGCTTTAGCATTTAACACAGCCGTTCCAACTTGAAAGAAAATATCGCCATCGCTTTCAACCATTTCGATTCTTAATCCTTCCTTAGTAATTTCAACTTTTATTTTATCCATCATAACAACAAAAGTCGAATCAGAGGAGAGTTCTGCTAAAATTCTATCTCCCATCGATTTTAATTTTTCAACTTCCAACTCTTGAGCTGCCTCAGGATTGTTGGGAACAGGAGCATTTTGTTTAAGGATTGCGCCGGGCATTAATCCTTTTCCTTTGTCAGAAATACCAAGCGGATCTTTAAAATAATGTGCAATAGATTCTTTCGTGCTTTGATCTTGCCCCATTACCCAAAGCACAATAAATAACGCCATCATCGCAGTAACAAAATCAGCGTATGCAACCTTCCAAGCTCCGCCGTGATGCCCTTCATGCTTATTAATTTTTTTAATGATAATTGGCGTTTCACTCATAAGAATTCTTAAGCCTTCCCTCTCACAAAAGCTTCCAATTCACCGAAAGTAGGACGTTCATCTGAAAAAATTGTTCTTCGAGCAATTTCAACTGCAATGATTGGCGGATTGCCCCTTGCGAAAGCTATAATACTTGCTTTAATTGTGTGGAGCAGACGCACTCTTCCTTCGATGCTATGTTCCATATTTGATGCGATAGGATTTACAAATCCGTAAGCCACCAGAACTCCAATAAAAGTACCAACTAAAGCAGCGGCAACGTGCTCGCCAACCACTTCAGCCCCCTTATCAATTGAACTCATCGTTATGATAATTCCAAGTACCGCGGCAACGATACCTAAGCCGGGCAAAGAATCCCCAACTTTTGCAACGGCTGCAGGAACGGGTTTCGATTCAATTTCATATGTTTCAATTTCTGTATCAATTAAATTTTCTAATTCATGAGGGGGAACGCCGCCGGAAAGCATAACTTTCATCGTATCTGCAAAGAAATTTCTTGCAATGTCATTATTGACAAATTTTTTACTCACGGATAAGATATCGCTCTCTTTCGGATTTTCAACATGCTTTTCAATGGCGAGCAGTCCATCGCGTTGGGCTAATAAGAATAAGTCATTAAACGATTTTAATAACTCTAAATATTCTTGCTTCGAAAAACCGTGTGCCTTGAACATGGCAGGAATTTCTGCAATGATCTTTTTAATTAGAGAAAGCGGAGAGGCAATTAAAATACTTCCAATGGCGGCACCGAGAATAACGATAAACTCCGGAATTTGGATTAACAAAATGGGATTTCCACCGGCAATTATAAATCCTATAAGAACTGAAAGCGCAACTACGGCAATACCTATAATTACAAACATATTAGCTTATTAACTCCCGCCTCGCGTTATTTATATCATGGACAATTGAAAAAATTTGCTCACATTTTTGAAGAACAAATGTCCATTCAAAACTGACTGTATTTAATAATTTTTCAATTGTATCACTTATGTACGATAATTGTGGATACCCGATTGTTCCGCCATTCCCTTTAAGCTCATGCATCACAGCACGAAGCGTATCTCTATCTCTTTGTTCAATGGCAGTTAAGATAGCCGCTTTTTTTACTTCGAAGCCATTTAAGAATGTTTCAATTAGGTGCTGCTTAATTTCTTCGGCATCCGAATTGGAAAATTCTACCATCTTGGCAGCGTTGGAAAGAAATTCAATTCCGCAAACTTCGTTGATGTTTTTAATAATTATTTCTTTTCTTAGAGGTTTAGAAATAATTCTGTCTGCGCCCATTTCAAGAACAGAAAGAACGTTTCTTCTATCTGTATTGGCGCTGATAACAATCACAGGAATAGATTTCAACTCTTCCATTCCCTTAATTACTTGAAGCATTTTAAGACCATCAAACTTCGGCATCATCAGATCAAGGAAAATCAATTTGGGATTATGCTCTTTAGCTTTTTGAATTCCATCTAACCCGTCTGAGCAGGTAATTACTTCGCAGTTATAACTTTTGAAAAAGCTTTTAAGCGAATGCCTCACTACATCGGAATCATCGACAATGAGTATGGTCGTTTTATTTTCTTCAGGATTCTTCATTTTTCTTTTTCAACTTATTGATCTTAAGTGTTGGCAAAGGCGTTACGCTGTTTTTACTTTGGGAAAAAGCCTCTCTTGTTGTCTGCACAACTTTTTCATAAATCTCTCCACGGAGAATTTCTATGTTTGGCGGAGCGGTTATCCCAAGCTTGATATTGTTTTCCGAAATTGAAATAATTTTTATTTTAATTTGAGAATCAATGATGATCTCTTCATCAATTTTTCTGGTTAAGATTAACATAAAACCTTCACTGGTTATTCGACAAAGAGATGATACTTGACAGGATAATTCTCTTTGTCTATTATTTTTTGGTAACCGACTTTTCTATTTTGATTAATATAAACCGGAGCTTTCAAATTAATCGTTACTTGCAGCGGATCACGATTCATCGTTACAATCCCAAAGACTTCAGTCTCTGCTTCTAACGGGTAATTTTCATCAATTACACTTATACCAAAAAGTGGGAAAGCAATTTCCGGCTGTTCAATAGAATTCAACCAATAAAATAGTTCTTCGCCAATTTTTATCAAAACGAATTTTTTTAATTGTTCAAAGCCAAATAAGCCGGAAGGGAAATCGAGAATTAAGTCCTCGCCAAAATCCAACTCGCCAAATTGATCTGTTTGTATTTTCATATTTTTTTATTTCTTAATTATTACAATATCTACTCTTCTGTTAGAAGCTCTTCCTTCTTCCGTATCATTTGAAGCAATCGGTTTATACTCCGAATTACCAACGATCGAAACTCTTTCCGGCGGAAGTCCTTCAGTATTCACTAAATAATAGGCTGTATTCAAAGCTCTTGCAACCGAAAGATGCCAGTTTGAAGGGAAAGAAGATGAATTAATCGGCACGTCATCCGTGTGTCCTTCAATGCGAAAATCATTTGGTAATTCTTTCAAAATTTTTGAGAGCCTGCTTAATACCAATTTTGATCCATCGCTTAAATCAGCTTTCCCCGATTGAAAAAGAATATCATCTAAAATATGAATCGTAATTCCCCGTTCATTTTCTTCAAGCGAAATGTGCCCGGAATAATTATATTGATTCACTAATCTACCAAGTTCATCCTTCAACCCTGATGGCGGCGGAGAAGGCAAATCGCTAGGGAACTTTCCTCCTTTATCAAAAACCTGTCCGCTTTTTCCAAAAGTATTTCCGAGAGCGGTAACCATTTTTGTGTATTTACCGGAATCAACTTTTGAGATTGCATAAAGAATAATAAAAAGACCAAGTAATAACGTTATTAAATCGGCATACGTAATTAAGTATCTATCTTTATCGGATTCTTCACCGGAATGAATATCCTCAAGGTCATGCGTCAGACTATTTTTTCTAGAGCCTTTTGAGGAATGAGGCTTATCAGTCTGGCCTTGACCATCGAAGGGATTTCTCCAGCTTGAAGAGCCAGAATCCCTTCTATTGAAATATCCATCATCTGTTTCTCTTCTAAATGACATAATTTTAACTTATCGCTAATTGGAAACCAAATAATATTTGCACTAAAAACTCCCCATAATGTTGCTATAAATGCGGTGGCGATATTTCTAATTAATCCATTAGGATCATCCCCGACATTAGCCAATGTCATTATCAGTCCCAGCACGGTTCCGAGAATTCCCATCGTAGGTGCATACCCCCCCATTTTGGTAAAAATTAAACTGTTCAAACTGTGCCGCGCTTGTACGGCTTTTATCTCTTGCATTGCAAGATTGGTCAAAGCCTCGGCATCATTACCGTCAAGAACATATTTTACCATTTTTTGCGGAAACGGATAAATAAGTTTGTCCAAATCTTTTTCGACAGCTAAAAATCCGTTCTTTCTAATTATTATCGAAATTTCTATGAAATTATTAATGAGCTCTTCCAAATTATATGATTTCGGGAAGTAGGCGATTTTCATCAACTCAAAAATATTTAAGAACCTATCTAAACCGAATCCGATAATAATTGCAGCAAACGTCCCTCCGAAAACAATCAATAAGGGAGAAACAAGAAACAACGCATGATACGAGCCTCCTTCGAGCATAAACGCACCGAAGATTGACAAAACACCAATCGTTAGCCCCACTAAAGAAAATGATCTTATTTTCATAAATAGTTCAAAAGCGATTTAGGCAAAATCATTGCCGAAATTTTATAAGACATTTGCATTGCATTATCTTCAGCCTGCAGATCCATAATAGCCTGAGCCATATCAACATCTTTTTCTTTTGAGACTAACCCTTGGAGAATCAATTTTTGCTGAGTATTTTGATCTGCGACATTGGAAAATTGGTTTGAAACATTTCCCGCTTCACCAAGCTTTGAAAGCATATGTTTGTTGAAATCAGAAACTGCCGTTTGCTGTTCGGCGGTTGGAGCAATTCCCAATTTCAAATTTTTACTTATTGCCATAAGCGTATTAAAAATGTCTGTTTTTTGATTAGCTGAAAAAGCCATTGCCGAAGCTCCACTTTTTTCCAAAACAGAAGAAAGATCAAACGTGAAATCAATTTTTTTATCGGCTGCTTTTATGTTAAGCTGTTGATTAGTATTTCCATTAATGGTTGTTAGGCGGTTCGTGTCGGCATCAAAGACTAAATTTTGGGAAGCCGGGGCAGATGTATAAATGGAAGCATTACTTCCATCGAGAATATCATAGCTTAATGAATAAGTGTTAGCTGCAGTTTTTGTAAAGTTCAGATTAAGAGTATACTCATTGCCTTCAGCATCATACACTTTGGTTTGCTTAGAGGAAACATCACCGACGACACTATCTTTATCGAGGGTCCCAGTCCCTTTTACTATTGTCCCAAAAACTTCCGTTCCGCTCATGTTAATTTTTTGTGTAATGTTAGCGGAAATTTTGATTTCATGCTTACCTGAAATATCATTGGCTTTTACTTCAACAGCTTGTTGATCCGCGGTCATTCCGAAAGGGGCAGCGGAATTATCGGTACCACCAAAAAGATAATTTCCATCATATTCGGCATTCGCTGCATCCATCATTGCTTTTACCGAGAGGTCAATAGCATCGGCATACGAAGTGTAGTCTCCCCCGTTAGTTGCGTTGACAAGTTCGGTAAGTTTTGTTAAGGTACTAGAGGTCTCCGTTTGAATACTCTCCATCGACATGATCGAGTTATTAATAAATGAAAGTCCGTTTTGAATATTATTGCTAAATGAATCAGACTGATTCATTTGACTTGTCAATCTATTAATTCTTATCGTTCCGCTGGGAGAATCGGACGGTTTCTGAATTTTATTCTGCGTCGCTATTTGAATGCTTAACTTATCATATCTTGCTTTCGTTTGATTTAAAGCATGATTGAAATTATTTGTGATCATTGCATCTGATATTCTCATCTTACTGCACCATACTTAAAATTGTTTGTAACATCTCATCGCCGATTTTTATCATCTTAGCCGAAGCTTCATAGGATCGTTGAAATTTGAGAACGTTAGCCATTTCTTCATCAAGAGAAACTCCGGAGACTGAGGATTTTTGTTGCTCCAATTGCTGAAGTACCAATTGATTCGCTTGCGCCATTTGATCAGAGAATTGTTTTTGCGTTCCAACCTCACTGATTAATGAACCGTAATTATCCGCAAGAGTCGCTCCGTTTAACAATTTTGCACTGCTTAACTCAGCTATCTTAGTTGCAATATCACCATTCCCGCTTGTTCCATCTTTCGATAAGGCTATTTTATTAGGATCCCGCATAATGTCCTGGTTGATAGTTAAAATCCCTTCATTGTATCCATCAAAAAAATTAAGCCCGGTTTGGGTTGGCGTGGCATTAGTAAATCCCGTAGCGTGGAGTTGGTTAACGGAGTCTGATAAGGACGTCATCACAGCATTAATTTGATCGAGATACCCGGGAATTGTTTTTGAATAAATTTCTTTAATTGCAAAAAGTTCCCCTCCGGTAACATTAGTCGAAAAACTATCTGTTCCCGTGGTTAATGAAAGATTGCCGTTTACTTCCTTCAGTTGAAATTCATTAGCCATATTTTTATCAACAGCCAATGTTCCACCTATTGAGACCATAACACCGTTCGATGAGTCGGTTGTAACATTAATGTTTACCAACTTGCTGAGACTGTCAATTACTGAATCCCGTTGGTCTAACAAATCACTCGGTTGTTGATTGTTTAAACTTCCCGCAATGATTTGGTTATTCAAGTCTTGAATTTGTTTTAAATAACTATTTATCGTGGCGACCGTGTTTTTCGCATCACTCATCAAACTTGATTTTGCTTCAGTTATTCCTTCATAAATATCTTTCACTTTTGTAGCTAGATTTTGGGCTGAAGTAACAACATTCATTCTGAGAGCAGAAGAATTAGGGCTGACTGAAGCAGCACTCCATGAATTAAAAAATGAATCCATGACATTTGATAATCCCAGATCCGAAGGTTCACCGAAAAGTTGTTCAATTTGTCCGAGAATATCCGAGCGTTTACTATTATCGGAATATTTTTGGTTATTCGCCCTTATTTGTGAATCTACAAGAGTATCTCTTTGTCTTTGGATGTAATCAAGATTTACTCCCGATCCAAAAATAAGTGTGCCGTTGGATTGACTTTTTGCAGTTGACAAAACAGGCGTTTGCCTTGAATAATCCGGATTTGAAGCATTCGCTATATTATTTGAAGTAATGTTCAAAGCCTGCTGATAGGCAGCTAAACTACTTTGCGAGATATCGAAAATTCTACTAACACCCATCAGACTCTCCTGTCTAAAATCGGATCTTTATTCACGCCTACAAGCGAAGAAAAAGTTTGTTTAATAAAATTTCTTGCGTTCATAATAAGCATGCTGTTTTGTGAATTAACCGTTTTGATTTTTACAAGCAATTTTCTAATTGATTTCTGAAGCTGTAAAAGGCTCACATAATCGTTAGTACTCATTTTTTTTATCGCTTTGGTGAAATCCAAAAGTTTCGTTGAAGCCAGTCTTAAAGAATATTGTTCGGACAAATGATGCATCGTTTTAAGGATCTCCTTATCGAGGGCGGTAATATCCTTTATAATTTTTCCTTCAAAAATAATTGCTTCATTCATAACAGGAAGATCATGCTCAATTAATGCTTTTTGATGTTTTAACAAGGAATCTAAAAACATTTGAAGATTATCTTCTTGCTCTTGTAAAGCTTTTACTAAATTTTTTGTATCCATGTTAACTTCCGTTTAAATGATTTAAATAACCGAGTACGCGGGTAATGTAGGTTTTCGTCTCGTCAAAAGGGGGAACTCCGTTATACTTTTCAACATTAGCCGGTCCCGCATTATATCCAGCTAACGCAAGCTTTACATCTCCCTTATATTGTCGAAGCATTTCAGACAAATATTTAGTCCCGCCCATAATATTTTGGCGTGGATCCCAAACATTTTGGACGCCCATGCTTGTAGCCGTAGAATCGATCAACTGCATTAACCCTTTGGCTTTTGCCGATGAAACAGCTTTGGCATTTCCGGCTGATTCAGCAATAATTACCGATTTGATCAATCCCTTGTCAACACCATACAGCTTTGAAGCTTCTTCAATATGTTCATCAAATTGTTCTAACCGGTTTAAAGATTGTTTACTCGGGGAAATTCCGGTGGATTCTTTATCATAATTTTTAAGTTCAACTTTACTTTTCACTCTTAACAGGTGCAAACTATTTTTGAATGACGACAGATCAAGATCTTCACCGGTGATCTTCTTATAAAGTTCAGATGCGAGCCCCAAACCCTTTCCGCTTGAAATATTTTTAGCCATTTCGTTTTCGAAGAGAGAGTCAAAATAATCTCCACCATAACTTTCTTCTCCGCTCTCATCATTCTCTTTAGTTTTGTTCATGCTTTTCAGCATCATGGCGGTAAGGAGACTTTCAAAATCCTTTGAAGTTTTTGCAATTTTTGCTTTCTGTTCGTCGGAATATTTCTGTGTGGTGATTTCCGGTGTATGCGAAAAATGCTTCAGGTCGTTCGATATTTTTAAATTTAATTCACTCATGTTAGATGATCACTAATTCGGCAATTAGCGCTCCCGCTTCTTTTAACGCTTGAAAAATTGCAATAATATCTTTTGGAGAAACCTTTAGGGAATTTAAAGCGGCAGCTACTTCCTGTACATTTGAAGCCCCTTTGATCGCTATGGTGTTTGTAGAATCCTGCGAAGCGTAAGGGACAAGATTATTGAATACCGCTGTCGTTCCGTTTGAAAAAGCTCCCGGTTGAGAAATGACAGGATAAGATTTTATTGATAAGTTCAGTCCTCCATGCGTAATAGTTACAGATTGAATTTTCACATTGCTGCCTGAAACCACCGTGCCGGTTCTTTCATTTAAAACTACTTTTGCCGCATAGTCAACATCAACGGTAAGCCCTTCAAGTTCGGATAAAAATCCGACCATGTTGGCTTGCTTTTCTGCAGGAACTTTAATTTTAATTTCCGCCGGATCACTTGCCAAGGCAGTATTTGCACCAAATTTTGTATTGATCGCATTTGAAATATTGTTTGAAGTTGTCATGTCCGGGTCTTTTAGAAAAACGCTTATCTCATCAGTAGGCAGCACTGTGTTCGACGCTTCAATTTGTAATAAACCGCCGCGGGGAATCCTTCCGGCTAAAGTAGAATTTTTTGAAACTCTGGCACCGGTCGGTGTGCTTAGATCGAATCCGCCAACTGAAATAGAGCCTTGTGCATAACCATAAACATTTCCATCAATGCCGGAAAGAGGGGTCATCAATAATGTTCCGCCGAGCAGACTTGTTGCGTCACCCAACGAAGAAACGTTTACATCAAATTTAGCTCCCGCTTTTAGATATGCGTTTAGCGTAGCAGTAACCATAACGGCAGCAACATTTTTTGTTTTGAGATCTTCTTGCGGAACCGTGATACCGAATCTTTTTAACATACTTGTAATTGATTGAACCGTAAAAATAGAACGATAACTGTCTCCCGTTCCGCCAAGCCCGACGATCAATCCATACCCTAACATTTGTTCGGAATTATCTCCGCCGATGTAGGCAATATCTTTTATTCTCTGGCTAAAATTTTCCGGAGAAAGCGAAACGAGTATGAGCGCGATCAAAATTATTTTTTTCATAACTCACCTAAAAAAGCATGTGGAAAAATTTTGTTATCCAGCCGGGACTTTGCGAGCGTTCAATTAATCCGCTTCCCGTAAACTCTATTTCCGCTTCGGAAATGTTATAAGACAACACCGAATTATCCGCAGCGATATCCGACGACCGGACGATTCCTTTTATTTTTACAATTTGTTCTTCACCGTTAATTACAATTTTTCTGCTCCCGCGAACTAATAAGTTTCCGTTTTGAAGCACCGAATCGATGGTGGCACTGATTTTTGTTTTGATCATACCGGTAGTTTTTGTTGCGCCTGAACCGCTGAACTCATTGTTTGTTCCAAGCCCAAGATCAGCACCGGGGACTGCCGTTTTACCGACTTGCCCCTTAGCAGTTAAACTCAATGAACTTGATCGCGACGCTTGGGTCTCGGCATTATTGGATGCTTGAGAAGACTCAACAACGAGAATAGTAATTGCATCTCCAACCTTATTGGCTTTTTGATCGGAGAAAAGAGATTTAAAAGCATTTTGTCTCATTTCCTGCGAATACAACAAGGCTGAAAACATCAGCACAAAACTTATTATTAAAATATTTTTCATAATTTTACTCAAGGATATTTACGTTCGACGAATCTATTACTTTAGCCTTATACTGTTGTTTGCTCTGGGTAACAATTCTAATAATATCACCAACCGCGCCTTCCTGACGCGCATTAGCTTCTATTGAAACTGTTACGTTTCCATTTATAAAACTTGCTTTCACTAAATCACCGTTTTGAATGACCGGTTTTTCTTCAAGCACTTCACGGATTAAAATTGTTCCCGGGTTTAAGGCGATCTTTGTTCTATAATTATTAATCTCTTCCAATGACGAAAAAGGAGTTCCTCTTACTAATGCTACATCCAGATTTTTCATTTCAAAATCAGAGGCGCTAAGATCTTTTCTGCTTTCTACCTTATTTATTACCGTAGCCACATTTTTATAAAGACGGAGTTTAACCGTGATGTGCGATTCTCTTTTTTTACTTTCTTGCGTAAGCAGAACGGGAATCATTAGCCTGTTACCGTTCAGTTCTAACTCCGTTCCTGAGATTATTTCGATAGCAGAATAATCTTTTGGCATTTGAATAATTTCATATTCAAACTTGTTATACATTGAAAGTTGTTTCTCTAAATATTTTTTTAAAGAAGTCTGAAAATCATTTCCGGTTGATGAAAAAAGTAAAACAATATTTAAGAGATGGATCAACATTTCAATTGTATTATGATTTTAAGTTGTTCGCCATCGTCATCATTTCTTCAACGGTTTTTACGGTTTTAGAATTTATCTCGTACGCTCTTTGTGCAGTAATCATCGCAACCATTTCTTCAACAATATCAACGTTCGAAGATTCAAGATATCCTTGATTGATCTCTCCAAACCCCTTAGAGCCTGCTGTCCCCAAGATCGGTGCACCGGAAGATTCCGTCTCTGCGTACAAATTATTCCCAAGTGCAAGTAGACCGGAAGGGTTCATAAATTTCGCAAGTTCAATAGTTCCAAGCGATGAAGTTTTTCCATCGTTTTCCAAAACATCAACAGAGCCGTCTTTGCCGATAGAAATACTTTGAACATTATCCGTTAATCCAATTTCCGGTTCGAGAAGATAACCGCCGGAAGTAACAATTTTTCCGTCCGCATTAACTTTGAAAGATCCGTCTCTTGTGTAAACGATTGATCCATCCGATTTGCGAACCTGGAAAAGACCATCGCCCTGAATGGCGATATCCATCTGATTGCCGGATGCGACAATATCGCCCTGCTTAAAAATCTTTTGTGTTGAGGATGACTGTACTCCGTTTCCTACTTGAATTTTTGCTGACGGAGTTGTTTTTGAATAAGCGTCTGAAGCTTGTGTAGGATTCACTTGCACTTCTTGATACATCAGGTCTTGAAACTCCGCTTTATTTTTTTTGAATCCTGTTGTATTCACGTTTGCAATGTTATTTGAAATGACTTCAACATTCAATTGTTGTGCATATAACCCGGATGCTGCTGTTCTTAAAGCTCTTGTAGGCATAATATTTTTCCTTTAATAAACTTTTCCAATTTGATTTGATTTGTCTAAGGATTGATCGAGATAACGCATTACTTTAAATGCTGATTCGTAATCTTTGTTTGTCTGGATCATGGTTTCCATCTCAAGAATCGGATTAACATTTGATTCTTCCAGATATCCCTGAGTTATCTCAAAATTTTGTGAGGAAGCCGTTGAATAGTTGTCATCTGCAACTGCAAAATTAGAATCCGAACTTCTTATTGCCTCTTGCGGATTTTCTAACTTAACTATTGCCAGTGAATCGATATCTGTTTCACCCATTTTAATATCGCCATTCTTAGCAATGGTGATGGTAGGATTATCGGTATCGGCTAATTCACCAAAACTAATTTCACCGTTTTTGCCAAGGACTTTATCTCCATTGCTGTTTACTAAAAATCCTTCATCTGAAATATGGAATTTTCCGTTTCTCGTTAACTCGGTACCGTTATCAGTTTTTAAGAGAAAGTATCCTTCTCCCGTGATTGCAAGATCAAGCGGATTAGCCGAGAGAGCAAGTTCTCCCTGTCCAAGGTCCGTAGCTTCTTTAACGTTTATTTCTCCATTTTTACTTAAATATTCCTGAAACGGGATTTGTTTTTTAAATCCGGTAGAATTAATATTTGCAAGGTTATTCGCAAGCACATCTATACTTTTAACTTTTGAGTTTAAACTCCTGGCCACACTATAAATTCCATTTACCATTGCTTTGCTCCTTGTCTGTTATCTTTCGTTCGAACAGACTGATAATTCATACGACTTAATTTTTGCCGCCAAAATAATTTCTCCCTTTGCAATCTTCAGTTCTTTTGCTCTTCTTGTTAACGAACCTTCTGAAGAGTTTAAATTGACTGAATTATTCAATAAGTTTTTTCGGATCACTTTTAATTTTGTTCCCTTTTTCGACATTGATTTTTCACTTCTGAGCAGTTGAATATTTGAGCGCAAGTCGTTCTTTTTTTTCTTCCGGTTTAAAAACATTCTTCGGATAAACACAACAAGAAATACAAATAACGCCGCAAAAAATATTACTGCTCCTTTGATTGCCGTAGCTTCATCTGCCCCAACCATACTTGTGTACTGCAAAAACCAATTAGTGTTTTTCGCGGATTCAATTTTACCAACCGCAGGCATTGCGGAAATTTGTATTTCCGGCGCCTCATGATTTTCCCATTTTTTTGCACGCGCAATTGCTACTTGTGCGGAAACAAGACTATCGATATTAACTGCTTCCCCAATATTGTTTGTTTGGAAAGTAGTATCGGGAACAGCAGATTTTACCGTTTCAACCTTTTGCGCAAAGGTTGCGCATAAAAATGAAACCAATAGAAATAGGTAAAGCTTGGCGTACATCATCTTATTTTCTTTTTTAAAGGAAAGGTTAATACAATGGATGAACCGGTTTTCTCGTTCGCGTCGCACTCTACGCTCCCTTGATGTTTGTTCATTAAATGTGTCAGCATCTGGATATTCAGATCATCGTTGGGGATTATCTCGTCTTTCTTTAAGCTTTGAAGAAATGCCGTTGTAACAATTCTAACCAGCACAAAACCGTTGCTGTACTTTGTTTGAATTAAAATACCGCCGCCTTCTCTTGAAGCCGTTTTAATCATTCCGAAGATGGTAGCTAACAAATGGGTTAGATAATCAGGGTGACTTAAGATTGATGGGACATTTTCGCCGAGATCCAGGATGCATTCAATTTTAGCTGATTGTAAAGAAGAGCTAATAAAATTATAGTAATTTGTTATTATCTCATCTAACCGGCAGGGTTTTATTTCAAGCCGGTTGTCGTTCAAATCAGCAAATTTTACAAGCCGGTTAATTACAGTTTCAACTTTTTTAACTTGCTCTATGATCACGTTCAAATTTTTACTCCCGATGTTTTCTTCACCGGTCTGTAAAAAATCAGCCGTACTTAAAATTACTTGAAGCGGCGTCAAAATATCTTCAGCCAATCCGGAAGTTAATTCTCCGATTGCAGAAAGTTTAAAATCATTTGAAAGTTTTGACTGATACACATGGAGCTCATTGTACGTTGAACTAAGTTCTTCATCTTTTTTAATAAGTTCTATTTTGGGAACGGCCACGTTCAAGATGATTTGGATCAGTTGAACTTCGATGCTCTCTTCATATTTATAGGTTGGTTTTGTAAGAAGAGTAAAAACTCCTTTTGGTTCTTTTCCTTCGCCAACAGGAAAAAGAAGATAGTTTGATTTAGAACCCTGGCTGCTTAATTCTCTAAGATCAGGTATTACTTGAGGTTTGTTTTCCTTCAAAACCCAATCAAGGATTCCTTCAGTGAAAATACGGTTAATAAATTGGCTCGTACGGAGATTTTCCGTTTCTCCAACCGAGACAAGATTTAACCGGAAATCATCAAAGAAAAAGAGATCTGACTCTTCAAAAGGAAGAAATTCATTTAAAAAATTATTTACCTGTAGAACAATTTGTTTGGCGTTACTAAGGTTCTTAATCTGTTTTTCAAACAAAGAAATCTTCTTCAACAGAACAGGAAGATTTTCGTAAGACGACTGATTTGTTCCTGTTGAAACAACTTGTACAAATCTTGGTTTTATAGCTCCTATCGTTTTTGTAAACGAAGGAAGCGAACTTGAAAAAGATTCACAACGGATTCTATTGCTTTTAATTACTCTCAATTTAAATACCTTATCGCTTCTGATTGCTCTTTTAGAAAATCTTCATACCCGGGGATAAAAGCTTCCAGTTCTGCCTCTGAATGAATTCTCATGTTTTTCATCGCTTCCATATCGAGTTCTAAATTCTTATCAATCTCAAATTGCCCGATAATAAAATGTTTTGTTAGATAATCGGCAAGATTTATAATTGATGCGAGCAGGAAATTACTTACGGAATCATTTGGCGCGTGATGATTTTTAATAACATCGCATAGCGAAGGAGGAAAATTCCAATTTTCTGCAAGAAAACTTCCGATCTCGGCATGCGTCATGCCGAGCACTTCTATTTCCGCTTCTAACAAATTCATTTCAGAATTTTCCTGTAATTCATAAATGGTTACAAAATTTGAATGAAAAAAACGATGAATAACTGCAATGCCCATATCATGTAAAAAGCCGGCAAGAAACGCTTCACCTTTAACTGCAAAGCCAACATCTTCCGCAATTTTCTCAGAAACACTTCCCGTAAGAAAAGAGTGAAGCCAGAATTCTTTTTGATCAAGATATTTGTCGGTTTTGTTTTTAAAAGTTTCAATAACAGAAAGGGCTGAAATTATTTTCTTCAGTTCACTAAAGCCAAGCACCAAAACCGCAAAGTCCATGGAAGTAACTTTTCTCTGCAAACCGAACAAAGGAGAGTTGGCAATACTTAATACTTTCGTTACAAGACTTTGGTCTTTAGAAATAACATCTACAAGCTCTTTAGATTTGGGAGCTTTTGAATCTAATATTTTTGAAGCCTCTAAAAGCACCTTTGGGATTGGGGGCAATTTGAAAATATTTGCCAATACCATTTCCGTTTTTGTTCTACGCTGCGATTGAGTTGTGATAATTTCCATACGTCTTAAATTTTTAGTGATTCAATTTGATGTTTAAATAGCGTCTCGTAGCTATCAATAAATTTGTTTAAATAATCTAGGTTTCCAAGTTTTAAGATCGGGATGATACCTTCATCCAACGCGTAATTTTCATCCCAGCTAAAATTACCGATACCAAATTTTTGTGTCATAAAATCAGCAAGATGAACAATCGCCGAAAGGACATTATTACTGTTGTTTTTAGAAGGTTCGTGATGATTAAGCATTGAGTCGCTTAATATTTTTGGGAGATTCCATTTTTCCGCCAAGAAATTTCCTATTTCTTGATGCGTAATGCCGAGAATTTCGTATTCTGCTTCAACAAAACTCATCTTCTGGTTTTCTGACAAATCGCAGATTGAGATAAATTCATCTTTAAAGTAACGTTGAATTACAGAGATGCCTAAATCGTGAAGGAGTCCTGCCGTAAATGCTTCACCCGATTTCGGATATCCGATATCGTCGGCAATTCTTTTTGCAGCGGCTGCGGTAACTAAAGAATGGATCCAGAATGTTTTTCTGTTCCATTTCTTTTCGTCTACATTTTTAAAAGCTTCGATCATAGAGAGTGCGATAACAATATTTTTGATGTGATCGAATCCAAGGATTACAATAGCAAATTCAATTGTTGAGACTCTTCTCGGAAGTCCGTAAAGCGGAGAATTAGCAACCGTTAGAATCTTTGCAACCAATCCTTGATCTCTACTGATTACAAAACCCAGTTCGGATGCGCTAGTTCTTGGGTTATCCAATAATTTAGTTACTTCGATCATCATGTACGGGATTGAAGGTAAATTCTGAACATTGCGAAGAAAATTCTTATAATAATTTGACCTTGATTCTACTTCTATCATATCATTACACGCTAGTAAATGCCAATTTGGATTTAAGAGATTCAATGATACGGGTATGCACTTGAGAAACTCTTGATACGGTAATGCTAAGTGCTTTCGCGATTTCTTTATAGCCGAGGTTTTCGTAATAGTAAAGACTGATAATAAGCCGATCCCTTTCTTCCAGATTATTGATAGCCTCGATCAAAAATTCTTTCATTTCTTGTTTTTCTAATGATTCATCCGGTAAGACGGAATCATTCGGAATAGTTTCTTCCAGCGAATACCCTTCTTCGTCATCACCGATATTGCTCATAGAAATATTTGAATAAAAAACGACTTCGTTTTCGCTATTCAAAACGCGAGGTTTTTTTTGGAGTTTTCTGAGTTCGTCAATAATCTTTCCGCGTATTCTTTTAATTGCATACGTCTCAAACTTTGTACCGAATTCAGGATCAAATCGGTCGATAGCTTCACTCAGACCTTCTATCCCAAATTGGAGATAATCTCTGTCATCGAGGATATTTACATTGATAAATTTTGAGTGATGAATTACATAGTAGACCAATTTTATATAGCTCAGAACAATTTTCTTTTTTATTGCGTCTGTTGGTGCAGCTTTGTACTCGGTCCATAAATTAGCATCTGCCATTTGATTTACTCTCTACTTATAATTTAAAGTTATTGTCTTTATTCTTTTCGAAAGAAACTTTATTAATTGATTTCATAAAAATCAGAACTATCAAGCCGGTTAGTAAGGTAAAGGCTAAGAAAATAATTGTAGACCTAATTAAAATATCTTCTATCGGGATGCTTCGGCTGCTATAATAGATTACCGAGATAGAAAATACGAGAAGACCAACTTGAAGTACTATTTTGTTCATGGTGTTACTTTTTTTTATGATAAAGAGACAAATACTATACCACTCGAATATTAAAATCTTCAAGGGAAAAAAGGCTGTAGAGTACTATTTTCTAAGGAAATGTTGGAAAGGAATTACAAGGCTTGTTGAATATTAGCCAATTGGACGTATTTGATTAGATTGCCTGCTAACTCATTAATCTGGAACGCAATAGGTGATTCTGAAGTTTGTTTCAACAAAAGAGTCTGAGCCATAATTGACCGGCTAACCGCCGCATCATTACGCACAAATCCTAAAAAATTTATATCGATTTTCAAAAAATGATCGACGGCTGTTTTCAAGTTTGAAAAAGTTACATCCGCTAAGGTTTCGTCTTCGGATTTATTGACCACAATATTTTTTCCGCCTGTATAGCCAATCCCGTCTAAAAGTTTAAGAACAACATAAGCGTCCATTACCGCCGTTGGTTCAGGAGAAGTAATAACAATGCTCTGATCTGAATGGGAGAGAATTTCAAGTGTTTCTTTATTTGTTCCCGAGGCAGTGTCTAAAAAAATAAAATCATAGGCATGTTCTAGATTTCTAAGCTGCCTAAAAAAATTAGCGATTGAGCTATCGCTTAATTTGGGAAAATCCTTCATCCCCGAATCTCCAAAAATAAAAGATAAGTTTGGTTCAACTTCTGTAATCAAATCATGTAGTAAATTTTGATTTAGAAAATAAAGCGAAAGCGTTTTTGCCGGAATAACGTTTACCAAAATATGGGCATTTGAAAGATTGCAATCAAAATCTACAAGCAAAACTTTTTTCCCTATCAATGAAAGGGAAAAAGCTATATTTACGGAAAGAAATGTTTTCCCGGTTCCCCCTTTGCCAGAGGTAAAGGCGAATATTTTAGGCTGCCGCGGCTGGCTACTTTCAACTAAATACTTTTCCAGTCTTTGCAGTTCAAAAACTCTTTGCGCCTGCCCGGTCATTTGTGCATCTTTCCAGTGTATACGATCTTGGCGATAAACTCCTGGTCGGCCGCAATTATATCATCGGGAATTACTTGACCGTTTGATAAAAAGATAATAGGAGTGTTAAAATTGGTTGAAACATTTAGAATATTTCCAAAAACAGCGGCTTCATCTAACTTAGTGAAAATCAAGGCGTTGTAATCGAACAATTTAAACTTCTCCGCAACATCATATAAATTTTTAGAGTTCCCGGTAGTGCTAAGCACAAGATAGGTTTCATCAACTTTTACGGCATCTAAAAATTCTTTTGTTTTGTTAAGTTGGTCAAGACTCTTCTGGCTTCTTCCGGCGGTATCGATAAAGATGACATCTTTTTTCTTAAAACTCTCGATAAGTTTCGGCATCTCGCTGGGCTCGTAAGCTACTAGCAGATCAATATTACTAATTTCCGAAAAGATTTTAAGCTGGTCGATTGCACCAAGCCTGTAAGTATCGCTCGAAATTAATCCTACATCTAACTTGTGTAAAATTTTTGAAATCACTGCGAGCTTTGCTATGCATGTCGTTTTCCCAACCCCAGTTGGTCCAACCAACGAAATGACCGTTGGTTTTCCTTTTTTTCTGAGTTCAAAGTTCTTAACCGGAATCATCGAGGCAATGCTTTGAAGAACATAGCTATCGATATTGGAAGGATGGAGAAAACTTTTTTGTTTCTCAAGCTGACCAAGGATTGAGGTTATGATCGGTTTTTGAACTTCACGATAAACAAGTGTATCAACTATTTCCTTTAATTCATTTCCGAGTATTGAGTCTGCCCCCTCTTTCAATTTTGATTTTTGAGGTAGCGGTTGTTGTGAAGCAACTCGTTTTGCGGGAGCTTCCGGTTTGTGATAGATTTTCTCCGAGATACTTTTCAGTTCGTCTGAAAGCTTCTTTTGGGATTCTCTTCCTTTAAGTGGCAATGGTAATGAAGAAGAACTTTTTTGATTCACGGCTAGGTTCTCAACACCTGCGGTTAATTCAAACATTTTTTTTCTGTCTGATTTACTGTCTGCTTCAATTATTCTTGTACTTAAAATAATTGCCTCTCCGCCGAGTTCCAGTTTCATTGTGGCGGTTGCTTCTTTTAAAGTTGACGCGATATATTTCTTAATTTGCATAAGTTACCTCTACTCTATCTACAAATTCTATTTCGATATTCGACGGAAGTTCAGAATAAGAAAGTACAGCCACTTCCGGGAAACTCGAGTTTATTAATCTATAAAAATAGGGACGAATTGTTGCTGAAGTTAGCATGACTGGCGATGAACCAATTTGTTTAAATTTGTCAAGACTAATCTGAATATCTGAATTTATTTCTTTTAAGAACACCGGACTTAATCCCAGAGATTGTACTGCTTCTTTTTGATTTTGTAATGATTTGGTAATCAGGGTTTCCAATTGATCTCCAAGAGCAACCGCACGGATGATATTATTATGATCTTTATATAGATTTGCGATAGTATCACCAATGGTATGGCGGACATATTCTGTAAGGACGTCGACATTTTTTGTCACTTTTGAATAGTCGACAAGCGCCTCTAAAATCTGCACTAGATCTTTGATCGGGATGAACTCTCTTAGCAAGTTTTGTAATACTTTTTGGATCGTGCCAAGAGTTAACACATCTTGATTAATATCTTCAATTACCGCCGGATATTCTTTCTTCAAATTTTCAAGGAGTTGTTTTACTGCCTGTCGTGTTAATATCTTATCAAAGTTTTTCTTCAGTGTTTCTTGAAGATGCGTTGAGAGAACCGAGATGCTATCCACAACCGTAAATTCCAACAGTTCGGCTTTATCTTTTTCTTCTTCGGTAATCCAGTAACTGAGCAAATTAAACGCAGGATCTTTTGTTGGAATTCCGGATAAGGTGTCTTGCACATTTCCCGGATTCATTGCCAGGTAGCGGTCCGTATAAATTTCATACGAAGCAACAATGTTCCCTTTTATTTTGATGATATACTCGTTGGGATCAAGTTGCAGATTATCACGCACCCGTACCGGAGGAATAAGAATTCCATACTCCAAAGCAATAAATTTTCTTGTAGAAGAAATTTTCTGAAAAAGATTTCCCCCCTGTTTTTCATCAACTAAACTTATCAAACCATACCCTATTTCGATTTCGATTGGATCAACCTGTAGATATTGCTCAACTTTTTCTTCGGTTGACTCCGGAACTATTTCTTCTTCCGGAGGTAATACTTTTACTTCTTTCGCTCTTTTTTTAGTAAGATAAGAACTAACACCCAAACCGGAACCAACAATTAAGAATGGAAAGAACGGCATCCCCGGAACTAAAGCGAAGAGCATAACAGCACCGGAAACTGTTGCCAAAACTCTCGGGTTACTTAGTAATTGAGTTTTCATCTGCTTATCAAGAGCGCTTCCGGAAGCGCTTCTTGTTACAACAAGTCCGGCAGCAGTTGCAATAATAAGAGCCGGAATTTGAGAAACTAATCCGTCGCCGATTGTAAGAATTGTATAATTGTGCAGAGCGTCAGTAAAGGACATTCCTTTTTCCGCGACACCGATAATAAATCCGGCGAGAATATTGATCCCGTTAATTAAAAGTCCGGCAATCGCATCTCCTTTAACAAACTTGCTGGCTCCGTCCATCGCGCCATAAAACTCAGCTTCGCGGCTAATATTTTCTCTTCTAACTCTTGCTTCTTTATCGTTGATCAATCCCGTATTTAGATCCGCATCAATTGCCATTTGCTTACCGGGCATAGCGTCCAACGTAAAACGAGCGGCAACTTCAGAAATTCTTCCGGAACCTTTAATAATTACGATAAACTGGATGATCACCAAGATAATGAAAATGATAAATCCGACAACATAATTTCCGCCGACGACAAACTGACCGAAGGTTTCAATTACTTTTCCCGCATACCCATCAATAAGGATCAATCTTGTGGAACTGATATTCAGTGCAAGCCTAAAGAGCGTAAGCACCAATAATAATCCGGGAAAAATGGAAATATCGAGCGGAGATTGGATGTATAATGAAACGACAAGAATCAAGACTGCAGCCGTAATATTTATGGCAAGCAGAAAATCTAAGATTCCCGCGGGAAGCGGAATGAGCATCAACCCAAGAATAAGGATCAACCCGATTGCTAAAAAGATATCGCTATTTTTTCCGAAATTTTTCACGTTATACTATTGTCTTTTTCCGGTAGTTTTTAAGTTGAAATATATAAGCCAATATCTGTGCCACAGCTTTAAATAACGATTGAGGTATCTGATCTCCGACATCGCACATTTTATAGAGAGCTCTTGCCAGTTCTCTATCTTCATGTAAAGGGATATTATTTTTTGTTGCCACTTCCTTAATTTTTTGAGCTAACGAATCAACCCCTTTTGCCAGAACTCTTGGCGCAGCGTCTTTAGTTAAGTCATATTTTATTGCTATGGCAAAGTGGGTCGGATTGGTAATGATAACATCAGCTTTAGGAACATCGCCCATCATGCGGCTTCTGGCAGCCTGTAGCTGCATCTTTTTAATGCGCGATTTAATCTGGGGATCACCTTCGCTTTGCTTGTTCTCTTCTTTCACTTCCTGCTTGGTCATCATCATGTCTTTTTTAAACTTGAACCGCTGGAAAGAAAAATCGACGATAGCAATTATTAAAAAGAGCATTGAGATTTTCCAGAGAAGCGAGTAGGCAGCTTCGAGCATAAATTGCATAATTTCGCTGGTTGATAGTTCAACCAATGCTGTGGTTTTTACTATTGAATCGGAAAGGACGTAATAGGTGAATCCACCGATTAATCCCAGCTTTAAGAGTGATTTTGAAACTTCCACAAAAGAGCGTGAAGAAAAAAACATCCCTTTAAGTTTAGATACCGGGTTAAATTTTGCACCGGTTGGCATTAACGCCTTCGAGCTGAACTTAAACCCGATTTGTGCAACATTAACCACAACAGCAATAATAACCATCCCGCCTAAGATGGGAGCCAGTGTTGAAAGCAAAAAAAACGCATCGTTTTTTAATATTTCTTGAATTGAATTCCTTGAAATACTAAGCGTATCAAGCGTACTGAAAATATTAATTGTAAACGAAGAAATTTTTCCGCTTAAAAATTGCTGCGAAAAAAATATCAGCATCAACCCGCCGCCAAAAAGAGCCAATGAATTAACTTCCGTACTTTTGGCAACTTGTCCTTTATCTCTTGCGTCCGAAAGTTTCTTTCCGGACGCTTGCTCGGTTTTTTCCTGACCGTCTGATTCAGCCATAGCCCTACGTCCCCATCGCTTTAATTAGGGTAAAGAGATTGTCTTCAAATCCTTTTAACAATCCTTTAATTGCGTAGACGTAAATAGGAACAAGGGTTGTAAGAAACAAAAATCCGATCCCTAGTTTTAGCGGCTGCGTTACAAAAAAAACCTGCATTTGCGGGATTACTCTTGCAATAATTCCTTCAGCAATCGAAATAAGAAAAAATGAAACTAAGACGGGTGAAGCTATTTTAACGGCAATAATAAAAACCAATCCCGAATATTTTATCAGCAATTGGTACACCGGTACGGTGACGGTAAATTTTCCTATCGGGATAACACTAAAGGAATAAACCAGTCCTCTGATTAGATAATGATGCCCATCAATTAAAAAGAAAAGGAGAATAGTTGCATAGTAAAGAAGATCTCCGATAACATTTCCCTGCGTTTCTGCCATAGGATTAAAGCTTTCCGCCATACTTAAGCCCATATCAAAACCGATCAAAGAACCGGCAAACGATATTCCATAAAAAACGATGTGCAGCATAAACCCGATCAGTAAACCGGAAAGAATTTCTTTAACAGCATTTGCCGCAAGAAACCACAAGCTTACTTCTATCTTGATTGTCGATTTATCAATGGTTAAAAAGACGATATATGAAATGATCAGCCCAAGAAAAATTTTAACAAGCGCCGGAATAGCTGTGTGCCCCATAATAGGGGAAGCAAAAAATGCAGACGCAATCCGGACGAAGATCAGGATCACTAAAATAAAATCGACCACCAAAATATCTGTCATCGAATAACCGTTGGGAACAACATAAACAACTTATGTGTAATGGCTATCATTTTGTCCAATATCCAGGGGAACATAAAAATAATAACAACGGTAGTAACCAATATCTTGGGAACAAACGTCAGCGTCATCTCCTGGATTGATGTTGCCGCTTGAAAAATTGATATTGCAATTCCGACAACCAATGCTACACCAAGAACCGGAAGCAATATTATAAAGGTAGTATAAAAAACTTCCTTTAAGACTTCTATCACTAATTCTTCTGTCATTTAAGCAAAACTCCTAACTAATGATCCGACTATTAAACTCCAACCGTCAACAAGAACGAAGAGCAAAATTTTAAAAGGCAACGAGATCATCATTGGCGGAAGCATCATCATACCCATCGACATAAGAATACTTGAGACGATCATGTCAACCATTAAAAATGGAATGAACATAAAAAATCCGATTATAAACCCGGCACGTAGTTCGCTCAAAGTAAACGCCGGAACAACAATGTAGGTTGGAAGTTCGCTTCTGTTATTTGGGCGTTTAAGATTAGCAAGTCCGATGAACAATTCCAGGTCAGCTTCCCTTACATTTCTAAACATAAACTCTCTGATCGGTTCAATTCCTTTATCGTAAGCTTCGTTCACACTCATTTTTCCGTCCATCAAAGGTTTGAGTGCAGTATCGTTTACTTTGCTCCAGGTTGGTGCCATCACAAAAAAAGTAATAAACATGGCGATACCTGCTAACAGTTGTCCGGGCGGCATTTGCTGGGTGCCAAGCGCACTTTTTAAAAAATGAAAAACGATGATGATGCGAAGATATGAAGTGGTCATAATCATTAATGAAGGGGCTAAAGAAAGGACCGTCATTAATAGTAAAAGTTGAAGAGTGACCGAAACATCCTGAGGTGTATCGGAAGTGCCGACATCAATCCCGATTTTTGGAAAAGGCAGCGTTGTTGCTTTTTGGGGAAGAATTTCCGAAGTGGAAAACAGCATTAATAAAATTACAAGGGCTAATGTTTTCGTTTTCATCTCATCCCAAAATTCTTCTTCAAGTTATTTAAAAAGCTGTTCCTTACCGTTTCATCGGCAACTGCATCGTCTATTTGATTTTCATCAACATCTAATTCTTTTAATAAATTGATCGAGTGGTCACTAATGCCTAAGACTAAATATTTATTTTCAACTTTTACCACGGAAATATATTTTTTCGGCATGATCGATTGAGTACTTAGAACGTCGATGTTAAAGATCTTTGATTTTTTTCCGGTGACGGAGATTCCTTTTCTTCTAATAAAAATGAGGACTGCATAAAGCAGTCCGATTACTAAAACCAGCGGGAAAAGTGCTTTTAACACATCAAAAAAATCCATTAAGATAATCCCTTCAATCCTTTGGTGTGTTCATTCAAGTTCGTAATTCTTATACCAAAATGTTTATCAATAACGACCACTTCGCCTTCGGCAATTTTCTTATTATTCACAAAAATATCTACCGGTTCGCTTGCCAGCTTATCAAGCTCAATAACATATCCCCGTTCAAGCTCAAGGATATCCTTTACCAGCATTTGCGTTCTTCCCAACTCGATATAGACATTTAAATGAAGGTCTCTAAGCATATCCAGTTTGCTGCCTGCATTGTTTTTTTGATTGAACGTCTCTTCGAAATCTTCAAAATCAGCTACATCAACTTCCTTGGATGAAGTCTCATCCTTCTGCTTTCCTGAAAAAATATCATCTCCACCAAGCGAAGCAGCCTTGCCTTGTCCGAGACTATCGTTTATAAAGTCTTCGTTATTAAAATTTTCTGCCATGGTCTACACCTTATTCTGATTATCACGTTGTAAAATATTTTGTGTTATTTTGATAGCTTTGTGCTTGTTTACAATTCCAGCCTTACCGGAAAACCATGATTTATTTGCAACATGAATTATCATATCGTCGCCAATTTTGGTTTCCAGTTTTATAATGTCTCCACTCTCAAGGTTCATCAGTTCCTCAACGGATATTTTTGTAACACCAAATTCAACCCTTACCGGTAGGAACGTTTTTAATAAATTATTTGAAATAATAGTCTGGGCTGTAACTCCATTGTAATTTCCGGGACGAATCGTCGTCAGTTTTTTTGAGCTCATTTTAGAAAGAATGGAATCGAAGGCGAACGTAGCAAAGCAAAGGTTCATCATAAAAGCTTGTTCACCTACAAGTATTTCAAGCGAGATCAGCAGAACGGACTCACTGTGGGAGGTGATTTGTGCAAAATCGATGTCGGCTTCAAATCTTTCTACGGCAAATTCAAAATTATCAACTACCTGCCAGGCTTTTCTCAGATCCAGCATTACCCGCTCGACAATAACATTTAGGACTTTTTGCTCAATGGCGGTAATAACTTTCGATTGTTTTGTACCAAGTCCGTTACCACCTAACAATCTATCGACAAGGCACAGGGCGAGGTCAGGGTTTAACTCTAAAATTCCCTTAATATCCGTTCCCTTAATATCAAAAGTGTAAAGACATGCCGGATTTGAAACGGAAAGAATATATTCCGAGTAGTAGATTTGATCGACTGAAATAACCGTTACTGAAACCATTGTTTGCAGTTTCGTCAATAAAAAAGAACTTAAACTTTCCGAAAAATTGTCGAAAATGTTTTTTATTGTTCTCAGTTGATTTTTTGAGATCCGGTTTGGCAGCCGGAAATCAAATGGTAATACTTGATGATCATGCGTCTCGGGAGCGGCAACTTCTTCTCCGCCTTTAACTTGATTTAAGAGCTGATCAATTTCTTGTTGTGATAATACTTCTGCCATTGCTATTGTAAAATAAATTTACTGAAATAAACTTGATACAAGTGAACCTTTGGAAACATCTTTTTAATTTTGCTAGTAAGTTCTGTTTTTAATGAATCTTTATAACCGGCGCTGTTTAATTGATACAAGTTTTTGCTGGAAATTGTTGAAATAATCGCGTCCTTAACTAAAATTTCCTTACTTGTTATTTGCGTCTTGTCTTCTTCCGATTTTACCGTAATGCCAAGGGAGAGCAACAACAACCTTTTGCCGTCTGTCTCTGCAGGATTTACAACTATATCATCTATCGAGTAAATGAAATTGGCATTCTGTGATTCATCTTCTTTCGTTTCAGCTTTAGAAACTGCACTCTGCTTTGTTTTTGTAGAATCACTTCCCGGATGGTTTTGAGATTTATTGGTAATTACATACCCTATGACAAAGTAAACAACTATTAATTGTACAATAAACAGAGGCATTCCAATAATAAATACTTTTCTGTTCAGCCCTTTAGCTTTCGCTTTTTCTTTTATTTCCGGCGCTAAGGTTTCTTCTAAAATTTCTTCAAGTTTTTCTTCTTTAGCCATGATTCTTTCAAGTTTTTCTTATTGTTTAATCAATTGTAATGCCATTAAAAAAAGAGAATAATTTTCAGTTTATGAAGAATTTTAGCTTATATATTTGGTTATTATTGTACAAATGGTGAAAAGGAAGGGAAGAAAGCCGGTCGATGGATGATTTTTAATGGTTGATTTTTGATGGTTGACGGGATGGTACCAATGCGCCATAAATATTTCACCACCGGAATAAAGACCGGCTCTAAAAAATAAAACTGCTTCATCGTTTACGATAATTTTTTCGCACAGTTCTCTCCCGATCTATCGGAATTGAGTTGACATCTACAAATAAAGAAGCCCCGCATAAGCAGGGCTCTTTTAGGAGTACTATTTTGAACGAAGATTATCTAATAAGGTTTGTAATTTCCTGCAACAAGCTATCGGCTGTGGTAATAACTCTTGCGTTAGCCTGGAAACCTCTTTGAGAAACGATCATCTTGGTGAACTCTTCGGAGAGATCAACATTTGATTGTTCCAAAGCGCCGGATTGAACTGTTGTTCCGGTTTCTTCGCCAAGACCGCCAATCCTAGGAGTGCCGGAGTTAGCATAAGCTGTAAAGAGATTATCGCCTTTGCTAATTAAACCATTTAAGTTGGTAAACGTTGCAACCATTATTTGCGCTAAGGTTCTGGAATTTCCGTTTGTAAAAATTCCAACCACATTTCCGTATTGATCAATATTCATATTTGATAATGATGCGGATGCCGAACCGTTTTGGCTAAGAGCCGAAACAACCGAACTTGCAGAGGTTTGCGTAACGCCTCCAAACGCCTTTCCGAAATCTAAATCGAGGACAACCGGGTTTGCTCCTCCAATCGGATTAAAGGCTAACTGAGGGTTAGAAGGGTTAATGCCTGTGGGATCTAAGGTTCCATCTGCATTAAACGTTAAGGTTCCGCTGGATGAAACTGCTTTCCCGTCATCTGTGCTTGAGCTTGGCACACCGGCGCTCCACGCCCATGTGTTGGTATCAACTTTTGTGAATGTTAACGTAACTTGATGAGAATTACCCAAAGAATCAAAAATAGAAACTGCACCGCTTACAACATTTGCTTCGCGGTTGCCGTCGGCAGATATAGATAACGTTGAGGTTGCCGCATTTTGAGATACTGCAGACGGATTAAAAGTGAAATCTATCCCGTTTGAACTTAACGTCACTTTATTATTCGTGCCGTCGAATTTCGCTACAGAAGCAGCATCCATTCTATAATCTCCTTTTCCATCATCAACAAAGTTAACCGTGATAGGCGCCGGAGGTACCGTAGGAACTATTTCAACCGGAGGAGTAGCGGTATCATAAACTTTCCATGTAACGTCATATTCGTATACCGGAGGGACGGCTGAAGAATCATAATTCGCTGTTTTTGTAAATGTCTGTTGGAATGTAAACTTTGTTCCGGATTCATTATAAATGGTTGCTTCTTGAGTGAATGGGCCAGGAAGTGAAGGATCTGAATTCAAGTTTCCGCGTGTAACAACCGCTTCAGTTCTTGTTAAATCGGAGTTACTTTTAAGGTTACCACCCCATTTAATTAAGTTCGTAGCAACTGCCGGAAGTTTTAAATTTGTGTCTATCATAATATCTTCTAAATTATTTCCGGGAGGAATAACACCGTCGGCGCTTGCAACTTTACCCTGAACAATTGCCCCATTTTGTGGACTTACTAATTTGCCGTCGGCGTCAAAAACAAATCCGCCTGCGCGTGAATAGAAATTTTCGCCATTACTTTTCAAGACAAAAAGTCCATTGCCTTGTAATGCTAAATCAGTAGTGATACCGGTTCTTTCAAAAGTACCCTGGTTCCAATTTCTATCAATTGAATTGACTTTCATTCCCAATCCAACTTGATAAGTGTTTGTACCGCCGGAAGTGTCGGTAGGATTTGTACCGGCTTTAACGAATTGATTAAAAGTATCGCTGAACGTTACGCGTGAGCCTTTATATCCAATAGTGTTAACGTTAGCTATGTTGTTTCCAATAACGTCCATCATGGTTTGATGATTGCGCAACCCGGAAACACCTGCAAAAAGAGAATTAAGTAGTGCCATAAAACCTCCTAAGGTTTTTTAAGTTGTTATGATTCGGCATCAGTAAGTCAGCCGGATCGTGAGCGTCCTTAAAAGGTCCCGCTCTGTGATTATGAATTAATTATTAAACGAAAACTACACTGTCGATATTTGTGAAAATATTATCATTGGAAGAACCTAAAGCCATTGCCGTTACCACCGTTCGATTAGGAATATTTACGATGTACGCCGTGTCTTCCATCATTACTAAAGAATCTTTTGAGCCTTTTAATTCAGCGCGCTCTACAGCGTTTTGAATTTTGTTGATATCCGCTTCACCAAGTTGAATGTTCCTGTTTTCCAATCTTTTTAACGCATGGCTCGAAAATTTTATCTTATCAAGCTCTTGCTGAAAAACAGTATCAAAACTGTTCTTCGGAGATTGTGAATTAATGCGTGCCGAGTTATCAACCTGCTCAATCGGGATAAAAGGAACTCTTACGCCATTCATCTCAACCATTATTAAAAACCTCCTTCTGTCATGGGTTTACAATTTCTAAAATATCCGATAATAAATATTCGGAGTTATTTACAATTAGTTTAGTTCCTGCGTCAGTAAATTTTACGCCGCTGATCTGTCCATAAATAAAATTTGTTACACTCATATCAACACCGTTAGATCCTGTAGCTTGAACTGAAAAAGTATAATTACCATCGGGTAATGTGTTACCTTGATTATCGGAGAAATCCCAGGAAAGTTTATTGTCACCTTTTGATGTTGAAGCATTTTCGATTGTTTTAACCAAAGCGCCGGACTCATTGTAGATAGAAACCGTAGCGGAAACAGCTTCACCGGGAAGTGTGTATCCAAGCGTAGCGGAATCTTGCCCGTTTTTCTGAATCGTGGTTGTAGAAAGTTTTGCCTCTTTTCCTATTAACGTGGCTGACATGGTATTGTTAACAGACGTTGCAAGCATAAGATTTGCATTAATGCTTTGAGTTAAAGAAGTGTTAATATTACTTAATTGTTCCAAAGAACTAAATTGTGCAAGCTGTGCGGTAAAAGCCGTATTATCCATAGGATTCATCGGGTCTTGATATTTCATTTGCGCCATCATGAGCTTTAGGAAATCATCTTTTCCAAGCGAAGAATTTCCTTGTGTCGCAGTTGTGTTTTGGGTACTTGTCGTTGAACTAATTCCATTTACCATACTAACTCCTATGCTAAATACTCATATGTGTTATAGCCTAATTTTCTCGTGGCTTCGGGAAAAGCCAGTTTTTCCGTTTTTGATTTATTCCCAAAATTGTTTGTCCTTTTTTTCTGTCCGTTCGCCTTCTGTTGTTTGTCGTCGGAACCGGAAAGCGAAACGCTGAATGAAGCAAGCTGCAATCCATTTTGTGAAAGGGCTTGTTTTAAGGTCTCCGTGTTTGTCTGTAGAATTTGTTTTACCGATTCGTTTTCTACTTCAGCTTTTGCATGAATAATTTCTCCACCGACTTCAAGAGTTAACCTTACTTTTCCCAGAGCTTCCGGAAGCAGTTTTAACACAACTTTTTGCGAAGTTCCGCTTTCAAAAAGTTTTGAGATTTCTTTGGTAAGTTCAAATCCTTTAACTGTTTTTTCGGTTTCGGGTAATCTAAAATTTTCCGAAACGATTTTTTCTTTTGTTGAAGAAATTTTAAGATCTTCCGATTGATGATTGTTTGAAGCGGCATTTTGAATCTGCGTTGGTTTAGTTTCTTCGCTTCCCGGAAGAGGTTTTGTTTCGGAATGCTTTGCCTCTTTCTCAGGATTCACATCACTCCCGGGCGTTTTTTGGTCTTGGACATCTCCTGATTGTAATCGGGATTCATTCTCAGGTAAAACACCTTTAACAACTGTCTGTTCAGCTTCCTTTTGCGTCTGAGTTTTCAAACTTTCCTGATCATTTTTCTTGTCGCCGTTGGCTTGTTTGGTTTTCGCCTGCAATGGTTCGTTCAACACCTGCACAGCATCGGTGGATTGGATTTCTAGCTCTCCCTGCCTCACCGTGGATTTACTTATTGTTTGCGGTTCAGTTTGTGTTGATTCAGAATTGATTTTATTCTGGAAAAGGTTATCGGATATTTTAATCGAAACTTCTTTTTCGTTTTGCGCTACAAGCGGTTTACCGGTAATTGTTTTCTCGGAGTTTTTGTTTTGCACCGGCTCTTCAATATTCTGATCTTGTGAAATATGACTTAACGTCTTAAACAATTCAACAGGTTGTTTGACTTCGCTAGTCAAAACTTTTCCCTCAACAAAGGCTTCAACTTTTTTGGTGTTGTCCGGTTTTGAAACAACGCTTAGTTTATCCTTCGTGCCGGCAAGAACATTTAATAAATTTATGTCTGCAGGATCAATTTTACTTTGTTCAACTGCAACATTTACTTTGTTCCCTTCAATAGTAAATTTGGGGCTATATGGTAATTCGTTTTCGTGCAACGGCTGAACTTCACTCTTAAAAGAAACTACATTCAGTGTTGTCTGTTGAGCTTCCGTTCCCTTGCTCACTGCGTTAAGAGTAACTTCAGTAGCAACTTCGGATTTTGTTTGATTCTCACTTACTTGAACAACGATTTTATATTCAGAACTATTTGTTTGTGGTTCGTTAGTTGCTGATTCAACCTTACCGTTTAGCGTTTCTGTTTGTGCTGCACCAGTTAACAGAGTGTTGTTTTTCATGTCCTCGGATTTAACAGTTCCAGCCGTTTCAGTTAGTACGCTTGCAACTTCGTTAGCAAATTCTTTTGTTACAGGCTGAAGCGATGCGCCTGCGTTAATAGAATTTTCAACGGGAACAGTAGTGCTTAACAAAGGATCTATAGATTGTTTTATGTTGGTTTCACCCGTTACCGTTTTGTTATCACTCAGCTTTACGGCATCAATTTTAGAGATAGTGAATTGGAAAATTTTACCATCTTTGTTTACTTCTATTGTCGCGGCGCCTTTTTCTTTCAACTCCTGCATTGCTTTGGAAAGCAAATCTTCCGTTTTTGTACTCTCCCCTAAAACCACATCTCCGGTTGTAGCAATTGCCGGTGATGAATAGTTAGTCACTGTATTTACTGAAAGAAGTTGATTTAAGATTTCCAAAAGATTTTCAGGTTGCACAACAAATTCTTTTTCATTTCCTGAATCTTTTTTCGACTGATCTACTGTTCCAGCTTCTTTTTGAAGTTGTTCTATTTGAGCCCCATTGGTTAAGAGCATTGAAGTAATCAGTTCAAAAATATTTTGATTTGCCTCTTCTTCAACAGGTTTAGATTGACTAAAATCAATCTTAGCTCCACCATTACTGATGTCTGTTGCTTGAAAAGCAAAAGCATCCGGTGTCGCACTAACATTTGTACTTTCAGGTAAAACAGTGCCGGGTTGAGTAGGATCGGATTCATTAAAAACTTTAATGATCTCTGAAAACAGGTATTTTGAATTGCTTAGCTTGTTGCTTTTGGCAACAGCTTGCGCCCCTGCCTCAGAAACGGGTTGCATGAAAAGAGGATTAAAAAACATTATTGTGCCCTCGTAATTCTATTTGCAGTTTCAGGATTTAGTTGAGTCAAAATTTCCGCAGCTTTCTTTTTTTTCATTGAATACAAAATGTCTCTGGCAATATTATCGGAGAAATTCTGAATTATTTTAGCGGCTTTCTTTGGTTCCATCATTTCATACAATGCAGCGGTTTGTTTTTTCCAACTGGTATAAGTGCTGTCTTGTCTTTCCGGTGGTTTTGCCTCTGTAATAGCTTTTACCGGAGGTGTAATTTCAACTATTTCCTTTTTTTTCTTTTCAGGCTGTGGCGGTTCCTTTTTGGCATCTTTAACTATCTTCGTAATATATTTGTTCAGGCTATCAATGATAAGTGAATCGCTAGCTACCCGATTAGGTAGTAGTGCGGGAGTATTCAACTTATTAACCGCTCCTAAACTATCCAACAAATCGCTTTTCATCTCTTTCATTGCAATTCTCATTTCTCTTAAGAGTGTGCTATCTTGAGAGGAAAATTGTACAGCGGGTTTTGGAGGAATAACTTTCACGTGTGTAAAATTGAATTTAAAAATATCTACATAGTAAGAATTTAGAAAAATAATCACTCCTGTTGTAAGGAGGAAGGCAAGTACAAAGGAAGCCGCATAAATAATGGTGTTTTTCATTTCTTTTCCCTCACAAATCTTTGAGTCGCTGTTTCATTCACTTGAACCATATCAAGTCTTTTCTCTTCTTCATTAAATTGATCATGATAAATTTCTTCAAGTGAATCGAAAATTTTATGTTCTTTACTTTTTTGGACCAACTCCGAAACTTTCTTTTCACGCTGCACATTAAGCGCATCAATTTGTAATTGAACGTTTTGCATTTTCTTTTCTAGTGTAACAAGGTATCCCTTTTGCGCTTTCAATTCCGAGATCCGGATATTTTTAGAAAATTTTTTTCGATGTTCTTCTTCTTCAACCATAATACTTTGCAGTTCGTCTTTGTGTTTCCCGATCACCAAATCAATCTCAGCAACTTCCTTTTGAGCTTTTTTTTCTAAAGACTCTTTAATTTTTCTCACGGTTTCAAATTTGTAATTAAATTTTGACATCTTTTTATAACGGTTTTTCAATGATACTGTTTAATCGGGCTACTGTTTCACCGTAAAAGGCTTTCTCGTTCATATCCTGTTTAAGAAAACTTCTTAACGAACTTATTTTAGAAAGTGCGTGATCTATTTGCGGATTACTTCCGCGAACATAAGCGCCGATATTTATTAAATCTTCGGCTTCTTTATACGTAGCTAAAATTTCATTAAATGAGGTTGCACGCTCTCTATGGTCTTGCGTAACAATATCGGGCATAACACGTGATACACTCTGCAACGGATCAACTGCAGGATATTGCCCGCGGTTAGCCAGCTTTCGGGAAAGGACAACGTGTCCGTCTAAAATTGCTCGCACTGCATCAACGATAGGTTCATTCATATCGTCGCCGTCAACCAGCACCGTGTACAATCCGGTGATTGAGCCGTTGTCTGTAGTTCCGGCGCGCTCAAGAAGTTTTGGGAGAATAGCAAAAACCGAAGGAGTATACCCTTTGGTTGTTGGTGGTTCTCCAACCGCTAAACCGATCTCTCGTTGTGCCATCGCAAACCGCGTTACGGAATCCATCATAAGCACTACATCTTTTCCTTTTTCACGGAAATATTCTGCGATGGTTGTTCCGATAAATGCTCCCTTCATACGAACCAGAGCGGACTTATCGCTTGTAGCAACAATAACGACAGATCTTTTTAAGCCTTCTTCACCTAAATCTTTTTCAATAAATTCTCTTACTTCTCTTCCCCGTTCACCAATCAGGGCAATAACGTTTATGTCGGCGTTCGTGTTTCGTGCTATCATACCAAGTGTTACACTTTTTCCAACGCCCGAGCCGGCAAAAATTCCAACGCGCTGCCCTTTACCAATTGTTAATAACCCGTCGATTGACCGGACGCCTGTTTGTAGAGGTGTTTGAATTCTTTTTCTTGTAAGAGGGTTTGGCGGCTCGCGATAAATGCTGCATTCGGCTTCATGAAATATTTCACCCTTGCCGTCTATTGGATTACCTAATCCGTCGATAACACGGCCGAGTAATTGTTCGCCTACTCCGATTGTAAAATTTTTCCCGGATGCGATGATCTCGCATGAAGGAGAAATTCTGTGCACTTCACCCAAAGCAATTGAAAGAACTTTTCCATCTTTAAACCCGACAACTTCAGATTTACAAACTTCGTTTCCTTCCGTATCAACAATAAAACAAACTTCACCGAGGGAAACATTGGGCCCGACAGAAATGATGATAAGACCGACAACGTCGGTGACTTTGCCGTTCACTTTAACAAGTTCGGCTTCGTCTATTATCCTTTTACATTTCCGTATAAAAATTTCTTCTGTGTTCATCAGTTTTCTTGATTAAAAAGACGATGTTCAAGTTGTTTTTTAAGTTCACTTATTTGTAATGAAATTCTTGATTCCACATTCCCGATTTCTGTTTCTACTAAACAACCACCCGGTTCAATTCTTTCTTCCGGTTCAAAAGTAATTTTCGAAAAAACATCGTCGTTAAAAATTTCATTGGAGTTTTGTTTAATATGTTCCAGATCGGTTTTATTTAATTTGATAATCACTTTATTAGCGCCGAGAACTTTCTTGAGAGCATTTTTTAAAGTTTCATCAATGATGGTTTTCGTTTCAATTTCCCGTTGAATTATTTTTTCCGAAATAAGGAAAGAAAGATTAACCACCATCACCTCAAATTGTTCGTCATACTCAATCATCTTTTCATTGAGTGAATCGACGACAGTCTGCAACATTTTTTTTTGTTCAAGCAAGCGGCGTTCAAAATCAAGTTCTAATTCTTTTCTGAGAGCATGCTGTCCATCGGCAAAACCCGCTTCATACTGTTGCTGCAGTTGTTTTTCAAATGAATTTTCCTGATTGACAACATCAGCCATTTCTTCAAATGAACTGTTTTTAATCTTGAAGTTTAGTTTTCCGGGTTTAACATTTAATTGAAGAACGTTAGACATAAACTTCTTCCTTGTTACCTCGGAGGTTAAGAGAAATTTCGCCTTCTTCTTCAAGCAGTTTAACGGCGTCAATTATTCTCGCCTGGGCGGTTTCAACCTCTTTCAATTTAACCATTCCCATGTACTGCAATTCTTCTTTTAAAAGATCGGAAGCGCGTTCTGACATATTAAGGAAAAATTTATTCTTGAGTTTTTCATCAACAATTTTAAGAGAAAGCGCCAGATCCTTTCTGTCAACAACTCTAAGAATTTTTTGAATATCTTTGTCTTGAATGTTTACGATATCGTCAAACAAGAACATCAGTCGTTTTACTTCCAAAGCCACGTCTGGATCTTTCTCTTCAAGTTTTTGCATGATATCTTTGCTTAAGCTTACCGTGGTTCTGTTTAAAACGGAAGCAAGGTTTTTTGTGCCGCCTATCTTGCTGAGCGATTGCCCCATAGAGAACCCTGCCATCTCGTCAACTGTTTTTTCGATTTGCTTTAATGTTTGAGGCGAAATTTTTCCAAGGGTAGCAATTCTAAAAACAACATCATGCCTAAGTGCATCGGGCAATTCTTGCAAAGCTTTTGCTGTGTGCTCCGGATTTAGATGAGCAAGAATTAACGCTATAGTCTGGGGATGTTCTTTACTTAAAAAATTAACTAACTGTGAGGAATCCGCTTTTTTGAGTACATCAAACCCTCTTAATGTGGTGAGGTTTTTAACTTTTTCCATTATTTCCAGCGCTTTATGAACGCCAAAAGATTTCTCCAAAACCGCCTTCGCAAACTCTATTCCACCTTCCAGAACATATTCACGGGCTACAACCATGTTGTAATATTCTTCCATCACCATCTCAACAACTTGAGAAGGGATGTTTTTTACTTTTGAAATTTCTGTTGAGATTAACTCGATATCGGCAGCATCGAGACTTTTCATAACCTCAGAGGCTGTGTCAACATTAAAAGCCACCATCAAAAGAGCGGCTTTTTGAACACCCGAAATAGTTTTAACCGGTCGGTTATCTTTTGCCGGCAATTTTTCTTTAGAGCTCATCTTCGTGTAACCATGCGTTTATAAGTTTAGCGGCATCAACGGGATTTTTAGATACGTAGTTCGTTATTTTTTCTTGACGCGATTTTTTGTTAATAGCGTCTTCCGATATTTCATCTTCAATATCACCTATCGGCAGTATGTTTTTTTTGCGAGCCGGAATAGCCTTAGGTTCCTCATTTCTAAGAAGTGAAGAAGAAGAGCCTCCTGTATCGTATGCCAGATTATCTTGATTTATCGTACCGATAATAATTTTTTCGTTTTTTAGTTTTAACATTAATCCTCTTAGAATGAAAAGAGAAGCAATAATCCCTCCCAGAACAAAGAGTACATTGATCCATTTTTCAGGATTATCCAGAAAAGAACTTTTTTCAACTTTAATATCTTCAAATGATTTTGGTTGAAAGTTGATGTTCACAACCGAAAGCTGATCCTGTCTGTTGGGATCAAATCCGATAGCATTTTTGATAATATCTTCCAGTTTTTTCATTTGCTCGGGACTCTGAGGCTCATTCGTTATTTTAACCTTGTCTCCCTTTTTAACTTCTTTTTGGACATCGTTGATAACAGCGGCAACACTCATTCGTTTTATGTTCCCCGAACCTTCAATAACTTTTTGGATAGTCTTACTTATTTCATAATTGGTTGTGCTGTTCTGATTTGTCTGGGCAGATGAATCACTCATATTTTTACCGTTATTTTCGGTTTTAATACTTTGCTCGCTGATGGCAACTTGCGACTCGGGATCATAAGTTTCCATCGTCTTTTCAACTTGATCGAAGTTGATTTCTGCATTTACCTGAACCATCGCGTTGCCGTATCCCAAAACATTATCAAGCATTCCTTGTGCTTTTTGTACGAGGTAGTTTTCAACTTCCTGTTTAATTTCATATTGCTTACTGCTGGAATTTGCAAGAGGATTTTCATCCGTCTCTTTAGAAAGAAGTCTTCCACGTGTATCCAATAAAGTGATTTTGTTTGGGAGAAGTCCCTCAACACTGCTTGAAACCAAATTGATCACTGCGGCAATATTTGTTTTAGAGAGCGAAAAATTATTTTTCAATTTAAGTACAACCGATGCTGTCGGGAGTTTTTCTTCCTCTCTAAAAATTGATTTGGGCGGAAGCACTATCATTACTCTGGCGCCTTCAACTCCATCCTGCCCCATAATTGTTTTTGCAAGTTCACCTTCAAGAGCGCGTTTATAATTCAACTTTTGCATAAACTCAGACATCCCCATCGTGCTTTTATCGAATATTTCATACCCGATAATTCCAGAATTAGGAATTCCTTTGCCGGCAAGGGTAAGTCTTGTTTCGTATACTTTTTCTTTAGGAACTTTAATCGTCTTTCCGTTATCTTCTATAACATAAGGAATTTTTTGAGCGACCAGTTGTTCAATTACTTTTGAGGCGTCTTCTTCCGCAACGTTAGTATAAAGCGTACTATAAACCGGTTCGTTGAGGAAAAAGATCAGAACAATAATCAAAGCAAAGGTTCCGACCGTTGCCCCACCAATAACAAGTCGCTGCTGAACCGAGAGTTTGTTAAAGACGCCTAAAATTTGATCCAAAAAATTGTTATTCATAATCTTTATCCGGACATTCTTGATAATTCTTTGTACATGTCAATTGCTTTGTTTCTTATTTCCATAAGAAGTTCAAAACTGGTTTTAGCTTTTTCTCCTGCTATCATCACTTCATGCAGTTCAACATTTTTTCCGGCTAAAAAATCTTCGGTAAGTTTGTGTGCGTCAAGTTCAGATTTATTCACCCCGCCGATAAAATCTGAGAAGACGTTCTCGAACTGCACCCCGGTTTTTTTTTCTGCTTCCGCAGGTTTTATTAGATTCGGGAGGATACTTCCAATTGATTCAATTTGCATATTAACCTCTTTTATCGAACATGGAGCCGAGTTTTACCCCGGACATTTGTCCGTTTTTTTGGTAAAAATGATAATCCATAATTTGTGATTTCTCTTGTGGATACAACGCGGCAAAAAACTCTTTTTCTACTGAAGTAAGTTCCGTGTTCCCCTTTGTTACTTGCTGATGAGTTGTAACTTGCGAAACATTTGCTGCGGGCTTTTGTACCTGCAAAGATTTTGCCGTATAAATAGGAGAATAATTACCAACTGCATTCGCGGATATTTTCATATTATATCTCCAAAGTATCTTTCGCCATTTGTTTTGATGAATTGAATGCCGTCAAGTTTGCCTCATAACTTCTCGTTGCCACAATCATATCGGTCATTTCTGTTATTATATTTACGTTTGAAAGTTGAACATAGCCTTTGTCGTCTGCGTTGGGACTTTCCGGCATATAAACTTTATCTCCCGGGGAGTTGTCTTCTATTTCATTCTGCATTTGATTTGGTGCGCTGCCGGAATTCACAACGTTACTGGGAATATTCCCGTTGATATGATTTTCATTTGATGTAAAAAGAGGAATCGTTTGCATTTGGTCGATGGAAGTATTCGCAAAAACCCCCTGAGATTGTTTTACCTCCAAAGTTTTTCTTTTGTACGGCTGGTTGGTTTCAGCATTGATCGTATTTGCATTCGCAATATTTTCCGAAATAAGATTCATCTTTTTGCGTTGAATGCTCAAGCCTTTTGCGCTAATATCAAAGCCGGGGAAGCTGCTTCCTATTTTCATCTGCTACCTCTAATCACTTCTTGTAACTCTTTGTAATAATCACCCATTTTTTTTGAAACAAATTTGAATTTGAGAGTGTTCTCTGCAAGTTCCCCCATCTCCTTATCGATATCAACATTATTGACCCCCGAGATATTTTCATTGCTATCGTCTGATACTACTTCAAAATTTTGCATACCCTGACCGTCTACGGCAGAGGCGTTAATGTGTTTACTTTCCGTAGCTTTTAACGCTGAAGACATGCTTTCCGAAAAGATGTTATTAAAAACCACATCTTCACGGCGGTAATTTTCCGTTCCCATGTTCGCAATGTTCTTGCTGATTACTTTATTCTTCTCAACGCAAAAATTCGCGAACGTTTCAAGGTGTCTTATTACAGATTCTGACATTTCTTTCTCTTGATTTTTGAGATAAAGAACACAAAATGAATGCCATGAAAATAAAGGGCTTTTTGGAGTTTTTAGAATGAATCAAAAAGAATGGTTGGCTAATTCTAACCAATTGTAAGTTATTCTACAATAAAAAAAAGATTGAAAGATGAAATGATCACAAGATTGAGCTAAATGGAAAAGATGGAAGAAGAGCGTGTAAAAAAATCGATGCACCATAATGAATAAGGAATACTGCTTAATCTTAATTATTTCTAAAACGGTTTTAACCATTAGAAATTGTTAAATTTTCAGTGGTTGGAAGCAAAGCCATTTGCTGACTTACTAAAAGCTGAAAACTAAACTTGTGCAACCGAATAACTCTAGGTTGGGAAATTACTCGGTATAGTCTAAGACAATTGTTTTTGTCTGCCCGCAAGTACAAACAAATTTTATTTCTTTTATAGAATCGTCCTGATCTTTTTTGAGGATTACTTTAACGCTTCCATGTCCGTCTTCCTCAACAGAAATTTTTGTTTTTCCCGTAATATTCGCTTTAGAAGCTTTAATCAAATTTCCGGTACTAACACTCGGATCAAAATTAACTTCTCTAAAAACCGGTTCAGCAAATTGGTCTTTCATCTTATCAATACCTTATTAATTACTTCAGCAATTTTTTCAAGCGGAGAAACAACGTCAGCACAACCGTAATCAACAACGGCTTTCGGCATACCATAGACAATGCAGGTTTCGGCATTTTGGGCGATACAGTATCCGCCTAAATTTTTTAATATTTTTATTCCTTCCAAACCATCTTTTCCCATCCCTGTCATAATAACGCTTAACGTATATTTTCCATAAATATTTACGACGGATTCCATCATAACATCAACCGAAGGACGATGCAACGTAGTGTTTGGATTTTCGGAAATATCAACGAGCACATTTCCCATGCTATTCTTTTTTAATCCCATATGAAATCCACCGGGGGCAATGTACACTACATTGTTTCGCACCGCTTCATTAGGTTCGGCTTCTTTCACTTCAAGTTCGCTCATCCCGTTTAATCTATCCGCTAAAGATTTTGTGAATTTGGGCGGCATATGTTGAACGATGAACATCGGGACATTTATTTTTTTTGAAAGTAAGGGAATAACTTTTTGCAATGATAGCGGACCTCCGGTAGAAACACCAAGCGCTATTGCCTTAAATCCGAGTTTGGGAATTTCTCTTTGAGTAGAAAGGGAGGGGCTCTCCAGTGGTGCCGGTTGCTCTCCTTTGATTCTTCTTAATCTGTTGAGTCCTTCTTTTAATTGTCGGTGACGGACAATTTCTTTAATTTTTTTTATTAAATCTTCTTTAACTTTAATGATGTTAACGTTAACATAAGAGAGTTCTTTCGGGATGAAGTCAACTGCGCCATATTCCAAAGCTTTAAGCGTAGCTTCCGCTCCCTCACTCGTTAAAGAACTGACCATTAGAACGGAAGTAGGGCAGTCTTTCATAATTTTCTTTAGTGCTGTAAGTCCGTCCATTTTCGGCATTTCAATATCAAGGGTGATGATATCAGGTCTTAACGTTTTGGCTAAATTATATCCCTCTTCACCATCTCTTGCCGTAGCAATAACTTCAATATCTTTATCGCTTTCAACCATAATGGAAATCGATTTCCGCATAAACGCGGAATCATCCACAACAAGTACTTTAATTTTAGACATCAATCAAATCTGCATGTTTATTTATAAGTTCATTTATATCAAGGATCATTACGATAGTTCCGTCTCCCATAATTGTTGAGCCGGCAATTCCTTCGATATTACCGAGATAATTTCCCAATGATTTTATAACCACTTCTTTTTGCCCGACAAGTCCATCCACCTTCAATCCGAATCTTTTTTCGGCAACACCGACCACTACGATATACTGCCATTGTTCATCCTTTGTTCGTCCGTTGCTATGGAAAACAAGTTCGTTTACATCAACTAGCGAAATAACGCTATCACGAATTCTAATTACTTCGTTTTGGTTAATCGTATAAATATCTTTAACACTCACGCGAACAACTTCAATTACAGAGCTAAGCGGAACAACTAATTGGTCTTCGTGAACATTCACAATCATTCCTTGAATAATTGCAAGCGTTAGCGGAAGTTTGATAGTGATTTTTGTTCCCTTCCCGACGTTGGATTCAACATTGATAATTCCGCGGAGCTTGGCAACGTTGGTTTTAACAACATCCATTCCCACGCCTCTGCCTGAGATATTTGTGACTTTTTCAGCTGTTGAGAATCCGGGAAGAAAAATAAGGTTAAATATTTCTTGTCTGGAAAGTTCTTTAGCTCTTTCTTTAGAGAGGAGCCCTTTACCAATAGCTTTTTCTTTGATGATATCAGGATCAATCCCTTTTCCATCGTCTTCAATTGAAATGATAATATTATTACCGTCTTGTTCGGCGGATAAATTGATATTTCCGGTTTCACTTTTTCCGCTCTTTTTTCTTACTTCAGGAAGTTCTATACCATGATCGACAGAATTACGGATGAGGTGGATCAACGGATCATTAATTTCCTCGATCAGCGTTTTATCTAATTCCGTATCCTCGCCAAACAAATTTAGGTTGATCATTTTTTTTGCGTCTTTGGAGAGATCCCGTACAACTCTTGGATAACGGTTAAAGACTTTTCCGATCTTAACCATTCTCGTTTTCATCACAACAAGCTGTAGCTCATTGGTCATGATATCGATAAGCTTAACCGCTTCGGAAAGATCGCGCGAAAGTTTTGTTCCGCTATATTCCAATAATGCCTCGGAGTTCACCTGCGTTAACCGATTTCTGCCAAGTACTAATTCTGAAACAATATTAAGTAGTTCGTCAAGTCTTTTAATATCAACACGAATTGTGTCTTCCCCCTTTTTAGTCGCACTACTTACAATTGCCACACTTTGTTTTACTTGATTTGGCTCTGTGCTTTGTGTGCTAGCATCTGCATCATTTTTTGTGTTTGCTTCACTCTGCTGCTCTTTTGGTAGTTCCGTTACCTCTTTTACAATAATGTCTTCGGAATGATTTTCGTCTTCATCTTGAAGCTCTGCAATTAAGGCAAGTTCCTCTGCGGAAAACTCATAATTATTTTCTTCATCGGTCTTAACCACTACCGTTTGAGTTTCGGCTTTTTCAATTTCCATTAACTTCAGAACTTCGGTAAGAGCAGTTAAGGTACTCTCAATTGGAACATCTGCTTTTTGTTCTCCTTCGATATCGGCAACCAGCGCTTTAATATTATCGAAAGCCATAAGAATTGCATCCATGATACCGGAATTCAGTTTTGCCTCTGCTTTGCGAAGTTTATTAAGAATATCTTCGCACTTGTGGGTAACTTTTGTAAGATTATCTAATCCTAAAAAGCCGGAAGTTCCTTTTATTGTATGAAACGAACGAAAGACTTGATTGAGAAGATCGGCATCATCCGCCCGCTTCTCCAATACCATTAAATCCGTGTCTAATTTTTCAAGAATTTCTTTTGTTTCGACAATAAAGCTTTCAACGATTTCCTTCATTTCAGGATCGTTGAGCATCGAGTAGTTTGATTGATTATTCATATTATGAAAACAACTTGTCTATTTCGTCTTGAGAAGCTCTGCTCGCATGATCTTTTACTAACTCATCAGCAACATCTTGGTTAGCTCCCGATTTAGAGTATCTAGCGTTAGGATCAAAAGTAGTGTTGAGTGGAACCAGAATCGGAGAAGAATCCAACACACTTACATTTGTTACTTCAAAATCGATAACTAGCGCGGACAATTTTTCTTGTACAGATTCAATAAGATGATTTACTGCAGCAAGCTGCTGGGCTGTAATGTCCTGCACCTGAAGTGACAACGTTATATTATAAACATTATTTCTTATTTTTTCAAAAAGTTCGATAAGCGGATTGAGAATTGAATTCACCTGATTAATCTCTTCGTATCGAGCCAACAAGGTTGCCGCTTCCGGGTTATCGTTCACCAGCGCTTTCATTGCAAGAAAGATTTTCTCTTTTTCCTGTTCATTCTTCGTCAAGGTAGTAATTGACTTTTCCGCGACTGAGATGTCATTTGAGATGACGTCAATAATATCGAGAATTTCGGTCGTAGCCAATTCGGTTGCACTAGTTATATTTTGAATTTGATCAGTTGCCTTAGGAATTTTGCTCGTACTTTCCGCAATAGAAACATTAATGTTTTCTAAAAGAGGAACCGTGTCTCTCATAAAATCGACTAAGCCCTGAATTACCGGTATGAGTTTTTCTCCATAACGGAATACGGATTTCAGATCATCTAACTTGTCGAACAACTCTGATAGATTAGTAGCTTTTTTCACTTTTTCCTCCTTATCTAAGATGCAATTGCTAAAATTGATTCAATTTTTTCTTTTAGTATATGAGGAGTAAAAGGCTTAACGATATAGTTATTCACTTTTGCTTTAAGCGCCTCAATAATATCTTCTTTTATTCCGCGAGTTGTAACCATAAGCACCGGAATCTGGTCGATTTTCGGATCAGAACGGATCGCTTTGATTAATTCAAGTCCGGAGAACACCGGCATGTTCCAGTCTGTAATAATAAAATTGATGGTAGGATCACTAGCTAATTTGTCTAATGCCTCTTTTCCATCTCCGGCTTCAACAAAGTTTTCATACCCAAGATTACGGAGTGAATTTATCACGATCCGTCTCATGGTCATAGAATCATCAACAATTAAAAATCTTAAATCCATACGGGCTCCTTAGTTTAAATATTTTGATACTTCATAAAGAATTCTCTTGGGATCGAAAGGTTTTACCAAATAGGAGTTCGCTCCATATTTCATTCCCTTTTCGAGTTCTTCATTTCCGGCCAATGAGGTTAGAATAATAATAGGAATATCCTTTAACTCATCGTTACCACGAACCGCTTTGATCAACTCAAACCCGTCAACATTGGGCATGTTGAGGTCGGTAATAAGCAGTTGTATTTTTTTTGTCGGCAATTTTTCCAACGCTTCCATCCCATCACAAACCGAAAGAATTTCATATCCTTTCATCGTTAAAGCGAAAGAGACGAATTTTCTTATAGATGGAGAATCATCGGCAACCATTATAACTTTCTTCATCTGTTCCTACTCCTTTTGATAACCGATAGTTTTGGGAAAACTGACGAGCTTAAATGCCTTTGAAATATTGTGCAGCGTTTCAGAATACCCAATAAATAAAAATCCGCTTTTATTAAGTGAATTATAAAGATTTGAAATGACTTTGATTTTGGACTGCGCATCAAAATAGATCAACACATTTGCACAGAAAATAATATCAAAGTTTACCATAGATTTCATGCTGATGTCGTCATACAAATTCATCACTTTAAACGTAACAAGTTTTTTAATTCCCGGATCAATTTCCAAACCGCCATCAACTTTTTTAAAATATTTTTTCAAGTAATACCCCGAAGTGTTGCGCGTAGAGTAATCTTTATAAATTCCTTTTTTAGCAGTTTCAACCACAGCAGTACTGATATCTGTTCCAACGAGTTCGAGTTCAAGGTTCGGGAATTTTGGTTTAAGTAATTCAATAATTGAAATGGCAATAGAGTATGCTTCTTCCCCTGAAGAAGATGCTGCGCTCCAAATTCTAATTTTGCTTTTTCCAAATTTTTCTTTGGCTTGAATAATCGGAGGCAATATGGAAGTTACCAGCGCATCAAGTTGCGGTTGGTTCCTGAAGAAAAAAGTTTCGTTAATGGTAATCGCTTCGTACAGATATTTTTTTTCATCTCTGCCGGCAACCGAGAACCGTATATGATCGAAATATTCATCAAACGAAGAGAATCCAAGATACGTCACTCTTTTTTGCAATCTGCTTTCCAGAAGATATTTTTTATTTTCTTGAAAGAGAATACCGCAGTTATCATAAATATACTTCCGCCAATCTTCAAAAGCTTTATTCGAAAGCGGTTGCGCGGTCTGCTGTGTTTTGATTGAACGCGCAGTCGAAGAGAGGTTCGCATTGGGAGATGGAGTCATATTCAACATTGGTTAATCCGCGTTTTGAAAATAATTTTGAGAGAGAAGACTGTTTGCCCTTTCACGAACCATTTCTTCCGGATCATCAGCTAAAGTTTTTATTAACTCCTCAGCCTTTGGATGTTGCACTACCTCCAAAAAGTCTAACAAACGTAATCTATTCCAAACATTATTATCTCCTATAATGGTATCTGAAAACATCAACGCCGCTTCAAGATCAAATGAAAACAACAATTCAATTGAGAGCATTCTGATTTCTTCATCGGGATTTTCAAGGCACCGTGTGAACGCATCGGAAAGATTTCGCGATTCTATTTCCGAAAGAACCCCCTCTCCTGATGCATTAAACATTTCAAAGAGTTCTTTTACCAGCCAGATAAGATTTTTCAAGTTATCCGGTTTTTGATTTAACAATTCAGGAATATTTTGAAGCACGACAAGAGGGAACTCGAAAAACTTATCTTTTAAGATATCATCGATCTCAAAATCTTCACTATAAATTTTTAAACATGCAAGGATGGTCTCTTTGTCATCAAAGTCTGAAATTAAGTGAGTAGCAATTTTTTTGTATTCTGCATCCGCTTCATTGAGTGTATTTAAAATTGAATTCCTCATCTTTTCATCAAACGGGATATCAAAATTATATTTTTGTTTTAAAAGAAAGATAGATTTTAATAGAGGCCAGACAAGAGGACCTCTGATCTCTGCCACTTCAGAAAGAAGAAAGAAAAAGGTCTCCTCATCCCCAATACTTCCAAGACTTTCGATAATGGAAAATTTTAAAAATTCATTCTCTTCGTTATACTTTGACGTTATGAATTGGAGTGATTCCGGAGTATCAATCTTTCCAAGGCTTTCAATTATCGTAGGTTGAAACAATTCGGTTTTTTCAAATAACTCAATCAGTGGGTTCAATGCCTCAACTGCACTTAAATGCCCTAAAGCCTCAATGCATGCCAGCAGTACATTTTCATTGTCGTTGATTTTCATCAATTCTAGAATTGCGGGAGAGGCATCTTTACTCCCTATCAATCCAAGGATATCAACCGCAAATTTTTTGTCGTCGTCATCTCCAATATTGATATAATCAATAAGTGCCTGAACTGCGCTTTGTCCCATCTTCAATAAGATTTCACCTGCCAGATTGCGAACTTCAATTTCCTTGGAAGAAATATATTCTGCTATTTTAACAGGAATTCTTGGATCTGCACATTGGGATAAAAAATTCGCCGCTGCGTTTTTCACTCCTTTATCCGGATCAGTAATAGTAACACAAACAGCATCAATTACTTCGTCAGAAAGTTTCAGACACGAAAGCGTTTCGAGCGTGTCAATTCTGACAGACTGATCTTCCGATTTTAGTAGTTCTACTACTTTCGCATGAAGGGTTATTTTTTCACTCATCAAATGGACCTGGATGTTTTCGTTTAGTATTTATAAAATTTATCCTCTTATCGTTTCAAAAATTCAAGAATGAAATTTGTAACAACAAGTAGAATCAAAATTAGTGCCGACCGCAGCTATAAAAATTTTAAGCTAAAACCTTACTAAATTCGGCACATTAATGGACAATAGTAACCAACTGTTTTTTAATAACCCTTGAGATCATGTTGAATTCCGACCGGGCAATAGTCTTAAAATAGAAATAAACCTTTCCAAATATTCGGGATCTTAGTTATACCCATTGTTGTGTGCTTTGGTAAGCAAATGACTCTTTTCTTCTTTATGCCCGCTCAAACTTTTATGATCAGAATTTGTATCAATTTTAAATTCACCAACTAGTTCTTCAATAACCAGCGCCAAATTATTTAAATCTTCAGCAGCTCTGGCAATTTGTTGAATGCCGGAGGTGCTTTCCTTCGTAACACTGTTGATCGCATCTATGTTTTTGCTTATTTCCTCACTCGTTGTTGATTGCTGCTCGCTTGCTGCCGCAACTTGTGTAACCAGATCAACAACTTTATCAGCACCTAAAATAATATCTCGCAAAGATTCACCGGCTTTATCAGCCATCGCTTTACCCTGGTCAGCTTCGTCTTTTCCTTTTTTCATGGCTTGGACGGCTTCGGAGGTATCTTTCTGAATTTTCTTAATCATCACGGCAATTTCTTTAGTCGCTTTTGTTGTTCGTTCGGCTAATTTTCTCACCTCATCGGCAACAACGGCAAATCCTCTTCCTTGTTCACCAGCGCGAGCCGCTTCAATTGCGGCATTTAATGCCAATAAATTAGTTTGATCCGCGATATCGTTAATTACCTGAACAATTTCGCCAATTTCATCGCTGCTTTTGCCTAATGCTTGAACGGTATCAGAGGATTGTTGCACAACAGCGGCAATTCTTACTATGCCTCTGATTGTTTCTTCAACAACTCTACCGCCTTCTCTGGCAATATTGCCGGCATTGTTCGAGGCTTCCGAAGCGAGTGAAGAATTTCGGCTTGTTTCCATAATGGTTTTTGTCATTTGTTCTACGGCACCAGCAACTTCAGTAATTTGTGCACTTTGTTCTTGTGAACCGGCGGCCATTTCCTCAGTCGATGAGGAAATCTGCACTGATGCGCCCGATAGGTTTTCGGTGCTTTGTGCCAGTTTGCTGATCAAATCATTTAATGTATCTACTACTTTGTTTACGTTATTTTTAATCAATTCATAATCGCCGTAATAGGTGCCGGTAACACGTGATCTAAAATCAGCCTTAGCCATATTTTCAAGAACCGACGAAGCTTCTTCAATCGGCGCCCGGATAGCATTGAGAATTGAATTCACTCCCTCAAGCAACTTCCTCCAGCTACCGGAAAAATTGCCAACATTGCCACGTTGACTTAAATTTCCTTCACGGTTTGCCTCAACTAAGATATCGGCTTCACTCAGCAAGTTTTCAATAGTTTCAACTTCTTTATTAAAAGCGATAGCAAGAGCATCTTTATCTGATGCTAGTTTTACTTTTTGAATATTGCCGGCTGAAATTTGTTCGGCAGCATAAATTTTTTCTTTTTGTGCTGTCTGAAGTTCGATAAACAATTCTGTCAATTCCCCGACTTCATCCTTTGATTTGTTTTCAATTACCTGCTGGTAATTACCAAGTGCAAATTCTTTTACAATTTCTTTTAGTTTGTTGATAGGTTTTGTAACAGCGGGTGCAAGATAAAAAACATCAAAAAGGAAAACGACAAGACCTAAAAACATTCCTATTATCGTCAAGAGTCCGGCTTCAGAAACCGTATCTCTTACTTTTGCATTCAGTTCATCCGATTTTGATTTTAAATGTTCATTGATATTATCAAACTTCACCACTAATTTTTTACCGACATCCTGCCCGGAAGTGGTTGCTATATCCGCAGCCATTTCATAGCTTTGAGAAGCTGCAGCACTTAAAATGCCATCCGCAACTACGCTTTTGTATTCGTTCCAAATTTTTTTAACATCCGTTAAATCATTTTTAATGGTTCCTTCAAAATTTGAATTGAGAAGCGAGTCTAAGGCTGTTTCAATCTTTTTCTTCCCATTATTAAAAGATTTAACATTTTCGCCGAAATTTGACCCGAAAGCAGGCATTGTAGTTTGCAAAAGTACAAATTGTGTTTTTTGAAATGTGGAGTAAATACTAGAAACCTGTTGCTGCGGAACAACATATTCTTTTAACAACTGGTCTTTCACGTCGGATATTTTTGATAGATAAACGTATCCAACAAGAGCGATTACCGTCGAGATTACTCCCAGAAAAGTGTATCCCCCTTGTATTTTTCTTACAAACTTTAAATCCTTTAACCAACTCATTTTTACTCCAATAATTATATAAATTAAAAATTGGCCGATCCGCCTCCAATCAGAGTCGGAACGGTCCTAAATCAGTAATTCAAATTCATTAATCTATTTACAAATATTTTTCCCGTACAGTAGGGACTCACGGTTAAGACTAAGACCAACAATTAACTTTCAAAAAAACTTAGTTCTCTCATCTCATTTTAAAGGTGATGGGTAAAGAGAGTTTTACTTTAACCGGAACACTGCCGTTTTTCCCGGGAGTAAATTTCGATCCCTTGATAGCCTTTTCTGCTGCTTCATCACAACCGCCACCGAGTCCTTTAATAACCTTTACATCATTTACTTCTCCTTTTTCATCCACATATACCAGAAGGTACATTTTCCCCTCCAAACCAACTTTTTTTGCCATCTCCGGATATACAATTCTTTTTATAACTGCTTCAAGTCCTCCGACTGGAGCCGGCATGGTTTCTGCGAATGCAGCATAAGGATCTTCCTGCAGGTGCTTTGTTAATTCTGATTTTGATTGTACAATAAAGGAGATTGATAACACCAGAATAAAAACAGATAGCACATAACTTAAATTTTTTAACTTCATTTGAATTTCCCTTCAATATATTTGATTAAACTTTTTTATTTTTAAGCATTGGACTGATCTTTAGCAACGAATTGTCCACTTTCATACAAAATTAGAGCGATCAGCAATTGATTATATTATCGAAGCATTCTGTAGAATCTTTATAGGGGAACATTGATTTTTTTATAAATAGAAGCGGGAAAGACTTTTCGATTATTTGGTGTAAATCATCTTCACTTATAGAATGTACTTATTTTGTACGGATGGGTACGGTAAAGAACAAGGTAAGTGCCGCTAATCCCGCCGCCGCGGGGAGAAACTAAGCATTGCGGCACTTACCTATACAAAAATTTAACCGATTTTTTTTAACGGAGATACGTTTTTACAACTCCGTTTTCAATTTTATTTTCTCTTTGTTATGAATCAGCTTGAAGTTATGCTGCCATTACATTTTTTAATTGAACGCTCTCTTCAGTTGATAAGATTTTTTCAAGATCGATTAAGATCAACAATCTATCCTCCAGTTTTCCGACCGATTTAATATATTCCGAATTAATGCCCATTGCTAATTCCGGCGGCGGTTCTGTTACGTCTTTCGAGATCCGCAATACTTCATTTACTGAATCAACGATAAACCCAACAGTTTTACCGCTTACTTCCATTACGATGATGCGTGTGTTTTTGTCCGGTTCTTTTTTAGGCATGCCAAATTTCAGTCGTAAATCGATTACCGGGATTACTCTTCCTCTTAAATTAATTACACCGTTTACAAAATCGGGGGCATTGGGAACTTTGGTAACTTGTGACATCCTGTTGATTTCTTGCACATACAATATGTCAACTCCAAATTCTTCATCCCCAATAAAAAAACTCACGAGTTGAAGCAATTCCATGGTTTCTTTTTTCTGTTCATCAAAACTTGTCATTTAAAAGCTCCTAATTGTTAAAATATTTATTTTCTGTCATGATTCATCATCTTACATTACTATTATCGAACCAACTTCTATTTACTTAAGTAATTCCCCTTTAATAATCTCAAATTATTGACCACCACCTCACGAACATTTGGTGAGGATTGACAGGTATTGTCTCACTTACTTATGAACAATTACACCGTTTGAACGAACCGCTAGATCGCTTTTAGCTACACGAGCTCTACTATTTCCGTTTGAGGATGAATTGTCTATCTTAAACCGTGAGGTTAATTCTTGTAGATTTACCGTCAATCTGTTCAAGTCTTCCGCTGCTCGGGCTATTTGTTGTATACCGGAAGCACTCTCATTCGTTACATTACTTATCGCTTCTATGTTCTTGCTTATCTGTTCCGCTGCACTTGATTGTTCTTCACTAGCTGCAGCTACCTGCATTGACATGTCCACTACTTGTTCTACTCCCACTATGATTTCTTTTAATGATTCCCCAGCTTTATCCGCAAGAATTTTCCCTTTTTCTACTTCTTCCGTTCCTTTGTTCATCGATTCTACTGCACCGCCCGTATCTTTCTGTATCTGCTTGATCATCACAGCGATTTCTTTTGTCGCTTTGGTAGTTCTTTCCGCTAATTTTCTTACTTCATCCGCTACTACCGCAAAACCTCTTCCTTGTTCTCCGGCTCTGGCGGCTTCTATCGCTGCGTTTAATGCAAGAAGATTGGTTTGATCCGCTATATCATTTATCACCTGTACTATTTCACCGATTTGATCGCTTCCTTTGCCCAATTCATTTACCGTTTCTGCCGATCTCTTTACTACTTCGGCTATCCGGTTCATTCCTTCTATGGTTTGATTTACTACCTTGCCCCCTTCTTTTGCTATTGCACCTGCACTTTTGGCTGCTTCGGCTGACTTAGAAGAGTTTTGCGAGGTCTCTAAAATTGTTCTTGTCATCTCTTCTACTGCACTGGCTACTTCTGTTGTTTGCGCCGATTGCTCTTGAGCTCCGGCTGCCATCTCTTCACTACTTGATGAAATTTCACTGCTTGCACTTGCGGTGGCTTGTACGGCTTCTGTTACTCCAGTTAATGCATGATTAAATGAATTTGCCAAACCGTTAATACTTTCTTTGATTATTGCAAAATCACCTTTATAGTTACCGGTCATACGTATAGTTAAATCTCCTTGAGCCAATGTTCCTAAAACGGTACTGGATTCCTCGATCGGTTTTGCAACCGCTTCCAATGTTTGGTTAATACCTTCCACTATTTCTTTATATCCACCCTGAAATTTTTCTGTATTTCCCCTTCTCGAAAGTTTCCCATCAATTGCTTCATTACTCAAAGTAACAGTTTCCATAACAACATCTTTTAATGTCTCAACTACCTTGAGCATGCTTTTAGAAAGGACATCTTCTTCCGATCTTACTTTAATTTCAACTTTTAAATCTCCTTGTGCAATTTTATCAGCGGCGGCGGCTTGAGCTGTAATACTATCAATCATTAAGGAAAATGATTTTTCCAAGTTCCCCAATTCATCAGAACGTTCATTATTGATTTGAAGGTTTACTTTCCCGATGGCAAGCTGGTTCGCTATCACTTCCAATTTTTGTATTGGTTTGATTACAATTCGTTTAGACGAAAACCACGAAACAAGAATAAGAGCAATAAATCCGACCACAAAAATTAACGAAAGCTTAACCTGAATACTCGAAAGCAGACTCTCCACTTCAAGGTTATGAGTTTTTATTAGAAGAGTTCCAATCTTAGCTCCATCGGCAAGGATTGGAAATTCGAAAGTTTGGGAAGGAGTATTTTTAATTTCTTCTATACCAAATTTTCGTTCGGCTGCCGTTAACGAATCCTTTTGCTTTTCTGAATTAACTCTT
>JBAYFO010000005.1:0-95967 GCA_041667115.1 Ignavibacteriaceae bacterium | reverse complement strand
TGGAATTCTTGTTGACGATTCCCGCCCGACTACAGCAAAGACCCGTGTTATTGCGGATAACCAGCATGTGGTAAGAATCGATAAAGAAAGCAAAGAATATATTTCCCGTGAATCGGAGCAGAAAATTCTTACCTTTCTCGATCAACATATTTCCTCTCTTCACGGAATTATTCTGCAGGATTACAACAAAGGAATTTTAACACCAAAGCTTATTCAAAAAGTTATTTCTCTGGCAAACAAAAACAATATTTTAATTACGGTTGATCCGAAGTTCAATAATTTTTTCTCCTACAAAAATGTTACGGTCTTCAAACCAAACAGAAAAGAAGCCGGAGATGTTTTAGGAATGCAAATTAGAACCGATGCGGAAATTTCCATAGCCGGTAAAAAACTTCTTTCAAAATTAAACGCGAAATATATTTTGCTTACTCTTGGCGAAGGAGGCATTGCGGTTTTTGAAAAAGGGAAAGAATACCGGATGCCGACACAAGCAAGAAAAGTCGCCGATGTTTCAGGTGCGGGCGATACGGTTATTTCCACGCTTACTATGGCGTTGGCTGCGGGAGCAAATATTTTGGAAGCCTCTTATCTTGCTAATTATGCGGGGGGATTGGTCTGCGAAGAAGTGGGAATTATTCCAATTGAAATAGAAAAATTATTCTCAACGGTAAGCGAAGAAAAATAATGAAATCAATTTATACTCGAGAAGAAATTTTAGAGACTAGAAAACAATTAAAAGCTGAAAAGAAAAAAGTGGTTTTTACCAACGGCTGTTTTGATGTGCTTCATGCGGGACATGTTGACTATCTCAATAAAGCGAAAGCTGCCGGTGATGTGTTGATCCTCGGATTAAATTCGGACGCTTCGGTGAAACACATAAAAGGAGAAAAGCGTCCAATTGTAAGTGAAGAAGAACGGGCATTTATTCTTTCAAATTTAAAAGCTGTTGATTTCGTTACTATGTTTGATGAAGACACACCGCAAGAAATAATCAGCGAACTCATTCCCGATATTTTAGTTAAAGGAGCCGATTGGCCGCTTGACAAAATTGTCGGGCGCGATATTGTTGAAGCAAACGGCGGTGCAGTAAAAACGATTTCGTTTGTCACCGAGCAGTCAACAACAAACATTATCCAAACCATTATTGAACGATATGGAAAGTGAAGAATCCCTTAAAAGATATTATCCCGAAGCGAAGCCGTTTTCACAAAACGGTTAACGGATTTGTAATCTTCTTCCTCGCGATATTTCTTCTGCTCATGATTGTGGTCGGAATAACCCAGACGGCAACATTTCGTAACTACCTTCGCGAAAAAGTTGTTTCGCTTGTAAACGGTGGAATTAACGGTAAGATAGAGATAGGAAAAATTGACGGAACAATTTTTACATCGCTTATAGTTAGGGACGCGAAACTTTTTTATCAGAAAGATACCATTGTAAACATTAAGAAAGTTGAAGTAAAAATCAGTCCGCTGCAAATATTTTTACGCAAGATCTTTGTTCGGCAAGTTTTAGTTGAAGATGCGAACATCGCATTACTGAGAGACAGCGCCGGGGTATTAAACATAACCAAAGCTTTTCCCTCATCTCCACCGGATACCGCGAAGACAGAATTCCCGTTTCTTATAAAAGTCTCCGAAGTTTCCTTGTCGCAAATTAATTTTTCACTTCAGGATGAAAAACTGCGGAACAGCAACAGCTATTATGAAACGTTAAATCTTAGCGATCTCAGAATAAAAAATCTCGGACTGACCTTAAATGCCGAAGCAAACATTAACGACAATGCGTATAAAGCGCATCTCGATGATTTTTTCTGCCAAACCAACATCAACAATTTCAACATAAAGAAAATTGCCGGGGATTTTCTTGTTGATCAAGAAGAGCTTTCTGCTTTGGGAGTTGAAATTCAAACCAACCGTTCCAGTCTTTCCTTGCTTGCACAATTAAAGGGATTTAATCTCTTTAAAACATTTTCTGAAACCGCATTTAAGAATGCGAAAGTAAACGCAAGTCTCATTATTCAACCCTTCAACTTTGATGATCTGACGGCACTCGTTCCGGCAGTTGATATGCTTGAGGGAAACATTGACGGAAGAATTAACGCTGAGGGGACGGTAAATGATTTACATGTCCGAGAATTAAGTTTAAAATATTTACAAACCGATCTTAAGTGTACCGGCCGTTTACAAAATTTAGACAGCCCGTCTAATCTATTAATAGATGCGGCGATAACAAATTCAAAAGTAAAATATGAAAATGCTTTATCGCTTCTCCCCGGTTTAACTCTGCCACAGTTTCAGAATCTTGAAATGCTTACGGTCGATACACTGACATATAAAGGGGGAATAAAGAATTTTTCTTCCCGAATATCTGCAGGGTTGAAAGGTGGGAGTTTAAATGGTGATGTTGCTTTCGATTTTAGAAAAGAGCAGATGGAATATAAAGCTGATATCAATTCAACCGGTTTGGATGTTCAACCGTTTGTTCATTTTCCTGTAATCCTAACATCAAAAATTACTGCGGCAGGAGTTGGTACCGATGGAAAAACGTTGACCGCCAAAATAACTATCGATGCAGCCCGTTCAAATGTGGCTAACAATTATTTGAATGAATTTCTCTTGACCGGAGAAATGAAAAGCGGGACACTTGCGGCTACATGCAACGCTGTGACCGATTCACAGAAAATAACATTTAACGGAAATTTAAACATTTTAAAAGCTGATGCCCCGGAATACGATGGCACACTTGAGGCTCATCAATTAAACTTAGCAAAACTATTGGCGGATTCTTTGCTAAACTCGTCGTTCAATGCCACGTTCAATTTTTCGGGTGAAGGGTTTGATCCCGATAATCTTATAGCAAAATTAAACTGCAGAATTTACGACTCTCATTTTAAACAGAAAATAATTAATGAAGCATGGGCTGTTTTCTCGATGGACACGAAAGATGAGAAGGAAAAAAGTATTTCGCTTCATTCTACTTTTGCAGATGCCAGCATGACCGGAAATTATCAATTAACAGAATTGATTCCGCAGTTGATTTATGAAAGCGATGGTATCTCAAAATCGGTTATCGAAAAAATAGATGCTTATTATCCGTTGGGATTAAAAAAAGATTCACTTCTTGCTAAAACAAAAATATTCCGCAACACACCACGGGGAAAGTTAAAATCACAAGAAGAACAGGACAAAACATTTGACCTGAATTTTAATTTCGCATGCAGGGATCTTTCGTTGCTCTCGATATTTATAGACAATTTTCAATTGGATACAGAAGGAAAGTTGAGTAGTAAAATAAAATCGGACAATTCAACTTTTTCAATTCATTCTTCAGCGTCGTTTGCCTATCTGAAAATGGTAATTGGGGAAGAGGTTTATATTGCTTCCAACAGTAAAGCTAAAATCAATCTTGACCATCCTGCCAATGATTTCCGCATACAGAATTTTTCCTCCGATCTTTCATTTAATTGTGAAAGAATTATTACCGCTACGGAAATAAAAAATTTATCTGTAGATCTTTTATTAGAGAACAACCGTTTGAATGCAGAAGGTTTCGCCCTCATAGGAAGTAATATGAAAGGCTCAATTGCGTTCTCTTCAAGGTTGGACTCTCCAACATTACAAATTAATGTTGATAAGCTCGGCTATCAATACAACGATTTTGTGTTGAGAAATAAAGAGCCAATGCAGATCGGTTTTGCCGGAAAAGTGCTCTCCCTTCAGAATGTTAACCTTTACCGCGGCGATGCTTTTATTAAAGCCCAGGGAACGTTAGCCATGGAAGGAACGCAGGATTTAACGATCCAATTGTCAAAGTTTAAAGGATATGATATCAGTTATAATCTTTTAGGCATGAAGCCGGAAAACATTATTGATAATGATGTGTCAATGAACGCCAAAATTACCGGTACGTTTGAAAACCCGGTAATGGATCTAAAAATGGATGTTGATAATGTTACGTATCAGAAAAATAATTTTGGCTCATTAAAAGCGTTATTCGCATACAAAGAAAAAAAATTACAAGCGAAGATTAACTTTGGTGAAATAGGAAAAGATAGCTTATTGACGAAATTATCTCTTGATGGATCGCTTCCGCTTAATTTAGCATTTGGTGCGGTTGATAAACGTCTTCCTGATGATAAGCCGTTAACGCTTGCTATCGATATGAAAAATTTTGATCTCGGCGCTTTTGGAGATGCACTTCCGTTTGTCAAAGAGATAAGCGGTATGATCAATGCCGAAATAAAAATTGATGGAACCTATAACAAACTAAATCCTGTTGGTTTTCTAAATCTTCAAGACTGCACTTTTAGAGTCGATGCTAACAATTTAAAATATACCAGCACAGCCCAACTTCATTTTGAAGATCAAAGTATAATCCTTGACAATATGGTGATAGGGAATAGCGGCAATGTAAAAAATAAAGGAACGCTCCATGGTTCCGGTAAAATGGTATTCGACGGATTAGAAATTATTTCAAATGAAATTGCAATCAACGGCGATTTAACGGTTTTGACTGACGACTCCAAATCCGCAAGCCCAAATCTTTATGGAAACTTATTTGTAGGTACAGACGGAAATATTGTTTTTTCTACAAAGAATGGATACTCCTCCTTAGTTCTTCCTTTGTTAATCAAGGATGCCAATTTAATTTTTCCTCCTTCACAGGGGAGTTTTTCTTCCAACTCAGAAAATTTTATTTATACGTTTGTTCAGGATTCTGTAAAATTAACTTCGCGTGAGGCTGAAATTCAGAAGGCAATAAATGCTAATATTGCTAAAAAACTTAGTAACGAAAACGGTGAAGGGTTTCTTTCTAAATTTGATTATGATATTCTTGTGAAAATTCAAAATGAAGCAACCATCACGTTCATTTTAGCGAAAGAGGCTAATCAGAAATTAACATCGGTGCTAAACGGAAGTGTGCGATACAAGCGAGAGAACGGAATGCAGGATGTGCAAGGTGAGCTGAAATTGCTCGATGGTTCCACGCTTGAATTTATTAAAACGTTTACGGCAACCGGGACACTTAAATTTGAAAGCGAAGTAACAAACCCTTATTTAGATATTGTGGGTATGTATACAAATTATTATATCTCTTCAGACTCAACTTCCGGAACCGGAAAAGAAGAAGAAGTTGCCGTAAAAATTAAACTTGTTGGTCCGTTGAAAGACCTCTCAAAAACATTTGCACAATCTGAAACCAACATGGCGGTGTACCGGGGTTCATCGGCAATTGCCAATGACCAGGCAACCCCGGGGCTGGATAAATCGGATGCTATCTGGTTTATTATTTCCGGAAAGTTTAAAAATGAAGTTACTTCTCAGGATAAAACCAAAGCCTCTGATATGTTTTCCGGAACAGCGACTTCGTTTGCCGGGTCGCTTGTTGGAGGAGCGCTAAATACGTATCTTGGCGATGTGGTGAAATCTGTAGAGTTACGCGCAAGCGGAAATACTACCAAACTTAATTTAAGCGGTAGAATAAAAAAGTTTAAATATACTATAGGCGGTACAACAAATATTTTTCAGGATTTATCAACAGCAAATGTTTTGATTGAATATCCTTTACTTGAAAATTTTGTCATCCGGGTAGAAAGAAAATTATCAGAAACGGACAATACGTTTACTACAGAAATGATTAACGAAATAGGTTTTAAATATAAATTCGAGTTTTAATGAAAAAAAAATTAGTATCCTTTTTTAAAAAAAATCCTGGCAAAGCTATCAAAGCCAGAGAACTTGCAAAGCAACTTGAAATTACTGATGAACATGAGTATCAATCCTTTAAAGCTTTGCTCCATCAATTGTTGGAAGAAAACCTTATAATCAGACAGGGGAAACGCTTCCAATTAAAAATTGCACACGAAAAACTTATCACCGGTGAATTGCAAATGCATCCGCGAGGATTTGGCTTTGTACTTCCCAAAAAGGAAGTTGGGCGCGATATTTTTATCTCCGGCAGAAACCTTGGAACGGCTTTCCACGGTGATATTGTTGAGGTTGCTCTTTTTGCCGAACAAAAGAAGAAGGCGAAAAATCTTGAGGGTGAGATAACAAAAATTGTTAAAAGAAGAATCACTGAAGTTTTGGGGACTCTTAAAAAATCGGATACTATTTTTTATGTTGAACCGGAAATGAAGGAAATGCGTCGTGATATTTATATTGACGAGAAAAATATTCACGAAGCAAAAGTTGGCGACAGAGTTGTTGTAAGCGATATAGTCTGGGAATCGGCAAAGCAAAATCCACAAGGGAAAATTATTGAGGTGCTTGCCAAAACGAGCAAAAGCAATATTGAACTCCTTTCCATTGCAAAGGAATTTAATCTTGCGGTCAATTTCCCGGAACAGGTTCTTGAAGAAGCTGAAAAAATAGCTCTGGAAATTCCTGCTGAAGAAATTTCAACCCGTGTTGATTACCGGAACAAAATTGTGATGACCATTGATCCTGATGATGCAAAAGATTTTGATGACGCTCTCTCAATTGAAGTTTTGGAGAACGGAAATTTTGCGGTAGGCATTCACATTGCAGATGTAAGCCATTATGTCGCAATAAACACTTCACTTGATAAGGAATCGGAAAAACGGGGCAACAGTGTTTACCTTGTTGGAAAAGTTATTCCGATGCTTCCGGAAAGATTATCAAACAACATTTGCTCGCTGGTTCCAAATGAAGAAAGACTTACCTACTCTGTTATTGCTGAACTTACTGCGCGCGGCAAACTTGTCGATTATAAAATTAAAAAGTCAATCATTAAAAGTAAGCGGAGATTTACCTACGACGAAGCACAAAAAATAATCGAAACAGGAGAAGGAGATTTTTCAACCGAAGTGCTTCTGTTAAATAAATTAGCCTTAACGCTCCGCAAGAAAAGATTGAAAGAAGGAAGTGTAAACTTTTCAACTTCCGAAATAAAATTTCAATTGGACGATGCGGGAAATCCTATCCGCGCGTATCTTTACGAAACAAAGCAGAGCAACAACCTCGTAGAAGAATTTATGCTGCTTGCTAATAAAGTAGTTGCGCATCATATCGGGTTTGTAAAAAAAGAATCAGAGCGCAAACCATTTTTGTATCGAATTCACGACCGCCCCGACAAAGATAAAATTGCTGAGTTCGCAAAATTCATAAAATCTTTCGGCTATCATTATTCTGCGGACAATCTATCAAAGGCTTCATCGTTAAATCAGTTGATGGAAGAAGTGAAAGGAAAAGAAGAAGAATTGCTTGTGAACGAGATCGCGATTCGTTCAATGGCAAAAGCTATTTACTCAACTGAGAATATCGGGCATTACGGACTGGGATTTCCATACTACACCCATTTTACTTCTCCTATCCGCAGATATTCCGATCTTCTCGTGCATCGCTTGCTTTTCGGATATATAGAGCAACAGAAAAAATTAATTTACACTGAAGAACAGCTTTCGGCAATTTGTGAAAACATTTCCGCTTGCGAAAGAAAAGCTGTTGATGCGGAACGCCTCTCGGTTAAGTTAAAACAAGTTGAACTGATGCGGAGTCATCTCGGCGAAGAATTCCATGCAATTATTTCTGGCGTAACTCACTTCGGAATTTTTGTAAAAATAATGGATGTCCTTGCCGAAGGTTTGATTCACGTGCGCGATTTGGAGGGAGATTATTATCTTTATGATGAAAAAAAATATGCGTTAATTGGCAAGGCAAGTAAAAAAATGTTCCGGCTCGGAGATAAAATTCAGGTTAAACTAATCCGCGTTAATCAAGAACGAATGGAACTAGATTTTCTCATTGTTGAATAAAAAATACGTTATGAAGAAACAAATTATTCTCTCGGTTATTATTTCATTTTTTTCTGTTCAATTGCTCGTTGCGCAGTTTGGGCAGAATAAAGTTCAATTTAAAAATATGACGTGGTATTACATCCAGACCACTCACTTCGACATCTATTTTAATCAAGAAGGAAGCAAGGTTGCAGAGTTTGCTTCTGCTGCTTCGGAAGATGCGTTGAGCTCGATTGAAAAACGTGTCAATTATGGAATAAAAAACAGAATTACGTTGATCCTGTATAATTTCCAAAATGATTTTCAAGAAACGAATGTTACAGATGAATATCTAAGTGAAGGGATCGGCGGCTTTACCGAGCTTTTCAAGAACCGGGTGGTTCTTCCGTTCACCGGAAATTATAAAATGTTCCGGCACGTTATCCATCACGAACTTGTGCACGCAGTTTTAAATGATATGTTCTACGGCGGATCGATTCAAAATATTATTTCCAACAATATTTCCATCCGCTTACCACTTTGGTTCAACGAAGGATTGGCCGAATATCTATCGCTTGGATGGGATACGAACACCGATATGTTCATTCGCGATGCAGCAACAAGCGAATATCTTCCCGACATTCAAGACCTTGACGGATATTTTGCGTACCGCGGCGGGCAGTCGGTTTTTCATTATATCGCACAAAAATATGGCGAAGAAAAGATCGGCGAACTTGTAAATAAAATAAAAGGAAAAGCTAGTTTTGAAAACGGGCTGAAGGCTGCGATCGGTTTGGACGTTGAAGAATTAAACGAACGCTGGAAGAAAGATATTAAAAGAGTTTTTTGGCCTGATATGGCGCTCTATAAAGACCCGGATGAATTTTCTAAAAGATTAACCGATCACCGTAAAGACGGCGGATTTTATAACACAAGCCCTGCCATTTCTCCGCAAGGTGATAAAATCGCATTCATCTCCAACCGCGATTTTTATTTTGATATCTACATTATGGATGCGAACGACGGGAAGAAAGTTAAACGCATTATTAAAGGAAACCGCTCGGTAGATTTTGAAGAATTAAATATTCTTACCCCCGGATTAAGCTGGTCCCCCGACGGTAAGAAAATAGCGATGGCAGCAAAGCGAAACGGTGTTGATGTAATTTATGTTTATGATGTGGCGGAAGATGACGTTGCAATTCTGCCGTTAAGATTCGGTGCCATTGGCACAGTCAATTGGGCGCCCGACAACAATAATCTTGTGTTCGCCGGACAAACGGCTTCGCAATCCGATATTTATGTTTATGATATCGCTAAAGACAAATTAGCAAACATTACCGATGATATTTTTTCGGATAGCGATCCTTCATTTTCTCCCGACGGGAAAACAATTTTCTTTGCTTCGGATAGAGGCGAGTTTGTTGATACAGCAGCTATTCCGGCTAATTTTAAAATTTACGAACACAACTATTCGCAAACAGATTTATATTCCGTTGCAGTTGATAATAAAAAGATCACGCGCTTAACCAACACACCGAACTGTGACGAAACTTCTCCGGTCGTTTCAGCAGACGGGAAAGAAGTGATCTTTGTGTCAGATAAAAACGGGATCAATAATATTTACAGAAAAGAAATTGTACTGCAAGAAAGCGATTCAGTAAAATCAATCGAAGCAATTGCGGAAAAACCTATAACGAATTCATTGAACGGTTTGTACCAGCCGACAATTTCACGGGATGGGAAAAAGCTTGCGTTCGCTTCGATGTATCAGTCTGCATATAATATTTTCTTGATGAACAATCCGTACGAGATTTCTTTAGAGAAAGATTCACTTCCGCTTACAAAATATATGGAGTCGATTCTTTTCCCGGCGAAACCTGAGATGAAAAAAGATTCTTCAAATCAAACCAAAGTTGATTCAACGTTAGAACAGATTGAAAAAGATAAAAGTTTTTCAACAGGAGTTTTTATTGATTCCTCTTCCGCTAAAAAAGATTACAGCAATTATATTTTCGGCAAATCCGATTACCTTTCCTACGATTCGACCGAAAGGAAAGAGAATGAAATTTTTAATCCCAAAGCCAATCTTGATGCCGAAGGGAATTATAAAGTAAACCGTTATAAAGTTACCTTCACTCCCGATATCATTTATGCTAACGCAGGCTTCAGTTCTCTTTACGGTTTGCTTGGTACAACGGTAATTTCGTTCAGCGATGTGCTTGGAAATCACAGGCTTATAGGGCAGACAAGTTTGCAGATCGATTTAAAGAACAGCGATTACGGTCTGGCGTATTATTATTTGCCGAACAAATTGGATTTTGGTGTTGAAGGATTTCATACCGCCCGTTTTGTTTATTTGCAAAGAGGAGCTGAGATAGATCTTTTCCGCTTTAGAAACTATGGCGGCTCGCTCTCGTTAAGTTATCCGTTTAACCGGTACTATAGAATAGACGGCGGATTAAGTTTCTTAAATGTTTCAAGGGAAAATTTAGATAATCCCTATGAAGGAACTAAGAGAGCGACTTATCTTATTCCGACAATAAGCTTTGTGCATGATAACACGATGTTCGGCTATACGGCGCCGATTGATGGGACACGGTACAGATTTGATCTTTACGGAAACCCTTTGTTGCACGCAAAAGAATATGGATTCTACTCAGTTCTTGGTGACTACAGAAATTACACAAAGTTCTGGACAGACTATGCACTCGCGTTCCGGTTATCGGGAGGTGTTTCCGGTGGAAAAAGTCCGCAGCGCTTTTTTCTCGGCGGAATTGAAAATTGGATCAACCGGAAATTTGCAACGGGAGAAATTCCTTTAGATTCTCCTTCGGATTTTGCTTTTCTTACCGCAGCGTTACCAATGCGAGGATATAATTATGCGCAACAGATCGGGACGAAGTACGCGCTGTTCAACACAGAATTCCGTTTCCCGTTTATCCGTTATCTTTTAACCGGTGCGCTGCCAATCATGTTTAGAAATATTTTGGGTGCGGCATTTTTTGATGCCGGTTCGGCATGGAACAATACTCAGCAACTTCAGCTTTTTACAAGAAATGAAAACGGAAGAACGATAAGCAAAGATTTATTGATGGGAACCGGATTCGGGATGAGATTTTACTTCCTTTATTTTCTTCTTCGTGTTGATTGCGCCTGGGCGTATAACGCGCAGCATTTTTCAACCCCGATTTGGTACTTCTCGCTCGGCGGAGATTTTTAGTTTGATAAATGGATTTAAGAACAAGGATTAATGATATTTAATTTGCGATTTTGTTTTAAATCTTCTTAATTCGCAAATCGTTAATCCTTGTTCTGAGATCAGATTCGCAGGAACAATTTCTTAAAGTTCTTAAAACTTAGAATAAAGGCGGTATATGAAAAGGGCAGTTTATTTTTTTCTTGTTTCTCTGTTGGTGTTTACTTCATGTAAAAAATCCGGCAATCCAATTTCTCCAAGCGATGAGAGTGCATCTATTACTTATGAAGGTAAAGTATATCATACAATAAAAATAGGTACCCAAACTTGGTTGAAAGAAAACTTAGATGTCGGAACAATGATACAAGGGACTGCAAACCCAAGCAATAACGGAGTAATTGAAAAATACTGTTATGGTAACGACACTGCAAATTGCAGTAAATATGGTGGTTTATACCAATGGAGCGAAGCAATGGCTTATGATACAATAGAAGGGACGAAAGGAATTTGTCCGACTGGATGGCACATACCTACGAAAGCAGAATTTGATACTTTAGTCACAGCAGTGCAATATAATGGTAACTCGTTAAAGGCAGTAGGGCAAGGAACAGGAGACAGTGTCGGCACAAATACAAGTGGTTTCTCTGCGCTATTCGCAGGCTACCGCAGTGTCGATGGTAGCCTAATCACTTTAGGGAGCAGCACTGTCTTTTGGAGCTCTACGGAGGATCGTGGAGCCTACGCGTACGGCTTTGCCTTGTGGGACTATAGTAGCTCTACGAGCTATGACAGAAAGGAATTCGGTTCCAGTATTCGCTGCATAAAGGATTAGAAGATGTTTGATGGATAATGGGCGATGGTAGATTATTATCACGCATTAGTGTGATTTCTTCGTACAGCGTAAACCATTTTGCGCTCCTATCGCAGGCGACAAGGTTACGCGGTATTCCAGTTGCAACTATCTGGCAGCAAATAGCCCATTAGGTAGGCAAAATGAGCTTTTTAGGTTAAATTAACAACCATAAAAGGTAGTTCGAATAACCCAAAGAGGTTGTTCCGGCAACCTTAAGAGGCTCTCGATCTACCCCGACAGGTTATATCAATAACCTAAAAGGATAGCGGGACTACCCATAGAGGTTCATCCAATACCCAAATAGGTAGGTGGAATAACCTGACCGGGTACCTGGAATAACCCCACCGGGTAGGTGAAATAACCTTAACAGGTTCTTCCGATAGGTAAAAAGGTTGTTTGGTGATCCTCCAAGGGTAATCATGGTAATTACGCGATACCGTAAACGGTATCGCTGAACGAAAAAAGCACCCCGAAAAATCGGGATGATGGAAAATTTTTATCCCGATTTATCGGGATTTATTTGTATAGCGCCACGCCTTAGTGTGAAGCGGAATTAATATTTCAACAAAAGATAAAAATGAAACAACTATTTTCAATTCTTATTTTCATGTCCGCAATGACTCTACTTTATTCACAGTCATTGGAAGTTACGGTTACCGGTATCGGTTCTACTTCCGCAAAGCTTCAATCACTGCAAGGCGAGAAAGTTGCGATAGTAGATTCAATCACTTCAACAGCGAAAGACGTTTTCCAATTCTCTTTTAAGAATAAAAAATATCATCAAGGATTTTACCGTCTCGCTTTTCCAAACAACCGCAATATAGATTTTCTTTATGATGGAAAAGATGTTCAACTGAAAACAAATGCTTCCGAAATTATGGACAGCATGGAAATTGTTTCATCCGGAAGCAACAGCCTCTATTATTCTTTTGTAAAACTTAATAAAGTATACAAGACCAAAACAGATTTATTGCAGTTGCTTCTTTTACGTTATCCCAAAGAAGATAGTTTTTATCAAACCGTGAAGGCAAAGATTGTTCAACTGCAAAAAGAATATTTAGAGTTTGTAAAAGTAACATCGCAAAAAGAGACGAACTCATTTATTGCAAGGTACATTCGTTCGGCAAGTCTGCCTTCGGTTAATTTCAATCAAAATCTCGGGCAGCAATTAATCTATCTTAAAGCTCATGCGCTTGATAACGTTGACTTTGATGACGCTGAGCTGATTTACTCCGATGCATTCACCAACAGAACGATTGAGTACCTGACGTATTACCGTAATCCGCAGTTGCCGAAAGAACTACTTGAAAAAGAATTTATGAAAGGGATTGATTCGGTAATTAATCACGCAAAAGTAAACACAATTGTCTATCAACACGTAGTTGAATATCTGCTCGACGGTTTTAAGAAATTCGGTTTCGATAAAGTATTGGATTACATCGTAGACAACTATGTTATAAAAGATGATTTATGCCTGGACGAGAAATTGGGTAACACGCTTCAACTAAGAATTGACCAAAATAAAAAACTTCCCATTGGGGCAGTTGCTCCAAACTTCACACTCAAGGATATTTCCGGAAAGCAGTTTGAAATGTATAAACGGAGTGCGGCAAAGGTGTTGCTTGTTTTTTACGCAAGCAGGTGTCCCCACTGTAAAACTATTTTACCCAAAATAAGTGAACTACAAAAGGCGAGAAAAAGTTTTGGAGTAGTTGCCGTTTCTCTCGACACCAACCAAAAAGATTGGAAAAACTTTGTGGAGAAAAATAATCTGGACTTTATTCACGTGTCGGATTTAAAAGGTTGGGAAAGCGACGTGGCAAAAAAATTTTTTATTTATGCAACACCAACAATGTTTCTCCTTGATTCTTCGAATAGAATAATTGCAAAACCAACTACGATTGAAGAATTAGGAATTTCGCCAGAGGCGAACGCAGTGAGAATTAGATAGTTAGTAAAAATCCTCCGCCGGTGCGGAGCGGTGAACTGCGCAGAATGGCGAGAATATTAAAAATTTAAGAATAACGATTAACGATATTTGATTTTTGATGTAACAAAAATCATGTAACCATGGCAAGCCTTGACATGCTTCTAAAATCGTTAATCCTTGTTCTGAGATCAATTTTGGTTCTGGCTCTGCCAGGTTATGAATTTTGAATTAGGAATTTTGACGAACGCACACTATTCAGTTTTTGCTACAGCAGGTTTTTCCACTTTTGCAGGAGTGTGTGTTGTTTTTTTAGTTGTGGAAGGATTTTTATAATCGGTTTGATAAAAACCCGTTCCTTTAAAAATAGGACTTGAACCGGCACCAATTAACCGTTTAATTTTCCCGCCGCATTTAGGGCATTCGGTTAAGTGTTCATCTTTCATTGATTGAAATGTCTCAAAGTTATGATTGCATTCTAAGCATTTATAATCGTACGTCGGCATCTTTTAAAACCTTTTTTGAAAAAAATCACATTTAAATCTAACGAAAAACCAAAAATTTATCTAATTTTGATGTACGAAAATCTTTTAGGATTCTTTAATGATACAACAGACCGGTTCCCGTTTTAGTTTTAGTAAAATTTTATTCTTTGCTTTTTTCCCCCTTTTGTTAGCGGGTTGTTTGAATTATGAACAGGAAACAAGTTTTAGTCCCGATGGTTCAGGGGATATGAGAATCCATTATTGGATCAAAGCCGATACATCAGGCGGAAAAACTTTTTATGATCCGCTGGGAATTTTTAACGCTGATTCTCTTCGTTCGGACTTTACTTCTCCCAACATTACAATAGAAAATATTACAGTTTCAAACGATACTACCGACAGCACCGCGCACGCAGTTGTTGAATTTTCATTTACGAATATAGATTCTTTAAACAAAGTAAAACCTTTTGCAGAATACCATTTCTCCATGCAGGATGGAGCGGCAGGGCAGAAAATCTTTTCTCAATATATTCCTCCAATTGCTACCGGCTATGGCTTAAATGATTCGACGTATCAAGTTACGTACATTTACACATTCCCCGGTGAAATCGTTACGCATAACGCAACGCAGGTTGATAAGAAAAAACTTATCTGGAAATATTCTCTCGCGGAAATTGGAAAAGGGAAAACGATCTCTGTCTCTTTCAGACCTTTTAAATTGAAAGAAACTCCCTATTGGATCTTTTTTTTAGCAGGTTTTGTCTTGTTGGTCGTGGTCTTTTTCTTGTTTAGAAAAAAGAGAACCTGGTAATAATAAAACGCGTTATGAATGTAAAACAAAATCGTTATTGTATGATTTTGTTCTTACAAAAGAGACCCCCAAGTTGTGGGTGAAAAAAAAGCTTTTCTCTCTACCATATTAAATATTCGATTTGCTTATTATTTTAATAAGAAAAGTTTATTAATTTAATAACCAATTTGCATCCTACGTATTTAGGTAAGGCGCAAATCCGGGCAAAAACTCAACATTTCTTTAGGCATATAGTTTGTTCCATTTACATTTAATTTTTAGCGTGAATGATCTTCAAACCACTTATTAGCGCTTTGATTTACAATTACAACACTCATTGAGGAGAACATTATGGCAGTATCGGCTCCGGCAAACCCCAATATAAAAGCTTCAGGGAACGGACAGAATTACACGTTCGCATTAACTACATTAACGTCACTCTTTTTTATGTGGGGATTTCTCACCTGCTTAAATGATATCCTCATTCCCCATTTAAAAACAGTTTTTGACCTGAACTATACGCAGGTAATGTTAATTCAATTCTGTTTCTTCTTTGCTTACTTTATTGTTTCAATCCCTTCCGGAAAAATAATTGAAAAGATCGGGTACCAGAGAGGAATTGTCGCCGGTTTAACTACTGCCGGGATAGGAACATTGATGTTTTATCCGGCTGCCGGAATGCGTTCCTATCCTTTATTCTTAGCTGCTCTTTTTGTTTTAGCCGCCGGGATTACCATCCTCCAGGTAGCTGCAAATCCTTACATTGCCATTCTCGGAAAACCTCAAACGGCTTCTTCCCGGTTGAACTTAACACAAGCATTTAATTCGTTAGGGACTACTATTGCTCCATATTTTGGTTCGTTGCTCATTCTTTCCGTGGTAGTGAAAACTGCTGACCAAATGAAAGGGATGCTTCCAGCGGATATTGAGACCTACAAAGCTGCAGAAGCTGCTGCCGTACAAAATCCTTATCTCGGGTTAGCTGCGGTTCTTTTCATTATTGCCGCGGTCTTTGCTTTTATTAAACTTCCTAAAATTGAAGCTGCAAGTGTTTCTTCTTCTGACGGAACAGGATCAAGTTATGACGAAAAACATAAAAGTGCCTGGGGCTATAAACACCTGGTGTTGGGCGCAGTTGGAATTTTTGTTTATGTCGGCGCTGAAGTTTCTATCGGAAGTTTTCTTGTTAATTATTTGGGACAACCATTTATTGCCGGCTTGAAAGAAGCCGATGCTGGAAAATATGTTTCGTTTTACTGGGGAGGAGCAATGATCGGAAGATTTCTCGGTTCTTATGTTCAACGATTTGTTAAACCGGGAACCGTGCTTGGCGTGAATGCTTTTGTTGCAGGATTATTAGTAATTATTACCATGCTTACAACCGGTTCAATAGCAATGTGGTCCGTATTAATTATCGGATTGTTTAATTCAATAATGTTCCCGACAATCTTTACGCTGGCAATTGACGGACTAGGAAAACATACAGGCCAGGGAAGTGGTATTTTGTGCATGGCTATTGTCGGCGGTGCCATCATCCCCGTTGTTCAAGGGGCGATCGCAGACAGCATTGGTATTCATCACGCTTTTATTCTTCCTGTAGTTTGTTATTTGTTTATCGCTTATTATGGATTTAAAGGACACGTTCCTTCTTATGCAAAATAGTTGAAAAGAATTAGGAATTAGGAATGAGAAGTCAGAAGAGTACTTACCTCTGACTTCTCTAAAAATCATTACGATAGTGTAGAAACGGAAACAAAGTAGTTATGTCTAAACTTAGTGTTGCTCTTGGTATCGATATCGGCGGAACGAATACGGTCTTTGGTTTTGTCGATAAGGATGGGAAATGTGTCGCCGAATCTTCCATCCCGACAAACGCTTCCGAATCCGCCGAAAAATTGTTTGAAAGACTGTTCCCTAAAGTAGATGCCGTTTATGAAACCATAGCAAATAAATATTCTTTGGTGGGAATTGGTATCGGCGCTCCGAACGCAAATTATTATACGGGAAAGGTGGAACTTCCTCCGAATTTAAATTGGCAGATCGTTAATGTTGTGGAGATCGTAAAGAAATATTACAATATTCCCTCGGCTATTACAAACGACGCAAATGCCGCCGCTCTCGGTGAAATGAAATTCGGCGCAGCTAAAGGATTAAAAGACTTTATCGTTATTACACTTGGTACCGGGTTGGGCAGCGGAATTGTCGCCAATGGAGAGTTGATTTACGGGCACGACGGATTTGCCGGTGAGATCGGGCATGTTATCGTTGTTGAAAATGGAAGACAATGTGGATGTGGAAGAAAAGGATGCCTTGAAACATACGCTTCAGCTACCGGAATACGCAGAACCGTTTTTGACCTTTTATGTAACTCGAATGATTCCAGCCAGTTACGGAATATTCCTTTTGAAGATTTAACATCTAAAATGATCTTTGAGGCTGCGATGCTTGGTGATAAAATTGCACTCGCTGCGTTTGCCTTTACCGGAGAAATTTTAGGCAAGGCGTTGGCTAATGCCGTTACCTATACAAGTCCCGAAGCAATTATTCTTTTTGGCGGGCTTGCTTCTGCCGGTGAAATACTTTTTGCACCGACACAAAAAGCGATGGAAGACAATATGCTGAATATTTTCAAAAACAAAGTGAAATTACTCCCATCTGCTTTACACAACGGAAATACTGCCGTGCTTGGCGCAGCCGCATTAATTTGGAATGAACTTGAAAAAAGTAAAATTCAAGTAAATGAACACACCTCAATTGAAAATTGGGAAGTCATATAGTCCACTGTACCGATAGCTCAAAACACAGTTTCGTTTATTTTAGATTTTGTGGGGTGGATTTAAATTACAATTATCGCGTTATTCATAGAAATGGAGTACTAATGAAAAATCTTACTTTTCTTTCAACCATGCTGCTGGCAGCCGTCTTTCTTTTTTCTGCATTTAAATCTGATTCGACCGGAAAAGAAACCGCAAAAAAATCTTCACTCAATAAAAAGGTGAATGAACTTTTAGCCCAAATGACACTTGAGGAAAAAATCGGACAGATGACCCAGGTTGATATTGATGCTTTAAAAGATCGTTATGATGATATCGAAAAATATTCGCTTGGATCAATTCTTTGCGGAGGGAATTCCGAAATAGAAGATATTTCTGCAAAAGGCTGGGCAGATTTTTATGATATGCTTCAATCTCATGCGTTAAAATCAAGATTAAAAATTCCCATGATCTATGGAGCTGATGCCGTTCACGGACACAATAACGTAATCGGTGCGGTAGTTTTTCCTCACAACATTGGATTAGGCGCCACACGCAATGCCAAACTGGTTGAAAAAGCTGCACGCGTTACCGCCGAAGAAGTTGCCGCTACCGGCATGGACTGGACTTTTGCGCCATGCGTTGCAGTTGCGCGAAATGAACGTTGGGGAAGAACCTATGAAAGTTTTGGTGAAGATCCTGAATTAGCAAAAACATTAGGCGCCGCTCAGGTTAAAGGATTTCAAGGAAAAAAACTTTCCGGTCAAACTTCAATTCTCGCATGCGCAAAACATTTTCTTGGTGATGGCGGCACAACGAACGGAAAAGATCAAGGGAATACGGAAGTTGATGAGCCAACGTTAAGGAAACTTTTTTTACCCGGATATGTTGCAGCGATAAAAGCCGGAGTTAAAACGATCATGCCTTCTTACAGTTCATGGAACGGCACAAAGATGCACGGCAATAAATATTTATTGACCGATGTGCTTAAAGGAGAGTTGGGCTTCAAAGGATTTTTAGTCTCCGATTGGGCTGCGATTGATCAGATTGAAAAAGATTATAAATCTGATATTGAAAGATCAATTAACGCCGGACTTGATATGATCATGATTCCGAACGCTCCCGGGAAAGATAACAATTATGTTCAGTTCATAACGCTGTTAAAAGAATTAGTAAATGAAAACAAAGTTCCGTTAAGTAGAATTGACGATGCGGTAAGAAGAATTCTCCTCGTAAAATTTGAGATGAATATCTTCGCAAATCCTTTTACTGATAGAACGTTAATGCCAACCTTCGGATCAAAAGAACATAGACAAGTTGCGCGTGAATGCGTTCGTCAATCTTTAGTACTCCTTAAAAATGAAAACAAAACTTTGCCGATCTCTAAAAAAGTTAAACACATCACGCTTGCCGGAACCAGCGCAGATGATATCGGAAACCAATGTGGTGGTTGGACAATCGACTGGCAGGGAAAATCCGGCAACAACATTTCCGGCGGAACAACCGTTTTGCAAGCAGTGAAAAACGCGGTTTCAAAAAACACAGTTGTATCTTATTCCAAAGACGGTTCAGAAGTTAAAGATGCTGATGTTGTGTTGGTTGTAGTTGGCGAAACGCCTTATGCAGAAATGTTCGGTGATCGAGAGGATTTGAGTTTATCAAAAGAAGATATTGCGGTAATTGAAATGGTAAAGAAATCAGGAAAGCCTTATGTAGTAATTCTTTTTTCCGGCAGACCGATGATTGTTGAATCACAGCTGAAAGATGCAAACGCATTTGTTGCCGCTTGGCTTCCGGGCAGCGAAGGGGCGGGAATTACTGATGTCTTATTCGGCGATTTCAATTTTACCGGCAAGCTTGGTCATAGCTGGCCTAAGACAATGGAACAAATTCCTATTAACGTAGGTGATAAAAACTACGATTCATTATTTCAGTACGGTTTCGGGTTGAAATACTAAAAACGATGGGACGCAGATTGGTTATGATCGTTTATGATCCGCGCTGATCATAAAATATCTAAATGAATCTGCGTCCTCTTTTGTTTCTCTTAAAAATAATTTGAACTCATTTCAAGTTTAATCCCTATTTTTCATCTTACGTTTACAAAAAAGAATAAAAAGAAACCGAGATGATAAAAAATTTACTTCATGCTTTAACCTACACAACAAAAACGATTTTGATGCTGATCTTTTTAAGTTGTTCACTATTTCCTCAAGTTCATTTTGATGCAAACTTTGAAAGCGGGAATCTGAAATCGGCTACAACAACAGACTCTGTAAACTACGTTGTAACAACCTACGAAGATATTGGAGGAAGATGGTTTTATTTTAGGATGTCCGGTATTCAAAATAAATTTGTAAAAGTTACGGTCTCAAATTCAGACGTGAAGCGGGCTGTTTATTCTTATGACAATAAAATATTCGAACGTTTTACCAATTCCGAAAGTCCGGCGACAAATGTTTTTCAAAAAACATATGAGTATGATACCGTTTATGTTGCTTATTACACGCCCTATACATTCAGCTATTTACAGTCCAGAATTAAGCAATGGAGCGCTTCACCGTATGTAAAAGTTGATACGCTTGGACTAACATTGCGGAACTTACCGATCGAAGAATTGACAATAACCGATCCGGCATTTCCCGATTCTCTTAAATATCATGTTTGGGTTCATGCCCGTACGCATCCGGGCGAAACGCCAAGTTCGTGGCATTTCGATGGTTTTATCGAAAGTATTCTTGCGAATAATGAGGTTGTTCAATTTTATCGCGAGCATATTGTTTTTCATTGTATTCCGTTTACAAATCCCGATGGTGTTTTCTGGGGAAGATCGCGAACAAATTATGATGGAGTTGATGTTGAATCAAATTGGAGAAGTGATGCGGTAACAACCCAAGAAGTAAAAATTCTTAAAAAAAGAATGACGGAAATAAACAGCAAAAAAGTTCTCTCGATATTTCAGAACCTTCATTCGCAAGCAGTTCAATATTGTACGTTTTGGATTCACACGGCTTCATCAACTTCTAGCTCTTTCTATCATTCGGAAAATGAGTTTTCAAATTTGAATACGTCGGGCAATCCCTATTTTACTCAGGATGATTACAGATATTCTAATCTTTCCTCTACATTTCCCGAAGGCTGGCTCTGGAATAATTGGGGAGATAAAGTTTTAGCGCTTACCTACGAAACACCGTACGATTATTACTCCACCGGAAAAGAAGTAACAACCGAAAACCTGGGGTATCTTGGTGAACGATTCATGTATTCGATTTCTGAATATCTACAACTCTCGCATGCGAAATGGATTATTCTCGACAACAAAAATTTTGCTAGTTTCTGGAATCCATCAGCCAACGGAACTGAATTTTTTGGAGATAATTATTTAACAGCGAATGCTTCCGGCCAATCCGGTCCGGCAGTTTTTCAAACCGATGTTTTACAACCGGGCAAATATGATGTTTACGGATGGTGGCAATCCGATGCAAATAATGCGTACGATACGAAATTCTTAGTTGAAGGAGGCGGGAAAGAAACAAGTGTTACAAAAAGTCAAAAAGTTGACGGCGGCGCGTGGAATTATCTTTCAACAACGAATCTCTTCAATTCCGGCGCAATCAAAATTACTGTTGGTGACGTTGCAAGCGGACAAGTCGTAGCCGATGCGTTCAGAATAATTTATATGGGAAATCCGGTTGGTGTTGAAGAAAATTCTTATTTACCAAATGAATTTCAGCTTTATCAAAACTATCCCAATCCGTTTAATCCGAACACGATAATCAGTTGGCAATTAGCAGTCGGAAGTGATGTAACTTTAACGATATATGATGTACTCGGAAATGAAATTGCAACTTTGGTAAACGAAGTACAGCAAGCCGGGAAACATTCCGTAACCTTTGATGCAACCAACAACAGACAACTAACCACTAACAAATTAGCCAGCGGGATATATTATTACAGACTACAAGCAGGTCAACAATCACAAACCAAAGGAATGATCTATTTGAAATAAAACAAATTATTCTTGACATTCAGTTGTTTTTTTTTAATTTTTGCGCGAGGTAAAGTTTCAACTTCATCTGTTTTCTAATTCATAATTAGAATTAAGCCTCAAGAAATTTAGTTTCGAGGTCCGTATGAAAAAGTTTTTTTTCTTCGCATTTGTACTTTTAATATGGAGCAATTCACTAGCGCAAAATGATTCTGTTTTTGTTAAGCTCCTCCCCGACACTGTTCAAATATGGAATGTCAATGTTGCATCGAATTGTGCATCTAGATATTCCTTGCAGACAGAAGTTTCCGGAAATTCAATTTTGGTTATAGAATGTGATACTATTGGATCGATTGCTAATTGTATTTGCATCTTCGATTTACATGCTTCAATAACCGGTTTACTAGCAGGACGTTACACGGTTGCAGTATACCGCCAAGAGCTGAAAAAATATTTTTATTCGCACGACACTACGATATTCATTGATTCCTTAACTTTTACTTTGCAGAGTTCATCAGCGCAACCTAAAAACATACAATCAAGCCAAAGCGCGTGTCATACCGCTACATCAATCGACAAAGAAGAAACAAATCCCGAAACATTTCTTCTTCTTTCAAATTATCCCAATCCATTTAATCCCAATACAGTAATCAGTTATCAGTTGGCGGTCGGTGGTTTTGTATCTTTAAAAGTTTATGACATCCTTGGAAATGAAATTGCAAGTTTGGTAAATGAAGTACAAAACCCGGGGAAATATGCTATCGGTTTTGATACTTCAAACAAATTGTCAAGCGGAATATATTTCTCCCGCTTAACGGTAGATGGCTCGGTAAGGATTAGAAAGATGGTAGTTTTAAAATAAAATACTTGATGGTTGAGATGAACTTGATAAAAAGCAATCTAATTTTCAATTAAGAGGAAAACATGAAAACGAAAATCACTCTCTCGAATAAATTTTCATTTGTGATTGTGTTGTTAATGGCATTCCAACTGTTACAAGCACAATGGGAGAAACAAAACAGCGGTACTACACAAAGACTTACCGATGTGGTGATGCTCGATTCATCAACCGCGATCGTTGTTGGAGAAAATCAAAATATTTTCAAAACTACAAATTCCGGGTTAACGTGGAATTATATTGGGTTGCCCTGGAGTTTTCCGATGAACTGGAAAAGCATCTCATTTTCCGACGAGCGTAATGGAGTTCTTGCCGGAGGCAACACTGTAATTATAACCACTGATGGCGGCGAAACCTGGCAGCCTGGATTTTATTCATACGATAAAAATTATCTGTGCGCACTGAGTTTATATGCGAATTACATTTATGTTGGAGATGATTCAGGTTATGTTTACCGCACGATTGATAGTGGAAAAACGTGGAGTTCGGAAAAAATCAGCGCTTATCCCATTCGTTCAATTTTTCAATTTCGTGGTCTTTCAATACTTGGATTACCTCTCTATGCCGTAACATCGCATTCGATAATCAGAAAGAATGAATTTTATCCGATCACTCCTTGGGTAGAAGAAAAACTTGATTTTTTTGATGGACTAGGTTCAGAAGCATTAAGCGGCGAATCTTGTAATGGCGGAGGATCAACATTTATCGTGGGAGTGCAAGGAGATTGGCGAGCCGCACCGGTTATACTACGACAAAAAATGTCAGACACAAGCTGGTCTCGATCTGGTGTTTATCCCGATCCCGACGGGGAACTTCGCAGAGTCTCTGCGCCTTCATCAAGCGTAATTTATGCTTGCGGATATCCCGGGCTACTATATAAAACAATAGATGGAGGCGATAATTGGATTTTACATTCAGTTCCAACTTCGCAATCACTGAACTCAATTAATTTCTTTAACGACACAAGAGGCTTTGCCGTTGGCGATTCTGGAACGATTCTTTTTACTTCTAATGGTGGAGTAACCGGTATTGAAAAAGATGAACCCTCAACTCCGGAAAAATTCCAATTGTTTCAGAACTATCCCAATCCGTTTAATCCAAGTACAGTAATCAGTTGGCAGTTAGCAGTCGGCAGTTACGTAACATTAAAAATATATGATGTGCTTGGAAAAGAAGTTGCAACTTTGGTGAACGAATTTAAATCCCCGGGCAATTACGAAACACCTTTCTATGCAAGAAACCTTTCCTCGGGCGTTTACTATTATCAACTGATGCAGAACAATTCCTTGCTAACTAAAAAGATGATATTTTTGAGGTAACAATTTAGAGTTCTTATTTTTCCCCGGAGGATCAATTTGAAAAATAAAGTCATTTTTATTTTTGTGTTTTTCTTTTGCAGCAATATCCATCCTCAATTAATGAGATGGACATACTTAATTGATGAAAATTTTTATCAAATGGAGATTTCTACATCCGGCGATATCTATGCGACGTCATTTTTAAACTCGAAAGTTTATAAATCCACAAATGATGGAACAAACTGGTCCCAGATATTCCAGATCCATGACCCCACTTCACTTACTGTGAAAGGGAAAGACACAATTTTTGTAGGAACTCTTTCTGGCGAATTATACATTTCGACTGATGCCGGGGCATCATTCAAACTTCTAAAAAACTTCCCCTCAGCGATTTGGAGTATTAAAAGTAGAGACTTTTCAGGTATTAATTGTACTATTGTTGGAACAGACTCAAGTGGAATTTTTACATCAATTGATAACTGTGTAAGCTGGAAAGGTGAATTGACTAAAATCAAATATTTTTGGCAAATCGCTGTTTCTAAAAATAATATTTTAGTCAGAACAATTTATAATGGGCTATACCTTTCTCAAGATTTTGGTTTAACCTGGAATAAAAAGAATGTTAAAGCCGATACAGAGTGGATAGATGATATTGAAACGGTTGAGGGTGATAGCACGGTGTTTGCCTTGACCGGAGGAGTATATAAGTCAACTAATAGCGGAGGAACTTGGGAATTACTATCCAACATAAATGTTGGCGGTAATGACCTAGCATACTCTCCAATGGAAAAACAACTCTTTGCGGGTGCGTATGTTAGTGATGATCAGGGTGTTAGCTGGCGAAAAATTTGCACTTTCCGCCCAGATTTGATTTTAATAAAGGACTCAACGACTTTCCTTCTAACAGAAACCGGATCTCTTTATCGAGAAGACCACACGCCACCCTACATCTATGGTGGGAATAATTTTTTACCCCTTGCTGTTGGAAATAAATGGCAGTACATTAAGACCAACTCCGGTTATAATGGTATTAGTTATTCTACCAGTTATAACCTCTCCACAATTGAAGTGCTGAGCGATACAATTTTGAACGGGAAACATTGTTTTTTAGTAAATGATGATGGCACATATAATTTTCTGTACTACAGCGATGACAACAAACTTTTTTTGGAATTTAGTGGAATTGAAAAATTGCTAATGGACTTTAATCTTTTGGGTCATGATGAATTCGAATATTATGGCGCAACATGGGCTACAGTTTATGAAGGACCGGTATCTTTATTTGGTTATGAAAGATATTCGAAAGGATTGAGTTCGGATTATTATGGGGTTCCATTTACTCGCAAATATGCTGATTCAATAGGCGTTTACTACTATCACTCAAATGACGATGGACCCATGGGAAGTTACTATGAAAAAAGACTTGACTTGATTGAAGCTTTAGTAAAAATAAAAGATTCGACTTTTTTGTATAAAGTAAATTACTTCTCTTCGGTAGACTCAAATACAATTAATCTTTTAAGTGATACTCTGCTTGGCATTAATGTAACAGTTTCACATCCTCGTGATATAATTACAGATATCCCACAAAAAAACCTTTTTTATACGAACTCAGTTGAAATTGAATATTTCTTTGTAAAAGGCACCGACTCCATTGGCGGCGGAAAAAAGTACTTGAACAGATTAGAAAACTCAAACTCATTTTCTGATTCCATTTATTTTAGTAGTTCACTTTACAATCAAGGATATGAAATTAAGTATCGATTCCATTTAACAGATAAAGGAATCATTCCTAGTCCATCAACGTATCCGGGAAACGGATTTCTCAGTTATAAGATCGATCCGGTTAATATTGATAAAGAGAATCCGCAAATTCAAAATTTTCAATTGGCGCAGAATTATCCTAACCCGTTTAATCCAAGTACAAGAATAGAATATTCAGTAGCAAGCAGTCAGAATGTTACATTGAAAGTCTTTGATATACTTGGTAATGAGGTGGCGACGCTTGTCAACGAACTAAAAGTCCCGGGAGTCTATACAGTTCAATTTGATGGAGGGAACTTGACTAGCGGAGTATACTTCTACAAATTACAAAGTGGGTCATTTGTTCAAAGCAAAAAATTTATTTTGATGAAGTAAAACTTTAAAAGAGGATATTTTTTCCAAAGATATCCTCTTTTATTTCCAAATTGATATTTGTTTTTGTCTTTTGGAATTTCTTCTAAACTATCCTCTTTTCCGGTTATAGCATTTCTACAAAACTATCTCTATTTTGCTAACCGAAATTTAATTTATGAAAAAATATTTTCTCTTAATTTTTATAGTATTTAGCGGGTTTGGCTTTGCACAATCAGACGCTTTCCGTATTGCACGTTTAAAATACAGTGGTGGCGGCGATTGGTACAATGATCAATCTTCCGAAGTGAATTTACTCCGTTTTGTTGCTGAGCATACGTCAATTAAAACAAAGCCGGAATACGTTTTTGCCGACTTGAACAGCGATGAGATTTTTTCTTATCCCTTTTTGTTTTTAACGGGGCACGGCAACATCGTTTTCTCTGAACAGGAAGTAAACCGTTTGCGCACGTATCTTGAAAGCGGCGGCTTTCTTTATGTTGATGATGATTACGGATTGGATGCCGCGTTCAGAAGAGAAATAAAAAAAGTTTTCCCGGAAAATGATTTAGTGGAACTCCCGTTTTCGTACGGGCTGTATCATTCTCCGTTCGATTTTCCAAACGGTCCGCCGAAAACGCACGAGCATAACGGCAAGCCACCGCAAGGCTTCGGAATTTTTATCGAGAAGCGTCTTGCAGTTTATTATACGTACGAATCAAATCCAAGCGATGGCTGGGCTGACCCGGAAGTGCATCACGATACGGAAAAAACAAGAGAAGAAGCTCTAAAGTTCGGAACAAATATTATCGTTTGGGCATTAAGTCAATAGTTATGAAATTCGATTCAACACATTATAACGCGATAGAAAAAAAGTTAGAACAGTTTGCACAAAAAAACTTGTTCATTTCTGCGTTAACAAAACTTCAGATTGCCGCAGCCGGAATAATTATTTTATTATTCACATTGATAGCGGTAGAACTTCTCTTCAGGTTTTCATCAACAGTTCGCACGATTTTATTCTTTTCTTTTTCAGTTATCGCAATTGGTTCAACCATTATGATAGTTGTTTTACCGGCTATTAAAGAATATATATCGTACAAAGAGAACGAACACAGCAGGGCAGCGGAAAGGGTTGGAAGGTTTTTCCCTTCTATAAAAGATGATTTGCTCAACTCGCTTCAGCTTTTTAGAGAGAGAGAAAGTTTTCTCTTTTCGCAGGAGCTGGCGCTCGCAGCATTTTCATCAATTTATAAAAAAGTTGAACCGGTAAATTTTTCTTCTGCGCTTACCTTTGAGCTGCCGAAACGGCAGATGAAATACTTCTTCGTTTCGCTTCTCATTTTTATTGTATCGTTGATCTCTTTCCAAAATTTTCAACAAGCGGCACAAAGGTTTTTCGATTACCGTACCGAATTTCTTCCGCCGCAAAAATTTTATTTTGTTGTTTCGCCGGGAAACACAAAAATTACAAAAGGAGCGGATGTAATTGTTTCTGTTTCTCTTTCGGGAAACAATCTTTTGAAATGGAACGCACCCAAATCAATATCTCTTCAATTTAAGGATGAGACGGAAACAAAATTCACCTCAGAAAATCTCACTGCCGATTCAACCGGCAATTTCTCTTTTCTCTTTTCCGGAGTACGGAACAAGACGGAATATTATTGCTCCGCCGACGGAATCGAAAGCGAAAAATTTATAATTGAAGTAGTTGATAAACCGGTTCTGCAATCATTTTCGCTAACCATTACGCCACCCGCATACAGCAAACTTCCTTCGGTGCAGTTGCAGGACAATGGAAATGTTTCAACACTCTTCGGCAGTACCGTTTCTTTTAGATTGCAGTCCACCAAAATTTTAAAGAACGCGTTTTTGTCCTTTGATGATTCAACGAATTTGAAAATGAATACTTCCGGTGTTAATGCATCTCTTTCATTTTCTGCAAGGCAGGAAAAGAATTATCAAATATTAATTGAAGATGAGTTCGAAAACCGGAATACCTCGCCGGTAACCTATTCGATTAAGCTTCAAAGTGATGCCGCTCCTTCGATCAATATTCTTTCGCCAAATAAAAATATCGATTTGGGCGACGATCAGAGGTTACCATTGCTGCTTTCACTTGCAGATGATTTTGGATTTACAAAACTGTTGCTTCATTACAGGCTTTCAGCATCAAGGTATGAGCCGCCTCAGGAAAAATATCAATCAATTGAAATTCCGATTACAAAAGAAAACGTTGAGCAGGAAGTCCGCTACATTTGGAACCTTTCGCCAATGTCGCTTGCGACCGAAGATGTGTATACTTATTTTTTAGAAATTTTTGATAACGATAATATAAGCGGACCGAAATCAACTAAAACAAGCAGCTTTACCGTACGGTTTCCCTCTCTTGATGAAATTTTAGCAAAGACGGATAAAAAGCAGGATCAAGTTGAACATGACTTGAAGAAAACGCTAAAAGAAGCTGAAGATTTGAAAAAAGATTTGGATAAGATCAATAAGGAATTGAAGCAGGACAAAAAAGAAATTACCTGGGAAGAAAAACAAAAGATTGAACAAACGCTGAACAAGTTTGAAGAGCTCCAAAAAAAAGCCGAGGAGATCAAAAAAGATTTTTCCGAGAATAAAGATGAACTGCAAAAGCATAATCTGCTAAGCAAAGAAACGCTTGACAAATTTATGGAACTGCAAAAAATGTTCGATGAATTTTCCAGCGACGAAATGAAAAAAGCGATGGAGAAACTTCAGGAGAAACTACAATCGCTTGATCGTAAGCAAATCCAGCAGGCGCTTGATAATATGCAGTTCGATGAAGAATCTTTCCGCAAGGGAATTGAACGGACGCTCAATTTATTAAAACGGGTGCAGGTTGAACAGAAGATAGACCAGCTTGTAAAGCGCACCGAAGATGTTTCAAAAAAACAAAATGATCTTCAACAAAAAACAGAACAGTCTGATCTTGAAAATAAAAATCAGCGTGATGACGCGGCTAAACAGCAAGAACAGCTTTCCGACGACGTTCAAAAGATGAAAGATGAACTGAAGCAATTGGAAAAGTTGATGAACGAAATGAAAGATATGCCGAAAGAAGAAGTTGAAAAACTTCAACAGGAAATGGAAGATCAGAAAAACAAGCAGCTTGCAGAGCAAGCTTCCAGCGATATTCAAAAAGGGGAAAAACAAAAGGCAAAACAAAAACAGATGAAACTCTCGCAAAACATGCAAGGGATGAAACAAAAAATGCAAAAACTCCAGAAGGAAATGGAACAGCAAAATCAAATGGAAGTTTTTGCCAACTTGATGAAATCGCTGAACAATATTATTACTCTTTCTAAGGATCAGGAAGAAGCAAAGAAAAGTAGTCAAGATAATTTCCAATCATCTCAAATGAATAAACAAGCGGTTGCGCAAGATGAAATCAAAAGCAACCTTGAAAAAGTTTTATCACAAATAAATCAACTTTCTCAAAAAACTTTTGCCATTACGCCCGAAATGGGAAAAGCGCTCGGGAACGCACATAAACAAATGGATAACGCGCTTGATGGAATGCAAAGTAGAAACCAATCTCAAACAATCGCCGGGCAATCCGAAGCAATGTCGTCGCTGAATCAAGCGGCGATGATGATGAAAAATATGATGGATCAGATGATGCAGAACGGCGGGCAGGGGGGCAGCGGAATGATGTCGTTGATGCAGCAGCTTCAACAAATGTCTGGGCAGCAAATGAGCTTAAATAATATGACGCAAATGCTGCAACAAGGAATGAACGGACAACTTACTCCCGAGCAGCAAGGACAATTACAACGTCTTGCGCAACAACAAGAGATGATTAAAAAATCGTTAGATGAACTGAACCGCGAAGCGAAGGAAAGCGGGCAATCGAAAAAAATCCCTTCCAACCTGGACGAAACGTTAAAGCAAATGCAGGAAGTGATTACCGGTATGAAATCGGAAAAATTATCGGACGAGATTATCCAAAAACAGGAGCGCATTCTCTCTCGCTTACTTGACGCGCAACGTTCGATGAACGAAAGAGATTTTGAAAAAGAACGGGAATCAAAAAGCGGTACTGCCGGGCAGCGCACTTCGCCCGGAGAGCTTAATTTAGCAAAGCAAAAAGGAAAAGATAATTTGAAGGATGAACTTAATAATCTTTACCGCGAAGGCTACACGAAAGATTACGAAGAGTTGATCAAGAGATATTTTGAAGCGTTGCAGAAAGCGCAGATCAAGAACTAAAACAACTTCTTAGAGATGGAGGACATAAAGTTGACTTTCAAAGAGCAAATCATTTAATTTGCAGTAACGAAAAACGGAGGTTTTAGTGAAGACAGTACTAATTATTATTCTTTCTCTTCTTTGTTCACTGCAGATATTTTCACAGGGGCGGTTTTATACTTTTAATTCATTAGATGGTCTGGAAGATAAAGAGGGAACTACACAACTTCTTTACCGGAAGTATTATCTAAGTAAAGCGGAAAGCGGTACGTCCGAAGAAAATGGTATCTACCGCTATGATGTGAATAAAAACAAAGATACACTTATTGCCCCCGATTACTGGCACTTTAATCCCTCAACAGAATTCTACCAAAGCGTAAGCGACATTTCTTTTTTTAACGGTAACCCGTATGAATATATTTATTGTGGTTTGAATGGCGCAGTTGAATCGTATGGATATATCTATAAGTCTGATGTTGGGTCAGTATTCAGTTATTGGTCTTTGGCATTCGGTAGGATTGAAGTTTCAAAACAAAATCCCCAAAAAGTTTTTGCAAACTCGCTGGACAGAATGATTATAAGTTATGATGGTGGACTTACCTGGCCAGCATATGATTTCTCCACCGGCTTTTCTGATTCGAAAGACTTTTGCTTTCTCTCCGCTTTCCCACAAGATGATAAATTAATGTTTGGATTAAAAGATAATCATTTGGTGAAATCTCTTGATACCGGAAACACTTACACCGAAGTTGATACAGCTACATGGAATGGAAATTCAAGGTTTTATTATGATATAGATGGGACGCACATTTATGGATGCTCAAATGAATATGATGGCTCCTCTTCTATCTCCGTCTCCGATCAAAACGGAAATGCGTTTTCGTGGAAAAAGATTTGGGAATCGGACCGGAAGGTTTTTATTTCGTTCGATCAATCTCTCTCCGGCACGATCTATCTTGCGGAAGGGAAAAATATCTACGTTTCTTCCGATTACGGAAAAACTTTCTCATTCTTTGAAAGGCTCGATAAAAACATCGTCGGCATTTATAAAAAGTCCGGAACAGATATTCTTTATGCCGCGACCAAGTACAATCTTTATGAAATAACTTCGAGCGGGATGAAAATTTTTAAATCGCTACCGATTTCACCAGAAGTCTTATCGTATTATCCACTAGCAATTGGGAGCAAATGGATATTCAATATTTTTAAAACTGATTATCATTCAAATCGCTGGAATGAGGATAAAGGAATAATGACACGAGAAGTTATAGGGGACACCCTTTTGTCGAATCAACAAAACTACTCCGTTATTGCACAAAAAGAATTTCTTTATAGTCCACCTTGGCATACTGAGTATTTTTTTGAACGGATTGATAGTGCGACAGGTAAAGTTTTTCGATACGATTCTATTGACGGCGCTCCAAAAGATTTTATAATTGATGATCTTACGGCGGAACCCGGTGATACATTAGAGTTATATCGTTACTATGGGCAAAATACACCGGAAGTTATTTATCAAGAAAACCATCAGCTCAGTTTTGCAAGTCAAATTCTTGACAGAAAAATTTTTCACTTGCCAAACACATTATATTATTCAATTTATTCACTAACAAAAGGAATTGGGTTAGATTCCATGTTAGCTGGATTTGATGTTGGGTATATCAACTATTGGCTTAAAGGATGCATAATTAATGGAAAAGTTATGGGGGACACTTCTCAAGTTGTTGGAATAGCAGAAGAAAATAAATACACACCAAGCGATTTTTCTTTGTCACAGAATTATCCCAATCCCTTTAACCCGGAGACGACCATTAGTTATCAGATTCCGGTAAGCGGTAAAGTAAGTTTGAAAGTTTTTGATATTCTAGGAAATGAAGTTGCAATTTTAGTTAATGAAGAACAGAATGCTGGTTTCTATAAAATCAATTTCAACGCACAACGAACCACTAACAACCAACAACTCTGCAGCGGCATCTACTTTTACCGTTTACAAGCCGGTAATTTTGTTCAGACAAAAAAGTTTATTCTGATGAAATAAAAAGAAATGAAAAAGGTTCGCCGTTTAGTGCGAACCTTTGATATAACTCGTCAGCTGTTCGATAACAAATTCTTCTTCATCAATAACTGCTTTTACTACATCACCAATGGAAATAAGTCCGACGAGCTTTCCGTTCTCTTCAACGGGAAGATGGCGGATATGTTTTTCTATCATAATTTCCATGCAATTATCAACATGCGTTGTTGGGGTAACACTTACAACCTTCGCTGTCATTATCTCACTAACGGAGGTCTCCCGGCTGAGTTTTCCTTTCAGAATAATTTTTCGGGCATAATCCCGTTCGGAAACAATTCCGAGAACTTTATCATCCGCAAGAACTAAAAGCGCTCCCACATCTTTATCCGCCATAAGTTTTAGGGCATCGTACATTGTGGAATCGGGAGTAATCGAGAAAATCTCGTTCCCTTTTTTTGATAGAATTTGTTGAACCGTTTTCATGTTACCTCTGATTTATTGAGAGTAATGAATGTTTGCTTGACTCAATATAACGAAAAAACCAAAAGAGTGTCAACTGTTTTTTTTGAAGAAAATTTAGATGATTTGGGCAAAAAGAATTTCTTTTAATGCATTTATGCCAATCCCGATTACATCGTCATCCGGTAAAAATTGCGGATTGTGCAGCCCAAAATGTTCTCCGGTAGAAGTGCCCAACCAGAACATAAATGAAGGATATTGCTGTGAAATATAGCCGAAGTCCTCACCTGTCATTTTAAAACCGCAGTCAAGAAAAGTAAATGTATCGGAAAAGATTTTTGAAAGACTGCAAAAGAGAGCTTCGTCAACAATAACTTCGGGGTAATGCGCGCCTTTTTCTACTTTGATTTTAACTTCCGTAATTCGTTCAACTCCGGCAGCAATGGTTTTTAACTGTGATGCTATTTCATCAGTTTTATTCATCGTTAACGCACGGATTGTTCCTTCAAGCCTGGCATTACCGGGAACGATATTCCTCACACTTCCCGATTCTATTTTACCGAAACCCATTAGTGTTGCATCATTCAGTCCTTTTGGAATTTTATCAACTGCGTCAAGAAAAAGTCTGAGGGCGTTAAACGCATTTTTCCCATGCTGTGGAAAAGCTACGTGAGAACTTTTGCCAATGAAATCGATATCAATTTCCAAAGCAGAAGCAAAGAGAACCCCGTTTGTACTTGCAATAGTCCCTTTTGGAAATTCATCCGTAACGTGCAGGGCAAAGGCTTTCTCAACTTTAAATTGATTAAAAATTCCGGTAGCAAAAAATTTCATCGCACCACCGCCGCTTTCTTCCGCAGGTTGAAAAAGGAAAAGAATATTTTGAGTTATATTTTTTTGTGCAACGTATTCAACTAAACCGAAAAGAATTGAGGTATGCACATCGTGTCCGCACGCGTGCATAAATTTATTTTTTGATCTGAACTCGAATGAAGTTTCTTCGAGAATCGGGAGTGCGTCAATGTCGGCACGGAACAACAGATAACCGCCGTCGTTTACTTGGTATTGAACTAAAAGCCCGGTTTGCATCGGTGTATGAAGAGTAAATCGCTTGTCAAAACCGGGTAAAGCGGAGATGCTATCAATAATTAATTTCGTTGTTTGTAATTCTTGATACGCAAGTTCCGGATTCTGATGCAAGAGATGGCGAAGTTCAATTGGAGTAATTAGCAATGAAGTGTCTTTCTATAAATCGAAAGCTTTGGTTAATGATTCTACCGCATGTTGTTTAAAGGAAGTTTCGATCAGGCACGAGATTTTTATTTCTGAGGTAGTAACAAGTTTGATCGGGATATGCTGCAGAGCACCGAAAAATTTTGACGCCACTCCGCTGCTCGAACGCATTCCAACGCCTACAATAGATAGCTTGCTGTAACCGGGATGATAAGAGATGTTCCATTTTTCCAAATCTTTTAAAGAATGATGCAGAGCGGTTTCCACATCTTCTTTGCTTTCATCAACAATAGTAAACGAAACCGTTAAGCCGGAGTCGTCATCAATTACCGAGATCATATCAACGTTCAAGCCTTCTTCGGCAACGTTATGAAAAATTTCATGAATCAACGTATAGTCTTCCGGCAAACGGGAAAGCGTAACTTGTGTTTGATTATCCAGAACACTTAATCCGGTTACAACGGGTTGTTCAATATTTTCTTTCACAATATAAGTTCCTTCTACTTCTGAAAAAGTTGCAGCACAATAAAGCGTAATTTCAAATTTTTTAGCTATTTCAACAGAACGGCTGTGCAGCACTTTAGCGCCGAGTGAAGCCATTTCAAGCATTTCATCATAAGTAACATACGCTAATTTCTTTGCGTTTGGATGTAAACGGGGATCGCATGTATAGATGCCATCAACATCGCTGTAGATTTCGCAAGGAGCTTGCAGCGCCGCGGCAAGAGCGACAGCTGAAGTGTCAGAGCCACCGCGTCCAAGAGTTGTGAGATCACCCTCTTCATTAATCCCTTGAAAACCGGCGATAGTGATCACATCGAAGTCTTCAAGCAGATCGAAAATTTTTTGTGATTTTATATTTTTAATTCTTGCTTCATTAAAATCTCCAGTGGTCATAATTTCCGCTTGAAAAGCATTAAGCGATTTGCTGCGTATGTTTAATTGATTCAACGCAATTGCCAAAAGTGAAATTGAAATTTGCTCACCGGTTGTTAAAAGCATATCCAGCTCCCTCGGATCAGGCTTCGTGGAAATTTCTTTTGCAAGTTTTAACAGGTTGTCGGTTGTTTTTCCCATGGCGGAAACAACAACCACAAGTTTGTTTCCTTGCAATACGCGTTTCTGGATTTTTTCCGCGATCCGTTTTATTTTATCAGTATCGGCAACAGAACTACCGCCGAATTTTTGCACAACGATCTTCATTTATAGGTTCTCAGATTTTCTTTTTGATTTTACTAATATTAAAACAACCGATTTTCATTTAATAGTTCCGTTATTATCGGCAAAACCGGATTTACAAATTTCTCAACTCATCAATCAGTTTTGTTTTCTCTCTTGTCTTTTCATCCACTTTTTTTAAAAGTTTAGCAGGAACGCCAGCCATAACGCTGTAAGGTTCAACATCTTTTACAACAATGGAGCCGGCGGCGATTACTGCGCCTTTGCCAATACGAACGCCTTCTAGCACCACGGTATTTGCACCGATCAAAACATCATCTTCAACAACAACGGGGTCAGCGCTTGGCGGTTCAATCACTCCCGCAAGTACTGCGCCTGCACCGATGTGACAATTTTTACCGACGATTACTCTTCCGCCAACTACAACATTCATATCTATCATTGTTTTTTCACCAATTACAGCGCCGATATTTAATACGGCTCCCATCATAATCACGCAGTTATCACCAACCGCAACATGCTCTCTGATTATGGCTCCCGGTTCGATACGTGCGTTATATTTTGTTAGATCAGCTAATGGAATTGCGGAGTTTCTTCTATCAATTTCGATGCGATATTTTGTAATTGAGTCTTTATTTACAGAATAAAAATTTTCAAATTCAGAAAGTTCGCAGAAAAGAATTCCCGATTGATTGCTGCCGAAAAACTCAAGTGCTCCAAAATTTAGTTTCGCAAGATTCCCCTGTAAGTAAATTTTAGCCGGTGTTTTCTTTTTCGAAGTAGCGATATAATTTATTATTTCGTATGAATCCATGGTTGTCCTTGTTAATAGTTTGTTGTCGTTGGTCATTAATCACTGTTTTCCAATGACCATTGCCGGATGACTAATGACTATTCTCGTTAATCACATCGGTGAAAGAATAAAATCCAGTTTTCTTTTTTAAAAGAAAAAGAACCGCACGCAAAATTCCTTCAGCAAATGTTCTGCGCGAGGAAGCGGAATGAGAAATTGAAAGTACTTCACCGAGTCCGCCGAAGCTGATCTTGTGTTCGCCGAAAACATTTCCCAATCGAAGCGAAGAAATATTTACTCCTTCTTTTTCCACAGTGTTACGTATCATTATTGCTGTGCCGGATGGTTTATCTTTTTTAAATCGATGGTGCGTTTCCGAAATTTCAATATCCCAATCATCAACATATTTTTGCACTTCTTTTGTCAGTTTCAACAATATCTGGATACCGAGCGAGTAGTTATAGCTTTGTACAACCGGAACGATTTCAGCCAATATTTTCAATACTTCCATTTGGGCAGAAGTCAATCCGGTGGTTGCAATAATTAACGGACAATTAAATTTTTTTGTCAGCGCAATTGTGTTTTCAAAATTTTCCGGCAGAGAGCAATCGATTAAAATATGCGGAATGTCTTTCTGTATCTCGCCTTCTAATGAAAGCTCATACACAAGCTGGAATTGCTGTTCTGCAAAAACATTTTGTACTTCTTTACCAAGCTTTCCGGTTGAGCCGAGAAGTCCGTATTTAATATTTTTCATAGTTCTCTAATTCTTTTAACAAAAGATTTTCTGTTTGTTTAGAAATCGGTGCCAGCGGCATACGTAAAATATTTTTGCAAATGTCGAGTTTGCTCAACACAAATTTTAATGGCGAAGGACTTGTTTCTTCAAAAAGTAAATTGATCATTTTTAAATATTTTCGATTTAACTGTTGAGCTTTCTGAAAATCATTTTTTTGCATTGCGGTGGTAATTTCTTTCAACTCTTTTGGAAATGCGTTAGAATAAACTGAAATTACTCCCACTCCGCCTAAAGCCATAATAGGAATCGTTTGATCATCGTTGCCTGAAACAACTTCAAACGATTGCTGTTTCATTGCCAGCAGTTGTGCAATTTGAGAAATATTTCCACTTGCTTCTTTAATAGCCACCACATTTTTACACGACTCATTTATCTTGATAGCAGTTTCCGGCAGCACATTCATTCCCGTGCGGGATGGAACGTTATACAACATAATAGGAAGCGATGTCCGTTCGGAAATATATTTATAATGTTGCACCAAACTACTTTGCGTTCCTTTATTATAGTAGGGATTAACGATAAGGAGTGCATCCGGGTTATATTTCTCTGCAAGCGCATTAAGTTTTACAACTTTGTTTGTGTCGTTCGATCCGGTTCCGATGATAATTTTTACTTTTCCACCGGCTGTTTCCAGCGCGTGTTCAATTATTTTTTCTCTTTCGTATTCATCGATAACGGGTGATTCGCCGGTAGTCCCGAGCACAATAAGATAATCAATTCCGGCATCAATTTGCCGTTGAATTAATTTTTTGTATGATGCAAAATCGATTGAAAAATCTTCATTGAACGGCGTTGCTAGTGCGGTCCCAACTCCTTCAAACATGATATTTTATTCTCGCTTTAGTAATAAAAAAGTTACACTCAGGAAGCTATAGAAACTATGATTGCAAAGATATTTTATTCAGCTTAAAAAACAAGAAGAAAGTGAAATCTTTGCAAGAAGATTTATCTGAGTGAATGAGATTTCATTTTTCAAAATACTTGACTATAAGGCTTATGGAAACTAAGTTACAACTGTAGTTTTAACAAGGTTTAAAAATGAAGCTCCTTATGACTTTTACTTCTCAAAAGAAAATGATTTCTTTTGCTGCGTTTGTTATTTTGCTTTCAATTTTGATTGCAAGCTGCCAGTCTCCGAATGCTCCAACTATTGATGGATACGATGGAAGCGGACAACAAAATCAAAGTTCAATTGTAACAATAAACGGAACAGTTATTGATTCCGTTACACAGTCTGCGGTTGACAGTGCTATTGTTCGTATAGATTACGGTACTGAAATTGTTACCTACACAGATACTTACGGCAAGTTTTCCGCAAGTTTTACGCTTCAAGCGGCGGATACTGTGACCATTTCAGTTATCAAATTCGGCTATGCGTTATCGGTTACTTCTGCAATTTATTCTCCCGGTGATGCGGTAACTCCGACACTTAAATTAAAATCGACAACGAATTCGTCCGGGAAAAGCGGACCACCGGTCGCAATTTATTTAATTTCGCAATCTTCGTTAAGTCTTGGTGTAAAAGAGAGTGGTGCCCCGGAATCCGGGAAAGTAACGTTTCAAGTGATCGACTCTTTGGGAAATCCAATTGATTTTGCGAATTCAGTTGCTGTAAAATTTAGTATAGGATTTGGACCCGGCGGTGGAGAATTCTTAAGTCCCGATTCATCATATACGGATGCAAACGGGCAGGCATCGGTTTATTTAACAAGCGGAACAAAAGCCGGAACGGTTCAAATTATTGCGACTATTTTAAGTGGTTCAAAAAAAGTTACTTCGATCCCGGTTACATACGCTATTCATGGCGGCTTGCCGGATCAATATCATTTTTCATCCGGTGCTGAATATGCAAATGTTCCGGGTTTGGTTGTGTATGGAGTAATAGATAAGATTACAGCGTATGTTGGCGACAAGTATGGAAATCCTGTTCGTCCAAATACACCGGTTTATTTTACAACAACCGGCGGAAATATTGTCGGATCTGCTAATACCGATGATCATGGACGAGCAACGGTTGATTTGATTACATCGGCTCCTGAACCTATTGACGCTCTTTTAGGTCCCGGTTTTGCACGCATCACTGCAACTACATCCGATGAAAATTTTAAACTGGTTACCAATACAATTCCGGTTTTATTTTCCGGCTACCCAAATATTACGTGTACGCCAAATTCATTTGATATTCCTGACAGAGGAACTCAGTTTTTTAATTTTGAGGTGAAGGATCAGCATGATAATCCTTTATCGAGCGGACAAACAATAGACGTAGTAGTTGAAGGAGATAATGTAAAAGGGCGCGGTGATATATCGCTCACTTTACCGGACACACAGAGTAAAGGATGGACTCAATTTTCTTTTTCAATTTCTGATACCGATACCTTGCAAGTTACAAGAAGTGTAAGTGTTACCATCAAAACGAGCGGTCCTAACGGTGGAACGAAATATTCTTTTTCCGGAATTGTCCGCTAGCAATCACGAAAAATAATTTAATAGAATTGCAGATGCCGAAGCCACGTTAAGTGATTCGGCATTTCCTTTTTTAGAAATGGTAAGTTTGAGATCAGAAATATTTAGCAATTCTTGAGAAGGTCCGGTTGCTTCGCTACTAAAGCAAAGAACAAACTTTTCGAGTTTTTCAATTTCCGAAAAATTCTGCCCGTCTAAATCACTGCAAAGAATTTCAAATCCAAGTTTTTTTAAGTCTGAGAAAAATGAAAGTTCGACATTTTCGGAAACAGAAACATGAAAAAGCGAACCCATACTTGCCCTAATCACTTTTGGATTATAAAGCTCCACACAATTTTTACTTAATAAAATTTGTCCGTATCCAAACCAGTCACATGTTCTGATAATGGTTCCGAGGTTGCCCGGGTCGGCGATATTTTCTAAATAAATAATTTTTCGTGAAACCAATTTTGGCTGTTCTTCATTTATTGGGAATTGAAAAACGGCAGCAATCCCCTGAGGTTGTTGGGTATCGCAGAGCCGGTTAAAATCAACTGTTCGAATTATTTCAAACTGAAAATTCCGCAAAGTGGAAAAGATAAATTCTTGGTGCTTTTCTTTGAATTCATTCGTGATAAAAATGATTTCACATCGGTAGCGATTTTGTTGCAGTCCCTCTTCAACAAGTTTTTTCCCTTCAAGTAAAAATTTTTTCTCCTCGTGCCGGTATTTTTTTTGCAAAAGAGAACTATAATATTTTAATTTTGATTGAGAGATCATAACAACGGCTCGTAATTTTGTTTGCTTCCATCTGATTGATCAACGGCAAGTTTCTTCAAATATTCCCATGTGTAAATTCCGGTGTCGTGCCCGTCTTTCCACCAGATTTGAATAGCGTATTCGCCGACCATCTTCAGATTCGTCACGGTGTACATATCGGGGTGAAGGATCGATAGTTTAGGCGGACGGTAACTGTGCAGGAGAATGGTTTCTCCTTTGCATCCAGCGCAAGGGCATTCTTCGCGCAAATAGCGGAGCGCAATTTTGCTTTCCTCCGAATTGTTCCAGGTAATTACAATAGTTTCTTTTTCAACTTTAATTGAGGTTGGTTTCATCATATTTTCTTTTTTTTATATGAGAAAATAACAATTGTTCGGTAATTATCTCTCTCAAGATTTTAAAGCCAAGGTTTTGCTGCTTATTTTTGCTAATAAAATTAGCAAAAGAAGAATTTAGTATAGTTATGATCGGTTTTTTTATTCCCGTAATATTTTTATTGGCAGCTTTGCTTACCGCTTCGGGAACGGCAGTTATTAGTTATAGTGTTGACGAAAACAACAGCAGCAAATTAAGTAAGAAAATTAAAGCCCTTCAGCAAAACATTGATGATGTTTACGGACTAATTGAAATTGCAGCGTCATTCAGTTTGTTGTTGATTTCTTTTCTGATATTTTTTTATATCGATGCTGTTGTCGATGCTTCATTTGTTTCCTTCGTTACATCAATTAAAATAAGTTTAATAGTTATAAGTTTGCTCCTGCTGGCATTGTGCCATTGGATATTTATTGTTCTTGTTCCAAAAGCAATTGGGGCAAAATATGCCGATAAGATAGCACCGAAAGTAGTTTCGGGGTTGACCGTTCTTCTGAAGTTTTTTAAAGTGCCTATTAAAATTCTACTTTTTCTGACGAACTCCATCCTTCTTCCGCTCAAGACGAAAGGACAATTTTCTCATGGGCATGCTTCCGAGGATGAAATACGGGTGCTCATTTCCGAAGGAGTGAAATCCGGAGCTATTGATGAAGCCGAACATCAAATAATTGAAAATGTTTTTGAGTTTACCGATCTTAAAGCAAACGAGGTAATGATTCCCAGAACGGAAATGGTGGCAGTAGAGTTGACTATTGACGATGAATTAATGGTCAAAGAAATTTTGCAGACCGGGCATACGCTGGTTCCGATCTTTCAGGGCTCGCTGGATAATATTATCGGAATTGTCCATATTAAAGATTTAATGCGGTTTCTGGTAGAAAAGAAAAATATTGTTATAAAAAGTCTGATCCGTCCGGTTTATTTTGTCCCTGAAACAAAGCTCATTTCGGAAATAATGAAAGAGATGCAAAAGCGGAGTGAACGAATCTCGATTGTAACAGACGAATATGGTGGAACAGAAGGAGTGCTAACAATAGAGGATATTTTAAGTGAAATTGTTGGGGAAATTTCGAGTGAAGGGAAAAATATATCCAATGAATATTCGAAATTGCCGGATGGAAATTTTTTAGTTTTGGGATCCATTTCAGTTGAAGATTTTAACGAAGTTTTTAATCAATCCCTGGCGTATTCCGATGAATACACAACAATTGCGGGATTTGTGGCTTTTCAGACCGGGAAAATTTTGAATACCGGGGAGGCCTATCAGCATAAAAACATTACTTTTGAATTGATAAAGAAAGTAAAACAGAAAATGGTGCAGTTTAAAATATCGATTCTTCAAGAGGAAGAAGAGAAGTAAGTAAATTTATTTGGAAGACAGCCGAAATACCCTTAATTTTGGACTCTAAATTTTTCGCTGGAATAGCTCAATTGGCAGAGCAGCTGATTTGTAATCAGCAGGTTGCGGGTTCGAGTCCCATTTCCAGCTCAAAAAGGCTTGATTTTGCACGAAATCGAGCCTTTTTTATTTTAAAGAATTCCGATTTTTCATAAATCCACCTATTGCTAACGGGTCTTATCAATTTTTCACACCTGCGATGACAAATTTATGAGTTTTTTGAAATACCCCTAGCAAAGAAGGTTACTTAAAGTTGTTCTTCATTTGCAAAATTCAATTCTTTTATCAGGGCTTCCAATTTGTTTTTGTAAATAGGTTTAACTAAATAGTTCGTGCATCCGCCGTGATAATAGGCATCAACGACTTCTTCAGGTGTATCCAACGCTGTAACCATAATGATTTTAACTTCATCTTTAGCTTTGACCCCGGATTCTTTTTCCATCTTCCGGATTAATTTTAAGGCTTCTCTTCCATCCATCTCCGGCATCATAATATCCAAGAATATTATGTCGTATGGTTTTCCTTCTTCAGAAGCCATTGTGAAAGCAGCTACAGCTTCTTTCCCGTTCACGGCGGTATCACATTCCCCATAATCTTTGAGCATCTTCTGAAGAACAAATCTACTGACCATCTGATCTTCCACAATTAATATTTTCATTTTATTTTTCTCACTATTTGATTTATTAAATTCTTATTACTTCCCCGGAAGTTTTTTCCATGGCATATTTCAAAATTAAAAGGACGTGAAATTCACTACCAATACCCGGTTGACTTTCAAACCATATTTTCCCATGAAAAAGGTCTACGAGATTTTTGACGATACATAAACCCAAGCCGACCCCGGCATACTTTTTTGTGCTGCTACTATCAACCTGTGTGAAGCTTTCAAATATCCTTTCGTGCTGATCAATGGGTATTCCTATTCCGGTATCTTTCACAATAATATGAAGATTGAGTAAGGTTGTATTTGTTTCACTTAGCTCAATCTCATTCTCATTAATAATTATTAACTCGATTTTTCCGGCTTCAGTAAACTTTAAGGCGTTCGTTAAAAGATTTAGGACAATCTGTTGAATTTTTATTTTATCGCCAACTATTTTTCTTTCGAAGTTGCATTCCCATTTCTTTTCCGCGATAAGATCTTTGAGAGTCGCCTGAGCAAAGATCGGGTTCCATATTTCATCTATTACGTCATGCAAGGTAAATGTTGATTCGTGTAAAAATTCTTTTCCGGCTTCAAGTTTTGATTGATTGAGCAAGTTGTTCAAAAGATTTAACAGTACATCCGACGACTGCTTTACCATCTCCAGATATTGAAGTTGATCGGGATTTAACTCGGTATCAAATAAGAGTTCGGTTAAACCAACAATTCCATTTAGCGGTGTACGAATTTCGTGACTCATGTTTGAAATAAAATTGCTCTTTGCGCTACTTGCTTTTTCCGCTTTATTTATAGCGGTGCGCAGTTCTTTCTCCAAAACTTTCTTTTTTGATAAGTCGAGACCCGCAAAAATATATCCGGCAAATTTTTTGTTCAACTCATAAAAAGGAGTGCCAACAGCAAGGATCCAACTATATTTTTTTTCACTGTTCAGTAATCGGAATTCACATTCAAACCGTTCCTTTTTTTCAAACGAGATCTTGAAAAGATTTTGAAATGCTTCCTTGTCTTCTTCATGGATGAGTTCGATCCATCCATAGTAGATTTCTTGTTCTAATATTCTGCCGGTAAGATTGAGCCATGTTTTGTTAAAGTAGTTAAAGTACCCGTCGGCATTTGCTCTCCATACCGGAACGGGAAAATCCTCTAACAAAGAAATATAGAAATTGCGCGCGGCAACAACCGCTATTTGACTCTCCCGTTTTTGCGAAATATCCTTAATGACAATAACTTTTCCCAGAAAGTTATTGTTGCTGTCTTTGATATCCGATACAGTCTCTTCAATAGGAATATGGTGATTATTCCTATCGATGAACCATTTGCTGTTTAAAAGTTCTTCGGGATTGTTTTGAGAATCTTGAATTGCACAAATAAACAATTCGTTTGGCACACTCTTATAAACTTTATAAATATCTAAGTAGTTCATCCCCTTGCATTCGTCCAACCGATATCCAAGAATTTTTTCTGCCGCTGAATTTATATAATTGATACTCCCGTCAACAGCTGTCGTTATTATTCCTTGATCAATACTATCAATAGAAGATTTCCACCACAATTCACTTTCTCTTAACTTGCGCTCAGTTTTACTTTTATAAATCGATAAATCAAGTGTAGTTTTGAGTGTGTTTAATTCGAAAGGTTTAAATATATACCCGTATGGACCTGACTCAATTGCGCTTGAAATTGTTTTTTCATCGGAAGATGCAGTTAAAAAAATTATAGGAACATCATACTCCTTGTTAATGATTGCCGCAGCCTCTATCCCATTAATCTCTCCACTCAAATTTATATCCATAAGGATCAGATCAGGTTTTTGTTCCTTTGCAGATTGAATCGCGTCCTCACCGCTTGAGACAATGTTAACCACATCATAGCCAAGAGAAATAACCATCCGCCTTGTTACCATAGCGACGATTTCTTCATCTTCAGTTATTAATATTTTTCCTTTGTTCATTTTCTTATCTTAAGGTTAACAATGATGAAGAACACCGGCGGCAATATTTTGCAGCGGCAGAACTTTTTCAACAGCCCCAAGTTTAATTGCTTCCTGCGGCATTCCAAATACGACACAAGATTTTTCATCCTGCGCAATGGTATACGCACCGGCTTCTTTTAATTCCAGCATACCTTTTGCTCCATCGTCTCCCATTCCCGTCATGATAACGCCGACGGAATTTTTTCCCGCGTATCTCGCCGCCGATCTGAAAAGAACATCAACGGAGGGGCGGTGCCTGCTAACAAGTGGTCCATCTTTTACTTCTACATAATATCTCGCGCCGCTTCGTTTCAAAAGCAAATGATGATTTCCCGGCGCTATCAAAGCACGTCCTCTAATTACGGTATCACCATCTTCTGCTTCTTTAACCGTTAAACGACAAAGCCCGTCAAGTCTTTTTGCAAATGCTGTTGTAAAATTTTCCGGCATGTGCTGTACGATGACAATTCCAGGTGAATCAAGCGGAAAATATTCTAAAAACGTTCTGAGGGCTTCGGTCCCGCCGGTAGAAGCGCCAACCACTACTACTTTCTCGGTAGTTTGGATCATTGCTTTGCTGGTATTCTTCGCAATAATTACATCGGCAGATAACTTCGGTTCAACTTCGTGTTTCCTTGAAACAAATCTTTTTATGCTTACTTGAGCAGCGGCTTTAACTACATCACAAATGTGAATTCTAGATTCTTCAAGAAACTGCTTGGTTCCCATTTTAGGTTTAGTGATAATATCAACCGCCCCTAATTCGAGGGCGCGAATGGCGGTATCAGAACCATGTTCCGAAAGGCTTGAGCAAATAATAACAGGAATAGGATGCTGGGTCATAATCTTTTGTAAAAAAGTAAGCCCATCCATATGGGGCATCTCTATATCCAGTGTTATCACATCGGGCACCTGTTCTTGAATTCTACTTGCAGCCACAAACGGATCTGATGCTGTTGCGATCACCTCAATAGAAGGATCGGAAGACAAGAGATCGGCAAGAGTTTGTCTTACTACGGCAGAGTCATCAACTATTAATACTTTTATTTTTCCCATTGTTCCTTAACCTATTTAGAAATATTTCACCGGTTTCTGTTAAAAAAAAAATCTTTCTACCAAATGTACCTCCCACATCAGTTGTTATAGCCGACATATTATTTTTTGCAAGTGATTCAAGTGCCATCTGAATGTTTTGCCTTCCCACCGTGCTTATTCTTTTTTCTCCTGGAGAATTTTTAAGTACATCAGCTCCTCCGAAAATTTTGACTTCAATATCTTTTCGTTGAATTTTCATTTCCTCAAATTTTTTAATCATTTGGTTGATCGTGCAATTAACGTACTTATACGGATCAGAGCAATTATCGCAATTCAAATCACAACTTCTACAGTCCGGAAGCTGGCAATGAGAAATGCCCGCATATTTAATTTTTCTACTAAACATTGTAATTGATAAGCATGAACCTAACACAGTGGAAACAACAATAGGATTACCGCTAAAGACAGCTTCTCCGGGATGAATATAAACGTTTTGTAATCCATTAAAATTTGGTTTCATCTTGTCTTCTTGTAGGTACTGGCTGCCACTTGAATTATTGGCAAATTTGTATCAAAAATTGATTCGGAATGTCCAAGAAAGAAATACCCTCCCGGTTTTAAATAACTAAGAAGCTTAGCAATTAATCTGTCTTGAGTTGGTTTATCAAAATAGATGATCACGTTGCGGCAAAATATTAGATCGAATTTTTCTTTTATGCCAAAGTCATTCTCCATAAAATTTAGCCACTGGAAATTAATTGATCTTCGTAATTCCGGAATGACCCTAACAAGTTTTTTCTCTTTGTTTTTACTCCTCAAGAAATATTTTTGCATTAAGCTTCGCAAAATAGGTTCGGTTCTTTCCTCGTCATAGATTCCGGTAGCGGCTTTTTCTAAAACCCTGGTAGAAATGTCGGTAGCTAATATGTTGAATGAATACCTTGAAAAGTTTTGCGCAAATTCGCTTAAAACTATTGATAGCGTATAAGGCTCTTCTCCGGTAGAACATCCGGCGCTCCAGGCTTTTAGCGGCTTTTGAATTCCCGCTCCATTGGTATTTAATAATTCCGACAGTGCTGTTTCGGTAAGAAAGTTGAATTGTTTCGGTTCTCTAAAAAAATCGGTTTTATTCGTGGTGATCACATCCACCATCTGTGTAATTTCTTCTTCACTTCCTTTTTGAGAGAAGAGGAATTCACAATATTGCCCGTATGAATGCATCTGCAAATCCTTGAGCCTCTTTCTGAGACGGGCTTCAACCATTATTTTTTTTGAGTCGGGCATTTTTATCCCGCATTGATCATAAATAAAACTACTAAGTCTGGTAAAATCGCTTTTAGATAAAGTTGCCGAATTAGTTTCTGTGAGCATGCATTCAATCCGTTTCAGTAATTATGTTTTTAATTGATGTGCATCTCAATAAATCTTTATTGAGATGCACAAAGTTATTCTTCAAGACTTAGAATTTTTCGAATTCATGATCCAGTTTGTCACCATTATTACCCATATCTAATGACACACCCCCGGACTTCGCCAGCCTTTTGGGATTGGTCAATGTTTGTGCTTTTGCTTTTATAGAATTTGTTCGTTCGCCGACTAGATGACCAACATTCAATTTGTGTGCTTCGTTATGAAATGTTGACTTAGGTGTAACGGCGCTTATTCTTTTTACTCCCTGTCCGTTTTTCTTATCATCCAATTTGAAGAAAGCCATAGTATCCTGCAATTGTTCGGACTGACTTGTTAATTCTTCCGCTGTTGATGACATCTCTTCGGATGCGGAAGCGTTCTGCTGAATTATTTGGTTCAATTGTTGGATAGCGCTATTTATCTGCTCGGCTCCGCTATTTTGTTCATTGCTGGCTGCCGTTATTTCCTGAACTAATTCCGATGTTCTCTGAATATCCGGAACTATTTTCGTTAAAAGCTCGCCTGCTCTTTCGGCAACTTTTATACTTGATGCAGATAACTTATTTATTTCAGCTGCTGCCGTTTGACTTCTTTCTGCTAACTTTCTAACTTCGCTCGCAACAACTGCAAAACCCTTTCCATGTTCTCCGGCGCGTGCTGCTTCAATAGCTGCGTTTAATGCTAACAGATTTGTTTGCCTTGCAATTTCTTCGATGATCGATATTTTTCCGGCAATCTCTTTCATTGCTTCGGCTGTTTCTTTTACTGCTTTGCCCCCTTCTTTTGCATCTTCCGAGGATTTAAGTGCAATCTTTTCTGTTTGCTGCGCGTTGTCTGCATTTTGTTTTATGTTGGAAGTCATCTGTTCCATTGATGATGACGCTTCTTCTGCGGCTGCGGCTTGTTCTGTTGCTCCTTGAGACATTTCTTCCGAGCTTGAACTTAATTCTTGTGAGCCGGTTGCAACATTATCCGATGCTGCTTTTACACTCTCTACAACTTCCTTCAGTTTTTCAACCATATCATTTAAAGATTTCGCAAGTATTCCAACCTCGTCTTTCTGAGCAATATCTAAACGTTGGGTCAGATCGCCTCCTGCAACAGCAACGGCGAAATCTACGCCTCTATTTAATGGCTTGCTGATCATTTTGGAAATAAATACTCCCAACCCAACCGCTACAATCATTCCTATTATTACAAACATTATCATGTTTCTTGAGGCGGCATCTGCAGCAGCGGAATTAGTATTAGATCTGTTTTCAGCTCTCAGCGTTAAAGTGTTGTCTAAATCTGCAAGAGCATTTTGCTCTGCAACCCGCGCGGTTTCCATATCGGTATTCCACAAGGTTTTAGCTTCAGCATCCTTTTCGGCAAGACAGAGGTCAACATACTTTGTATAAAGAGCGTCAAAGTCATTATCGGTTTTTACAAGTTGGTTCATTTTCTGCTGCACTGCGTCTGTCACAATCGTTCTCTGAATAACCGCTTTACCGGTATCAATGTCAGCTTGTCTGGCTTGAATTGATTTGAGGGTTGCAGCATATTCCTGTTGATTACTTTCTATTAATAATTCCAACCCGTTAGCGCGCATCCTTTGAAAAGCCGATGTTAGATCAATCATAGCCGATAAGGGCACGGTATTGTTTGCATATAATATTGCGTCGCTATCATTTGCGGTTTTAAGGCTTGTAATCCCTTCATAGCCAATTAAACCGGCAATGAAAGCCACTAGTATAAAACCACCTAATAATTTCGCACTGATTTTTAAATCATAAAACCATTTCATTGTAATTACTCCTGTTATAATTAATTAATAATTTTCATTTTAGTTTACTGATGCCAGTTCGCCTGATTTAAAACTTCCGGCACTTTGTACTATTTCCAGTTCCTCTGAAGAAAAGACTTTATCAATATCAAGGATGATGATAAACTTTTCTTCCCGCTTCCCCATCCCTTTAATAAATTCAGTATTCAGTTTTGTTCCTATCCTTGGAGCCGGTTCTATGTTTTGTGGTTCGATCTCAAAGACTTCCTGAACCGAATCGACCAGCGCACCAAGCACCGCGGTTTCATCACCTAGTTTTACTTCGACCACTACAATACAGGTGTTCACCGTTCTTTCCGTTTTTTCCATACCGAACTTTAGATTCATATCAACGACCGGGACAACACTCCCTCTAAGATTAATTACACCACGCATAAAATCGGGTGTCTGCGGTACCTTGGTTATTTTTACATAATCAAGAATCTCGCGTACCTGTGCAACATCTACTCCAAACACTTCTTCACTTAATTTGAAAGTGAGATACTGCTTTGTTTCGTTTACATTTATATTACTCATCGTATTCTCCTTTGAGATTTATTTAATTAGAATTTTTCGAATTCGTTATCTAGTTTGTCACCATTATTGCCCATATCTAAGAATACACCACCAGCCTTCGCCAGTCTTTTGGGATTGGTTGGTTTTTGTGTTTTCGCTTTTACCGAACCGGGTTTTTCATGAATAATATGCCCTATATTCAGTTTGTGAGATTCGTTCTTAGCTACCGGCTTTTGGATCCCAGCACTTATTCTTTTGATTTCCTGCCCATTCCGTCTGTCATCAATTCTGAAAAATGCTATGGTCTCCTGTAGTTGTTCAGACTGACTCGTCAACTCTTCTGCTGTTGAAGCCATTTCTTCGGATGCGGAAGCGTTCTGTTGAATGACTTGATTCAATTGTTGAATCGCACTATTTATTTGCTCGGCTCCGGTGTTTTGTTCATTGCTCGAAGCTGTTATTTCCTGTACTAATTCCGATGTTCTTTGAATATCAGGAACAATCTTCGTTAAAAGCTCTCCAGCTCTTTCTGCAACTTTTATACTCGAAGCAGATAGTTTATTTATTTCGGCTGCTGCAGTTTGACTTCTTTCGGCAAGTTTTCTTACTTCACTTGCTACAACTGCAAATCCTTTTCCATGTTCACCGGCGCGGGCAGCTTCAATTGCAGCATTTAATGCCAACAGATTTGTCTGACGTGCAATTTCTTCGATGATCGATATTTTTCCGGCAATCTCTTTCATTGCTTCGGCTGTTTCGGTTACGGCTTTTCCACCTTCTTTTGCATCTTCAGATGACTTAAGCGCAATTTTCTCTGTCTGTTGAGCGTTATCGGCGTTTTGCTTTATATTTGAGGTCATCTGTTCCATTGATGAGGAGGCTTCTTCTGCCGCGGCTGCTTGTTCTGTTGCCCCTTGAGACATTTGCTCAGAGCTTGAACTTAATTCTTGAGAGCCGGCTGCAACGTTATCTGATGCCGCTTTTACACTCTCTACAACTTCCTTTAATTTTTCGACCATATTGAAAAGGCTGTTTCCCAAAACGTCCTTTTCCGATTTAATTTTAACATCAACACCCAAATCACCTTCTGAAAGTCTTGCCGCGATTCCGGCTTGGTCTTGAATATTCTCTACCATCTTTCTGAACGCACCGGTAAGCTCACCGATTTCATCGGTAGTTTTCTGTTCGAGTTCAATATCAACATCGCCAAGAGCAACTTTTGCTGCAACGGCTGTTAGAAGATTTAACGGTTTGGAAATTATGCTTGAAATGAAAAGACCTAACCCTATTGCAAGTAAAACACCAAAGACAATTATGGTGTATGATTCCGTGCTGGCGGAACTGTATTCTTTTCCTATTTCCTGATCTAATGAATCAGCCAGATGTTCTTCAGATGTTATTAGATAGTCCAACTCTTCACTAATTTTTTTTGACTCTTTATCAAACTCACCTGCTTCGAAGTCATGGGCAGCTAATTCATTACTCCCTTTTGCCAATTGAACAGCTTTCACTACTGCTGGTTGGAACTCCTCCCAAGATTTTTTGTATCCTTCCAACAGTATTTTTTCTTCGGGGTTCAAGTTCGTTGCTGCAAACTTAGCCATCATTTCCTCAGCCATTTTTTCATGATCGTGAATGGCTTTTTCAAGCATAGTACGTTCTTCGGAATTTTTTGACACCACAAGATTTGCAACAGAGAGACGAAGTTCATATACCTCCTGAAGTGAATTGCTCAACTCAACAATGGGCACCGTTCTGTCGTCATACATTTGTTGTGCATTTTCGTTCATGAGTGCCATTTTTCCGATGCCGTTAAACCCAACGAACGCAGCAATAAGAGCAACGAGAACGAATCCCATTAAGAGTTTCGCTCTGACTTTTAAATTGTAAAACCAATTCATTTTGTACCTCTACTGTTTTTTAATAATTAGAAAATTAATTGAACTCTCGAACCCATAACAAAAGCACTCCCGGATGATGTGCAGTAGGATGGGTCTATTAAATATTGAATATCCGGTTGAATTATTAACCATGGTGTGAGTTTCAAAATATAAGTTGCTTCAAGATCGATCTCCTGAGATTTTATGAAGGTGTTTTCCAATATTTCGGAAGTTTTCCTAAACGTAGATGAAGTATGTGCCAGTGCAACGGCAAGACCGAGCTCATCTTCTTCTCTTCCGCTAAACAAACCGGTAAGTTTCAATCCACCACCAAAGTAGAAATCAACGGGATTTATATTTTTGTTTGCATAACCAATCCTAAAGAATCCGGCTAGGTTTCTATTTGGGTTTTCGGAATTCGATACCAACTTCTTTTCAGCAGTTAAATACAAACCATAATTTTTTTCAAGTGAGATGATGTTCCCGGAGTATTCGGTAAAATTATTTTTTTCAAAGTCTGTTGTATAGGTCCATACGCCCAATGCAATTTTACTATCAAGCAATTCATCTTTTTTCTTAATTGAACCGAACTCTGATGTTAATAGTAAACCATCTTTTTTATTAAAAATGATGTGTGTTCCATATGGATTATCAGGGTTGCCCGGCACACCGTCCAAAATGGCGGCTTGAAAATAATTTCCATTTTCAGATTCATACTTTATTCTTAAGGCAACAGAAGTTGTGGGGAAAATTGAAGGTCCATTTAACCCGCTATGAGAAAAATCGGGACCAATTCCGTGTGAGGGATTAATAAAAATCGATGACGTTTCACGGTAATCAAATTCAGAGTTGAGATCATATAAACCAACCGCAACAGAAAATTGTTCGTTAAAAAACTTCTTCTCCAATATTAATTGATATACTTTCCATGTAGGGATTGTTTCAATATTGGAAATACCCTGGGCAGCGCCAACAAAATTGCACGGAACTCCGCCGCTGTTACCAAGAAATTGTATTAAGAGGTTACTATTCTCAAAGCCCATACTTTTTCCGAGGTCAGCCGAAAGAATTAGATCGATATTATCAAGTGTTGTCGTTCCTTTTTCTAAACCACCTGAAACGTTAGAAAACATTTCCCCTTTGTATACAAGATTAAAATCCAATCCGGATTCGTTAAGAATATTTCTAACTCCCCACCACCCACCGCTAATATTATTTCTTTTAAGTAAACCGGTAAGGAACGATTCGTTTTCTGTTTTCTGTTCTGTAGTGTTGGCCGGGTTATGAGTAAACGTACCGCTGCTAGCAACGTTGGAAGCAACAACAAGAGTGTCTTTCGTGTTCATTTGTGCTTTTGCAATCGTACAAAGCGACAATAGTAGTACCAGAAAAATAATTTTATTACTCATTGCTAATTCGGTAAAAACAATGCTGAAAAATGCGCCATTGTTTTTTCTTTGTATTACTAAGCCGGTTTTTTCAATTAGTAAATTTGCAGGCAAAACTTTTTTCAGAGAATAATACGGTTTCATTTTTCATCCTCTATTTGTTCTTCATCAAGACATTATTTGAAGCGTTTTCATTCAATTCTTCACCTTCAAATAATTTATTGATATCAAGAATTAGCGCCACGGTTCCGTCACCCAATATTGTCGCTCCCGAAACACCCTCGACGTTTTTATAATATTTGCCAAGCGATTTGAGTACCGTCTGATGCTGGCCCAATACTTGGTCTACTACAAATCCAACGTGGTGATTATTTATTGCGGCAACAACAATCTGTTCAATGTTAGGTCTAACGGTAGTTATTCCAAATCGTTCGCGAAGATTGATATAAGGAACAATCCCTCCTCTAACATTTATTATATGCCGGCCATGCGCGTTAGCAATATCTTCTTCCGATAACTCGATGCACTCTTCAACAGAAGAAAGAGGCAGCACATAATGATCGTCTGCAACTTTTACCAATAATCCGTCAATGATTGCAAGGGTTAGAGGAAGCTTTAAAGTGATCACCGTTCCTTTTCCTTTTTCGCTTGCTACCTGAACAGTTCCCCGTAAACCATCAATAGCTCTTTTTACAACGTCCATTCCAACACCGCGACCTGAGACGCTTGTAACTTTCTTTGCTGTTGAAAATCCTGCGGCAAAGATGAGGGAATATATTTCGGTATCGGATAATTCTGCTGTTTCTGAAATTAAACCTGATTTGATTGCTTTTGCTTTGAGCACTTCTTTATCTAAACCAGCCCCGTCATCGGTAATTCTTATTAAAACATTTCCTCCTGATTGCGAAGCAGATAAGTGAACGGAGCCGGTTGAGGATTTTCCTGACTTTAGTCTTTCTTCCGGTGTTTCTACTCCATGATCTATTGAGTTTCTGATGATGTGAATAAGCGGGTCATTCAATTTTTCAATTACCGTTTTATCAAGTTCGGTTTCAGCTCCCTCGGTAGTTAATTCAACTTCTTTTCCTAATTCATTAGAAAGGTCTCTTACTAATCTTTTGAATTTGCTGAACGTTGAACCGATAGGAAGCATTCTAATATTGAGCGCGCTGTCTCTCAATGACCATGTGATTCGTTCTACTTCTTCCGAAATGGAGATCATGTCATTGTTATTATTGCTAAGTGCAATCTGGCTTAATGTAGCCTGGATTGTTACCAACTCACCAACAAGGTTAACCAGTTCGTCAAGTTTTTCAGAACTAACCCTAATGCTTGAGGCAGAGTCAGGTTCTGTATGCGCTGCTGCCGGTTGAGAGGTTTGTTTTGCCTCCTGAGAAATTGCTGATGGTTTAGCTACCGTAGCCTGAACAGAATGTCCTTTTATAAGAGTACGGATATCTTGAACGTGATAGGCTTTATCAACAGCAATCGCACTTTGTAATTTTTCAAAATCTAATTCCGAAATATTGCCGATTTCCGAAGTAATATTTTCAAAGATCAGCTCACTGGTGTCGGCAACAAAAATGAAAACGTCTTTTAGGTCATCCACATTCTTAGAAGTTCGGAGCAATATATCCCAATAAGAATAACAGGCTTCCGGATTACATTCTTCAAAAGCAGGAATTTTGTCAACATGAACAGAGAGGGCAAGATCACCCATTTCCCTCAACTCATCAATCAACATCAAAGGATTAGTTCCCGATAAGAACAAATCTGTACCGGGTATGAAACGGATATAAAATAATTGCTGTGAAACAGTTGATTTTTTTTTCGTGTCCGGTTTCGATTCAGTTGTGACCGGCTTCTGCTCTCCATCCGACTTATGAAACGAGGAAACAATCTCCCTGAACGATTCAATGATTTTTTTTGTGTTCTCTTCATTAATGTGACTATGAACGCCCGTTTTAACCAGCATGTTGGCTATTTCATCGCGAGCAAGAAGCGTCAGATCAATAATTTGTTTTGTAACGGTAAGTTTTCCATTCCGGATAAGGTCATACGCTGTTTCAATATCATGCGTAAATAAAGCGATATCATCAAAGCCGAACATTGCGGAGGAACCTTTAATGGTGTGCAATGCACGAAACAATTTTGCAATCAACTCGGAATCGGTCGGGGCATCCTCAACGGCTAATAAGGTTATCTCTAACTCAGAGAGCAATTCTCTGGTTTCTTCAATAAATGCTTGTTGCAAAGAATCTATCATCCTACCACCTTTTTTACAACCATTACTAATTGTTCCGGTTTAAATGGTTTTACTATCCAGCCGGTCGCTCCGGCGGTTTTGCCTTCCATCTTGCGTTCATTTTGTGATTCGGTCGTGAGCATCAGGATTGGCGTGAATTTTATTTTGGGATTAGCGCGCAATTCTTTAATTAGTGAAATGCCATCCATGCGGGGCATATTTAAATCTGTTATTACTAAACTGAATACAGTCGTATCAATTTTTGCAAGAGCATCTACTCCGTCGCACGCTTCCACCACCTCGTATCCGGCTTCGCGGAGTGTGTATGCAACCATCTGCCGTACACTAGCTGAATCATCCACCGTCATTATTGTTTTTGCCATCTCTTTTATCCTTCCACTACTTTTGAAGTTGCACCGAGAACCCCGGCGATGTCATAATATCCCATTCGCATAAGCGCCTCTCTTAATTCATTTTGCTTGTTTATTTCGAAGAAAACTTTTTTGTTCAGTGATGCACATTTTGCTAAAAAAGCGTGCAGTATCTGAAGGAACGTAACATCAACGGGGGATGGGGAAGAAATGGTGATAAGTATGTCTCTTTTTCCCTTCAACGCTTCGGCAAACAGTTTATAAATCTCCGCGGCGTAGTTGATCGTCAGATCATTTGCAATTGTTATTTCCAATTTATTTCTCAATGTTTTTTTCATAAAATGTTCTTTCATCAAAAAAGTTCAATGTTATTGTCGAGGTCGTCACTTCCAGTTTCGGTAGGAGTAACCTGGTTGTTAAAATCAGAAGAGGTGTTTGTATACTGGGTGTGGATCTCGCGTTCACTCATCATCGTATATCTTCCAATGATATTCTGAGTGTTTTGGGCGCGCCGTGATTCAATATTGTATCGAGATTTTAAATCGGTAGTTATACCATTGAAACCGTTTATAACCGGAACGAGTAACTCTTCGGCAGTTGAATGAATCTGTATGTTTTGAACCGTTACTTGCAATTCACTCTCAAATAATTTAACAATGCCGTCAAGCTCTTTGGTCTCTACTAACGCTGAGTTTTCAACTTTTTTAATTGAAGCGAGGAGGAGATTCAAATCTTCAACCGTTGTCTGCAAAAGATTGCTCGTTGTTTGATGGCGGGTTGAAGTAAGTTCATTTCTCAACTCTCCGGATAGTTTGTCAATAGACATCAGAACCTCGAACGTCTTGCCGGTTTGAGTTTTTGCTTCAATAGAAAGTTTTTGAATAGCCTCTGCTAAAACACCAAGAGCCGCGCCTTCTATCCCTAAGTGTGCTGCTTTCACACGGGCATTTAAAGCAACCAACTCAATCTCTGTTCCTATCTCTTCAATGCTGTCTATTTGTTTTGCAAGTTCCGACACTATTGAAACGATCTCTGCGATTGAAGCATCGAGGTTTTTGTCAATCAGTAAACTTTCCTGCAAACCTTCCGTTATGAAGCGTAAGTCACTTTCAAACAGCGCTTGATGCAAATCGCTCTGTGTTGTATCGATTCCAATAATTTTTTTCGACTCGCTAAAAAGTTGATGAGTTCCCGTTTCAACTTCACGCAAACTTTCAATTATCGAGAAGATAGAATTTGTAAAGTTTTCTAAGGTGCCGCTCAATTGCCTTGCTTGCAATTCTGTGTTATCGTGGATGTGTGAATAGAGATCGGACCCTTCTGTTCCAGCTTCGTTTAATTTATGTATCATTTCTTCAACAACTTCGCCAACGTGTTGTAGTTGCTGCCTGGTAATATCGTGGAACTGAATTGCACCGACAATATTGCGGAGGTATTCTGTTAATTTTGTTCCTACAATTTTGATCTCGCCTATCGAGCTGGCACAAATCATGTTCTTTTCTTTGAAAGATTCCAGCGATGCTGTAGTCGAACGGTTAAAGATGGTACTTTGTTTTTCTTGATCCCCGGCAAGACCAGTCAAATCTCTCAGAGATTTTGCCAACTGCACTAATAAACTTTTTGATTTACTCTTTATAGCATTTTTTCTTTCCCCGATCAGTGTTCCCATTTTATCAACTGTTTCTGCCAATAAAAAAAATCCGCCGTCCATGAGATTTAATCTCGCACTTTCAATTTTGGATGAGATACCAAGCATGCGTAAGGTTTTTACAATTTTATCAAATCCATTTAAACTATCTTCAACATCCGAGAGTCTGGAATAAATGAATTGCAAATCTTTTTTATCTTTTTCAATCGTTTCGGTGGCTTGAGTAAAGTGCGTTCCAATTGAACTGAAAAGGGAGTCAAGTTTATTGATCCCTGCGGAGAGAATCTCGGTGTCAATTTTCTGAATGATGTTTTGTGAAAGTGTGTTGATCTTGTTGCAAAGACTCTGATAATTCTGGAGTTTGCCCCCAATAACGAGAAAGTCATCTTCCGATATTGCTAAGAATTGTTCTAATTGTTTTAATGAATCACTTAACGTTACCGAAGCTTGCTTGCGGTATGCCGCTTCCTGGTTCATTTCCAATTTTTCTTCATGTGAAGAATCCATAGCATCGTTATAAGCCAACCCATTTCCTCATTTTGGTTAAATTTCTGAATTTTTTTTCTCGCATAATATTTTCACCCGCATATTCTTTCAAAGTATCTGCTTTCTCCGAATAAACCTTTTTACTCTCACTTTGTTCTCTACTATCGAACATTCAACTTTTATAATAAAGGCTTCTGGTTGTGAACGGAATTTTCTTGTTGTGAATGACAGACTCCTCGTGAGTAATTATTGAGAATAGTAAAATTGCACCCGGTGTAAACGAGTGTGTGGACTCTTGATTAGAACCGGATGCGGGTATTAATCTTACAGCTGCTTTGAAAGCGGGATGCTCACCTTTACCATTGTTCCTCCGCCATATTTACTTTTAATAGTTAAAGTGGAGTTTGTGTTTTCCACTATTTTTTTAACTATTGCCAATCCTAATCCAACGCCGTTGTATAAATATTGGTTGGGCTCAAATTGGCGAAACGATGCTATCTTATCCATGGATTCCTCAAGCATTCCGGTTCCCAGATCTTCAATACCAAGTTCATAGTTTTCTTGTGAAATTATTCCTCTTACACGAATCGGGGTTCCCTTCTCTGAAAATTTTATTGCATTCTCAAACAATTCTTTTAAGACCGCAGAAAAATTACGTTCACTCATTGCGACAACAGCTTTTTCAATTTCAAAAAAGATATCTTTCTGCCGATCCGATTTTTCGAAGGATTTCAGCAACTCGTAAGTTATTGCCTCCGGTTCGATCTCGTGACTATTCTTCAGAAATTTTTCTAGTGTTCTATCACCAACTTCCGGGGCAAGCAATTCTGCATAGGTAAGATATTTCTCTATTATAGTATGAAGCCGTTTTCCAGTTTGATGAATATTCTGTATCATCTCAAGGATTTCCTCCTTGGAGAATGATTCAATATCCTCTGAAAGTAATTCGGAGAACCCAAGGATCCCAACAAGCGGTGTACGGAGTTCGTGCGGGATTCTCTTTACCAGGCTGTCGCGAATCTCTTCAAGTTCATGTATGGGCGCATCTTTTTTCTTGAAGCGGAGTTCAACGGCATCCAGTAGATCTTGAATGGTGAAGGGTTTTGTAATATAATCATCTGCTCCGACAGACATTCCCTGGCGAATATCTGCAAGATCAACTTTTGCAGAGATGAAGAGAAATGGTTTATTTTTAAATTTTTTATGTTTATGCAGGAGTTCAATCATTTCTAAACCGTTCACCCTCGGCATTTTAACATCACTTAAAATCATGTCAGGGTTTTCCGCAAGCGCTAATTCATAACCTTCTTTGCCGTCACGAGCAGCAATAACATCATAATTCTCTGATTCTAAAACTTCCTGAATGGTAGCGCGAACATCCGGCTCATCTTCAACTACTAATATTTTTTTCATAATTCTTTTCCTTTTGTTGCGCAATAATAAAAGAGAAAGAAAAGTGTTCAAAGAAGAGAGTTGTGTGCTGTAATTTTTTGTTGCAAAATGCAATGCCGCATTATTGAAAATATGATGTTGTGAAGAAGAAATGTTGGGGAGTTTTTCGCTTTGAAATAAATTTCGTTGAAGAGAAGAAGAAGAGCTACCATTCCTTGGCTGAATGGTAGCTCTTATAAGAAAGCATTACTTTTCAATCACCATATCGCTTACAGTACTTTTTCTTAATCCCAGCAATTCACTAACTCGTTTAAATAGAGCGGGAATCCTAACTCTGTACTCTTCAACTTTTGTATAAACAACAGGAACAACAAGTAAGGTTAAAAAGAGTGAACTCGTTAGTCCGCCAATTAACGCCCACGCTAAACCTGATTTCCATTCGGCGCCGGAGGCGGTTGAAAGCGCTATCGGAGTCATACCGAAGATCATTGTTAAGGTAGTCATAAAGATCGGGCGGATTCTCATTCTGCCGGCGTCAACCAAGGAGTCAATTACACTTTCACCCTGCGCGCGCATGAAGTTTGTTCTATCCACAATTAAAATTGCGTTCTTTGCCACCAAGCCTATCAACATGATAATACCAAGGATAGTAAAAATGCTCAAAGATTTCATGGTTAATGCTAACGCAAGTAACGCCCCGATCATGGCAAGCGGTACGGAGAATAAAATAACGAAAGGATAGACGAATGAATCATAGAGCGCAACCATCACTAAGTAGGTGAAGAGCACTGCACCAAGCAACGCAATACCTAAATCGCCGAATGAGTCGCGTTGATTTTTGACATCGCCTAAAAATGAATAAACAACCCCGGAAGGGAATTTGAAACTGCTTAATTGCTTATCAATTATCTGCGAAATTGCACCGGATGTTTTGCCGGTTTGTACCTGTGCAAAAATAGTTACCGACGCGCTTCTTGCCTGGCGGGATAATTTTGTCGGTCCGGTGGTAAGGTAAATATTGGCAAATTGTTTAAGATAGATCTGCTGTCCTTTTCTATTTACGAAACTGATATTACCAAGCTGGCTTGTTTTTGAACGGTCAAACTGATCTAACACTATTCTGATGTCATAGTCAGTATTTCCTTCGCGCAGCTTTGAATCGTCATCACCGGTAAGTGCAACTTTTAAAGCCTGCCCAACCTCCGCAACAGTTAATCCGAAACTTGATAATTTTGTTCTATCAATTTCGATACGTGTTTCAGGGTTACCATCTTCAGCCGAAAGACGAACGTCTGCCGTTCCCGGAATTTTCTTAACGATGTCCTCCACTTGTTTTGCAGTCTTAACAACATCATTATAGTCCGGACCATTAATCAATACTTGAATAGGAGTTTGGTTTGCGACTCCAAAAATACCGATAGGATTTACGCGTACTTTTACGCCCGGAAATTTTTGTGTTGCCATTTTAATGTTATTGCCAACATCATCGGTAGACTTTTTCCGATCTTTTTTGTCAACAAGTGTCACTGCAAGTTCGGTAGTATTACTTGAAGGAAATCCGATTAATCCTTCACTCGATGCACCGACATTAGCATAAATTCTTTTTACTTCAGGCATCTCACCGATGATTTTTTCAATTTGTTGTGAGACTCTGTTTGTCTGTTCAATGGTTGCACCGGGGGCTAATTCTATTGTCACGGCAAATTCACCGCGGTCGGTTTGCGTCATAAATTCGGCACCGATAAAGCCAAGTGGAATTAAAGCGAAGGTGGCAATGAATGCAGCAATAGTCATCAGTGCAATTTTGCCTCTGTTCCTCAGAGCCCAATGCAATAATTTTATGTAATACTCTGTAAGGTCTTTAAATTTCTTTTCAAACCAAACAGCAAATTTTCCAACCAACGTTTTCGTGGTTAATCTTTCTAACTTGGCAAAACGCGAGGCAAGCATTGGTGTAACCGTAAAGGAAACGAAGAGCGACATCAACGTTGATGCAACTACTACTGCAGAAAATTCTCTTAAAATATTTCCGACAATTCCACCAACTAACGTAAGCGGAAAGAAAACGGCAACGTCAACAGCCGTAATAGCTAGGGCGGCAAATCCGATTTCATTTCTTCCGCGCAATGCCGCAATTCTACTCGCTTCACCTTTTTCAAGGTGATGATAAATATTTTCGAGCACAACTATCGAGTCATCCACAAGAATACCCACCACAAGCGAGAGACCGAGCAGAGTCATCAAATTAAGCGTAAAGCCAAATGCCCAAATAACGATAAACGTTGAAATGAGCGATGTGGGAATGGCAACTAGTACAATAACTGAATTTCGAACGCTGTGCAAAAACATTAACATAACAATAGCTACAAGAAAGACAGCGATTAACAGATCTTCCTTTACCGCATTTGCTGCATCGATAGTAAAGAGGGAACCATCTTGCGCAACTTCAAATTTAAGATTGCTGCTTTTATAAACCGCTTCAATTCGTTTCAGTTCTTTCTTTACAAGATTAGCAACTTCAACTGAATTTGCGTCAGATTGCTTTTGCAGAATAAGTCCGATCGTATTTCTGAAATTGATACGTGCAATGTTTTGGTAATCTTTTATTCCATCTTCAACTTCTGCAATATCCTGCAGTTTTATTTCGCCGCCCAGCCTTGATTCACCGACGGTTAAATTTTTCAATTCTTCAAGAGAAGAAAGTTTTCCGGCAATTCTTACAATAAATTGCCCGTCGGTATCTTTAATCTTTCCGGTAGGAAAATCCAGGTTAGCGGATTTAATTGCCTGTGTAACCTGGAGGATTGAAAGTCCATATGTACGAAGTTTTTGGAGATCGAGATTAACCTTTATTTCCCGTTCTTCACCGCCAACTAGAGCAATTTGTCCTACTCCCGGAACGCGTGAAAGCAGCGGTTGGATCTTATCTATGGTAAATTGATAAAAAGATTTAGGATCCATGTCGGCGGAGATTCCCATACGCAAAATGGGAACTTCATCAAGCGCTATCTTGGAAATTGTAGGAGCTTTTGCATCCGTAGGAAGCTGAGCGGTTATTTGTCCTACTTTTCTTTGCGCGTCTTGTAACGAAAGATCGGTATTCGCCGATTGTAAAAGTTCAACGGTAACAAATGAAATACCTTCTGAAGAGGTCGAACGAACTTCAGAAACTTTATCCATTCCCGAAACGGCATCTTCAATAACCTTAGTTACTCCGGTTTCGACCTCGCTTGGCGATGCGCCGGGATAAACTGTTATAATGGTTATAATTGGTGGAGAAATTTTCGGCAGTAATTCATATTTTAACTGCTGAAATGCGAAAAGTCCCAACACAATTAACGATGCGAATACAACGATAACTAACGAGGGTCTTTTAATTGATAATTCTGTAATGGTCATTTTTAAATTTCCTTTTTTCTTAGAAGAGACATTCAGCCGAATGTCGCTACTTCAATATTTCAACTTTAGTGTTATCAACAATATTGTTTTGTCCGCTTACAACAACTACTTCACCCTCGGACAAACCGTTAAGCACTTGAATATAAAGACCTGACTCACCACCAACAGTAATAGTGCGAAGTTTTGCAATTCCATTTTCAACAACATAAACCTGGGGATTTTTAACGCTGCCAACTAACGCTTCTCTTGGGATTGCAATCGCTTCTCTTGATGTGATGGAATTAAAAGCAACACGTGCAAACATCCCCGCTTTAAGTTGATGTCTCGCTGTGTTAGCGATACTTATTTCAACCGGAAAAGTATGAGCATCGTCTCCTTTAGCGCCAATCGATTCAATTCTTCCCGTAAAAATTACTTCCGGATAAACATCAGAGGTAACGGAAACTTGATCACCTTTCTTTAAAATGAATGCATCTGTCTCAGAGACACTTAACTTGATTTTTACACGAGAAATATCAACTACATTTGCAACGAGTGTTGCCTGTGGAGCGCCTTGAACCATCGAACCGAGATCGATATAGCGCGCCGTAACAAAACCAGAAATCGGAGTTTTGATTTTCGTGTCAGCCATCTGCCGTTTTGCAACAATGTATTGCGCTTCTGCCATTGAAGCGCCAAGTTTTGCCATGTCTAATTGTGCATCGGTCGCGGATTTTTGTTGGAACAACACTTGTGACCGTTCGTAATCTTTTTTTGCTTTTTCGTAATTAGCTTCAGCGCTCATCAATGCGGCTTTTCTTAATTCATCATCAACTTGAAAAAGCACCGAGCCTGCAGATTTGTAATCACCAACTTTTGTAAAGACCGAGGTAACTTTGCCGGATGTTTCCGAAACGATGTTCACATCGTTGTTCGCGTAAACCGTTCCAACAAGGCTTAACGATTCCGAAAGATTTTTCTTTGATGCTTTTTCAACCGTGACGTAATAAACGTCTTTTATTCCTCCGGCGGTAAATGATGACATTTTTCTCTTGTTCATAACCAGGATAGCCACGATCACAATTAAAACCGCTACTACTGCTATAATTAATTTTCCTTTTTTCATATTCGAATTCTCCAAAAATTTTATTCGCCGATAGATTTATCTAATTTTGCTTTTGCTAATTCAAGATCAACTAAAGCGGAAGTGTAATTTGTTTTTGCACTAAGTAATGAAACTTCAGCATCAATTAAATCTGAGCTGAGCGCCACACCGTTTTTAAATTTCTCAGAAGTAATGCGCTGGTTTTCATCAGCCTGTTCAACGGATAATTTTGTAATGATTATTTTTTGTTTCGCTTGTTGATAGTTTAAATAGTTTTGTGTAACCTCAAGCGTAATTCCGTCTTTCAACATACCAAGCGCGTCGAGTGATTGCGCCAGCCCCGCTTCTGCTTGATCGGTTTGATGTGAAGTTGCCAGCCAATTCCAAACATCCATACTCACCATAACGCCGGCGTCCCATGTTTCTTTAAACGCATCCTGAGATGGAAAAATTCGAGAGTTCGGACGATTGTAATAATAATTTCCGTAAAGACTAACTTCGGGATACCAACGAGATTTAGCGATTGTTACTCCCGATTCACTTGCTTTCGCGCGGTAATCGGCAGCTTTTAATTCTCCCCGTTTTTCAAATGCTTTTTGAAGAAACGCGTCGAGTTCCCCGTCAGTTTTAGCCGGATATTGGGTCGCAGACATTGCTTCTTCACCTTGAGAAACAAATACTTCAGTATTTAATTGAACTCCGAGTGTATTATTCAAATTTACTTGGGCAAGCTGAACGCCGTTTTGTGCTTCCAACTGTTTCAGTTGAACATCGGAAAGTTGTACCTGTAATTTTAGAACATCATTATTTGTAAGCATGCCTTGAGCTAACAAATTGCTTGCGTCTTTTAAATGCGCCTTCATTTGCGCAACAATTTCATCAACAACTTTTTTCATTTCTTGCGCTTTGAATAATGACCAATACGCGTTGCGAACTGCAAATGCGGTTTCAAGTTCATCTTTTGTGAATTCAACCTCGGAAGCCTTCAATTGATATTCCGCCATCTCGCTTGTGCTTTTAAGACGGAAGCCGGTAAATAACGGCTGGGCTAGCGATAATTTCAACTGGTAACTGTTCAATATAGAAGGGGAAAGAACGAACGGTCCTGTCGGCATCATGATAGTGAATGGGGGAATTTCACTTAATCTTGTATAAACCCCGGTAAAGCGAACCGAAGGGAGGCGGCTTGAAGTAACTTCACTAACGCGCGCCGAATTTGATTTAACTTTCATCATTGATGCATGTAACGATTTACTGTTTTTTAATCCAAGTTGAATCGCTTGTTCTACGGACAACTGCAACTTCTCCTGTCCGTATAGGGTTGAACCTGTCAACGTGAGTAGTACCAACAGGAAGAAGAGTGTTCTAAAATTTGTCATACGACTTTATCTCCATTGTTTTCATTAAAAACATCTTTTGTTTTGTATTTGTTTCTTCCCTCTTCTGAAAGCACTCCTTCAAGGACAATTTTTGTAACTGTTTTGTGAAGGTTTTCAAATGAGATCGGAAGTTCCGAAATAATTTCCGGACTAATTAAGCTGTGAATAGCCCCCATATAAACGGAAGTTATTATTTCCGTATTAATGTCGTCTCTAAAAATTCCCTCTTTAACCCCGGCATTAAGCATCATAGAAAGATTATTATAGGCTTTCTTTTTTCTAAAATCTTGAATCTCGTGCCATAATTGCGGATGGTTCTTCATCAGATCCTGCACAAGAGGTCCATGAAAGCGATGTGAATTTTTGGAGATATGATCTACTAAAGTTTTTAGTTTTTCAATAAATTCCAAAGAGGTATCATTAAATAAATTTTCAACGAATAATTCAAATTCACATTTACTTTTATCAAGGATTTCCTTCAAAATATGTTCTTTATTGGGGAAATATTTGTAAAGCGTTTTTTTGCTGATACCCAGATCAGCAGCAATTTCCTCCATCGTAACTTTTGCAAAACCAAATTGTTGGAATTTCTCATCAGTCTTGAGGAGTATTTTTTCCTTTATTTCATTTTCTTCGTGCATTTTTTCCTTTTTAACCAAGAAACATTGTTCGTTTATTTCGTTTCCAAAAGAACAAAAAAGAACTTGAAATGGTTTCAAGAGGTTCAATAGAAACGAATTTTGTATTTTTCGTTTCCAAACTAACGGAAAAATTGTGTTATTGTCAAGGTATTTATTTGAAAGGTTGCAAAAAAGTTGATGAATTAGGAAAAAAATCTTACGTAATGGAGAAACTCTATTTAGTAAATCCCTTTTTTTCCATTTGTCCCCAATGTCTTTTCCCGCTAAAATATTCAACCATCCCCTGAAACCTCCACCAGGTAGTTAACTGGCGGTATCCGAAATTTTCTAAAAAGGCGGCTGTAATCAATTTTAATAAATGGGAAATTTTGGGGTACCGTTGAAAAGAAAGCTCTTCTAAAATTACAGAGAGCACAGAAAGTACAACTCCATAAAGAATTGCTGTTGAAAGAAAAGCAATGGCAAATGATAGTGTAACAAAGCCGAACGCTAAAGAAAAGATAAAAAAGCCGTAACCAAAGATTTCTATGATAGGCCCAAGCATTTCAAACAGCGCAAAGTAAGGAAATACGACCATTCCAATCCAGCCGTAAGCTGGATTCATAAATAATTTTTTGTGAAGTAGAATACTTTCAACTGTTCCTTTTTGCCAGCGTATCCGTTGGCTGCGAAGGACTTTAAAAGTTTCCGGCGCCTCTGTCCAGCAAACCGGATCGGGAATAAAAGTAATACGCAATTTGGGATTATCTTTCCGCAACTTTTTGTGCATGCGAACGATGATCTCCATATCCTCGCCGATACATCCGGCACGATAACCATCAATTTTCAAAAGCGCGTCGCGCGAAAAACAGCTGAACGCTCCGGAAATAATAAGAATTCCGTTAAGCACATCAAATCCGTTTCGACCAAATAAAAAAGCGCGTAAATATTCTACAACCTGAAACCTGGCGAGCCACGATTTTGAAAGCCCAACTTCCACAATATTTCCGTGAAGAATGCTGCATCCATTGGCAATACGGATTGTGCCTCCTACGGCTATCACGTTTTCATCTTCCATAAACGGGCGGACAATTTTCAAAAGACAATCACGTTCAAGAACAGAGTCGGCATCAATAACGGAAATCAACGGACTTTTTGCAAGATTAATCCCTGCATTTATCGCATCGGCTTTTCCACCGTTTACTTTATCGATGACGATTAAATTTGGATATTCGGAGGACATGAAAACTGAACGGATCAACTGGGATTTCAATTTATAAAAGGGAGTGAATGAGACCTGACGGATTGAAAAATTTTCAAATATTTTTTGAAGCGTATTGTCAGTTGAACCATCATTCACAACAACTAACTGAAAGTCAGGATATTCAAGTTGAAGTAGTGACTTTATACTTTCAACAATTCCGTTTTCTTCGTTATACGCCGGAACAATAACCGAAATAGATTTAAAATTTGTCAATTTGAAAACACGTTTGAGGTCAAGATATTTAATAGTTCTGTTGTACCTGATCATCTTAAAAAATGCGACGATGTTTAAGACTATATAAATCGTACAAATTAATAGAAAATAAAAAAGGATTAATGCATTGATTCCAAAGACGATATAACTAATAATTCCCATATTAATTCTTGATGTTCCGTTCACTTAAAACCATTCTTGCAATTGCAGCGGCGCGGTCATTCAAATTGCCGTATGCAAAGGTTGATATTTTTTCTTCACTATCCGGAATGATTTTTAGCAGGGTGGTAACAGCGTTGTACTGAACTTCATATTCGGAGTCGTACATACGATCCCAGATCCGTTGTTCGAAAGATTTATCGCCCAAAACAGCCAGGGCTTTTAAAACTTCGGCTCGTACCTCAGCTTTCGGATGATTGATTAAAGATCGCAATGCGGTCGCGGCTTCAAAAAAATCAATGGCGCTAAAGTATTTGATGCTCTCGATGACAACCTCTTTGTTTTGACTATAGACCATTATTTTAAGAATGGTTTCTCCTGCTTGATAGAATTTAAAATGTCGAAAAAGAGTAATTGTGATGCTTATGATTAATGCGTTTTTTTCTTTCTTAAGATTTTCAAGCAGCGGGTTGCATATCTCATCTGTATATTCGGAGAAAATGGTTAGTAAGGAGTCTTTGGAAATAAAAGTAAATCTGCGCGCGTTGCGGAAGATTTCGAAGATGGCTTTAACATCATTCAAACGGGCTAAAGCTAAAGCAGAACTTAGAAATACTGAAGCGTTTTGGCTTTGCAATTTTTTACGCAAAATATTTTTTGATGCTGCCGATTTGGCTAATCCTAAAAAATATGCAGCTTCGTTAATTTTTTTGGGAGAACCTGACTTTAAATGAGAAATGAGAAACGGCTGAAGTTTCGTTTCATTTATTAATCCTGATAGCCGTTTAAGGTCGTCACCTTTTAGCATGAGGAAAAATTCACGCAAGTAGTGAAGCAGATAAATGTATTTCCCTCTTCGAATTATTCTTATTAAGGTTTCAGGTTTTTCCGAGCTTTCGAGATAATTAAAAATTCTTTCGCCCCAGATAGAAATAAACTTCTGTTCTTGTTTCTCCTGGTAACCATGAACCAGACGAAGCAGCACTACTTGTATAACAAGAACGTAGGTTAAAATTAACAGAGCGAAGATAGTTAATGCGAGAAATCCAAAAATGTCTAAATGAGTAACCAAAAAAAACTCCCAAAAGATTAACAGTTCTACTGCCGGGAAGCAAATGGTAAAAGTAAAGTCCCGGAAGGTTATCGCATTTTTAAAATATTTTTTATGCGAAGTACAATTTCATTTGAAGCGAATGGTTTTAAGATGTAATCAATTGCACCAAGTTGCAATCCTTTTACTACATATTCCTCGTGGGAGTTAGCCGTAAGCAAGATAACCGGGATGTCTGCAATGCTCGGATTGCTTTTTATTTCTTTCAGAACTGTTAGTCCGTCCTTAACCGGCATCATGATATCAAGCATAACCAGGTCAGGTTTAAACTTTATAACTCCATCTGTAACACCTACACCCGAGGGGAAATGGATTAAATTAAAACCTTCCTTCTCAAGTTTAAATTTTAATAACTTTGCAATATGCACCGTGTCTTCTGCAAAGAGTATGGTTTTCTTTTCAATCATCAAAGTTCGGCAGCCTTATAAAGGTTATTTTTTAGTGCTTGATAGTTTATTAGTTTCATAAAAACAACTTTTATAATTTAACAAATTTTCTTGAATGAAACAGTATTAAATATTTGAAAACTTCAGGTGGCAAATCATTTCACCATTATTACCATCCCCAAAATTCTAACGGAATTGTTGGTCTTATAATTAAGTGTCTCTTGTTTTCCCTGGATTTGTTTCCTACCAGTTAAAATTTGGTAAAACGGAGGGTTTGTTCAAGCGAAAAACAATTACGAAGATGGGAACGAAATCTCTAAGCCCCCATGGATAGAAAAAAGAGGAAACATGATTTACGATTATTTAACCGGACGTGCTATCTTTACAGCGCGAATTTTGAACAGGCTAAAAAACGAATTTCTTATTAAAATGAAAAGTGTATGAGCAGTCTTTTTTATAAAACCCGGGAAGACCTCTTCTTTTTTATCGAAGAAACCTCCAAAAGATTCTTCCAGTATACACTGGCGGTAATTTTTCTTTTTATTTTTGTTAGAGTGGGTGAATATTTTTTCATCTCTCATTTACATAATCTGCCGGAACATAGTGTGCGACTTGCCGCTTCCGGAGTTCTCTATGATTTAATTTTTATATTGAAAATTTACGGCTACGCAGTAATCCCATTTTTCCTTATCAGTTATTTTAAACCCAAGATCGCAGAGATTCTTTTTATTTCAATTTCTCTTTTGCTTTTGCTGGGTAATCTTCTCCTTGTTTTTTACTATTCAAAATCTCTTGTACCGCTAGGTATAGATTTATTCGGATATTCAACAGAAGAAATTATGCACACGGCTCGGGCTTCCGGCGGCTTCAATCTCTTTTTAATCATTCCGATTCTTGTAGTATTGTTTGCTGTTCTTTTCACTTTCCATCTTAGTAAAAAAATTCCTTTGCCGAAGAGTCTTGCATATATTTTATTGGTACTGCTTGCGGGTGCATTTTTTAGTTACGCTTCGTTCATTCCAAAGAATGAAGAGTACCGGACGGATCTTGAATTTTACACGGTTATCAACAAGCTGCAATTCTTTAGTGAGAAAGTTCTCCCCTATTTATTAAATGAAGAAGATGTAGAACTTGCCGGAGATTATTTTATTGATTCCGGAGATGACCAACAAAATAAATTTACGTACGTTGATAAGAACTTTCCCTTTTTGCGGATAGACAGCAGTCAAAATGTGCTGGGAAATTTTTTTCAAACAACAAACGACCTTCCCAATTTTGTTTTTATTATTACCGAAAGTCTTGGAAGATCTTATAGCGGTGAAGGGGCTATTGACGGAAGTTTTACACCGTTTTTAGACTCGCTTGCAGGCCAAAGCCTCTACTGGAAAAATTTTCTAAGCACCAGTGGAAGAACGTTTGCCGTTTTCTCTTCACTCTTTGGCTCACTTCCTTTTGCAGGAAAAGGATTTTTGGAACTAGGAGAAAAAATGCCGCCTCATTTTTCTTTAATTTCTTTTCTAAAGCAACTTGGGTACACCGCAACATTTTCTTACGGTGGAGATACCCATTTTGATAACATGGATATTTTTTTTAAAAGACAAAACGTTGACTTTATCTTAGATGAAAAAACTTTTGGCGGCGGATATAATAAAATGCCTGCAAAGGCAAATGGATTTTCATGGGGATATGGAGATAAAGAGTTATTCAAACGGGGGTTGGAAATGATCGATCAACAAAATAAATCTCCCCGCATTGATGTTTTTATGACGCTTTCAATGCACGATCCTTTTTTAGTTGAAGGTCAAGATTATTACCGGGATAAAGTACGTGCAAAATTACAAACGATGTCTCTTTCGCCAAAGCAATTAGAAGAGTACGAAAAATATATTGAGATGTATGCAACGGTAATGTACACAGATGACGCGTTCAAATATTTTTTTGAGGAGTTCAGAAAAAGACCGGAATTTAAAAACACTATCTTTATTATTACCGGCGATCACCGGATGCCGGAAATTCCTATTAAAACAAAACTCGACCGATTTCATGTCCCTTTCATGATCTATTCTCCTCTGTTAAAAAGAACTGCAACATTTTCTTCCGTTTCAACACACTTTGATGTGCTTCCTACGCTGATGTCTTTCTTGCATGAGAACTACAAGATTGAAACGCCAAAATATGTTACCTGGCTTGGCAGTGGTATTGATACGGTGCAAAATTTCCGCAGTCTGCACTCTGCCCCGTTAATGAGGAATAAAAACGAATTACTTGATTACTTAAATCAAACATATTTTCTTGCCGATGACGAGGTGTTTGAAGTTTCCGACAATCTCATTATAAGGAAATTAAATGATGATGAAGTGAAAGGGCAGTTACAAAATTACTTTGACGAATTCAAATTGAAGAACAATACAATGCTTCAGACCGGAACCTTACTGCCCGACTCCGTGCTTCAATTCAGAGGGCAAAGAATAAAATAGGTTAGTGGTGTGCATCGTAAAAGTTATTAAGAATTTTTGTAATTAACGGTGCGTAATATTCCCAGAAAAAACTTCGCCGTTCCGAAATTTCCTTCGAATCATAAAAAAGCCATTTAAAAAGTCGAATCCCTTTTAATTTTGCTGCAAATTGTTCTACCGGGTTATCACAAAAGTCCCCCGCAAAATAATAGAAATTATAATCCCCTGTATGTTCAATTATCGCGGGAAAGATTTTTGGAATTCCATTTAAACGCAACAACGAATCTCCTTTTGTGTTTGTATAGATCGAATAGACCGAAGGAACAGTGTTCGAATGCTTAGTAAACATCACATCAAACCAGTAGGGATATTTTACTTTCGCCGGGAGATTAAAGCGCTCCCGGTTCTCCCGGTTGGTTAAGAGATAGGGAATTTCCTTAATCAAATGAGTTTTGTTCTCCAAAATTTCAACACGTCCGTCATAATGCACGAAGGCAATTCCTGAGTTTTTAAATGACCATAAATTATGATGCTGCATTTTATAATCCCGGATAAGCCAGTGGGGAAGCTCCTTATTGCTAAGCGTATCCAGACTTTCGAAATATTTCCCTGTCCATCCTGTCCATCTAAGTCCGAACATTGCCTCAAAACCAGCACGGATGGAATCGGGTGTGGGAGAGGCGATAGAATTAAACTCCGTGAGAATAAGTTTTTTCTTCTCTTTCATTTTTTGCAGGAACTTGAGATCAGCAGAGGACATCCCGCCATAGATCAAATTACTCTGTTCAGTTTGTACTTTTTGCGAATACCACTCGTTAGAAAAGATTCCGTAAGTATCCGTTACATAAACCGCTTTAGAAGCACTAGCTAGACTATCGATTTGTTGGGGAGTAAAGTTTTCTAATCCATGCAAAGAAAATTTTTTATTCTTTTTGGGGAAGAAACCGTAATAATCTTTTTCGATTGAATATAGTTCTCCGTTTGATTTGGCAAATTTTTCGTTTGTTAAAATCCAGTTTAAAGATTCGTGCTCTTTTCCTTCGCTGGTTAAAACGGTTTTATCAATAATGACAATGGGGAATTGTCTTGCCGGTGTAAGATGCCATGCGATAAACATCCACAAAGGAAAGGGGATTAGCATGGTAAGGAGAAACCAACCAAATATTTTTATGTAACGCATATTAAAAACTTAGTTGGGTTCCCATGCCGAAAGAAATTTTATCCCGGAATGAATTGGCAAAATATTCTTCATAGATATATCCGGTTGTAAGCGAGAGTGTTTGCCGTTTTGAAATTCTGAAATTACAATCCATCCCAACTTTTTTTGAAACCAAAAGATTCGGATTGTTCAGACTTCTTTCATCTGGAGAAATTCCGGTACCAAGTGATAGGGCTAAATAATTGTCCGCATCACTTAAATAATAACGTGTTATCAAAGTGTATGAATAGGATGTCGAGTTTCCGCCTGGTATAATAAACGTTCTGAATGAAAACCAGAAAGCGCTGTAATATTTTCCGAGTGCAAAAGTATAAATGTCCGTTTTGGAAGATGGAAATTTGAGATAGCGAATACCCGCATCGATCTCGAAGCTTAACGGCAAGCTATAATAAAGCGATAGTCCAAAGCGAAGTTTTGGGAAAATAGTTGAATTAGAATATCCAGCGTTTAGATAAGCATAAAATCCATCCATAAACCGGGGATAAGCATCCATCTCAAGCTGCAATCCGTTTGTTAAAAATCTGTTCGCATAATTTATTCTTCCGATGACAGAACCGATAGGAGTTTTGCGGGAGTAGGAAACAGCAACAGCATGCCAAGGATCAAAAACTTTGCTGAAGTGGTCGTAATCGTAACCGGTGCCGATAGTATTAATGCGCGTTAAATCTTTTATTCGTTCCGCATAAACAAAGGCTTCGGTGTTGCTCCCGTTAATATGAAGCAGGGTCTTGATTGTCCGGTAAGCCTCGTCATAATTTTTAAGATCAACAAGAATTTTTGTTCTCTTTAAAAGAATTTCTTCGGAAACAGGATCTAATGCTAATGCTGAATTTGCGTAGGCTAATGCTTTCGGCGAATCGCCCGACCAATATTCCAGATCGATGAGCGCATTGTGGGCGTCGAGACTGGTTGGATTTTTTGCAAGCGCGTTTGTTAAAACAATTCGCGCGGAGTCACGCAGCTTATCCCAAGAGTATAAGCGCCCTAAAAAAACTTCAACGTCGGTGTAGTTTGGACTTTTAGCTAAGGCTTCTTTACACAAGGCTCTTGCTTTGTTATAATCTTTTTGATCGAACGCTGCTGTGCGGGCTTGAAGAAAAAGATCATCGCTGGTAAGTTCTTTTTGCGCTGGTGCATCTACCTGAAGCAGCAATGCGAAAAGCAAAGCGAGTGGGAAATGATTTTTTATTGACGGCATAAATATTTTAGGCGGCGTCTACTGCACATTTTTCGTAACTTCAATACCAAGTTGTTCCATGCGGTAGCGCAGTTTTGAGCGGGAAAGACCGAGGACTTTTGCCGCTTTAACCTGGTTTCCGTTGGTTATTTTCAAGGTCTTTTGAATGAGATCTTTTAGAACTACATCGATTTTTATTCCTTTTGCAGGAATTTTCAAAACAAATTTGTCCTCATCTTTATGTTTTTCCTGCTCATTTTCAAAAATAAATCCGAAATGGACTTCCTTAAGTTCTTCAGCGTCGGTTAAAAGAACAACTCTCTCCATAACGTTCCGAAGTTCGCGTATATTTCCCTTCCACGGGTATTCTTGAAACTTTGAAATAACCTCCGAAGATATCCGCGATATTTTTTTATTAAACTTGACGGAAAATTCATTTAAGAAAGAATAAGCCAGCATCGGGATATCCTCTTTTCTTTCTCGTAACGGGGGAACGGTAATTTTTGCAACGTTCAAACGGTAAAACAAGTCTTCTCTAAAATTCCCCAATCTTACTTCTTCTTCGAGGTTTTTATTAGTAGCTGCCAGTACACGAACATCCACGGATGTTTCTTTTTCAGCCCCAAGGCGGTAAAATTTCTTTTCTTGCAGTACGCGTAATAATTTTGCCTGAAGGTCTAACGAGAGTTCGCCAATCTCATCCAATAAAAGGGTCCCGCCGTTTGCAAGTTCAAATCTGCCGAGTTTTGTTTTAAGAGAAGCTCCGGTAAAGGCTCCTTTTTCATGTCCGAAGAGTTCGCTTTCGGCTAACTCCTTTGGAATAGTGGCGCAATTGATTTGGATAAAAACCGCCTCTTTTCTAAGGCTGTTTTGATAGATAAATTTAGCGAAAACTTCTTTACCGGTTCCGCTTTCTCCTTCAATTAAAATGGTAGTATCGGGGCTTTTTGCTAATTTTTCTGCTGAATTAAGAATTCGTTGTATCTTGGTGTTTTTGCCGAAGAATTCCCTTGAAACTTCATTCCCTTTCAACAAGATTTGTAATTTATCAACTTCAGCCCTAAGGGTTACATTTTCCAACGCTTTATGGAGGACGAGTTTAAGTTGTTCCAAATCGATGGGTTTTAACATAAAATCAAAAGCGCCTGATTTCATTGCCGAAACCGCAATATTCACATCGGCGTAACCGGTGATCATGATAACCGGGATATGAGAATATTTTTTATGAAAGGTTTTCTGAAGTTCTAAACCATTGTGAGTGGTAAGGTAAATATCAAGCAAGATTACGTCAGGATCAAATTCGTCAATTTTATTTTGCGCTTCTTCGGCGTGCATGCATACTTGAACATCGTAGCCCAGTTTTGTAAGCACTTTGTTTAACGAAAGGCCAACCAAATTGTCATCGTCTATTACAAGAATTCTAAATTTCATTTTCACTTACCATTAAATTTGAATTAAATATTAAAAAGAATTTGGAGCCTTTGCCTAGCTGGCTTTCGAAATTAAGTACGGATTTAAGTTCGTCTGCAAGGGATCTGCAAACGCTTAAGCCCAATCCGGTTCCCTGCGGTTTGTTGGTATAAAAATCTTCGAAAATAGTTTTTTTATTCTCTTCGCTTATCCCGACACCGGTGTCTTCAACTTCCCAAACAATGTTGTGCTGTGCATTAGTATAGACTCGTACAAATATTTTATCCCCCTCATTACAGGCTTCAACGGCATTAGTAAGCAGGTTAAGAAATATTTGAAGAAGCTTATTAATATCGCAACGGAGATTTGGAATGTTTGCTGCATACTCTCTGGTTATGTGATTTCTTTTACGTGAGGCATCAACTTCAACAATATCCAAAGCATAATTTGAGATTTGCACTACGGAACAAAGTTTTTCGTCTCTTGTGTTAGGACGCGAAAAATAGAGCAGGTTATCTACCAACGCCTGTATCCGGAAAAGCGCTTGCGATGAGTTTTCAATGGAACCAAGCAAATCATCTGAAAGTTCATCCTGGTGCATATTTAGGTAATCCAAATTTAGTTTAACTACTGAAAGAGGGTTCCTAATCTCGTGAAGAAGCGCAGCGGTAATTTTACCTAATATGTGTAAACGGTTTTCAAATACAAAATCATCAAACATGCATCGTTCCTATACCATCACTACCTGAGTTTAACTTGAAAAAAAAACTGTTAAAAATATATTTTTATTTGATTAATTTTAATCAATCCCATATAAATTTGCAAATAAGTTTAGTTTAACGTTATGACATTTTCTCTTCAAAAGAAAGGATTTCAAAATATTTCTTCTCATCCGCGGTCTTTGAGCGTCTTTGCTAAAGGTTAAGTAATTTCAATTTTGTCCGATAATTAAATCAGAATCTTAATATAGTCCACACTAAAATCTTAAAAAATGATTAAATGATCGAAAGTAACACAATAAATAGCGAAACCACGCCGATGTCTGAAGAAATACTTGAGGCCTCGTACGCTAAATTCAGGATGTTTGCGAAAGAATATTTTCAGTTCGAAGCAAAATCATCTGTCGAATTCTTAACCAGAATTAAGGAGAGCACTAAATTATTTCATCTAAATGTTCCAGCCAATCTTAGTGAAGTTTTTATTCGAATTGAGGAAGCGCCCCTTTTTTGGATTTTTGACTCTCCGCTTGTGCAATATTTAGAGGATACCCTTAGGATCTATTTGGGTAAAAGTAATGACTATGATAATTATCGATTAATTAAAGATTGCTATTCCAAATGGATTGTAATAAAATCTGAAAATGAGAAAAGATACTTTGCCAACTCGGTCTTAAGTTATATTGATAAATCAACATCAAAGTACAACTTTTTTTATCTCATCCTTAAAGCAGTCATTTTCACGTTTGAAAAATCAATGGCTGATGCGGACAAAGCAAATGAACTTTTTAATAGAAGTATCGATGTTGTTAATTCGACCAAGGTGAGTGAAACGTATAAAGATGAACTCCTTTATCTTATCCACGTTTTTTCAGCCTTCGCTTTTTTAAGGCACAAGAACAATGAACAGGCAAAGGTAAAATTTAGTGATGCCCTTAGAGTTAAGCCATCTGGCATAACGGCAAAGTTTTATCTTTCGCTTATAGAAGTACAACATGCTGAATTTGAAACTGCCATTTTTCGGGTAAATGAATTGTATGAATATGATCTGAAAAGGATTGAGTATGCTGTTCAAAAAAACAATGTCGGCATGTTCAAGTATTTTGTAAATAATTCGGCGGTCTATAATGTGTTTTCGCAAAGAGAATTTGCGGTTATCATTGATGGGTTAGAACAAATTTTTACCTCTTCGTCCACTTCGGATTCTCCCGAACTTTCCAAGTTAAAATCGAATCTTTCTACGCTAAATAATTTGGATATGAAAAAGTATTATACGGAAGAAACAACGCGGACCGTCGGATTTATGGAAAAATTGGTAGAGCATTTCCTTGATAGTAAGAATTTACTTGTAACCAATTCTCTCCGTTTACTGATGCGGAAATTTAATGAGTCGGGACTGGCAATTTATGAATCAATCAAACAAAAATATTTTAATGAAGTAAAAATCAAACTGAGAACCTTTGATGATCTGATTCAAGAGAAGCAGTACGCAATAACCCTTCTTACCAACGATTTTGAGTCTTTAAAAGCAAAACAAAAGGATAGACTTGCTGCCTCAATAAAAGAAATTGAAAAGAAAATAGAAGACTACGTTTTATTAATTGAAGCGAAGATAAAGGCAATTCCATTAGAAAGTAAACACGACCCGGTAGATTCCTTTAAAAACATGATGACTTATAATGTAGTAGTTTCCTCTTTGCTTTTTTTCATCGGCGGCTGCTCCGGTTACTCTACTCAACATTTCAACGGTGGAATGGAGTTTAAGGAAATGCTGGGACAACTAATTTTCGCCGGCATAAAATGGGGATTGGCTACTTTTATGATCGGTTTTTTATTAGCCGTGATTATTGCAGTTTCCACGTTTGTGAAGCGTGAAATGTTTAAGCAAAAATTGCTGCAAAAAATTAATTGGTTAAAAAATCAAAAAGAACTTGAAATAAGCGGGATCAAAAAAGAGACAGAGCATAAAGATAAATTAGTCAAAGAGAATTATGACGACCGGATAGCAGAGTTAAAAAATACCATAGAAAAACTAACTAAAGAGCGTTCTAAACTTGAAATTGAGACCAAGAAAATAGTTGATGAACAATTAAAAGAAGAAGCTGCGCCGCTGCTAGCTCTACTAACCACGGAAACCGCGTAACAAACTGGCTAATATTGTCCTCTATTTTAATCTTAACCATACTTGGCATTGTTTAATCAAAATTTCTAATCCTAAAGATGGAATGATAATTGTACGTATAGGTAAAAAATTGCATGTACTCAACGGGTAGGTTGTGAAATCATATGTGTATTTAAAGTTCGTTAAGTTTATAAAGAGAACATTTTACTTATAATTAATTAAGACCCGGGATGTACAAAATTTGTAGTCGGATATAATAAATATGGATGATAAAGCACGGAATAATTTGCTCTTCATGAAATCGGCGTTCTCGTCTGAGGGAAAGTATCTTTCCGTTGAAGAAGTTATAAAATGGGTAAAGAAAAAGAAACAACATGTAAATGTAAAGCTCCAAAAAACAAAATTCTCATCGCTTAAAAATTGGAATTATAATGAGAAAACGGGCGTAATTCAGCACGGATCGGGTAAGTTTTTTACAATCGACGGAATTGAAATTAGCACAAATTGGGGATCGGTAAGTAGCTGGCAACAGCCTATTATCAATCAGCCTGAGATTGGATTTTTAGGAATAATCACAAAAGAATTCGATGGGATTCTTCATTTTTTGATGCAAGCAAAAATAGAACCGGGTAATAGAAATTATGTGCAATTATCCCCAACCCTGCAAGCTACAAAAAGTAACTACACACAGGTGCACGAAGGTAAAAAGCCGTTATACCTTGAATATTTTCAGAATGCAAAAACCGAACAAATTTTACTTGATCAACTTCAATCTGAACAAGGGGCAAGATTTCTAAAAAAAAGAAATCGGAATATTATAATCAAAGTTGAAGAGGAGATGCCGGTATATGATAATTATACATGGGTTACATTGGCACAGATAAAAAAACTTTTACAAGTCAACAATCTCGTTAATATGGATACAAGAACGGTAATCTCGGGAATTCCCTATGGCAGTTTTGATGTTTCCGTGGTAGATTTTTTTAATTTCCTCGGACACAATGAAAAACAGTTCACAATTCAAAAGGCATTCTTAAAGTCAGCATTATCACAACAGGGTTCGTTGCATTTAATTGACGATGTCATTTCTTACATAACCCGGTTTAAAAGCACTTACGATCTTGAAATAAAAAAGCGCTCTTTAAAAGAGTTAGACTCGTGGGTTTATACCGATGATGAAATCCGGCACAAAGACAATAAGTATTTTAAAGTAATAGCGGTTGAGATTGAAATATCAAATAGAGAAGTAACCAATTGGTCTCAGCCAATGGTTGAACCTGCACAAGAAGGTATCTCGGCATTCGTTTGTAAAGAGATCAACGGGATCTTACATTTTGCCGTTCAGACAAAATTGGAATGCGGAAATCACGACATTGTCGAATTTGCGCCGACCGTTCAGTGCTTGACCGGAAATTACCGGCATTCAAAAGCAGGAAGTATCCCATTTTTAGAATACGTTCTAGATGCACCTAAAGAAAAAGTTGTGCTAGATACATTCCAATCTGAAGAGGGAGGGAGATTCTATAGAGAGCAAAATAGGAATATGATTGTCTTTGCTGGTAATGAAATTTCAATTGAACTGCCCCCGAACTATATTTGGTTGACATTAAATCAACTGAACGTCTTTCTCAAGTTTAACAATTATTTAAATATTCAATCGAGAAGTTTACTCTCGGCGATTTCATTTATTTAGGCTTAAGATGGAAAAAGTAAGAATTGGAATAATCGGCGGCGCTCAAATTGCCGAGAAGTATATGCTGCCAAGTTTAGCTGCTTTAAGAACCGAATACAAAATAAACGGGGTTGCAAGCCGGAATCATGAAAAAGCCAAAGACATTGCACGACGGTACGATGCACTCCCTTTCGATAATTATGAAGAATTAGTGAACAGCGATTTGATTGATGCCGTTTATATTCCGCTTCCAAATTCACTTCATCATGAATGGATTTTAAAATCGCTTGAAAATGGCAAGCATGTTCTTGTCGAAAAATCTTTAACATGCTCATTGACCGACACGCTTGAAGTAATGAATAAAGCCCGTGAAAAGAAACTTGTGGTGATGGAGAATTTTCAGTTTAGATTTCATTCGCAGTTAAAATATATTTTAGATTTGGTGAACAATGATGAGATTGGTCAATTAAGAAGCATTCGAAGTTCGTTCGGGTTTCCGCCATTTAGCGATGTCAATAATATCCGTTATCAAAAAGAGTTAGGTGGTGGGGCTTTGCTGGATGCAGGCGCTTATCCGGTTAAAATAAGTCAGTTTTTTTTAGGTGAAGATATCGAAGTGAAATCTTCAAAACTATACTATGACGAGAAACTCGGTGTGGATTTATGGGGCGGCGCTTTTCTTACAAGCCGGAATGCGGGATTGTTTTCAGAAATCGCGTTCGGATTCGATAATTTTTATCAGTGCAATCTGGAACTGTGGGGAAGCAAAGGTAAAATTACAGCCGAGCGTATATTTACTGCTCCACCTGGATTTAAACCATCTCTAATTATTGAAAAGCCAAGTGGTAAAGTTGTTGAGGAATTACCGGCGGATAATAATTTTATCAATATGCTTAAGTATTTTCATAAATTAATAATAGAAAATAATTACGAAGAAGAGATCCTGCAGAATTTTAGTCAATCAAAATTGCTCGAAGAGATAAGAAAAAAAAATTATGAATAAGCCCATTTATGTTACAGCTCCTTCACTGGCACCACTGGAAGAGTATAACCAAATATTAACCGGGGTTTGGGAGAGAGGTATACTTACTCACAACGGACCATTGGTTCAACAGTTCGAAAAAGAATTGATTACTGCTTTACAATTAAAAAACATGGTTGCTGTTTCTAACGGTACAATCGCAATTCAAATGGCAATAAAAGCTCTCGAATTGAAAGGTGAAATAATTACTACTCCGTTTACATGGATTGCAACGGTCAGTGCGATACAGTGGGAAGGTTGTACACCGGTTTTTGCCGACATTGATGCTGGAACACTTAACATCGATCCGAAAAAAATTGAAGAAAAAATAACCGATAAAACTTGCGCAATTTTACCGGTTCATGTTTTTGGAAATCCCTGCGATGTTGAAGAAATTGAAAGGATAGCAAAGAAGCATAATTTAAAAGTGATTTATGATGCCGCTCATGCTGTGGGCTCAACTTATAAAAACGAGAGTCTGCTAAATTTTGGTGATATATCGGCTACAAGTTTTCACGCAACAAAATTATTGAACACAGCCGAAGGCGGCGGAGTGATAACCGCTGATAATGAACTTCATGAAAAATTAAAAAGAATTCGTTTCTTTGGACATGACGATAGCAAGTGGGTTATTGAAGAAGGCTTTAACGGCAAGATGACCGAAGTGCATGCCGCGCTCGGTTTGGCAAATTTGAAATATTATCACGAAGTTCTTGACGACAGAAAAAACAAGTACAAATATTATTGTGAGCAATTGGGTAAAATAAATTCAATTGGTTTTCAGGAAGTGAAATTTGGCGAAACTAATTACTCATATCTCCCTGTTATTTTGGAAAGCGAAAATGTACTACTAAAAGTTGAATCGGCTCTCAACAAAAACAATGTTTTTCCGAGGAGATATTTTTATCCTTCAGTAAATCAGTATAAGGAAATTCTGTTGCCATCTTCTTTGCCAATATCCGAAGATATCTCGAGAAGAATTTTGTGTTTGCCGCTTTATTATAAATTATCATTTGAAGAGATTGACTTTGTGATTTCCATACTGACGGCACAATTAATTTAATACGAAGATGAAATAAAATGGCGTATTTAAACAAGGAACAATTGCTCAAGATCGGATTTAAAGAGTTCGGTGAAAATGTAAATGTCTCCGACAAAGCGAGCATATATAATCCACATCTAATCTCATTGGGAAGCAATATCCGGATAGATGATTTTTGCATTCTTTCAGCAGCAAGTAAAATAGACATCGGGTGTTATGTTCATATTGCACCTTATACTTCACTCATTGGGAAAGGTGAAATTCTAATAGAAGATTTTGTCTCAATTTCCGGTCGTGTGTCGCTATATTCCAGTACGGATGATTATATGGGATTGGGGATGACTAACCCACTGATCCCGGATAGATTCCGCAGAGAAACCTCCGGTAAAATTCATTTGAAAAAGCATGTAATAATAGGAGCGGGTTCCGTCATCATGCCGAATGTGGTAATGGAAACCGGTTCGGCAGTTTCAGCTTTAACACTCGTAGTGAAAAATTGCGATGCATTCACAATTTATCGTGGAATACCCGGAATCGAAATCGGTAAAAGGAAACAAAAAATTTTAGAACTCGAAAAGGAATTTTATGCCGCAGAAAATTGAAATTCTCCGGGTCATTATCAACCAGGTTCTGGAAAATAATTCGAAAGAAAAAATTTCATCTTTACAATCATCCACAAACCTTAGAGATGAAATTGGGTTAGATTCGTTCGATTTGGCGGAACTCACCATCCGCATCGAAATGAAATTCGGCATTGATGTTTTTGAATCGGGTATTGTGTTAACCGTAGGCGAAATATTAAACAAATTAGATAACGGGAATGGATAAAAACAAAATATTTTTATTCGATCCCCTCAAACAAAGAGAGTATTCTTACGAGAGCTTTTTCGATAGGTTGAATAATGTCGAGTCTCTTCCGTTGTTTATTTATACCGATGATATTTTTGAAATTTTTGTATTGATTACAGCATCGGTTTTGTACAAAAAAAACATTGTTCTCCTGGATAACGATTTTAAAGAATCTGAGTTAGGGCAACTCGGTTTGAATGATGATTCTTTATTAAAGCGAGAAACGGTTGTTTTTAATAAAAGAGTAGATGAGAATAATTTCATTGATTCGGTTCAAGAGTCGAAAGATTGGCGGATAACTCTTTATACCTCCGGTACAACCGGACAACCTAAAAAAATAACCCACAGTTTAAAAAGTATTTCCCGAATGGTTAAAATTTCCGATAAGAAAAAGAATGATGTATGGGGATTTGCTTACAACCCGACACATATTGCCGGTTTACAGGTGTTCTTCCAGGCGCTTTTCAATCTAGATACAATCATAAACTTATTTGGACCGTCATCTGGTGAAATCCTCTCATTAATTGATGAATACAATATTACAAATATATCAGCTACTCCTACTTTTTACCGCATGCTTGTTCCCGGTAATCGAAAATTCAATTCAATAAAGAGAATTACGAGTGGTGGCGAAAATTTTAATCTAGCGTTATTTCAGCGTATGTCTGAAATTTTTCCCAATGCCAGAATACTCAATGTTTATGCGTCAACTGAAGCGGGAAGTTTATTCGCTTCTGATTGCGATACATTTAGTATCAAAGAAGAAGATGCGGAAAATGTTAAGATTGTTGAAGGTGAACTATTGATTCATAAAAGCATGCTCGGTATATCAGATTCATTTGAATTGGAAGGTGATTGGTACAAAACAAACGATATGGTTGAGCTTTTGCCGGATCGAAATTTGCAATTTAAATTTGTTGGAAGAAAAAATGAAATGATTAACGTCGGCGGATATAAAGTGAATCCGGGCGAAGTAGAGGAGATCATTAACAATCATCCGGGTGTAATTGTTTCAAGAGTTTACGGTAGAAAAAATTCCGTTTTAGGAAATGTATTAATTGCAGACGTTACCGTTGGGAATCAGGGTGTTATTGAAAAAGATTTAAAAAGATATTTGCAAGAATATTTGCAACCATTCAAGGTTCCGAGGATCATAAACCTAGTTGATGCCATTGAAGTTACAAGAACAGGAAAGTTGAAAAGAGTATGAAAAATATTTTGGTCACGGGAGTATCGAAAGGATTGGGATTTGAAATTTCTAAAACACTTCTTGAAGAGGGATATTTCGTTTATGGGTTGAGTCGAAAAGCTAATGATAATACGGATCAACTATCAAAAGAATTTTATGACAATTTTAATCACATCAGGTATGATTTATCAGATACAGCGGGAATTAAAACTTTTTGGAAGGAAAATTTCCTTGCCGCCAATATTCCTGTTCATGGATTTGTAAACAACGCTGCGTTAGCCGTTGACGATTTGATCACAAATATCAATCTTGAAAAATTGGAAGAGATGTGCCGTGTAAATGTAATTGCTCCATTTTTACTTACGAAAAATGTTCTGCGGAATATGCTGCTTCATCAAATAAAGGGAAGCCTTGTTCACATCTCATCGATATCTGCACACACCGGCTATAAGGGGCTTGCAATGTATGCTTCAACAAAAGGTGCGCTCGAAGCATTTTCAAAAAACACAGCAAGAGAATGGGGTGAAAAGGGAATCCGATCCAATTGTGTTGTCGCCGGATTTATGGAAACAGAAATGTCTTCAAAATTAGATGATGAAACAAAAAACAGAATCTTTAAAAGAACATCCCTTAAAAAACCAACCAGTACAAGATCAGTTGCTCAAACGGTTAGTTTTCTTCTATCGGATAGGTCGGCATCAATTACCGGGCAAAATATTTTTGTGGATTCAGGAACAATCTGATAAAAATTATTTAACTCCGAAGATCAAACACCAAATTTGCGATACCTGGAAATTGTCATTACGTGAAATTATTCCTTAAATCATATCAAATTATAAAAAATATCTGACCGAGAACTAATCAGGACTGTTTTCAAACAACTGTCTAATATTGACCATTATTTGCCAAGTTATATCCATAAAAGTTGAGATTTAAGCACTATTGTCATCAAATCCATGGCATGATAATAGAAAAATATCTAGACCCGACAAATATTATATGAGGTTTTTGGTGTTTGTACACATCGTCTTTGAATCCGATTATGCATATGTGCATAACAAAATGATAAACAAATATTTTGATAGTTCTGAGCATCTGTTTTTAATAGTTGGAAGAGCTATGTGGGATGATACAAAGGAATATACCTTTATTAATAGTATTAAAGTAAACTCTTTTGATGATAGGGAAATAGTACGAATCCTAGAATCATGCACCGGTATAATCATTCATGGGCTATTTTTCAATCAAGTTATAGACTACTTTTTTAAAAGCCAGCACCTATTGTCCAAAGTCCATTGGGTGATATGGGGAGGAGATGTTAATTTTTATAGAGAGGTTGGCTCCCCGACAAATCCCTATGAATTAGAGGAAAAGAGAAAAGCAATAATCAAAAAAATTTTTATGATCAGTGCGGCGGTGAAGGATGATTATAATGTTGCAAAAGAAGTTTACAAAACGGAAGCGGGATTTATGTATGGCATTTATCCTGCGTTAATTGATTTTGATTATCTCGATACTATAAAAAACAAACAAAAAACTACCGACGAAATTAACATATTAGCCGGAACTTCATCTACAATATCGAACAGACATAATGAGATTTTAGAATTACTGAGCAAGTTCAAAGATGAGAAAATAAAAATTTATTGCCCTCTTGTTTACGGAGATAAAACTTTAGGTGAAAAAGTTGCCGCCTTAGGACATGATTTATTTGGCGAAAAATTTGTTCCACTATTTAAATTCCAACCCTTTAAAGAATATGCCGACTTTTTATCAACAATAGATGTTGTGGTTTTGAATCACAACCGACAACAGGGAGTCGGGAACACTATAAATCTTCTCTATCTGGGGAAGAAAGTGTTTTTACGAAAAGAGATTGCAACTTTTTCACATTTTACGGAAAAAGGTGTCAAGCTTTATAATACCTCGGATATAGCTGGTCTTGATTTTAAATCTTTCTACAAATACAATAAAGTAGATGCAATTAAAGCAAGTAAATTTTTAAAGGATGAGTATTCATTTGAAAAGCAGGCTTCTTTATGGAAAGATATCTTTTCAAATTTTAAGAAGCAGTTGAAGAGCGATAAAAAAAGTGAAGAAAACAATGAAGATGCGAAGAATAAATGTTATGAAATCTTGAGCGAAGACCCGGAGAACTCCGACGCTTATTATCAACTGGGAGATATCAATTATTCGTTAAAAAATTATGAAATAGCATTAAGAAATTATAAATCCGCTTTTCAGTTCTCAGGTGATGGGCTTGAAGCCGCTTTTAAAATAGTATTATCTTATCTTGCAATGTCCCGCCTTGAAGAAGCAACAAAATTTTTAAAAAAAATAATCATAAAAAATCCTTATGATAAAAATTTACTTTTGCTTTGTAAGGAATTGAACGTAACAATGGAATGGGACGATATCAAGGAGTATTCTTCACTTAAACTTTATGCGGGGGACATTCCTGAACGGGATGAATACAAAAAATTGATAGGGCTTTCTATCGAGAAAAAAGATCACCGGCATATTTTACATGATATGACTAATCCTTTTCCTCTGAAGGATAATTCGGTAGATAGTTTTCAGGCTGAAGATGTTTTTGAACATATCCCTTATGAAAAACTTCCTGCTGTGTTTGACGAAATTTATAGAGTGTTAAAACCGGGAGCAACATTCCGGTTGTCGATACCTGATTACGGTTGCGATATTCTTTACGAGAGATCTTTAAAGGATTCCAGCGGTAAAATAATTTTTGATGCCGGTGGAGGTGGAACTATTGAAAACCCGGGACATTTGTGGTTCCCGGTTATTTCCAATGTAGAAGAACTTTTACAAAAAACGGAATTTGTAAAATCGGGGATAGTAGATTTGCTTCATTATTATAACTCTGATGGATCTTCAGTGTTAAATAACATTGATTACTCTAAAGGCTTTGTTGCTAGAACGCCTGATAATGATAAAAGAGTTCAGAGTCCAAGGCGGCCCATGTCTTTCGTAATTGATCTAATTAAGAGTCCGGCCGAATCATCAAATTTGAGTCTAAATATAAACCCGGATAAGGTATATCAAACAAATACTAATTTAATTGGACTTAAAAACGAAAACGATCGCACAAATGATGTTCCTGTTATTTTAATTTGTTATAATAGACCATGGCACACTCAACAAGTTTTGAACTCTCTGAAACAAAACGATATAAAAAATTTATACATTTTCTGCGACGCACCAAAGACACCTAAAAATATTGAAGAGGTAAATGCAGTCCGCAATCTTATTAAATCTATTGATTGGACTCACCCCAAAGTGGTTTATCAAACTGAAAATCAAGGTTTGGCTAAATCAATTGTTACCGCCGCCAATTTGGTATTTGAGAAATATGACAGACTTGTTCTACTTGAAGATGATTGTGTTCCGCAAAAATATTTCTTTGATTTTATGTACACTTGCCTGAATAAGTACGAAAAGAATGAAAAGATTTACGGTATTTCAGGGTACTCAATCCCGATTCCAAACGAAATACTAAGTGAATATCCTAATGATCTATACTTTTGTCCGAGGATTGGAAGCTGGGGATGGGCTACTTGGAAACGAGCATGGAAACACAAAATAAATGATCTGAATTTTCTTAATGATGAATTACTAAAGAAGAATGTTGATATAAACCAGGGTGGCGATGATATCCCGGTAATGTTCGAGCAAATGAGAAATGGTAGTCTGAAAGATGTATGGACCATGAGCTGGTTGCTTTCGGTCTATCTTAACAATGGGGTCTATATTTATCCGACTAAATCTCATATCGCAAACATCGGACTTGATGGTACAGGGGTTCACTGCGGTAAAACAAATAAATTCGATACAGTTATGGCGCTGAACAAGCCCAGTGTTTACCCGGCTGATGTTGTTATAAACAAACAATTGCTGCAGCACTTTGTTAACAAACATAACTTACAGGAAAGTAATCCTATCCCCAAAACTACCAGTCCGGAAAAGAGAGAGCCAAATTACAAAGCAACGGCATTAGATGTATATAAGACAATTTTATCTAAAGATTTAAATAAAGGCAATTTTAATAAACTGCTAAACTTAGGTTGCGGGAACCGGTTCCATAAAGATTGGGTAAATGTCGACTTCGTTTCTTATAGTAAAGAAGTTATGGAACTTGATCTTAAAAATCCACTTCCTTTTAGCGATGGTTCATTTGATGTTGTTTATCATTCCCATATACTTGAACATTTCCAAAAAGCTTTCGCTCCAAAATTTTTAAAGAACTGTTTTAATGTTCTGCGGAAAGGGGGCATTATCAGGGTTGTTGTTCCGGATTTAGAACAAATAGCTAAATACTACCTTGACTTAATGGGAAAATCTTTAACCGGTGATCTTAATGCACAAGCTAAATATGATTGGATCATGCTGGAATTATTCGACCAAACCGTGAGGAACTATTCTGGTGGTGAAATGCTAAAATACTGGCAACAGCAGGAAATTCCCGCGGAAGCATTTGTGGTTGCAAGAATGGGTTCCGAAGCAAAAGATGTTATTAATTCAGTTAGAAAAAATCGAGGACAAAACAATAACGGGAACGGTAAAGAGCCTGATCCGACGAAGATAGGTAAATTCAGACTTTCGGGAGAGGTACATCAGTGGATGTATGATCGTTATTCGCTAAGCAAATTATTAAAGGACGCCGGGTTTACAAATATAAAAGTAACTACTGCTTTTGAATCGATGATACCGAATTTTAATAAATACAATTTAGATATAGAACCAGATAATTCAATCAGAAAACCGGATTCGTTATTTATGGAAGCAATAAAATGAAAGTAGTTCATCTCTGTACACAAGATTTTGGCGGCGCCGGTAATGCGGCATACCGTCTTCATAAAGGATTACAAGCAATTGGAGTTGAATCTACTTTTATTGTTCTTGATAAAAAAAGTAAAGACCCTTCCGTAAAAGTCATTCCCGATAACCAACCAAAAGAGAGTTCTTATTGTAACTCTCCCGACTCATATAGTTCATCACGCATGAAGCTGATGTGGAAATATTGGGCGGATATGCTGAAGGAATATCCCGGTAGGGTGAAAGGGCTGGAGATTTTCACTGACAATTCATGCACGGTGAGACTTGATCTTGTAAAAGAAATAGCAGAAGCTGACATCATTAATCTTCACTGGGTTGCAGGGATGATTAATTTTAAAGAATTACCATTGTCGCTTAAAGGGAAAAATATCTTATGGACTTTGCATGATATGAATCCTTTTACGGGTGGGTGTCACTACACAGGCAAATGTAATAAGTTTTTAAATGGTTGTAATGCGTGTCCGCAGCTCGGTTCCATTAGTCAAAAAGATAAATCGTATTATTCTTTCGGAGAAAAAGGAGAAGCATATAAGGAACTACAAATAAACGTTGTTACTCCGAGTAAATGGCTTGGAGATGAAGCGAAAAGAAGTTCTTTATTTTCAAAATTCCAGGTTGATGTAATTCCATATGGTCTTCCCTTAGACGTTTTTAAGGTTTATGAGAAAGATGAATTGCGGCAGAAATTAAATATTCCGCTTAGCAAAAAAATTATTTTGTTTGGAGCAAACGATGTAATGAATCACAGAAAAGGTTTTTCGTTATTGCTAGATACACTTGAACAACTAGCAGATCATAACGAAGGTGATGTTGCTCTTGGAATTTTTGGTGACCTTCCTCCGGGAACTCCAATACAAAGTAAATATCAAATATTGAATTTTGGGACAATAAATTCAGAGAATACTTTAGCATTGGTTTATAGCTTAGCGGATGTGTTTGTACTACCCTCACTTGAAGACAATCTACCCAATACAGTTTTGGAATCACTTGCATGCGGTACGCCCGTAGTCGCTTTTAATATAGGTGGAATGCCTGATATGATTTCGCATAAGAAGACAGGCTATCTTGCCGATGAAGGTGATATCAAGGATTTAGGTGAAGGAATTAGCTGGACACTTCGAAACAACAGTAATGATTTCCTCAGAAACGCTTGTAGAGAATTTGCAGTCAAGCATTACGATTTACAAATTCAAGCAAATGCGTATTTGAAAAAATATAATGAAATTCTGAGCCGGAAGTATGCAGAGCAATCAGGGGGAAAAACGATGATAAATTTGAAAACCGATAAGTGGAATGCATACACTTTTTCTAAAAAGAATCATTTTAATGTATTTGAAAAGTTGCCGGGGTTTAATACTATTGATCCGGATAAATGTGATTTAAAAGTTTATCAGGATCTTCTTGCATTTAATTTTATAAAGAACAATGTTCCTGTCGGTTCAAAGATATTAGAGATAGGAGGAGGGAATTCCCGTGTTATCGAATCTTTGAAAAATGATTACGAATGCTGGAATATCGATAAGTTCGAGGGAAACGGAAACGGTCCTACAGCCATCAACGATAAAAAAGGTTTTCAGCTTGTTCTGGATTATATAGGGAACTTTAATCCAGATTTACCGGAGAATTATTTTGACTGTGTGTTTAGTATTTCAGCTTTAGAACATGTTCCTGAAAATGAAGAAACATACAAAAACATATTGCAAGACATAGATCGCGTTTTAAAACCCGGAGGCTATTCTTTCCATTGTTTTGATGTAGTTCTGCAAAAAGAAACGACATGGACAAACGGACTATTGCCATATCTCTTCAACAAGACCAAAACATTAAATGAGTTTATTCCATTTGAAGATATTTCGAAAGATGATGATCTCTATGTAATGTCAAAGGATTCCTATGAATATTATTGGCACAAGTACACAGATAAATCATACGAAGAATTTGGCCGACCACTTTCATACAACATTTTTTGGCAAAAAACGGCAACCCCAAAAGTGGAATCTCCGTTCGTTCCTATTATCAAAGACAAAAATAAATTTCCCAAAATTTCAATAGTAACTCCTTCCTTTAATCAAGGAGAATATCTGGAAGAGTGTATCGATTCAATATTAAGTCAGAACTATCCTAACTTGGAATATGTAGTGATGGATGGTGGAAGTTCTGATAATTCCGTTGAGATAATAAAGAAGTATGAGAAGTTTTTAAGTTACTGGCAGAGTAAACCTGATGGGGGGCAGTATAAGGCAATTCAGACGGGATTTGAAAAAACAACCGGTTCAATAATGAGTTGGTTAAATTCAGATGATAAATTACATCCGAATGCACTTTACAAAATAGCTTACTTGTTTACTTTTTTTCCAACTGTTGAATGGGTAACCGGTAGACCCTCATTCTGGAATAAAGAAGGAGAACTCACAGGCATTCATGAAATTATGCCGAGGTGGACAAGAGAGAGATTGTTAGCTAAAAAATATAATGATCCTTTTATTCAACAAGAGAGTACTTTCTGGAAACGTTCTTTGTGGGAAAAAGCAGGGGGGCACTTAGATACAAATCTCGATTTAGCCGGTGATCTTGAATTATGGATGCGTTTTTTCCGTCATACAGATCTCTATAGTTTCAACGCACTTATAGCCGGATGGAGAAACCACGGTGATCAGAAAGCTTTAATGTTTATGGATAAGTATAACCAAGAAGCCGCAGCAGCAATTGAAAAAGAAATAATCCATTGGAATGAAGCTCCCCAAATTTTACCCTGTGATGGTGATACAATTATCAATTTTGAAAGCCGGATGATCGAGAATAATGAAGGACTGAATTTATCTTCAATAAGAAATGAATATGCATGGAAATCATATAATAAAGATGTCAGTAGTATTAAGGATTATGCCGATCAGAAAAAAAAGACGGAAATACTCAGTCTCTTAGAAGCTGAGTTCAATTTACATGATGTACAGAATCAACAATCCTTCAAAACTTCGGGCAAGTCTGCCCGGACTATTCCAACGATTGGTGATACACATAACGAAAAATTGCCACGCATCAGTATCATCACTCCTTCTTATAATCAGGGTGAGTTTCTTGAAGACACGATAAAAAGTGTACTCGATCAAAATTATCCAAATCTAGAATATATCATTATTGATGGAGGTTCTTCCGATAATAGTGTTGAAATAATAAAAAAGTATGAGAAGTATCTTACTTATTGGGTAAGCGAAAAAGATAACGGGCAAACTGACGCAATAAATAAAGGATTTAAAAAGGCTACCGGCGAAATTGTTGCGTGGATTAATTCGGACGATTACTATTTCCCCGGTGCGTTAAATCTTATCGCCGAAATGTACTTGTCGGATCCCGATGCTGGCTTGTATATTGGAAATGGTGCTGTGGCTGATAGAAGTGGAAAGAAAATCAGAAGATATTCACATGATATTATCTTCGATTATCAAACTCTATTGAGGGGATCAAATTATATTCTCCAGCCATCCACTTTTGTTAATGCTAAAGCTATTAAGGAAGTTGGATATTTGGATGTATCGCTTTTCTATGCGATGGATCTTGAATATTGGCTAAGGATTGCAAGTAAATTTTCAGTTACAACAATTAATGAAGAGCTCTCTGCATACCGGTGGTATGATGATATTAAAACCAAAACAGGTGGCTTAAAGCGCTGGGTTGAGCAGTGGGGAATAATACACCAACATTCTAAGCTTCAAATGACTCCGGGTCTTCTGGTTGAGTTTTTTAATGTTCTTCAAGAGAAAGAAGTCAACGATCACCTTGGGATAAACGTTACTGAATTCTCACAAAAAATCAGAATGCAGTTTTACCAGGTTATGCAGCAATTATTAAATACAAATGAGTGTATTCCAAAACAGGGGAATGGGAAAATATTTTTACCCACCGTTAAAAGTAAGAGTGTTGAATCATCTAACGAAAAGAAAACACTAAATATTGTTAGATCACTAGGATCTAAACCGAAGATAGATATTGTAATGCCGGAAGGTCATAGTTGGTTTGTGCGGGAAGGGTATGCCGAAGCATTGAAACACTACGGTGTTTTTAATAAATCATTTTACGTAAATCAGAATGATAGCAACAGAGAAATATTTGAGTACTTAAAAAATCCAACTTCCGATTTTATCCTTTTGATGAATACTGATTGGCATGCCCAATATCTTCATAACAATGTGGACTGGCAGAAAAGATGGGAAGCAAATAATTCGACAAAAATTTTATTCTCATTTGAATGTATGAATAACCCAACCATTAAAAAAGATGCTCGTTGGTGGAATGATAATATTACTGCTGTAGATAACGCGTTGAAGTCGGCGGATGCTGTTGTTTTTGCTCATGAGATTGATGAAGAATTATTTTCAAAGTACGGAAAACCTATTTTATGGCAGCCCTTTGCAATCGATGAACAACTTTTCCCTCAGCCTAAAAAATATGCGGAAAGAATTTCCAAAAGTTTTTTCAAGGGAAAGACAACCCCATTTTATTACGAAGGAACATATTCTCAAAGAAGAAAGTTAATTGACACATTAAAGAACTTTAATAAAACCGAAATCTTTGATTCCTATGAAGAAGAAATAGGTACTACAAAAGAGCGGGCTCTCAATTTTATAAGTACAATGAACAATTATCAAATTGTTCTTGGACTTCCTTCACTCTCTCCAACTATGGTAGTTAGACCGTTTGAAGCAATGGCAAGCGGGGCAGTGTTTTTTCAAAATAAAATTTTAGGTGAAAAATCCAACAAACTGTTTACTGATGGAGTTGACATCATAAATTATGATGCAGATAAACCGGAAGAGTTGCTAAGTTCAATTGAAACCATTTTAAACGATCCGGAAAGTTCTGAACAAATTGCTGAAGCTGGTTATCAAAAAGTATTAAATAACCACACAATAAAGCATAGAATGAATGAGATGCTTGGTTGGATTGAAAATAATTTTGCCGAAGCTCAAATTGCCGGTGAATTAAAAGGTGCTACAAGACTAGCTTCAAAAACCTCAAAAATTGTTGTCGATGGTATCATATTTCAACTACAAAAAAATCAACCGTTAGGTATAAGCAGAGTTTGGACTTCGCTGTTGACTGAGCTTGGTAAAAAAGAAAATAATATTTTACTACTTGATAGAGGCAACACTGCCCCCGATATACCTGGGATTGAAAAGATTTCAATTCCATTATTTTATGATTATGAAGTGATGACTTCGGAGGTTTGTTATCTGGATGAGATTTGCTTCGAAAACAATGCGGCGCTATTCATTTCAACTTACTATACGTACACTGAACACACGCCGTCTCTTCTTATGCTGCATGATTTTATTCCCGAATTATTTAAATGGGAGGGATCGGAATGGAGCGCAAAAGAAGAGGCTATTCAAAAAGCTTTTGCATATCTATCGGTATCCGAATCCACCGCAAGGGATCTAAAGAAATTCTACCCTGAAAATAAAAATAAAGATGTTAGTATTATTTATAATGCCGTGTCGGATGAGTTTTCACATAAGAGTGAAGAAGAGGTAGCGGCTTTCAAGAAAAAGTACAAGATTGAAAAACCATATTTTATTATTTCGGGTAACCGCAATTTATATAAAAACGTAATTCAGTTTGCCGCAGCATTTTCTAAATTAAAAAATAAAAATGACTTTGAAATTCTTTTTACCGGTGGCAGTCCAGAATTAGAACTGGATATTAAAAAACTTTTAGGTAAAGCAAAATATCAAATAGTATATCTTACAGTTGACGAACTTTCGACTGCATATTCGGGAGCGGTTGCATTGGTTTATCCTTCAAAATATGAGGGATTTGGGCTTCCCATAATCGAAGCGATGAAATCAGGTTGCCCTGTAATCACTTGCAAAAATTCTTCATTAAAGGAAGTAGCCGGTGAAGCGGCAATTTTTGTTAAGGAAGATGATGTAGAAGGTTTGAAAAACGCCCTGGTAAAGGTGGAAAAACCTGAAGTTCGCGAAAAATATATAAAAACAGGGTTAGAAAACGCTAAAAAATTCTCATGGACATTGAGTGGCGAACTACTTGCCAAAAGAATAAGTAGTTATTTGGAAACGTATAACCCGATACCTCAAAAACCGCAACCGAATCTTGGATCGGTTGATAACTTATTTCATAAAATTAAAACCGATAAACTGTTCAGTAAAGCTTATGACGAACTCTTTTCTCAATTGAAGATGGGCTTTGAAGCAAATGAAGAATTAATTAAGCAGACAGAGAAAATTGTTGGTTCGATAGACGCCCAAAAATATTTACTGCCGAAAACTGTTGACCAACATAATGAACGGGTATATCCTTACTATTATTATGTCCTAGCTTTGAGCTATTTAAATAGAAACGATTATCATAAATCGCTCGAGGCTTTTTCTTTGGCTCTTTCACACGGAATGAACCATTGGATTATTGGATCGCATCTTGCAGACTTATTAATCCATTTTAACAAATTGGATGATGCGCTTGTAATGCTTGAAAAAATAAGAAGTATTTATCCACAACATGAAAACACTTTGATGAGAATTTCCGAAATTAAAAAAGGTGAAACAAAAAAGTTGAAAGAATTTAAAGTCTCCGCGATTGTATCAACATATAATTCGGAAAAATTTCTGCGTGGATGTTTAGATGATCTTATCAACCAAACATTATATAAAAAAGGTGAACTAGAGATTGTTATAGTCAATTCAGGCTCAACCCAGAATGAAGAACAGATTGTAAAAGAATACCAGAGTCAGTTCGCAAATATCAAGTACACTAAAACGGAACGGGAAACCGTTTACCAAGCATGGAATAGAGGAATCAAAATTGCCGCAGGAAAATATGTAACCAATGCTAATACTGATGACCGTCATAGAAAAGATGCACTTGAAATTTTTGCACATGAATTAGACGCAAATGAAAAAATTGGTCTCGTTTATGCTGATCAATTTGTAACAAAGAAAGAAAACCAGACATTTGATGACCATGATGCAGCCGGTTATTTCGAATGGTTGGAATTCGACCGGCTACAGTTAATCCATTGTGCTTGCGTTGGGCCACAACCGATGTGGAGAAAGTCTTTGCATGAAAAATTTGGTTTCTTTGATGAATCACTTAAAGTAGCCGGTGATTATGATTGGTGGCTTAGAATTTCGGAGAAAGTTCAGTTCAAACATATACCGGAAAGGCTTGGACTCTATTTACTTTCAGATAATAGCGTAGAACACCGGCATACCGATGAGATGCGGAATGAGACAGTAAAAGTTCGATTGCATTATGGTAAAAAAGCTCAATTGCAAAAGCTGGATTACACTAAATATAAATCGACGTTCTTAGTTTTTACAAGTAAAGAGCAACCACTGATCTCAGTTATAATACCTACTTTCAATCGTCTTGATAAATTAAAAAAAGCAATTTCAAGTGTTCTTGAGCAGAGCTATAAAAATATTGAAGTCCTTGTAGTCAATGATGCAGGTGAAAATGTTACAGATATCATTGAACAGTTTAGCGATAGGCGAATAAAACTTATCAACCATCCAACCAATAAAGGACTTGCCGCTTCAAGAAACACCGGAATTAAAGCAGCCAATGGAGAATATATCGCGCTACTTGATGACGATGATCTTTTCTATTCAAATCATTTACAAATTGCTTTGAACAATTTGAGTGATGAACACAGGGTGATTTATTCCGATGCTGTAAGAAATTCTTATATAAAAGTTGGGGAAGTTTTTACGCTACAAGCTCAATCTATTCCCTATTCAATTGATTATAACCGCAATAAGCTTTTGGTCGGCAACATTGCCCCGGTTAACTGTTTTGTGTTTCAAAAATCTTTGGTGACGAAGGTTGGTTTGTTTGATGAAAGTCTTCCTGTACTTGAGGACTGGGATTTCTGGCTCCGACTTTCTTCTGTTACCGAATTCAAACATGTAAAAGAAAATACAGTACAGGTAAATTGGTACAATGACGGTTCAACGATGACTTCTTCCAAAGGAAAAGAATTTGAAGTGACCCGAAAACTTATTAATCAGAAATATGAGTCTGAAATAAATAGTATTCCGAATTCAAAAGAGATAATTGCGG